>JAFSTN010000002.1 GCA_017450485.1 Lachnospiraceae bacterium
ATCCGCGGCCGCCGGCGATAGTTTTTGTTGCAAAACAGGGTGACGTTACTAAGCTCGCAGGCATCTCATGACGGCAAGTACTCCACACAACTCATACGGGTTTCCCCGAATCAGTCGCGCTTATTGCGCGACATCGGAGGAAACCCGTATTTCGGACAGTGTGCTCCGTACTTGCCATTCGATGCTCTGCTCGCTAAGTAACGCACCAAATGTTTTGACAACAAATACATATCGCCGTCTGCCGCGGATGTACATGGATAGCGGTCCGGAAATGAGTCACTGAGAACCGTCCCCGCTGACTTCTGACTTCCCGCTGACTTATGATAATATAAGATCATGAACATTCATTTTGACAGTAAGGATAAAATCTATAATCTTCATACGGACGGGATACCGTATCTGTCCTTTGATATGTTTGACCGTATGGGGATACCCAATCTGTATTCCACACGATATAGATCATATGATGCTGATACCGGAAGGGGAGAACCCGGGCTGAGAGTAGTGGTCATGAAGACGGAGGACAGGGACGAGGCTGCTCCTGTCGTGATCGAGAGCAGAGCCCGTCTGGCCGGACAGCTGGGATCTGACATAGAGCATGAATGCATCACGGATCAGAAGCATACGGATAATGTGCTGGTAGTCTCACCTGAGGATCTCGGACCGGTATGGCCTGCGGATATGCCGCCATACAGACAGAATGTCGACGGAATGGTGACTGATATACCGGATGCTCTGCTGACTGTATTCGGAGGTGATTGCCCTCCCGTATATATAGCTGATCCGGTAAGAGGAGCGATAGGCCTCGTGCATGCAGGGTGGAGAGGGACCCTGGCAAGGATTCCTTCAGTGGCGACAGATCTGATGGGGGAAAGATTCGGATGCCGTACAGAGGATATGTATGCTGCAGTGGGACCGGGCATATGTATGGACTGCTATGAGATGGGTGATGAAGTGTATGATGTCTTCGCAGCGGAGTGGGGCAGAAGCGATACTGACAAGATAATGAAAAGATATCCCGATGGGAAGTATCACCTGGATCTTAGATCAGCCAATCGTATGAGTCTTTTATCAGCCGGGATAAAGTCTGAGCACATAGCCATATCAAATGTATGTACTATGTGCAACGCTGATACTTTCTATTCTTACAGGGCCCACAGAATGGAGAACGAGCAGGCTGCAATGCTGGTAAACCGGTTTTCGAAGGCCGGGCGGTGATCTTTCACATATTGCGATCATGCAGTATGTGAGGAGGGCTTTCTATAAGTTGACGAAAGACACAGGATTTTCTTATTATTAAGAGGGATAAGCAAAGAATATAGCTCGATGAGAGTGCATCGGAGGTAGAATATGGATTTTGATGATATGAGTGTATTAATAGCAGCTATGGCAGGCGTCTTTATTGTGGTAATGCTGATAGTACTTGCATTGTACCTGATCGGTGCCATCGCCAGATACAGATATCTGAAGATTCGCAGCTACGAGAATGCCTGGATGGCTTTTATTCCCATAGCCAATATATGGGCCATAGTCGAGGCTACCTACGGCAGGAGGGAAAAAGTAAATATCTACGGATGGGATGCACCGATAATTGTGCTGAAGCTGTGGCCGATAGTGAGCTATGCTCTGGCTATCATCATAAATGTCATACCGGTCCTGGGCAGCGTGCTCAGCCTTATCCTGTATGTGCTTAATATTGCAGTTATGGCCATGATCTTCCGGGACATGATGGAAGTATTGGACAGACCGCAGGAGATGGTCACGGCCGTGATCGCCGTGATCTTCCATATCGTTTCAGATATCATGATCCTGGGCGCCACAGGCAAATTCAGGGCCGGGGAGCAGGATTGGACGACCGATGTGAGGGAGCTTGGTTCGCAGACATCCGCTGACGGCCCGCTCTCATTCCTGAACAGCAAGATCAATTAAGGTTTTTCTTTTTCCTTTTCATTGCCCAGCGCCTCCATGTATCCGGCTGTTATGATACCTGCGGGAAGGGCCACGATTGCTATACCAAACATCGATGATATCATCGTTATTATCCGACCTGCCGTTGATACAGGGTATATGTCACCGTAACCTACGGTGGTAAGTGATACTGTAGCCCAATATATTGCATCAAAGAACGTATTGAATGTATCCCCTTCTACGTTGAAGGTTATTAGTGCAGATATCATAATATAGCCGATTGCCAGAGCACATACGGCAAGAAGGGCTTCTTTTGAGTTTTTCATCACCTCCATAATAATGGATATGCTCTTTGAG
>JAFSTN010000049.1 GCA_017450485.1 Lachnospiraceae bacterium
GAGATTAGCCTTGAATTTAGCGGGATACTTCCTTCTGGTTTTTGACATTTTGTGAACCTCTCTTTCTGTGCTTTTAGCATTGTATCAGATTCACTTAAAATGTCACAGATTTTTGTCTTAATCTACGGTACCATTATATAGCTTCCGGTGATCATATGAGTGAATATCAGCTCGCAAAGCTCCTCATGTTTGGGGATAACTGTACCTATGCTTGATTACAAAGTCATCATTATCAAACACTACACCCTGCATATGTCGGGCAGACAGATCGCGTCTGCTCTGGGCGTGAGCAAATCAGGAGTCAATGACTTCCTGAGTGCTTTCGAGAAATGCAATACGCTTCAGTATCCGCTCCCGGAAGGTATGTACTGATCGATCGCATATGAACAAAAAAGCATTGACATAAATCGTATACCTGTATACAATGTTAAATGTGAATGAACAAAGGCGTTCATTGAAAGGGATAGTATCCCCTTCGATGAGCGTCTTTTTTGTGTGAGGAGGACGTTATGATAACCTACGATCGTGAGCATGACGCGTGCGGTATAGGAGCTGTGGTAAACATCGACGGTCATGCAGATTATTCCGTAATGGATGATGCACTCCATATCGTGGAGAAGCTTGAGCATCGTGCAGGTAAGGATGCTACCGGAGAGGTCGGAGACGGAGTGGGCATACTGCTGCAGATATCTCATGACTTCTTTAAGAAGGCGGCGGCTGACTGCGGAATCGGCCTTAAGAATGCTCGCGATTACGGTGTCGGCATGTTTTTCCTGCCGCAGGATGAGCTTAAGCGTACGTTTGCGATACGTATGCTGGAAGTGATAGCAGGCAAGGAGGGCGTATCAGTCCTCGGATGGCGTGAGGTTCCTACGGATCCGTCCATACTTGGAGCCAAGGCGCTTAATTCCATGCCTTGCATCATGCAGTGTTTTCTGGACCGGCCCGACGGGGTGGAGCGCGGGATAGATTTCGATCGTAAGCTCTATGTGATCCGCAGGGAATTTGAGCAGAGCTCAGAGGACACGTATATCTGCTCCATGTCATCCAGAACCGTCGTATACAAGGGCATGTTCCTCGTAGGACAGCTCAGAAGATTCTATACCGATCTGCAGAGCACCGAATATAAGAGTGCTATCGCACTGGTTCACTCCAGATTTTCAACTAATACCAATCCCAGCTGGGACAGGGCACATCCCTACAGGATGCTCGCACATAACGGCGAGATCAATACGATCCGAGGTAACGCCGACAGGATGCTCGCACGTGAGGAGACGTTTGTATCTCCGATCATGCCCGATGAGATGAGCAAGATCTATCCCGTGATATCTGCCAGCGGTTCCGATTCGGCGATGCTGGATAACACGCTGGAATTCATGTACATGAACGGAATGGAGCTTCCCCTTGCAATCATGGCCCTGATCCCCGAACCTTGGAAATATAACCGTTTCATGAGTGAGGAGAAGAAGGACTTCTATCACTACTATGCAACTATGATGGAACCCTGGGATGGACCTGCGGCACTGCTTTTTTCCGACGGTGATATGTTCGGTGCGACTCTGGACAGAAACGGACTGCGTCCTTCGAGATATTACATCACGGATGATAACAGACTGATCTTAAGCTCCGAGGTGGGAGTGCTCCCAATCGAACCTGAAAAGATAGTGAAAAAATCCAGACTTACACCCGGACGTATACTGCTGGTGGATACGATAGGCAAACGTATCATATCCGATGAGGAGTGCAAGGAATACTACGCAAACCGCAGACCTTATGGTGAATGGCTGGATTCCAATCTGATACATCTGTCGAAACTTCCCATCCCCAATCATAAGGTTCCATCAGAATCACAGGCCGACAGAGACAGGCTGTATCGCGTGTTCGGATACAGTTATGAGGAAGTCAACAACAACATCCTCTATATGGCCAAAGAGGGTGTGGAGCGTACGGTATCCATGGGACATGATGTCCCGCTTGCGGTACTGTCCGAGCATCATCAGATACTGTTCTGGTACTTCAAGCAGCAGTTCGCACAGGTTACGAATCCCCCTATCGATTCGCTCAGAGAAAAGATCGTTACCGACACGACAGTCTACATAGGATCCGACGGTGATCTGCTCAATGAGAAAGCAGATAACTGTACTGTACTGGAAGTCAATAACCCGATACTGACGGGTGTGGATCTGATGAAGATCCGTTCACTCGACAGACCGGGCTTTAAGTCCGAGACGGTGTCACTCCTGTATTACAAGCACACTTCGCTGGCACGTGCGGTAGACCAGCTGTATATCATGGTGGATCGCGCTGTATCAAAGGGAGCGAACATAATCATCCTGTCCGACCGCGGAGTGGATGAGAATCATGTACCGATCCCGTCCCTGCTGGCAGTATCTGCGGTAGAACAGCACCTGGTCCATACACGTAAGAGAACCGCCGTATCACTGATCCTCGAGAGCGGCGAGATACGCGATGTGCATCAGGCAGCATGCATCCTGGGCTTCGGTGCCAGAGCACTCAATCCTTATCTGGCACATGAGTGCATAGGCGAACTGATAGAGATAGGTCTGCTTGATAAGGACTATTACACTGCAGTGGATGACTATGATGATGCGCTTCTCAAGGGTGTGGTGAAGATCGCGGCGAAGATGGGTATATCCACGATCCAGTCGTATCAGTCCGCGAGGATATTCGAAGCTATCGGTCTAAGCCGTGAAGTCATAGACAACTATTTCACCGGTACGGTGAGCCGCGTCGGCGGTATCGGTTTAAGAGAGATCGAAGAAGGGATCGCCTTCAGACATGATCATGCTTTCGATCCGATGGGCCTGCCGTCGGATACGACTCTCGACAGCATCGGATTCCATAACTTAAGAAGCGGCCATGATAAAGAAGACCATCTGTATAATCCCGTGGTGATCACCCTGCTCCAGCAGGCAGTAAGAAACGGAGACTATGAGACATATAAGCAGTACGCTGATCTCGTGGATGATAAGAAGCATCCTCATACACTCCGCGGACTGCTGGAATTCGTGCCCGCCGGTGAGCCGGTATCCATAGATGAGGTTGAACCCGTCGAGGAGATCGTGAAGAGATTCCAGGTCGGAGCGATGTCATACGGTTCGCTTTCTCAGGAAGCACACGAGACTATCGCCATAGCGATGAATACCCTCGGAGGAAAGTCAAATACAGGAGAAGGCGGTGAAGCAAAAGACAGATTCGGCACGGAAAGAAACAGTGCCGTTAAGCAGGTCGCATCCGGCAGATTCGGCGTCACAGAGGAATATCTGCTGAGTGCACAGGAGATCCAGATAAAGATGGCACAGGGTGCCAAGCCCGGTGAGGGAGGCAATCTCCCCGGCAAAAAGGTTTATCCCTGGGTGGCTGCGACCAGACACTCGACTCCCGGTGTGCAGCTGATATCACCTCCGCCTCACCATGACATCTATTCGATCGAGGATCTGGCACAGCTCATATACGACTTAAAAAACGCGAACCGTGATGCCCGCATATCCGTCAAACTCGTATCCGAAGCCGGAGTCGGAACCATAGCATCCGGCGTGGCTAAAGCGGGAGCACAGGTAGTGCTCATTTCCGGTTATGACGGAGGCACGGGAGCCGCACCGTATTCATCGGTTCATTGCGCCGGCCTTCCCTGGGAACTCGGTGTGGCGGAAACGCACCAGAGTCTGATAGAGAACGGACTTCGTACCAGAGTACGTATCGAAACGGACGGTAAACTGATGACCGGACGTGATGTAGCTATCGCTGCATGCCTCGGAGCAGAAGAATATGGATTCGCTACAGCACCCCTGATCTCACTCGGCTGCATGATGATGCGTGTATGTTCCAAGGATACGTGTCCCGCCGGCATCGCAACGCAGAATGCCGAGCTTCGCAAACGCTTCTGCGGCAAGCCGGAATATGTCATGAATTTCATGAAATTCGTGGCGCAGGATCTGCGCGAGATCATGGCAGGTCTCGGTGTCAGGACAGTCGACGAGATGATAGGCCGTACATCACTCTTAAGAAAGAGAGAAGCTCAGATCCATTCAAGAGCCGCATCCGTATACCTGGGCATGATCCTTCATGATCATGAGACACCGGAATCCGAAGTGCCTGTTAGAATGAGATTCGATCAGGCGGATGTATATGATTTCAAACTCTCCGAGACACCGGATGAGAAGACACTGCTCCCATGGTTTGAGAAGTCCAAGAAGGATCATAAGGCTAAACATGTCATAGACGTGAAGATCGACTCGACCGACAGAACCTTCGGTACCATACTTGGATCGGAGATAGTCAGGTTTGTGCAGAAGAACCGTAAGGGTGAGGAACTCCCGGATGATACCTATACGATCAACTGCACGGGCGGCGGAGGACAGTCATTCGGAGCATTCATACCGAAGGGACTCACGCTCAGGCTGTACGGTGACGTAAATGACGGCATGGGCAAGGGACTGTCTGGCGGCAAGATCATAGTCGTACCTCCTGAAGGAAGTACCTTCAAGGCATCCGAAAATGTGATCGCCGGTAATGTGGCTCTGTACGGAGCGACCTCCGGTAAAGCATATATCTGCGGCATGGCAGGTGAGAGATTCTGCGTACGCAATTCCGGAGCGATCGCCGTCGCCGAGGGATGCGGAGATCACGGTCTCGAGTATATGACAGGCGGCCGCGCCGTGATACTGGGCCCTACAGGCAAGAACTTTGCCGCAGGTATGAGCGGCGGTATCGCATATGTGCTCGACAGAGACCATACACTGTACCGCAGGATCAATAAGGATATGGTCACGCTCTCCGATGTGACGGAGAAATACGATATAGAGGAACTGAAGAACATCCTGACCGATTATCGGACGGAGACGGGATCAGAGCTTGCCGGAGAGATACTTGCTAACTTCGATGAGACGGTCACTGCATTTAAGAAGATCATCCCGGTGGACTATCAGAAGATGATAACTGCCATAGCCGGTTTTGAAGAACAGGGAATATCACGTGAAGATGCCGAATTGGAAGCATTTAAGAAGATAACGGGGAGTGTGATCTGATATGGGTAAAGCGACAGGTTTTATGGAGTATACGAGACAGGAGAACCGGGAGATCCTTCCCGAGGTCAGGACAGGTAATTTCCTGGAGTTTCATGAGTATGCCGCCGAGAAGGAACGTATATGTCAGGCGGCCAGATGCATGGACTGCGGAGTGCCCTTTTGCCAGTCTGCGATGAAGCTCAAAGGCATGGTAACAGGCTGTCCGCTTCACAATCTGATCCCCGAATGGAATGATGCGATATACAAGGGCCATGATACACATGCGCTCATGCGGTTACTCAAGACCAATCCTTTCCCGGAGTTCACCGGGCGGGTGTGTCCCGCTCTGTGTGAAAAGGCATGTATCAACGGTCAGTACGGTGATCCGGTGACCATACACGACAACGAGCTGTATATCATTGAGAAAGCATATGAAAAGGGCACCATGGCGGCACTGCCTCCGGAGGTCAGGAGCGGAAAGAAAGCGGCAGTGATCGGAAGCGGACCTTCGGGACTGGCGGTCGCATACAAACTTAACAGACGAGGACACGAGGTGACCGTATATGAGAGAGATGACCGTATAGGAGGACTGCTCATGTACGGCATACCGAATATGAAGCTCGATAAAAAAGTCATTCTCCGCAGACAGAAGATACTTGAGGAGGAAGGCATAGTATTCAAGACCGGTGTGGATGTAGGAAGGGATGTCACGGTCGAAGAACTGAAGAAGGAATATGATGCCGTGATACTCTGCTGCGGTGCAAAGAAGCCCAGACCTCTCGCCGCATCCGGTATCGAAGATGTAAAGGGAGTATATTACGCCGTGGACTTCCTGGGAGATGTGACTCGCGGTGTGCTATCCGGCAAGATAGATAAGAAACTCACGTCTCAGGTTGAGGGAAAGCATGTGGTCATAGTCGGTGGCGGAGATACGGGAAATGACTGTATAGGTACGGTCATACGTATGGGAGCAGCTGATGTGACGGCTATAGAGATGATGCCCAAGCCCCCTGTGGACAGACGAGAAGATAATCCCTGGCCCGAATGGCCGAAGACACTTCGTACCGATTACGGTCATGTCGAAGCCATATGGAAGTTCGGAGACGATCCGCGTGTGTATGAGACCACCGTTAAGGAAGTTATATCGGACAAGGGTGTGATCAAAGCGGTCAAGACCGTTAAGGTTGCTTTTGAAGGTGGCAAACTTAACGCAGTGAGCGGCACGGAAAAAGAGATCAAATGCGATCTGCTGCTCATAGCCGCAGGCTTCATTGGTGCACAGGACTACCTGCCCGATTCGGCGGGAATAGAGAGAACGCAGCGCGGTACTGTGAAGACCAGTGATGAGGACAGTTATGCGACCAATCTGGCCGGAGTATTTACGGCAGGTGACATGCACAGAGGACAGTCGCTGGTGGTATGGGCCATACGCGAGGGGATCCATTGTGCCACCGAAGTGGACAGATACCTGATGGGATATACGAACCTGTGAGCACAGATACACTGATCATACGGAGGAACATATGACTAAATACATATTCGTGACAGGCGGTGTGGTGTCGGGACTTGGAAAAGGCATTACGGCCGCTTCACTGGGCAGGCTGCTCAAGTCCAGAGGACTTAAGGTGGCTGCACAGAAGCTGGATCCCTATATCAATGTCGATCCGGGAACCATGAGCCCTTATCAGCACGGAGAAGTGTTCGTGACCGAAGACGGAGCGGAGACCGATCTGGATCTGGGTCATTACGAAAGATTTATAGACGAGAATCTGAACAAGTACTCGAATCTCACATCGGGCAAAGTATACTGGAACGTACTCAATAAGGAGAGGAGAGGCGAATACCTGGGATCCACCGTACAGGTCATCCCGCATATCACCAATGAGATCAAGGAGTTCGTATACCGTGTGGGAAATGAAACGGATGCGGATATAGTGATCACAGAGATAGGCGGTACCATAGGTGATATCGAATCACAGCCTTTCATAGAGGCGGTACGTCAGATATCACTGGAAGTCGGCAGGGAGAATTCTCTGTTCATACATGTGACGCTTCTGCCTTATCTCCATGGCTCCGAAGAGCATAAGACCAAACCAACCCAGCACTCAGTGAAGGAACTGCAGGGCATGGGCATCAATCCGAATATCATAGTCCTGCGCTGTGATGAACCTCTTGAGGATGCGATCTTTAAAAAGATAGCCATGTTCTGTAACGTAAAAGAAGACTGCGTGATCGAGAACAGAACTCTTCCGAATCTCTATGAAGCACCACTGATGCTCGAGAAATCCGGTTTTTCGGGAGTGGTATGCAGAGAACTCGGCATAGATGCTCCGGAGCCCGATCTCGATGAATGGACGCGGGTGGTCAGTGATATAGCCAATCGCGACAGGGAGGTGAGGATAGGACTTGTAGGCAAATATGTACAGCTGCATGATGCCTATCTGTCGGTAGCGGAAGCACTCAATCATGCCGGATTTGCTCTGAATGCACATGTCCGCATAGAATGGATAGACTCCGAGGAGATCACGTGCGATACTGTAGAAAGCAGGCTGTCCGGATTAAAAGGCATCATAGTCCCGGGCGGTTTCGGCGACCGGGGCATAGAGGGTATGATCCTGACGGCACGATATGCCAGAGAGCATGCTGTACCGTACTTCGGTATATGTCTGGGCATGCAGATAGCTGTCATAGAATATGCGAGAAATGTATGCGGTCTTAAGGATGCGAACTCGGGCGAATTCGACGAACTGTGTAAGAATAAGGTCATTGATTTCATGCCCGGCCAGTCGGACAGCATAGATAAGGGCGGGACATTAAGACTTGGCGCATATCCCTGCGATATCACTCCCGGTACCCTGATGGAAAAATGTTACAATACTCTGCAAATTAGTGAGAGACACAGGCATCGTTATGAGTATAATAATGACTACAGGGAAATCCTGACATCAGCTGGACTTATGATATCAGGGTTCTCGCCGGATAAGAGGCTGGTGGAGACGGTTGAGATAGAGGAGCATCCGTTCTACATCGGAGTTCAGTTCCATCCGGAGTTTAAGTCGCGCCCCAACAAGCCGCACCCGATCTTTCGGGAGTTTGTGGCAGCTGCGTTAGGCGAATGAGATACGCAGGGCACATATATAACCTCCTCGCCTGCGACCCGACAGTACTCGGCTTCGGAGGCATATATGCGCCCTGCTTACATTGATATCAAACTAGGAGGATGTTGCAATGTCATATACACCCGAGGAGATCATAGAATATATAAGAGAGGATGATGTCAAGTTTATCAGGATGGCGTTTCGGGATGCGTTCGGAGTGCAGAAGAACATATCCGTGATGCCCGGAGAGATAGGCAAGGCATTTAACGACGGCATAGAGATCAATGCCAGAGAGATAGCTGGATTTGAGGGATGTTTACATGCCAATCTGCTCCTTAAGCCCGATCCCGAGACTCTTGCCGTATTACCGTGGAGATCCGAGAACGGAAAGGTTCTCAGGATGTTCTGCGATGTCTATACTCCTGACGGAGAACCTTTTGAATCCGACACGCGCGTGATCCTCGCGAATGCCATGGAGAGAGCACGGGAAGCAGGTGTCGAGTTCAGATTCGGTAATGAGTCCGAGTTCTATCTGTTCAAGACGGATGACGAGGGTTATCCTACGGATGTTCCGTATGATGATGCCGGATATATGGATATAGCACCTCTCGACAGAGGAGAGAATATCCGTCGGGAGATATGTCTGACCATTGAGGCCATGGGTCTTGAACCTGAGAGGTCCCATCATGAGAGGGGTCCGGGCCAGAATGAGATAGATTTCCATTTTGCGAAGCCCATGAAGGCGGCGGATCAGATGACCACGTTCAAGATGGCAGTATCCACTATAGCTGACAGGAACGGTCTGTATGCAGATTTCTCACCGGTTCCGATAAGGGATAACCCCGGTAACGGATATCACATCAATATATATGCGACGGGAGAGAACGGGACCGACCTGGGTAAGTATGTGGCAGCAGGCATCATCGATAAGATCCGCGATATCACACTATTCCTCAATCCTTCCGAGGATTCATACGCAAGATTCGGTACACATACCGCACCCGATCGTGTGAACTGGTCCAGTGACGGCAACTGTGAACTGATACATATATCCGAGTACAAGGGGATGATACGTACATCACTCAGATCTCCCGATGCGCTCAGCAATCCTTATCTTGCATATGCATTACTCATATATGCCGGTCTGTATGGCATAGAAAACAAGCTCGAACTCCCCGGAGAGGCTCAGGAGGGATCGCTGCTTCCGCAGTCTCTTAAGGAAGCGAAAGCAGTGGCTTCCTCAAGTTCATTTGTGTCAGAGCATATCCCCGAACAGATCATCAGGAGGTATTGCAGATAAATGGCTGAAGCTTACAACGGAAAATGCGACGTACTCGTCGTATCATCTTCCGATAAAATGAATAGCTTCATGTCGAGAGTTTTGCCTGAATACGTTACCGGCGATGTGGTCGTAAAAAGCAGCGCTTCAAGTGCCAGACGCGAACTGCTTACGAGAGATTATGATCTGATCATAGTCAATATTCCCCTGTCCGATGAGACTGCGACCAATCTGGCTATTGATCTTAGTGCGGACCTTGGGGCAATGGTCATGCTCATCTCACCGGCGGATAAGTACGAGGATGTATTTGACAGGGTGGCGGAGTACGGCATCCCGGTATTATGTAAACCCGTTAATGTCAGAACGCTCTCCAGGAGCGTGCGTCTGCTCGCAGCCATACGTGAGAAGTACAGGAAAACAGAGCAGAAGGCCCAGACGCTGGAAGAGAAGATGGATGAGATCCGCATAGTAAACAGGGCGAAGCTGATCCTGATAGAGCGTGATCACATCTCCGAGGATGATGCTCACAGACTTATAGGCAAGCAGGCTATGGATCGCGGTGTATCACGCAGAGTCATAGCTGAAGATATAATCAACAACCAAAGCGAGGCAGTATAATGGCTAAAATCAATTCAAACTATTCAAAACTACCGGGAAGTTATCTGTTCTCAACGATAGGACGTAAGGTCAGGGAATATAAGGAAGCTCATCCCGAAGCCGATATCATCAGGCTCGGAATAGGCGATGTGACCAGACCCCTGTCATCCTCTGTCATAGATGCGCTGCATGGGGCAGTTGATGAGATGGCGCATGAGGAAACCTTTAAAGGTTATGCTCCCGATCTCGGTTACGAATTCCTTAGAAATGTTATCTCCGAAAAGGATTTCAAGTCCCGCGGATGCGATATATCACCGGATGAGATATTTGTATCCGATGGGGCCAAGTGTGATTGCGGCAATATACAGGAGATATTTGATACCGATAATACGATCGCCGTATGCGACCCGGTATATCCCGTATATGTCGATTCAAATGTCATGGCAGGCAGGACCGGAGAGTATGATCCGCAGACAGAGAGATTCAAAGGTGTGATCTATATGCCGTGCGAGCGTGAGAACGGATTCGTGCCGGAGCTGCCTTCCGAAGTGCCGGACCTGATCTACTTATGCTTTCCTAACAACCCTACCGGAGCCGTCATAAAAAAAGACTTGCTTCAGAAGTGGGTGGATTACGCGAATGAACATGATTCGATCATCCTGTATGATGCCGCATATGAGGCATTTATATCCGAGGATGATGTTCCTCACAGTATATATGAATGTGACGGCGCAAAGGACTGTGCGATAGAGTTCAGATCATTCTCCAAGACAGCAGGATTCACGGGACTCAGACTCGGTTACACCGTGATTCCGCGTGATCTGACGGCAGGCGGAGAGAAGCTTTGGCCGCTGTGGGCAAGAAGACACGGAACCAAATACAACGGTGCTCCCTATATAGTGCAGAGGGCGGGAGAGGCTATATATTCGGATGCGGGCAGGGTTCAGGTCAAAGAGACGATAGCCTACTATATGTCCAATGCACAGATCATTTTGGACGGACTTGCAAAAGCGGGCTTTGAAGTATCGGGCGGAGTAAATGCGCCTTATATATGGCTCAGGACACCTGATAACATGACGAGCTGGGAGTTCTTTGACTATCTGCTGGATAGAGCGCATGTGGTAGGTACCCCCGGATCGGGCTTCGGGCCGCACGGAGAGCACTATTTCAGGCTGACCGCCTTCGGCAGCAGGGAGAATACGGTCAGGGCGGTTGAGCGGATAGTATCTATGTGATGAAATCATAGCTTTTGGTTCAAACTGCAATTGACGTTTTAATGCCATAAAGGTACAATTAAAAGCGGTGCTCACGACTGGGCGCCGCTTGTTTAATAATTCGCGATCAGATGAGGAGATGAAAAAATGGGAAGAGTTTATAATTTTTCTGCAGGGCCTGCGGTACTTCCGGAGAGCGTTCTCAGGGAAGCGGCAGAGGAGATGCTTGATTACAGGGGAAGCGGTATGTCCGTGATGGAGATGAGTCACCGCTCCAAGGTCTATGACGGCATCATCAAAGAGGCTGAAGCAGATCTGCGTAAGCTCATGAACATCCCCGATAACTATAAGGTGCTGTTCGTACAGGGAGGAGCAAGCCTGCTTTTTGCATCGGTTCCCATGAACCTGATGAAGAACAGGAAAGCCGGATACATACTGACGGGACAGTGGGCCAAGAAGGCATATCAGGAGGCGAAGATCTATGGAGAGGCTGTAGAACTTGCAAGCAGTGCCGATGAGACTTTCTCATATATACCCGACTGCTCCGATCTTCCGATCACCGATGATATGGATTATGTCTATATCTGTGAGAACAATACCATCTACGGAACCAAGTTCTGGAAGCTGCCCGATACCAAAGGCAAGATCCTCGTTGCGGATCAGTCTTCATGCTTCCTGTCTGAGCCCGTGGATGTTACCAAATACGGATGCATCTATGCAGGCGTACAGAAGAACGTTGGACCTGCAGGCGTGCAGGTTGTCATCATCAGAGAAGACCTGATCACAGACGATGTGCTTCCGGGAACTCCTACCATGATGAAGTTCAAGACTCATGCCGATAATGATTCACTGTACAATACACCTCCCTGCTACGGTATCTATATCTGCGGCAAGGTATTCAAGTGGATACTCGACATGGGCGGTCTGGAGGCAATGAAGGCTCATAACGAGAAGAAGGCAAAGATCCTCTATGATTTCCTCGATTCTTCCAAACTCTTCAAGGGTACCGTAAGGAAAGAGGACAGATCCCTTATGAATGTTCCTTTTGTGACCGGTAACGAGGAACTCGATGCGAAGTTTGTAAAAGAGGCAACCGAAGCGGGCTTTGTCAATCTTAAAGGCCACCGCACCGTTGGCGGCATGAGAGCATCTATTTATAACGCTATGCCGATAGAGGGTGTTGAGAAGCTTGTAGAGTTCATGAAGAGATTTGAAGAAGCAAATTCATAAAAGATAAGAGGTAACGGATCATGTTTAAATATCATTGCTTAAATCCCATATCTCCCGTAGGAACCAGTGAGTTCGGGAGCAATTATGTCAAGACCGATGACGTGAACGAGGCAGCAGGCATTCTGGTCAGAAGCGCATCCATGCATGAGATGGAGCTTCCCAAGTCACTGCTGTGCGTAGCCAGAGCAGGTGCCGGAGTCAACAATATCCCGCTTGATAAGTGTGCGGAAGAAGGCGTGGTTGTATTCAACACCCCCGGTGCAAATGCAAACGCGGTAAAGGAACTCGTGATCGCAGGTATGCTGCTTGCAGCACGCGATATCAAGGGCGGGATCGACTGGGTGCTGGATAATGCATCGGATCCCGAGGTGGGCAAGAGTGCCGAGAAAGCAAAGAAAGCCTATGCAGGTACAGAGCTTATGGGTAAGAAACTCGGTATCATTGGTCTGGGCGCTATCGGTATCAAGGTGGCCAATACCGCAAGACACTTCGGTATGGAAGTGTACGGATATGATCCTTACATCTCGGTAGATGCGGCATGGAACTTAAGCCGTGATGTCAAGCATGTGGTCAATGTCATGGATATCTACACAGAGTGCGACTATATCACCATACATGTACCGCTGATGGATGCTACCAAGGGGATGATAAGCGCCGAAGCCATCGCCAAGATGAAGCCTACGGCTGTAGTCTTAAACTTCGCTCGCGATCTGCTCGTTGACGAGCAGGCTGTAGTAGATGCTCTTGCCGCAGGCAAGCTGCGCAGATATGTATCCGATTTTGCCAATCCTACGACTGCGGGAAAGCCCGGATGTATAGTGCTTCCTCATCTCGGGGCATCTACCGATGAAGCTGAAGACAACTGTGCTCTTATGGCTGTCAAGGAGATGAAGGATTATCTTGAGAACGGTAATATCGTAAACAGTGTGAACTATCCCAGATGTGATATGGGTGTATGTGAGCACGCAGGACGTATCGCTATCCTTCATAAGAACATCTCCAATATGATCGGTCAGTTCACTTCCGTATTCGGTTCCTCCAAGGTCAATATCCAGGACATGACCAACAAGTCAAAGGGAGATGTTGCGTACACGCTGATAGACGTCTCCGATCCCGTGAGTGATGATATCCTTGACAAGATCGCAGCGATCGACGGTGTATTCCGTGTACGCAAGGTGAAATAATACCGAGGGTAAGATCATGACAGAAAAGAATGCTGGGATTTTGCAGAGAATAAACAAATATGCAGAGGAAAAACTGGCGGACATAGACCCTCAGAAGACTCCCGTAAGTGTCCAGCTGGAGACATTAAAGCCCATTATGCAGACGATCGCCGATGAGGAGGGGATGTCTCTCGAGGATATGTTCATACTGTACATGGATCTGGCCAGCGAGGCGGGTGTCATGGCAGAGAAGAAACTCCAGGACGATCTGGGAGAGTCACCGCAGTCTTTTGCCGATATGGCAAATCTTTTGAACTAATGCTTGCCCTGCGCCGGCCGGATATATACAGGGGCGGCAGTAAGGAGTAAAATGGCAGATATCAGACCTTTCAGGGCATTTCGCCCGAGACCGGATCTTGCATCACGGATAGCTTCACTCCCATATGACGTATATAGCAGGCAGGAGGCATACGCACTGACCAGAGATGACGACATCAGCTTCCTGCGTATCGACAGGCCCGAGACACAGTTCGAGCCTGATTATGATATGTACGCTGACGAGGTATATGCATGTGCACGTGATATGCTTCGCAGACAGATGGAGGACGGTGAATTCGTTCAGGAAGAGACTCCCGCGTATTACATATACTCACAGACGTTCAAGGGACGTACGCAGACAGGTATCGTAGCTGCAAGTTCCGTACAGGATTATGTGGACAGTATCATTAAGAAGCATGAAAATACACGCGCGGATAAAGAAACAGACCGCATCAGACATGTGGATACCTGTAATGCCCAGACCGGACCGATCTTTCTTGCATACAGACGGTCTGAGGCTATAGAGGCGGTCATTGAACGCATCATGAAAGATGCGCCTCTCTATGATTTCGTGAAATACGATACAGCTCAGAAGGTATGGGCCATCACCGATGATTTTGATATCGAGACCATCCGTAACGCATTTGCCGGGATGGACAGTATATATATTGCAGACGGACACCACAGATGCGCCTCCGCATGTAAAGTAGCGCTGGGCAGACGTAAAAGTCCGGACATCCCCGAGGACAGCGAGGCAGAGTATTTCCTATCGGTCCTTTTCCCCGATAATGAGCTTATGATCATGGATTACAACCGTGTGATCCGTGACCTGAACGGATTGAGCCCCGAAGATTTCCTTGGGAAGGTGGAAGAAGTATATCGGGTAACACCGGCGGACGGACGATTTTCACCCGCACACAAGGGAGAGTGCGGATTATATCTGGACGGACGATGGTACAGATTGAACTATGATCTGTCGAAGCTTAAGGGAGATCCCGTGGCCGATCTGGATGTTGCCGTATTGCAGGATAATATACTCGGTCCTGTTCTGGGCATAGATGATCCGAAGACCGACAAGCGTATAGATTTTGTGGGCGGTATACGCGGTATTGAGGAGCTTGAGCGCAGATGCGCCGAGGACTGTGCATGTGCGTTTGCCATGTATCCCACCGATATACATGAACTTTTCGCAGTAGCGGATGCGGGGCTTCTGATGCCTCCGAAGTCCACCTGGTTTGAGCCGAAGCTGCTCAGCGGTTTATTCATACATGATCTGACCTGAGCTTTTGCAAACCTGATGTCTGATTACGGAAAGGCGTAACATTATGAATAACAGAATGTACAAACTCATGAACTGGCCCGCCATAGAAGCTGTGGTTTATGCGGAGTCGGATAATCCGTCATCCGTACTCGGACCGCACACCAGCGGTAATTCGACACTTTATCAGGTGTTTGTTCCGGATGCGGTGGAAGTCAGGCTGCAGGTGCCCGATGAAGATAAGGCCATCAAGATGGAGCGTGTGGATGAAGCAGGTTTCTTTGCAGTGCTTAAGAGCGGTAAGGCACCTGCGGATTATTCATATCTCGCCGAGTTTGAAGACGGTAACGTGGCAAAAGTCGAGGATGCGTACAGATATGAGCACAAGCTTCCCGCGAAGTTCCTCAAGGATTATATGCAGGGCAAGTCGGATGACGCATATAAATACATGGGAGCGCATCCCGCCAATATTTCCAAACGTGACGGTGTGGTCTTCTATATGTGGGCGCCTAATGCAAGACGCGTGAGCGTGGTCGGTGATTTCAATAACTGGGACGGCCGTGTACACCAGATGGACCGCATGGAGGGTACGGGTATATTCGGACTGTTTGTGCCAGGGGTGAAGGTCGGTGACAGGTATTATTTCGAAGTAAACATGAAAGGCGGACTCTCCAAGACGGTCCTTGATCCTTTTGCTTCATACGTCGTAAATGAAGACGGATGGTATATGTCCGTCGTATCCGATCTTAGCGGTATCGAATGGAACGATGAACATTTCCTTGATGAGAGAAAGAGCGATGATGTAACGGCTTCATCGCCCATAAGCATATATGAATGTGCTCTGGCAGACTACGCGGAAACAGCCGCAGAGCCGAAGTATCAGGCCATAGGTGAAGCGATAGCCGAGCATGCCAGATCCATGAACTATACCCATGTGGAGCTGAAGCCCATAGCTGAGTATGAACATGATGAGAGCCTCGGTTATGAAACGGTCGGTTACTATGCACCGACATCCAGATACGGTACACCTCAGGACTTTGCACAGATGATCGATATCTTCCACAGGAACGGTCTGCTTGTGATCATCGACTGGACGCTGGCGCATCCGTCCTCGTCGAACTACGCTCTGCGTAAAGTCGACGGAACAGGCTGCTATGAGCATGAGGATCCCCGTCAGGGCATACAGCCTCAGTGGGGAACGCTGTTATTCAACTACGGACGCGGAGAAGTGGCCAGCTTCCTCAGATCCAATGCGATATATTGGATCAGAGAGTTCCATATCGACGGACTGAGGATAGACTCGCTGGCAGCGATCATCTGCCTGGATTACGGCAGGAATGCCGGTGACTGGATACCGAACATGTACGGCGGTCATGAGAATCTGGATGCACTTGAGTTTATCCGCAATCTGAACAATACCATATCAAGGAATCATCCCGGTGTGATCACTGTCGCCGAGGACAGTTCGGCATGGCCCGGAGTGACGGATAAGGTGTCCGAGGGAGGCCTCGGATTCACATATAAATGGAATATCGGTTGGAGAGATGACTATATCAGATATATCTCCAAGGATCCTTTATTCAGAGGAGGATCACATAACGATCTGACACTCAGCATGGTATACTGCTACTCCGACAGATTCGTTCTCCCGCTGAACACACCGGATATAAATGACCGTAAGCTCTCCATTGCGTATATGATGACACATCCGGGTATCAAGCTGATGAGTGCCGGACTCGATGCCGGCACCGGCAAAAAAAACACTACCGATAAAATGGTCAGAGCGATCAACCAGTTCTATCTGGGGCATCCCGCATTATATGAACTGGATGATAGCGAGGACGGGTTCGAGTGGATCAACTGTATGGATCAGGAGCGTTGCACACTGTCCTATATACGTAAGAGCGGCAGAAAGGATGACCTGCTCGTGGTAGTCGCTAATTTCTCCGGTATAGAACAGGATCTCAGAGTCGGTGTGTCCGTTCCCGGCAAATATACCAGAGTATTCAATACGGATGCTACGACCTATGGCGGTTCGTCGAAGGTCAAAGAGGATCCCATATATACTATCGACGATGATGTTGATTCGAGACCGTATTATATACCTGTCAGCATGCCGCCGCTGAGCCTGTCGATCTTCGGATATGAACCTTTTGATGAGAACGATCGTGAGTATATGCTGAGCCTGCAGGTCGAGGCTAGAAAGAAAGCCGATGAGGCCAAGGCCGATGCACAAAAGGAAGAGGCCAAGGCAAAAGCCGCGCAGAAGAAAGCCGAGACAGAAGAAAAAAAAGCACGTGAAGCAGCGGAAGCTGCCGAGGTAGCGCGTATCAAGGCCGAGAAGGAATATGAAAAGGCTCAGGCAGAGCTTGAGAAGGCGCGTATTGCCATGGAGAAAGCAAAGGAAGCTTCGCAGCGTGCCGAACTTGCTGCTCACAGGCTGAAGGTTACCGAAGAGAGTATGAAGAAGTAGGTGGATACGACATGAGAGAGAGCGGAATACTGTTTCCGATTTTTTCCATACCGTCCAGATTCGGTATAGGATGTTTTTCAAAAGAAGCATATGACTTCGTGGATTTTCTCGAGGGAGCTGCGCAGGGGTACTGGCAGATACTTCCGGTCGGACCGACCGGTTACGGTAATTCGCCGTACCAGCCTTTCTCGGCGTTTGCGGGTAACCCGTATTTCATATCACCCGAGCAGCTGATCGAGGATGGACTGCTGACATGGGATGAGTGTAACGCTTGCGACTTCGGAAGTGATGAGACCAAAGTGGATTACGGCGCACTGTATCAGAACCGTGATGCACTGCTGACCCTCGCATACAACAGATTCAGAGATTCGGCATCATCGGATAAGGAGTATAAAGCCTTTCTGAAAAAGGAAAGTGACTGGCTTGAGGACTATGCATTGTATACCGCCCTGAAAAGCAGGTATAACGGAGCATCCTGGCTTGACTGGGATCCGGATATCAAGCAGCGTAAGCCCATGGCACTGGCCAAAGCATCCGGTGAACTGGCCGACGAAATAGGCTTCGTATACTTTAAACAGTATATGTTTGATAAGCAGTGGAGAGCGCTGAGAGAGTATGCGAATGAAAAGAACGTCAAGATCATCGGAGATCTGCCCTTCTATGTATCACTCGACAGCGCCGACTGCTGGGCGCATCCCGAAGTATTCCTGATGGATAAGGATCTGAAACCGAAGGTGGTGGCAGGATGTGCACCCGATGCTTTCTCAAGGACCGGCCAGCTCTGGGGAAATCCGATATATGACTGGAAATCACTGGCGTCACGCGGTTATGACTGGTGGGTAAGACGTATACGCAGAAACTACGAATTCTATGACGTGATCAGGATAGATCATTTTCATGGATTTTGCGAGTATTATGCCGTACCATACGGAGATGAGACTGCTGAGAACGGCAAGCTCAACAAGGGCCCCGGCATGGATCTGTTCAGAGCGCTTAAGAATCAGATCGGCGAGCTCAGGATCATAGCCGAGGATCTGGGCAATGTGACCCCCGAGAATGAGAAACTTCTGGAGGACAGCGGATTCCCCGGAATGAAAGTGTTACAGTACGGATTTACCAGCTGGGATAGCTGTTATGTAAACCACAGGCACACGAGGAATTGCGTGGTATATACCGGCACTCATGACAACACACCGACCTATGCATGGGTACAGGAGATAAACGACGGTGAGCGTGATTTCTGCCGCAGATATATCAATTCCATGAATTCGGATTACGGACAGCTTGTATGGGATATCATCAGAGAAGCATACAGATCCGTAGCCGACCTGTGCATCATACCGCTGCAGGATTATCTGTGCATGGGACGCGAAGCGAGACTCAATACCCCCGGTACCTCCGACGGCAACTGGGAGTGGAGGCTCCGCCCGAACTTCCTGTCGGATGACCTTAAACGGAGTATACGCAGTCTTACGGAGCTCTATAGCAGAGTACCGAAGGAACCGGAGAAGAAAAACAAAAACAGTAAATAATATAATCGGAGTTTGAAATGCCAATTAAAATACCTGATTCACTGCCCGCGACCGAGATTCTGGAGACTGAAAACATATTCGTTATGACTGAATACAGAGCCATGCATCAGGATATCAGACCGCTGAATATCCTGATCATGAATCTGATGCCCACGAAGATAGTTACGGAGACACAGCTTCTGCGTAAGCTGTCCAATACACCTCTGCAGGTCGATGCCGAGTTCCTGCAGACGGCCAGTTATACTCCGCAACATACCGATCACGAACATCTGGAGACCTTTTACAGGACTTTTGATGAGGTTAAGGACCGTAAGTTTGACGGTATGATCATCACCGGCGCACCGCTTGAGAATTTTGAATTCGAGGAGGTGGCATACTGGGATGAACTGTGCACGATCATGGAGTGGACGCGTACGCATGTTCACTGCACCTACTTCCTGTGCTGGGGAGCATATGCCGGGCTGTATTATTTCTATGGAGTCAAGCCCTATCATCTTCCCGAGAAGCTCAGCGGCATATACGCGCATCGCATGATCAAGAAAACCTCACCGCTGTTCAGGGGATTTGATGATGTGTTCTATGCCCCGCAGTCCAGAGGCATAGATGTTCATCTCGAAGAGCTGGAACAGATCAGTGATCTCGAGATCATGGCGGTATCGGATGAAGCGGGATTCACGATCGGCAAGAGCGAGGATTCGCACAGATTCTTTGTTACCTGCCATGCGGAGTATGATGCGGACACACTCAAACTTGAATACGAGAGAGACCTGGGCAAGGGTATGGATCCCAGTGTTCCGAAGAATTATTTTCCGAATGATGATCCGACCCGTCCGCCTGTCGTTAACTGGCGTTCAACAGGCCAGCTGCTCTATTCCAACTGGTTGAATTTCTATGTATACCAGAGTACACCTTATGATATCCGTACGATTAATACGGTTGATGCCGGATCATGATGGCATCCGATACGACTGTTGTCGGTTTCTCACTATTGCAAATAAAGGTCAGAAAATATATAATGATATAGTTGTTTCCGCTTGAGGGACAACTATAGTTGCCTCTATAGCAACGTAGGCTGGAATAGCGCAGTTGGTAGCGCAACTGATTCGTAATCAGTAGGTCGAGGGTTCGAGTCCCTTTTCCAGCTCTCCCGGAGGAAGATGAACAGATGATAATGGAAACCGCGTATCAGAAAGAAAAAGTCAACAACGAAGTCGAGTGGTGCCAGGTATATGATCTGGAGCTTAAGGAGAAGATCGAGAAAGTACTCCTGAAGAACAGAGTTTCATATTGTATCTTATGGGAGAAACCGAAGCTTTTCTCAAGCGATAAGAGAGAAAAATATGTTTTCTGTGTAAACGCTTTGCAGAAGGAAACCGCGGATAATGCGATCGGACAGATCGGTGATCTGGAAGACCTGAAAGGCAAGATCGTATTTTTGAACCGAAAGGTCGAGAAAACTTATATGTAAAAATTATGGCTGCCGTTTCCGGCAGCCGTTTTCTTTTTTTACTCTATACTCTATAACACTATACCGCTTTCGCGGGTTGCTCTTTGTTCAGTGCCTTGACTGCGGAAGAAAGCATCAGCTTGATACGGTTCAGCTGATTGACTTCACTGGCACCCGGATCGTAGTCGATAGCCACGATATTGGCTCCCGGGAAGTGGTGTCTTATCTCTTTGATGACTCCCTTGCCTACCACATGGTTCGGAAGACAGCCGAAGGGCTGTGTACATACTATGTTGTTTACACCGTGGTGGATCAGCTCTATCATTTCACCTGTAAGGAACCATCCTTCACCGGTCTGATTGCCGAGGTCCACGATCGGTTTTGCATAATTCGCGATCGTGTATATGCTGATCGGTGCCGTGAAGTGCCTGCTTTTATTCAGTTCATCGGCAGCGGCACCTCTGAGCCATTCGATGGCACTTATGCCTATCCGGCAGAGTATCTTGGCTTTAACAGATGTGCCCAGGTGCTCGGCTTTGTAGATCTGGTTATAGAAGCAGTAGAGCATGAAGTCCATCAGGTCGGGACATACGGCTTCGGCGCCCTCGGATTCGAGTAGTTCCACGAGATAGTTATTTGCAAAAGGTGCAAACTTAACGAGGATCTCACCTACGATTCCGACCTTGGGTTTGATCTCATCCGTGATCGGAACAGCATCAAAATCACGCACCATCTGCCTGCACAGCTTGCGGAACCGTGCGATGCCGTGATGTTTTCCGTTGATGAATGATATGCATCTGTCTACCCATTCACGATGAAGCTTCTCCACACTTCCCGGAGTTACCTCATACGGACGCATACGGTATATGCATCTCATCATGATATCTCCGAACACACAAGCATATGAAGCCTTGATCAGCATCTCCGTATTGATATCGAACCCCGGGTTGGTCTCTATCGAACCGAGGTTGAGCGATATGACGGGGACCTGTCCCATGCCGGCTTTCTGCAGTGCGCGTCTGATGAAACCGACATAGTTGGTCGCTCTGCAGCCGCCACCTGTCTGGGACATGAGAAGAGCTGTATGATCCAGATCGTATTTGCCTGATTCCAGTGCATTCATGAACTGTCCGACTACGCACAACGAAGGGTAGCAGGCATCGTTGTTTACATACTTGAGTCCTGCATCTATGGCCGCACGGTTATCGTTGTCCATTACTTCTACATTGTAGCCGCAGGCTGCAAATGCCGGTCCCAGAAGATCCATATGGATAGGAGAAAGCTGGGGTACGAGTATCGTATAGTTCTTTCTCATTTCCTTGGTGAATATCACTCTGTTGTGAGCAGCCGTACCCGGATGTCTTAGGTTGTTCTTTTTTTCTCGTTCGCGTATCGCGCTGATCAGACTGCGGATACGTATGCGCACCGCGCCGAGGTTGTTGATCTCGTCTATCTTGAGACAGGTGTATATCTTGCCCGAAGCGGAGAGTATGTCGTTAACCTGATCCGTGGTGACGGCATCCAGGCCGCATCCGAACGAATTCAGCTGGACCACATCTATGTCGTCTCTGGTTGTGGAATAAGTGGCTGCCGCATACAGGCGTGAGTGGTACATCCACTGATCGGATACTATGAGAGGCCGGTCGGGCGTACCCAGATGGGATACACTGTCTTCCGTCAGTACCGCAAAGTTATAGGATGTGATAAGCTCGGGGATCCCGTGATTGATCTCCGGATCCAGATGATAAGGTCTGCCGGCCAGGATTATGCCGTGAATATGATGCTCCTCGATATATTTCAGAGCTTCCTCACCTGCTCGCTTGATATCTTCTCTGGCACGGGCCTGTTCGTCCCAAGCTACAGATGCGGCACGAGTGATCTCCCCGACGCTGATCTCGGTGAATTCATCGCACAGAGCCTGCGTGACAGTCTGCAGAGAAGCAAATGACATGAACGGATTACGCAGACGCATCTTTCCGCCCGTGATAGCCTCGACGTTGTTTTTGATATTCTCGGAATACGAAGTGACTATGGGACAGTTGTAGTGATTCGTGCTTCCCTTCACTTCATCTCTTTCATAGAAGAGCCCGGGATAAAAGATGAAATCAACTTTATGGTCTATGAGCCAGGATATATGTCCGTGTGCCAGCTTGGCAGGATAACACTCCGATTCCGACGGGATCGACTCTATGCCCATCTCATATATCTTTCTGTTGGAGAGAGGGGAGAGGACCACTCTGTATCCGAGTTCTCTGAAGAAAACAGCCCAGAACGGATAGTTCTCATACATATTCAGAACGCGGGGTATACCAACTGTGCCGCGCGGCGCTTCGTCTTCTTCGAGAGGCTCGTAATCGAATACCCTTTTGAGCTTATATTCGAACAGGTTGGGTATCCCTGTGTTTTTCTTTTCCTTGCCGAGACCGCGCTCACATCTGTTGCCGGAGATGAACTGTCTGCCGCCGGAGAAACGGTTTATGGTCAGACGGCAACTGTTGGTACATCCCTTGCATTTTGCCATGCTTGTCTCATACTTGAGCTGCTCGATCTGCTTGATGGACAGCATGGTCGTCCGGTATCCGTCCTCGAAGTTTTCGCGGGCGATCAGAGCCGCTCCGAAGGCGCCCATGATACCTGCTATATCGGGACGTATGGCTTCACAGCCGGCGATCGTCTCGAAGCTTTTGAGTACAGCGTCATTGTAGAATGTTCCGCCCTGTACTACGATATTATGTCCGAGCGAAGAGGCATCGGACACTTTGATGACCTTGAACAAAGCGTTCTTGATAACAGAGTATGCAAGCCCTGCGGAGATGTCGGCTACAGAGGCACCTTCTTTCTGAGCCTGCTTTACCTTGGAATTCATGAATACCGTACATCTGGTGCCGAGGTCTATCGGATGCTCGGCAAAAAGTGCTGCTTCGGCAAAGTCATTGACGGTATAGTTAAGTGATTTTGCAAATGTTTCTATGAAGGAGCCACAGCCCGAGGAGCAGGCTTCATTGAGCTGTACACTGTCCACGCTGTGGTTCTTGATCTTTATGCATTTCATATCCTGACCGCCGATATCGAGAATGCAATCCACGTCAGGGTTGAAAAATGCAGCTGCTTTGTAGTGAGCGACTGTCTCGACCTCACCGTCATCAAGCATCAGAGCGGCCTTGATCAGCGCTTCGCCGTATCCGGTTGAGCAGGCACGGACTATATGAGCCGTATCGGGAAGCAGTGAATCTATCTCACGTATCGATCTGATACATGTGCCGAGTGGAGATCCGTCATTGTTGGAATAGAAAGAGTAGAGCAGTGAACCGTCCTCGGCGATCAGAGCGGTCTTGGTCGTAGTGGAACCGGCATCTATTCCCAGGAAGACATTTCCCGAGTATGTAGCCAGATCGGAGCGCATCACCTTATATTTGTTCTGTCTCTCCAGAAAAGCTTCATATTCTTTTTTATCGGAAAAAAGTGGAGCGAGTCGGGCGACCTCGAATTCCATGTGTATTTCCGTTGAGAGCTTTTCACACATCTCATCCATCGTATAACAGATATCTTCGCGAGCGCACAGGGCCGAACCTATGGCTGCGAACAGATGTGAGTTATCCGTGTCGATCACGTGTTCACTGTCGAGATTAAGCGTTCTGATGAAAGCGGCTTTGAGCTGATCAAGGAAGTGCAGAGGTCCTCCCAGAAAGGCTACGTGACCCCGGATCGGTTTGCCGCATGCCAGACCGGATATTGTCTGATTGACCACTGCCTGAAAGATCGAAGCAGCCAGATCTTCTTTGGTAGCACCTTCATTGATCAGAGGCTGTATATCGGTCTTGGCGAAAACACCGCATCTGGCTGCGATATTGTAGAGAGAATCATATCCGCGGGCATATTCGTTTAAGCCGGAAGCATCTGTCTGAAGCAGTGAAGCCATCTGGTCGATGAACGAACCTGTACCTCCGGCACATATACCGTTCATGCGCTGCTCCACGTTGCCGTCTTCGAAGTATATGATCTTTGCATCCTCGCCGCCGAGCTCTATGGCTACATCGGTCTGAGGAGCATACTTTTCCAGCGTGGTTGCCACAGCTATGACTTCCTGTGTAAAAGGGACTTCCAGGTGATTCGCAAGAGTAAGGCCACCCGATCCGGTGATCATGGGATGAACAGTGACATTGCCCAGCTTCGATCCCGCATCGCCGAGCAGTCTGCGCAGAGCATTCTGTATATCCGCATAATGCCTGACATAGTCAGAGAAAACGAGAGCTCCTTCGGGATCCAGTATGGCGATCTTGACTGTAGTTGAACCTATATCTATACCGAGCGTGTACTGCATGATTACCTCTACTTATTTATATATGAACGCAACAGTTGAAATTATAAGTCGCTGACAGGTAAAAAGCAATCGCTCAAATCATTACATTTTTATAAACAATGTGGCACATTTTGGGCATTTTGTGGTAATATGAACTAAATATAACTGTGCTTGATGGTAAAATTGCCATCATGACAGGAAGGAGGAGAGCGGATGCTTTCGACACTAATACCATTATTTGATGAGACACAGAGCGTTACGGCGTATTCACTGTTTACGCTTAAGAACAACTATCTGCTGAATCCAACCTCCGTAGGTATTGCAGCATTTGACGGAGCCGGATCTATTCCGGGACTGGAAGTACTTAACAGTATAGGCCTTGAGACACTCTCGGATGACAAGGAAGTATTCGTCGAGGTTAATCATATATCGATCTATTCGGATATAGCAGGCCAGTGTAAGGTTCCGAATGAGAGAGTGGTACTTTTGCTGAGCACACGTATCAAGCCCACCGATGAGATCATCAAGCGCGTATCAGAGCTTAAGTCACAGGGATTCAGACTTGCGATGCGCAAGCTTGCGGTCAGCGATTTTGAATCTTATACTCCGATACTCAAGATGCTCGACTATGTTCTGCTCAACCATGCGCGTATCGATATTTCCAAGGCCCAGATCTATTTCGGTAAACTCTTCCCCAATATCGAACTGTGTGCCGTTAATGTAAATACACAGGAAGATTTCGACAAACTCAGGGAAAACGGCGGATACAAGTATTATGAAGGTGCATTCTTCAGAGTTCCTCATGTAAAACAGGATACACAGATCGCACCTCTGAAAGTGAATTACATAGAGCTGCTCAATGTCATCAATGATGTTGATTTTGATCTGAGTGATGCTGCAGATGTCATCAGCCGTGATGCCGCTCTTGTTATCTCACTTCTCAAGATCGCCAACCGTCTTTCGAGGAATTCTGAGATCACATCGGTTAAGCATGCCTGTGCCATGATAGGCCAGAAAGAACTGAAACAGTGGATCAACACTGCCGTTACCGAGGCATTGTGTGCCGACAGACCCAACGAGATCATACGTATGGTCATGATCAGAGCAAAGTTTGCACAGGAGCTTGCTCCACTGTTTGATTTTGCTATGGATGCCGATGAACTGTTCCTGATGGGACTCTTCAGTATGATCGATATCATGCTTGAGAAGCCTATGGAAGAGGCTCTTGATATGGTCGTTGTTGCTAAGGAGATCAGAGAATCACTTCTTACCGATTCGGGTAAGTATTCCTTGATCATGGACTTCCTGAGAGCATATGAGAGTGCCGACTGGACCGAGATCTCCAGAATGATGCTTTTAAGAAACATATCCGATAAGCAGGTCGAGGATAAATATATCGAATCGCTTAAGTGGTATCATGATATGTTTGGCTTGACGGAATAGTATGTACGAGATGTCTGACACGATCCCCTCACGTATCGACCGGCTCAGGGAGCTGATGGCACATGAGGGGATAACTATGTATATGATCCCCGATTCGGATCCGCATGATTCCGAATATGTAGGGGATCATTTTAAATGCAGGGAATATATGTCGGGGTTCACCGGATCGAACGGTACACTGATCGTCATGCGTGATATGGCCGGGCTGTGGACTGACGGCAGGTATTTCATTCAGGCCGAGAGAGAGCTTGAAGGAAGTGGCATTACACTTTTTAAGATGGGTGAGCCCGATACTCCCACTATCAGAGAGTTTATCCGCAGGAATATACATGACGGTGACGTGTTTGCCGTGGACGGGCGCATGATTACCGCAAAAGACGGCCGTGAATACGGTGAAACAGTCCGGGATTGCGGAGGCGGGATCAGAGCGGATGTTGATCTGGTCAGCCGCATATGGACTACGCGTCCCGCGATGAGCGCGGAACCTGTGACCGTGATATCGGATGAGATCACGGGAGAGAGCGTACAGAGCAAGATATCACGCGTGCGTGATAAGATGCGTGAGCACAGGTCCGATGCATATGTACTGTCGGGACTGGATGATATCATGTGGCTGCTTAATATCCGCGGCAGGGATATAGAATGCACACCGGTTGCTCTGTCGTATGTGTATATGACCATGGACGAGACCTGCCTGTTTTTGCAGGATGCGGCAGTTACGCCGGAAGCAAAGGCACATTTTGACCGGAACGACATAAGCGTTTTGCCTTATGAGAGTTTTCATGAAATCCTGAAAAATAAGATGCCGGCTGAGGGAAAAGCCGAGAATAACGGGAATACCGGTCACTTTAGGATCATGGCCGATCTGAAGGCAACCAACTATTCCGTTTACGATATCATCAGATCCAATGTAGTTGACATAACTAACCCTACGGCAGAGATGGAAGCCGTCAGAAACGAAGTCCAGATGAAGAATATCAGGGAAGTATACGTGCGTGATTCGGCGGTTCTTACCCGGTTTCTGTATTTCGTCAAAACGGCTATGTCACGAGGCGAGGATCTTGATGAATACTCCATCGCCATGAAGCTGGATGAGATGAGATCGCATATCCCCGGCTTTATGGAATTATCGTTTCCGACCATAAGTGCTTATGGGGCAAATGCAGCCATGATGCATTATGAAGCGACTGAGGATTCTCATTCGCGGCTTGAACCTGAAGGAATGTATCTGGTAGACAGCGGCGGACAGTATTTGGGCGGAACTACTGATGTGACCAGAACGATCGCGGTCGGTCCGGTGACTGAAGAGATGAAACGTGACTTCACTCTTGTAGCGGTTGGCATGCTCAGATTGGCCGATGCCGTCTTTCTCGAAGGGTGTACCGGCCGGAATCTGGATATCCTGGCCCGGGGAGAACTGTGGAAGCGAGGCGTTGATTACAAATGCGGTACGGGGCACGGAGTCGGATATATGCTCGGAGTTCACACCGGACCGCAGGGGATCAGATATCGGTATGTGGCAGACAGGGCCGAGGCTGTCCTGAAGACAGGCATGACCGTATCCGATGAACCCGGTGTATATATAGAAGGCAGATACGGTATCAGAACTGAAAATATCCTTGAGATCAGAGATGTATGTGTGAATTCCGACGGCCATTTTATGGGTTTTGCGCATCTGACTTACGTTCCGATCGACAGGGATCTGATCGATACCCGCTATATGGAACCTCATGATATAGAACTTCTGAACTCTTATCACGCTGCAGTCAGATCGAACATACTCCCTTTGATCGAAGATGAAAATGAACGGGAGTGGTTGATACGTGCCACAGAGGCGGTTTAATTTACAAATTTTTCACAAGTTCCGTGTTGCTAACAGGCGTGAAAAGAAGTATTATATAGGGCGGTGACCGCATAAGCGGTTTGTATTCAGTTAACTTTTTTAGAAGAGGAGAAGATACTATGGCAATCGATTTAACAAAGTATGGCATTAATGATGTCAAAGAGATCGTCTACAACCCTTCATATGAGCTTTTATATGATGAGGAGATGAAGTCTGACCTTACCGGATTCGACAAGGGCGTTGAGACTGAACTTAAGGCAGTGAACGTTATGACAGGTGTATATACCGGACGTTCTCCTAAAGATAAGTACATCGTTATGGACGAGAACTCAAAGGACACTGTTTGGTGGACATCCGATGAGTACAAGAACGACAACCATCCTATGTCTCAGGAAACATGGGAGAAGGTTAAGGCTCTCGCTAAGCAGCAGCTGAGCGGTAAGAGACTGTTCGTAGTAGATGCTTTCTGCGGCGCCAACAAGGATACCCGCATGGCAGTACGTTTCATCATGGAAGTTGCCTGGCAGGCACATTTCGTTAAGAATATGTTCATCCAGCCTTCAGCTGAAGAGGCTGCTTCTTTCGAGCCCAACTTCGTTGTTTACACAGCTTCCAAGGCAAAAGTAGACAATTATCAGGAGCTTGGCCTTAATTCCGAGACCTGTGTTGCATTCAACATCACAAGCCGTGAGCAGGTTATCCTGAACACATGGTACGGTGGAGAGATGAAGAAGGGTATGTTCTCCATGATGAACTATTACCTTCCTCTTCAGGGCATCGCTTCCATGCACTGCTCCGCAAATACCGATATGGAAGGTAAGCACACCGCTATCTTCTTCGGTCTGTCAGGTACAGGTAAGACTACACTTTCAACCGATCCCAAGAGACTTCTTATCGGTGATGATGAGCACGGATGGGATGATGAAGGCGTATTCAACTTCGAGGGCGGTTGCTATGCAAAGGTTATCAACCTCGATAAGGAATCAGAACCCGACATCTACAACGCTATCAAGAGAAACGCTCTGCTTGAGAACGTTACCGTAGATGCTAA
>JAFSTN010000003.1 GCA_017450485.1 Lachnospiraceae bacterium
ATGTAGCGTATAATCTCTTCCATAAAGAACATCCTCCTTAGTACAGTTGTTTTTTGCAATTCAAACCTTACCACAAGAAGGATGTTCTTTTCTGTTTAGATTTAATTGTCTAAAATTTCCGAGGAAACTTTTACGCTAGCGGCCATCCGGATCAGCCAAAAACAGTACCGTCTCCGGATCGAGAATATCCCCGAATGTGCCTCTTACAAGCTGATTGGGGCGTGCCGTATCTTCAGGGACTGCCACACATATATACTCGGGTGTATGACCGGTCAGGTATCTGACACCGTCTATGATCTTGTATTCCTCGGTGAGGACCACCGTACTCCGTCCCATGTGCGACCGGCGATAATCGTCCGCCAGCCTGTGTCCTAGGTCTATCAGGATCTCTGATCTGCGTGCTTTCTCACGCTCGGTCAGCTGCCCCGGCATCTGTGCCGCAGGCGTTCCGGAGCGCTTCGAGTACTTGAATACATGCAGCTCGTAGAATCCGACACGCTCTATGAAGCGATATGTCTCTTCGAATTCATCCCCGGTCTCCCCCGGGAACCCGACTATCACATCGGTAGTGATCGCAGGGTCATCGTACGCTAATCTGAGCAGCTGCACCCTGTCATAATACTCATCGGGTGTGTAATGTCTGTTCATACGCTTAAGGACACCGACACTGCCACTCTGCATCGAGAGATGGAAATGCGGACACACCTTGGACAAACGGCTGATACCCGAAACGAAATCCGGTGTGATAATGCCCGGTTCAAGCGAACTGAGCCGGATGCGCTCCAGCCCGTCGATATCCTGCAGCTTCCGGAGAAGAGGAAGCAGCTCCGAACCGCCTCTGTCAGCTCCGTATGAACTGACATGAATACCGGTTAGAACTATCTCACGACACCCGCCGCCGACCATGCCGGTGACTTCGGTTATCACATCATCCTGTGTTCTGCTCCTGACACGTCCCCTCGCATAGGGGATGACACAGTAGGTGCAGAAACGGTCACACCCGTCCTGGATCTTGACGAAATCCCGTGTCCTGTCGGAATACGTACCGACATGCATCTCCTCATAAGCCTGTTTCTCCGACATATCCCTGACACGAACCATGGGCTTCTCCACATGCCCCGCCTCAAGCCCCGCTTCGTATGATCTGATCACTTCGAGGACGTTATTCTTTTCGTTATTGCCTATGATAATGTCGACCGAATCGTCAGTCGTAAGAGTATCCAGACCCGTCTGAACATAGCATCCGCAGGCCACCACGATCGCATCGGGATTCGTGCTTTTGGCCTTATGCAGCATCTGCCTGCTTTTGCGATCCGCAATATTCGTTACGGAGCACGTATTTACGATGTATATATCAGCCTTTGCATCAAATGGCACAATAATATAACCATTTTGCTGCAAAATTTGTTGGATTCCTTCAGTCTCGTATGCGTTGACCTTACACCCGAGACTGCGTAATGCTACTGTTTTCATGTTCAGGAAGGGTTATTTTTGTAGGGTTTTTCATTGACTTTTAGATTTACAGCCTTTAGTATTATAGCATAGGCTTTACACTATAAAGGAGGTAATTTCTAATGAAAACAGTACAGATTTCTTTGAATTCGATTGATAAGGTTAAGTCATTTGTTAATGACATTACCAAGTTTGATTATGATTTTGATTTAGTATCAGGCAGATATGTTATCGATGCAAAGTCTATTATGGGTATCTTCTCACTGGATCTTTCAAAGCCTATAGATCTTAACATCCATGCAGAGGATAATGTAGACAACGTATTGGAAACATTAAAACCCTACATGATCTGATCATAAGTTGTCGAAATCAAAGAAAACAGGAGCGGTGCTCCTGTTTTTTTATTTGCGTTTTGCGGCGCAGCGATCCGTATCATATCTACTTCACCACGATCACTTCATCGGTATCAAGCGCGGTCTTCACCAACTCGTCGATCCCTTCATCCAGATTATGCTCATGCCGCTGTATCACATCGAGCCTCGGCTTCGTCACCGGATGCTTCGCAACGAATATCGTGCAGCAATCCTCGAACGGAAGTATGGATGTATCGAAAGTTCCTATCTTCTGTGATATCTCCACAATCTCATTCTTATCAAATCCGATAAGCGGTCTGTAGACAGGTATCTCACATACCTCATCGGTACATGCAAGGCTCTGCATCGTCTGCGATGCGACCTGCCCTATCGACTCACCGGTGATCAGTCCCATGCTGCCTGTCTCCTGCGCGATAGTCTGAGCTATGCGCATCATATATCTGCGCATGATGATGGTCAGCTCATCGTGAGGACATTTCTCATAGATGTACATCTGTATATCCGTGAAGTTGATCACATGCAGGTATATGGGACCCGTATATGCCGATATGATACGCGCCAGATCCACGACCTTCTGCTTCGCTCTCTCCGATGTATACGGGGGCGCATGGAAATATACCGCATCGATCTTTACACCGCGCTTGGCGACCATATATCCGGCTACGGGAGAATCTATGCCGCCCGACAGCAGAAGCATGCCCTTTCCGCTGGTGCCTACCGGCATACCGCCGGGACCGGGGATCACTTTAGAATATATGCTGACGGTCTCGCGGATCTCTATGTAGAGATTGATATCGGGATGATGTACGTCCACCCGGAGTTCGGGATAAGCATCAAGTATCGCCTCTCCGACGTCGGCATTTATCTCCATCGAATCCTTGAAATAATCCTTGCGTGCGCGTCTCGCATTTACCTTGAATGACAGACCGGCGCGGTCGGGATACTCTGCTCCCATATGCTCCACGGCAGCCTTGCATATCCCTTCGAAATCGTCATCTTCCAGGCTGATGATCGGACATATGCCCACGATGCCGAATACATGTCCAAGCGCATCTATCGCCTCATCATCGTCATACGAAGCATCATCTTCGATATCAACATATATCCTGCCCTGAGCACGACGCACAGCATACTCATGTTCAAGCTTTCTTACGGCATATTTGATCTGCTGTACGAGCGCTTCCTCAAACAGATGTCTGTTCTTACCCTTTAATGCGATCTCCGCATATTTGATCAGAAATGTGTGCGTCATCACTCAGTTGCCTGTTCTTCCTCCGACTCCTGAGCAGCTTCCATCTCTTCGATCTTTTCAACCAGAATATCGGCATACTTCGCTCTCAGCTCTTCATTCGGATGGATACCGTCCACTGTCAGTTTATCGATGGTATATCCGTCCACGCCGGACAGATTATACATGTTCAGGCTCTCAACACCGCAATCATTTGCTATACCTTCTGCCCAGTTGATGTAATCCTGATGTGTACCGAAACCGTTGTTCACCGTATGCGAGTCACCGATAAATGTTGTTCTGTCAGCACTCCAGAACTGCATATAGTATGGTGTACATACAAGTATCTCAGCGTCGGGATACGCGGTCTGGAGTTCTTTGATTCCAAACTCAAGAGCTGACGAAAAAACATAACAGTAAGGAGCATCGCCACCGATGGGGAAATAGGACAGGAAGTCGTTCGTTCCATATTGGATGACGAAATAATCCGTCTTATAAGGATCAAGGGTTGCCATTATCTCACCCGATTTATATGGGCTGAATATCGACCGGTCGATCTTGTTTTCCAGGGCATATACAACACCCAGAAAATCCACTTCGCTCCACAGATCCAGCTGCCAGGCTTTATCATACTTGATCGCAGCTGCCGATCCTCCTATCGCAAGGTTGTATATATCGGCGTTCATTTTTCGGCCGACCTGAGCTGCAATACCTGTCTCGTCTCTGACCGAGTCGAATATCGAATCGCCCATGAATACGATCTGAAGTCTGTCCTCTACCGCGGTCTCTTCGTTTCCATGATGGTCTGCTTCCGATACAGGTATATCTATCTGATCCAGGCTGTCGGTTGTCATGACTGTAGTATCAGGCTGTTCTACCTCCCCTGAAGTTACCACCTGTGCGATCGTTTCGGGATCAGTTTTATTCGATTCGACCTCATAGGCCTTCAGTGCCTCTTCAACGGCCTGCTTCTGAAGCCGCTCAGATTCGATGCGCCACTCTTCCTGAGCTTCCTCGAGGGCAGCGGCCACTTCTTCCTCCACGGTCTTATCCGTAATACGGTACTGGCAACCGGTAAGCAGAACCAGCGACATCACCGATGCTGTCATACATGTTAATAATCGTTTTGTTTTTTTCTTGATCATTTTAGTCACACTTTCATCAGATTAATAAAGAACATCATAACTATGCTATCACAGTATAAGACTTGTGATAATAGAGTTAATCCATTCTTAATAATTTCATTCGCTAATCTTCTTTTTCCTGCCTCCCATGAATCCGTATACAGCAAGTAATACCCACGCAATAACCGATACAAATTCCGCAATCCTCCAAAGTACCGGCTCTCTGTATTCTATGTTGACAACGCCTTCGTTTTTATCCGGAAGCTCAACTCTGATCCTGTAGTTGTCTCCGTCGGATACGGTCAGCTCAACACCGTCACAATAAGCATGGTAACCCTTGTAATCCAGGATGGGGGGCTCTATATATGAGTCTCCGCCTCCCGCACCCGAAAAAGCAATTTCACACGAAGGCATGGCACACCCGGTCATAACAGCTGTGACGCCCTCTCCGGAAGTGTAAATATCCCGATCTACGAGAACATCTCTGGTCATTCCCTGTATCCAGTACATCGTGTCCTTATCAATCATCGGAGAAGCAATATGATCCGAGTTCATCGCAGTGATGCATATATCGTTCTGACTGACACGATCCGACACAAATCCGAATGCCATGGTCACTGTGATAACCAACAGCAATGAACAGCCCAGGACGTAATACTGTATGTTCTTTTCCCACAGATACTTAAGGAGAAAGACGCCCGCGATCGTAAGAGAAAGTGTGGTTACGACCAGATATCTCCACGGAAACTGAACTCTGCCTATGATCCTCCCGACAAAAGTCAATCTTCTGGCTATGAAATCATACGGGAAATAGCATGTCGACATCCAGAGCGAAACAACAGCCGTAGCACTGCAGATACCAAATATCAGCTTATACCTGCACTCCCTGTCAACAAGCAGAACCATAAGACAGCCAAACAGTACGAAAAGCAGACCTATCCCCATCCCCAGCGGCATATCTTCGTATATACCTATCGAGTCCGTGATAGCCTTGGATCCGAGCAGCATATTTCCTGTGGTGGAAAAAAGCTGTGACCAATACGCACCCTGTGTCTGGATATTGATCGTCTGATCCTCGACCGCCAGATCATGAGACAAATAATAATCCACCATGGGAATAATAAAGGCAAGGTTCGCCGCAAATGCCACGGCAGCCGATTTGAGAATAAGAAGGATCCGGGCTGGTGACAGAACCCTTCTGATCAGGATCAAACCGATCACCACCAGGAAAACGGTGATGATGATAGAGCTGAGCATATGTGTCTGGATCACACCGAAGTAGCCGGTCACAAGAACGAGAAAGGCCCTGCGGTCCGACTCACTGTCGTCCGTATCATGACGGGAAAAGACTTCAAAAAAGCCCAGTGCTATCAACGGAAGGAATGCCATGGCAGCGTACTCCCCTGCCGCGGCTCTCAGATAGACGTCGTTCAACCTCCATGCAGAAAGCGTGTACAGGACAGATCCGGCAAATCCGATGTTCATATTGCCCGTCATCCTGCTGAATGCATAGCAGGAAATGATCGCTGTCAGAAGCGAGATATAACCCACATAGAAAACATAGCATTGCCATAAGGGCAGTCCCATCATATGCAGGATCGCGGACGGATATAAAAACAAATCTCCATACATTATTCCCAGCGGATATCCGTAATCATTGGCAAAATCCATGTACATACGCACCGGGAAATGACCTGATCTGATTCCGTCGGCTATACCTGCAATTCTGGTAAGATGAAAATCCGCATCCTGTCCGCCCGGGAGATATCCCTGCATAAATCCGAACATGGAAACGAACCACAGCAGAATAATGCCCATAAACAGCAATTTCTTATTCCGCTCTGTTTCTTTATCAAGAACTGCGTAAACAAAAGCCGCAATACCATATATGATCAGAGCCGCAAACATGATCTTCAGGGCATTATATGTCGCCGACATCATTCTTCTGCGGACTATCACAACATTTTCCACGAAAAATGCCGCATCCTCCTGTACGGGGAGAATAGATACCGAGATGCTGACTCCATCCTGATCAACACGGAACAACGATGCAGCATGATTGGTATAATCCGGCATAAAGGCAATGGAATGGTCAACACTCCACAGATCCCTCTCTCCCTCAGGAATAACCTGGATCATCCCATAGCAATCGGATACATAATCCACCTCGATCGCATAGATTCCGGGACTGTATTCAACGGACTCCATTGTGTTTCCGTCACCTTCGTATACCGTTTCTTCCGATGAGACGGAAAATCCGACTACTGCCGTCAGCAGAGCAATAAGCAAGGCGCTGCACAAATATAGCAAACTGAAGTTTCTAAATCTGAGAAGTTTTCCTATCATAATTCACGTCCATTAAATCAAAGAATAAAACAACAGCTACAACAACCGATACGGGTAAAAAATATATCCGGCCGTATCAATGGCGGGTGAAACGTCGAAGCGTGGGCAGCAGATCCGTCAGCATCGACAGAGTATAATCAATTTCTTCACGAGTGGTAAATGTCGACATGCTGAAGCGGATCGTTGAATCGAGCAGATCCTTACGCAGCCCGATCGCTGTCAATGTAGCCGATACATGAGGTCTGTTCGATGCACAGGCGCTTCCCGCCGATACATATATGCCCTTATCCTCGAGTGAATGAAGCAGGACTTCACTCCTGACCCCCTCGAAAGAAGCACTGATGATATGAGGTGCACCTTCGGCAGTACTGTTCACCGATACACCATCGATCCTGATGAGTTCGTCGGTGAAGTATTTCTTCAGCTCATACATACGCTGTCTGTCATCCGACAGATTTGCATAAGACTTCCGGGCAGCCAGAGCCATTCCGTATATACCGGCAACATTCTCGGTACCGGACCGCATACCCTTCTGCTGACCGCCACCGTATATGATCGGATCGATGCGTGTTTTGTCCTTGATATACAGGAATCCCACACCTCTGGGACCGTGAAATTTATGGGCGCTCACACTCATCAGGTCGATATTAAGCTTCTTCGGTATGATCGTGTCTTTTGCATAACCCTGCACGGCATCCACATGAAAAATGCAGTCGGGGTTTTTCTTTTTGATCAATGCTCCCGCTGCCTCTATCGGCTGAAGTGAACCTATCTCATTATTCGTATGCATGATCGACACGAGTATAGTATCGGGACGTATGAGAGACTCAAGTTCATTCAGATCAATGATTCCGTTCGCATCGGTCCCCAGATATGAAACCTCGCAGCCTTCCTTTTCCAGGCAGGCACAGGGCTCGAGGATCGCAGGATGCTCGATCCTTGTCGTGATGATATGCTTACCCGCGCGACGTCTCGCATGAGCGACACCGAAAACGGCCATGTTATCCGACTCGGTCCCTCCCGAAGTATATAATATCTCGGACGGCTTGCACTTAAGTGTGCCCGCCAGTATTTCCGTTGCTTCAGTCAGTTTCTGCTCGGCGTTTACACCAAGCATATGCATGCTGGAGGGATTGCCGTAGCTTTCCTCCATGATATGTTTTACGGCTTCCGCAACTTCAGGAAAAGGCGCGGTAGTTGCGGAATTATCGAGATAGATTTCTTTCTCACTCATCAGATCTATTCCTCAAAGATATATGTCAGCCATGCAAGTATGGCAACGGGAGCAGTCTCTGTGCGCAGGATCCGATTACCGAGTGTGATGATATGAGCGCCGGCCTCTGCCGCACGCTCCACCTCGGAGACATCAAAGCCGCCTTCCGGACCGATAAATATACCTATTGATCCCGCCTGCGACTCCTTCAATGAAGTCAGGATACGACGCGTCTCCTCCATGCCGGTCTCAAGCTCATAGGGAAGCAATATCGCATCGCATCCCGCTGCGTCCTGCACTGCCTCGTCGTATGTCATCGGAGCGGACACTTCGGGGACCATTCCGCGCTTGCTCTGTGTGGCTGCCGAAGCAGCGATCGCATTCCAGCGGGCGAGTTTCTTATCTGTTCTCTCCGCGGAAAGTTTGACCACACTTCTCTTCATCGCAACGGGAACTATGCGGCATGCTCCCATCTCAACCGCCTTCTGTATCACGAACTCGAATTTATCGGATTTGGGTAATCCCTGATACAGGGTAATCTTCACGGGCAGTTCCCGCGACTCGGATTGAACATCATCTATGATGCATACCACACTCTCCGCATCTGCCACGTCTATGCTGCAGATATAAGTAAGTCCCGATGTCTGCTCGACCAGCTGCACTTTCTCGCCGCGACGCAGCCTCAGCACATTGGTCATATGATTGACTTCGGGACCCGTGATCGTGATCCGATCGCCTTTTATACATGATGCATCTATGAAAAACTGGTCCATCTACACAGACTCCTTATGTCCGAAATGCCCGGCCATCGCCGGACTTGTGTCCGAAATGTCTGATCACGATCCGCAGGATAACCGCTGTCAGAACGATAGCAATCAGTGCTCCGCTCACATCTATGACCACATCCCTGACCTCACCGCTCCGTCCGTCGACGAACGTCTGGTGAAGTTCATCGGAACATGCATATACGAGACATATCAAAAAGGCGATCACGCCCCTTCCTGACATATATATATAATGCCGGAATCCGGAGCGTGCCGCGTCCTCCTCCGTCGACCCGTCTACATATCTCCACGCATCACAGGCGGTTCCGACAAGCAGTCCCAACACGGCAAATTCGGCCATATGAGCAAGCTTGCGCACGGCTTTCTCAATGGACCTCGATACACCAAGAATGCGATCCTCATCCCAGCCAAGGTGCATCAGATCATTAAATGAGCTCACGATATCGAAGCTGACGGATCTGCTGGTCTGCATCGATACTTCAGCCGGAGCGGACGAATATGAAAATATCCTTACCATCCAAATGACCGCAAGCACCGCTGCGATCACTCTGACTACTGTGTTTATCCTCATAATACTGTGGACATTCCGACTTCAGGCTTTCCTGCCTGTAACGCTTCTCCACTCCCCCTGTGAAGCAATACTCTCCACGGTGAGACCGCACTTACGCATGGCATCGGCCACCATATCCTCTTTGCCCTCTATGATACCCGAAGTGATGATCACGCCGCCTCTCCTGCACGCACGCACTGCTGCGGGCATAAGGGGCACGAGTACATCCGCAAGGATATTCGCCATGACTACATCATAAGTGTCATATCCTGCCCAGTCCTGCACTTCACGGTCATCTATGATATTCCCTATCTTCAGTTCAAAAAGAGACTTATCGATATGGTTGTTGGTCAGGTTGTCATCAACAGCGGGAACAGCACACGGATCAAGATCCGTAGCACGCACCGATCCTGCACCATACATCAATGCAATGATGCCGAGTATGCCGCTGCCCGTACCTATATCAAGGAGTCTCGTGTCGGGTGTGATATGCTTCTTCATTTCACGTATGCACAGCTGGGTGGTCTCATGCATACCGGTCCCGAATGCCGTACCCGGATCTATATGCAGGATCTTCTTTTCGGCATCCTCAGGTGCCACGCTTTCCCATGACGGAATAACAAGGAGATCATCTATCGTGAACTGGTGGAAATACTTCTTCCAGTTGTTGATCCAGTCTATATCCTCGGTCTCATCTATGGAGATCGTCAGATAGCCGAGATCCATATCAAAGCATGACAGCTCATCAAGTTCCTCTTCGATCATCGCACGGACTTCATCGGAGGTATACGGCTCGCCACTAAGCAGGACTCTGCCGTCGGGCTCCATCTCTACATAGAAGGTAAGATAAGCTGTCCCGTCATCCGCCTGTGTCTCAGGCAGAATGTCCACGAACATCTGCTCCTTCTCCAGCGGTGTCAGAGGGATGTGATCTTCGATCTGTGCCCCTTCGAGCCCGCGCAGGTACAGTGAACCGATGATGAGGTCCTCCGCTTCCGTCGTCGTCTTTATTCTAATGCTCATCCATTTCATGTATTTGCACCTTTATACATACAAAAATCCCGGCTGGGACATATATATTCACAAGCAGGTGCTTAGAGCTCGTCGTTACTTGGCGAGGTATTTCACGAGCCTAGTAACGTGACGAAGTGATAGCAGCGAAAGCGTGCCTGCGGTGAATGTATATGTCCCGGCCGGGTTATTATACCATAAATACTACTTGCGTGAGCGCTTCTTCCTGGGATCTCCGCCGTCCCCGGTTGCACGGGCCGCGGCCCCCAGTGAGTCTCCGGTCAGCTCATCGAATTTCTTGAGCAGATCCTTGGCCTCGCGACTGAGTTTCTCGGGAGTCTGGACCACGAGCGTCACATAGTGATCGCCTCGTACATCCTTATTTCTCAGACTTGGTACTCCCTTGCCCTTGAGTCTTACCCTCGTGTCGGTCTGTGTACCGGGCTTAACATCATAAGCCACTCTGCCATCTACCGTATCGATGATGACCTCTCCGCCGAGCGCTGCTATGGCATACGAGATCGGTACCGTGGAGAAAAGATTTGTATCCTGCCTCTGCAGGAATGCGTGTCTGGATACCACTACTTCCACAAGCAGATCGCCTCTGGGACCTCCGTTCACACCCGGCTCACCTTTCTCGCGGATGCGTACGCACTGTCCGTCATCTATGCCTGCGGGGATGCTCACCTGGATCTTCTTGCGGGATGATATGTAACCCGTGCCTCGGCAGTCGGGGCATTTCTCCTTGATCACTTTACCGGTACCTCCGCAGTCGGGACATGACTGGACGTTACGTACCGTTCCGAAGAATGACTGTGAAGTGAATACCACCTGACCCTTGCCACCGCACTTGGTACATGTCTCGGGATTCGTACCGGGCTTGGCTCCGGTTCCGTGACATGTCGGGCAGGAATCCTTGAGTGTGAGATCGAGTTCTTTTTCACATCCGAACACGGCCTCCTCGAAGGTTATACGTACACTGGTACGGATATTTGCGCCCTTCATCGGAGCGTTTCCGCGTGCGGAACTCCTGCGTCCTCCGCCGAAGAAATCACCGAATATATCACTGAAGATATCGGTGAAGTCCATACCGTTGAAGTCAAATCCGGCACCTCCGGCCGATCCGTCAAATGCCGCATGCCCGAACTGATCATACTGTCTGCGCTTCTCGGGATCACTGAGTACGGCATATGCTTCCGACAGCTCCTTGAATTTAGCCTCAGCGTCAGCGTCGCCCGGATGGGTATCCGGGTGACACTGTTTGGCTAAGGTTCTGTATGCTTTTTTTAGTGTCGCTTCGTCAGCGTTCTTGTCTACTCCGAGAACCTCGTAGTAGTCTCTCTTGTCAGCCATTTAGGATCAAACCTCTCTAAAGTCCCCATCCACTACATCATCAGGGGTGTCGTCGGATGAGGCACCTGCAGCTCCGGCACCCATATCGGGGCCTGCTCCGCCGGCGAATCCGCTCATGTCGGGACCTGCGCCCTGAGCTCCGCCTGCCTGCTGCTGCATGTTCTCATACATCTTGGTGAAGAGTGCCTGTGCACCTGTCTCCAGTTTCTCCTTGGCAGCCTTCAGCTCGTCGATCTGGGAATCGTTCATTTCCTGATCCTTGGTAGCTTCGAGGATCTCTTTCACTTTTGCCAGATCCGCTTCTACACTTGCCTTCTCATCAGCGGAGATCTTGTCTCCGACTTCACCAAGAGCCTTCTCGGTCTGGAATACGAAGGAGTCTGCATCATTGCGCAGATCTATAGCTTCCTTACGCTTCTTATCCTGAGCCTCATACTCAGCTGCTTCCTTAACTGCCTTATCGATGTCTTCATCGGACATGTTGGAGCTTGCCGTGATGGTTATGTGCTGCTCCTTGCCGGTACCGAGATCCTTCGCGGATACGTTCACGATACCGTTGGCATCGATATCAAATGTAACCTCGATCTGAGGTACACCGCGCATTGCCGGAGGTATGCCGTCCAGTCTGAACTGTCCGAGTGACTTGTTGTCTCTTGCGAACTGTCTCTCACCCTGAAGTACGTTTATATCAACTGCAGTCTGATTATCGGCTGCGGTAGAGAATATCTGGCTCTTCTTGGTAGGTATGGTCGTGTTACGCTCGATCAGTCTGGTAGCAACACCACCCATTGTCTCTATGGACAATGACAGAGGAGTTACATCCAGCAGAAGGATCTCACCTGCACCGGCATCGCCTGCCAGCTTACCGCCCTGGATGGAAGCACCCAGTGCCACACACTCGTCGGGGTTCAGGCTCTTGTTGGGCTCCTTGCCGGTCAGCTGCTTAACCTTCTCCTGTACAGCAGGGATTCTGGTGGAACCGCCGACCAGGAGTACTTTGGTCAGATCCGCATTGGTAAGACCGGCATCCTTCATGGCATTCTGTACGGGGATTGCTGTCTTCTCAACCAGATCATGAGTCAGCTCATCGAACTTAGCTCTGGTCAGATTCATATCGAAGTGCTTCGGTCCCTCTGCAGTTGCAGTGATGAAAGGAAGATTGATATTGGTTGTAGTTGCACTTGAAAGCTCTTTCTTCGCTTTCTCGGCTGCTTCCTTAAGTCTCTGGAGTGCCATCTTGTCGTTTGACAGATCAACACCTTCCTGAGCCTTGAATTCAGCCAGCATCCAGTCGATGATCTTCTGGTCGAAGTCATCACCACCCAGATGAGTATCACCGTTGGTAGCCAGCACTTCGATGACACCATCACCGATCTCAATGATGGATACATCAAATGTACCACCACCGAGGTCATATACCATGATCCTCTGCTCGCCTTCATTATCAAGACCGTATGCCAGCGCTGCGGCAGTAGGCTCGTTGATGATACGCTTTACTTCGAGGCCTGCGATCTTGCCGGCGTCTTTGGTTGCCTGACGCTGTGCATCATTGAAGTATGCAGGTACGGTGATGACCGCTTCGGTAACTTTCTCACCCAGATAGTTCTCCGCATCGGCTTTCAGCTTCTGCAGGATCATTGCGGATATCTGCTGAGGTGAATACTTCTTATCATCTATCGTACGGCCTCTGTCTGTACCCATATCTCTCTTGATAGAAGAGATGGTCTTATCGGCATTGGTAACTGCCTGACGCTTAGCGGGCTCACCTACGAGACGCTCGCCTGTCTTGGTAAATGCTACAACCGAAGGTGTTGTTCTTGCGCCTTCCGCATTTGCTATAACTGTGGGCTGTCCGCCCTCCATAACTGCTACGCAGCTGTTGGTTGTACCTAAGTCAATACCTATGATCTTGCTCATTTTATTTTCCTCCTCATTGAACCACAGCTACCATGCTGTGTCTTACTACTGTGCCTCTGTATGTATAACCCTTTTGCAGCTCCTGCGCTACGATGCCTGACTCATACTCATCGGATTCGACCTGCATCACCGCATTGTGGAGCTCGGGATCGAACTCGCATCCTACTGCTTCGATGGGTTTAACCTCCATCTTATCGAGCTCGTCTATGAGCTGCTTGTAGATCATGTTCATGCCGTCTACAAAAGCTTTGGCGCCCTCGTCCTCAGGGACACTTGCAAGCCCTCTTTCGAAGTTGTCGACGACCGGAAGTATCTTTTCGATAACACTGCGGGCACCGGTCTCAAACATCGCATTCTTTTCCTTGTCGGTACGCTTGCGGAAATTATCGAACTCGGCCATCTGACGTTTTACACGATCCTCAAGTTCTTCGATCCTGGTCTGAAGTGCTTCGGCTTTCCTGTCACCCTTTTTCTTTTTCTTATCTGACTTGCCCGCCGTCTCAGACTTATCCGGCTCTGCCTCCGCAGGTTCCGCATCGGCTCCGTCGGCCTGTGCCTGATCTGCATCTGCTTCAGACGGTTCTGCTGCCTGCTCCGAACCTGCTTTTTCTTCCGGCTGTCCGGCTTCGGGTTCGTTTAGCTTCTTTTCTTCGTCCTGATTCTCTTTAGCCATGTCTTAACCTCTCTTAAGTATCAGTACATCTCACGGTCTAGTTGCGCTTGTGATACACATCATCCAGCTGATGCAGCATCGACTTGACCGTGCCGATGACCTTATCATAATCCATACGCTTGGGACCTATGATACCTATCGTTCCCTTCACGCCTTCCTCCAGCTCGTATGTGGCTGCCACGACACTGCAGTCCTCCATACCTTCCACAGGAGTCTCCTCACCGATATATACCTGTATGCCCGAGTCCGATTTGTCGCCGGAGAGCGTCTCTGTAACGATCTCCCTGAGAACCGTCTTCTCTTCGAGTGAGGTGATGATCTCACTCGCCTTGGTATTGTCGCTGAGTTCGGGATACTTGAATATGTTGTGAGTACCGCTGGTATAGATCTTCAGCTCCTCATCGTTCTTGATCGCCGCTGCGACCGCATCGATCACCTCGCCGATGATATCGGAGTGTATTCCCGCCTGCTGCTTCATTGCAGTGATCATCGCCAGGTTGATATCTTCCATGGCAAGACCGTTCAGATGAGTGTTGAGCAGGATATTCAGCTTCAGGATGTTCTCATCGCTCAACTCATTGTCCAGATCGATGATCGTGTTCTTGATCATATTGCCTTCGGATACGACTACCACCAGCAGATGATCGGCATCCACCCTGGATAACTGGAGAAACTTGATCCGGTTATAGCCCTTGGGAGCAGATACCATAGCGGTATACTCGGTGGTGGTCGCAAGCGCTTTCGCGGTCTGCTCCAGAAGTCTGTCCATCTGATCCGACTTCTCGAGAAGCATCTCCTTGAGCTCCTCGACTTCCTTCTCCTTATCCGCCAGCATCTGATCGACATAGAGCCTGTATCCCTTATCGGAAGGAATACGGCCTGCCGAGGTGTGGGGCTGAAGGATGTAGCCCAGCTCCTCCAGATCCGCCATCTCGTTACGTATCGTAGCCGAACTCAGGTTTAAGTCGGTATACTTCGAAATGGTTCTGGAGCCTACCGGTTCTCCTGTCTCCAGGTAGTTCCGGATAATAGCCTCGAGTATCTTATATTTTCTCTCGCTCAGATCGTGCATCCCGGTACCTCATACGGAATCGATGCTTGTTAGCACTCAATCCTCCCGAGTGCTAACATTAAGTTATCACTAAGCCTGTGGGATGTCAACCGAAAAAGTCTTTCGGAATTCTAAAAAAACGATAAACCGATTCGGTTTCTGAACAGATAAGCCGATGCTGTTCCGAAAGAGATATATGTCCTCGGTATCATAAAAAAGGACCATCCGTAAAGGATGGTCCCGATAATCTGTCTGTTGATGCAGGTCGGATCAGAAGTTGAAATACATATCGAAGGAATCGTTGATCTCTCCGTTAACTACGCTGTAAACCTTCTGCTCTGCTACATTTACATATATATCAATGCTCTTGATCTCGGAAGCCTTAAGGCCAAGATCGTATTTGCAACGATCCTTAGCAGTCTTAAGATACTGCTTCATAAGTGCTTCAGCTGTTACATTCTTGCCCTCATCAAGTGAGAATACTGCGCTGGTCTTAAGAACGGTCTTCTTAGCTGCTGCCTTCTTTGCAGGCTTCTTTGCTGCGGGCTTAGCTGCTGCTTTTGCTGCAGGCTTAGCTGCTGTCTTCTTTGCAGGTGCCTTAGCTGCTGCCTTCTTTGCAGGTGCTTTCTTAGCTGCTGCTTTCTTTGCAGGTGCTTTCTTTGCAGGTGCTGCTTCCTTCTTAACCTCTGCCTTAGGCGCTGCTGCGGGAGCTGCTGCCTTAGCATCAGTTACTGCTGCTTTAACATCTGTCTTCAGTGTTGCTACAGGTTTCTTAATGTCTTCTGCCATCGTGTGGCTCCTTTCGTAATTAAACGCTTTCGAGTAGCCACAAAACGTGGTCACCCATACTCCTCACATCGTATCCCCGATACGTATAATTTCAGTTTATAAGCCTATAAAAAGGATGTCAAATAAATTATCCAACAAATTTTAACAATTCAGTGGGAAGAAATTGTTAGTTTTGCCTAAAATCTTTTTACGCTTTTACCTATTAAAAGTAAAATAACCGAACACCGCAAGTCCCAAAACGATCCTGTAATAACCGAAAACTTTGAAGTTGTGTTTGCGTATATATCCAAGTAAAAATCTGATTACAAATATGCTCACGACAAATGCGGTCACCATGCCGCATCCCAGAACAGCCGCTTCCATGGCCGTGAAATCAAACCCGAATTTCACGATCTTCAAAAGGCTCGCTCCAAGCATCACGGGGACTGCCAGCAGGAAAGTAAACTCAGCTGCGGCACCTCTGCCGATACCGATCAGCAGCGCTCCTATGATGGTAGCTCCGGATCTCGATGTTCCGGGAAATATCGCCGCGATCAGCTGCCAGCATCCGATGATCAGTGCCTGCCTGTAGGTGATGTCATCTATCGATGTACATATGCCGGCATTTTTCAGCTGAAGCGATTCGATCACTATAAAAGCGATACCGACAACGATCAACGCGATCGCCACACATGTAGGATTATAAAAAAGCGCATCAAGTTCATCATCAAACAATACCCCGATGACTGCTGCGGGCACACATGCTATGAGGATCTTCGCCCACATGATCCAACGAGCCTTCACGAAGATCGACAGCGGACCGTTTGTTTTTATCGGATCCGTGTTATGAGCGGCGGATGCAAAAGGCCACAGCTTATTCCAAAAAAGGATCACGACGGCAAGTATCGCCCCGAGCTGTATCACAACCAGGAACATCGAGAAGAATTCCTCCGATTGTTCCATCCGCACAAATTCATTCAGCAGGATCATATGTCCCGTCGAACTGATAGGTAACCACTCTGTGATACCCTCTACGATACCGTATAAAATCGATTTGATAATATCAGCCATACTTTCCTCCGTTAAGAAGTCCCCTTGTCAGTATTTGTCTCTGACGAATCTGCGAAGTGCATCGAGCGATCTCTCAACCTTATCCGTATCTATGCAATATGCCATCCTGAAGAATCCCGGTGCGCCGAAGCTGTCAGCGGGTACGAGAATGAGGTCGTACTCCTTCGCCTTATTGCAGAACTCAAGTGAGTCCCCGCCGAGAGCACGGGGCATGATATAGAATGTGCCTCCCGGTCTCGTTACTTCGAAGCCGAGTGAAACGAGTTCGTCATACAGGATATTCATGTTCGTCTCATATACTGACAGATCAGCTGTCTCACCCAGCACCTCACTGACTGCGAGCTGTATGATCGAAGGCGGACAGTTGTGTCCCAAACCTCTCGATATCTGTCCGCACATAACGGAGATGATATCCGCATCCACCGCTTTGGGGTTGACCGCTACATAGCCGATCCTTTCCCCGGGGATGGACAATGACTTCGAGTACGAATAGCATGTAAGGGTATTATCATAAAAGTGAGCGGGATACGGTGCGATCTTTCCGTCAAACACGATCTCGCGATAAGGTTCATCGGAGATCAGGAATATCTCATGAGCGTACTTCTCCTGCATCTCGCTCATCAATGCAGCGAGAGCCGTCAGCGTCTCACCGGTATACATCGCACCGGACGGATTGTTCGGTGTGTTGATCAGCACGGCAGCAGTCTTCTCCGTGAATGCATCGCGAAGCGCATCCATATCTATCTGGAAGGTCTTCGTGTCTGCAGGCACAATAACCAGCTCTGCTCCCGTACGATTTACATACTGCATATATTCAGGGAAAAAGGGTGCAAAAGTGATGACCTCATCCCCCGGCTTCGTCACGGCTCTGACCGCATGCGCGATCGCGCCCGCTGCGCCCGTGGTCATAAACAGATGCTCCGCAGTATAATTCATGCCGAATCTCTTGTTCAGATAACCGGCATGAGCCTGACGTACCGCAGGTATACCCTGACTCTGGCTGTAGCCGTGAAGCTTCATCGGATCTTCCTCGGTCAGGAGTCTGATCATCGCATCGGTAAATGCCTTCGGAACAGGCACGCTGGGATTACCCAGACTGTAATCATACACATTCTCATATCCGATCTCTGCCCCCCTTGCGGTCGCATATTCTGACAGCTGTCTGATCACGCTCTTACCGCTGAGCATCGATTTAAAATCCTGTGAAACCATATCAATCTTCCTCCGCCCATGCAAGCGCTGCCTTCACCGCGCGCTTCCATCCTTTGAGCAACTTCTTCCTGGTCTCGTCATCCATAGTTGGCTCAAACGCTCGCCCCTGTGCCCAGTTATCCACTATATCGGATCTGTCGATCCAGTATCCCGTCTTAAGTCCTGCCAGATAAGCCGCGCCGAGCGCAGTCGTCTCGATACACTTCGGTCTCCTGACCACTCTGCCTATCAGGTCCGCCTGGAACTTCATCAGGAAATTATTTGCACTCGCACCTCCGTCGACCTTCAGCTCCGGAAGCGACACTCCGGCATCCTCCTCCATCGCCCGAAGCACTTCTTCTGCCTGATATGCGATGGACTCAAGTGTAGCTCTGATGAAATGCTCCTTCTTACAACCGCGTGTGATACCGACCACGGTTCCTCGCGCATACTGATTCCAGTACGGCGCACCCAGTCCGGTAAAAGCCGGGACGATATACACTCCGTTGGTATCAAAAACCTCATCCGCATACTCCTCGGACTGAGCAGCGGACTTGATCATGCGCATGCTGTCCCTGAGCCACTGTATGGATGCACCGGCCACGAACACGCTGCCCTCCAGAGCATACTCGACTTCATCCGAAGTGCTGGCAGCTATGGTCGTGAGCAGTCCGTTCCGGCTCTCTATGGGTTCCCTGCCTGTATTCATCAGCAAAAAACAGCCTGTGCCGTATGTATTCTTGGCTTCGCCCTTATTGAAGCAGCACTGGCCGAAAAGTGCGGCCTGCTGGTCACCTGCAACACCCGTGATCGGTATCCTGCCGCCCAACACATTGTTATGCGTCTCACCGAACATATAGCTTGACGGATGCACCTCGGGAAGCATCTCCCTCGGGATATCAAACAGCGCCAGAAGCTCATCACTCCACTCCAGTGTATGTATGTCAAAAAGCATCGTACGGGATGCATTCGTATAATCGGTCGCATGCACCGTGCCTCCTGTCAGATTCCAGATCAGCCAGGTATCCACGGTACCGAAGCAGAGCTCGCCCTTGCGTGCTCTCTCCCTCGCGCCTTCTACATGATCGAGTATCCATCCGATCTTGCTTCCCGAGAAATACGCATCGGGAACCAGACCCGTTTTGCTGCGTATCATATCGGACTTGCCTTCGGCCACGATCCTGTCGATCATGTCCGACGTTCTGCGGCACTGCCATACTATCGCATTGTAGATCGGCTCGCCTGTTGCTCTGTCCCACACGATAGTAGTCTCGCGCTGGTTCGTGATGCCGATACCCGATATGTCCTCGGGGGACGCTCCGATATTCGCCATCGCCTCCGTAGCTACGGCGAGCTGCGATGACCAGATCTCACGTGGATTATGTTCCACCCATCCCGCCTCAGGGTATAGCTGGGTGAACTCCTTCTGTGCCAGGGATATGATCCGGCCGGCCTTATCAAAGAGGATGGCACGCGAGCTTGTTGTACCCTGATCCAAAGCTAAGATGTATTGTTCTTTCATAGTTATAACCTCCTGAGTTGGGCTGTGCAGCTCCCACTACATCACATCCGACAATGTATCGACCATCTCATGGAAGAAAAATGTCCTATAGGGGAGGACGAGCACTCCGTCGTCGTATGCTTTGCGTAGGTAAACTGCGAAGTACAGGATGCTTACGGCTACGAGCGCGGCATAAATCACCCTGCGCACTTTTTTGTCCGGTATGGCATGTATCATCATCGGCACGAACAATATATGACTGACCGTCAGGTAATATCCTATGCGGCTGACGATCGGCAGGAACGACCCGAAGATGTACAGTGCCAGTGCTCCTATGTTCAGGTTGAAGAAAAACAGTCCGACCCGGCTGTCCTTCACGACCTCACGGTAAACATATACAGAAAGTGCGAGCACCGCCACGCACCTGATGATGTTGATCCAGCTGAATCCGCTGCCCGCCAGATACTCCGTCCCCTCGTAACTGGGATAGAGGATCACCAGAACCTTCAGGTATATATCCTTCAGGAAAAAGCATGAGATGCATGCAACAGCACCCAGCGCGATCATCCATTTTTTCCATACAAGAGTTGCAAGAAAATACAGCGGCAGGATCACGAGCAACGATTTGTGGAAGCCGCTGCCTATCAATACCAGAACCGTGAAGCTGAGCCACTTGCGCTCGTTTACGAGTCTCATGCAATAGAGCGCGATCGCCAGTGCCATATAATATCTGACCGTGGAAAAACTCTGGAAGTAATATCCGAAGGTCATGAAGAGCAGGAAGCTCAGTCCGAAGTCAACGCTCTGCTCACGGATCGCCGTGATAAAGAACGCAACGGTCACGAACGCATAGATCGCGAATACCAGCAGAAAGTTCTCACCGCCGGATATCCGGTATATAAAACGTGCCAGCAGATTGAACCCCCACTCGGTGGGTACGCCCGCATCGGCAATATACTTATCGGTGTAGAGTCTGTGCATGAACTCCACATAGGTACCGTAGTCATTGCCCACGTTGATCCTGCTTGCCGATACCGCAAAAAGGATCACGAAAACAGTCAGCAGGCACAACCTCTGAAAGAGCACCGCCCTGCTATAAGAGCCCCCGTACAGACGCAGACACACACTCCTCTCATAAGGCGCAGCATACTCATCCACACTGCGGCACATATAAGCCAATATGATAGTTATGACTGTCACACATATGTACAGTATCACTGTGTCATCTCCCGGAATCTGCGGGTGCTTATCCGCGTCCCCGCATTTCTCTCATGCCACGCTTCATCAGTTTATATGCTGTGGAAAACCCCATTTCTTCATACATATATTTATGACGGGCCAGAAAGAGTATCGCGCGCAGCCCCGCATTCGCTCCGTATAATCTCACATACAATGCTCCGCGGCTGACGAAGAATCTCTCATCATATCCCTTAAACCAGGTGGACTCTCTCTCCGTTTCTTCACCCAGGCAGACCGGCGTCCTGTATATGCGCACCCCGGCCTTCAGCAGATCATGAAGGAAGACCGAATCTTCTCCGTTGATGTATTTCGCCCCGCCTCCGAAATCCAGCGGAAATCTGACGCCGGAGTTCATCAGTTTATCGTGTCGCACGGATATGCTGTATGCGGGATATCTGCCGTAGTTATAGAAGCGCACACGCGCGTAGTCTTCATTCCAGTATGTACGACGCGCATCACATACACGCACATTAAACAGTATCGCATCCGCTTCGGGATGTGCTTCATACTCCTTCTCAATAAGCCCGGCATAACCCCCGTCGTAAACGATGTCTTCGTCGGTAAAAAGGATCACGTCACAATCGGGCGCATGATCGATACATGTATTCCGGCTGAGTCCCACTCCCCGCTCCCGCATATCGATCTGCCTGACCGTAATACCACAAACACTGAAGGTCGTATCACCCTCAGTGTCACATTGATTGACTACGACCGCATCCGTTTCCGGATGCATGCCCTCGATCATCTGTCTGATGTTTTGATCTACAGCGGAAACAAGCGAAACAATCTTCATCAGGAATCGGTGTCCTTTTTATGATCGGCAAAAGAATAATATGCTCTGTAGAATCTGCTGTCGGCATCGGTGATCTCGGCACCGAGGATATGAGCACCGGCTCCCTCCGCTCTGTCGGTCATAAGTGCCAGAGCACTGCGTGTCACACGGCCGTACGGGATCCTGATGATGAGGCATGACGAATCGGATATCGACGGCAGTTCGCCATCCATGCTCTGATATTCCGATGCGTCTATATATACCGTGTCATCATCTGTCGCGGCAGTTGTATCCGGTATCGCATTAAGCCTGCTCTCAAGTTTTTCATCATGGTCCGATGTGCTTATACCGAGCAGCGGTATGCCCAGATCGGATATATCGGAAGGTACATAGATACGGTCATCCAACAGATATCTGTAATCCATAATGCCAAGTGTGATCAGCAGGCCCAGGATAGCCCCCAGCAGTATTGCCTGCTTTATACGGTCGTCGGCTGCCACTTTTTCGGGGGATACCGATTTGATCAATGAGATCTGCGTAAACTCTTTCGCTTCGTTACCGAAGGTGACAAGAGCCTGCTCGGTAGCAGTCTGTATATCCGCACACTTCCGCTCGTCACTGTCTGTGAAAGATACTCTGAGCACTCTGATATCGGAGAGGATCTCTGCCGTAGTCACACGCTCCAGCTCTGCGATATCGGATCCTTCGTTCAGATTCTCCAGCGTATGTGACGCGATCTTATCCGTGGTCATCAGATCGTTCCAGGTATAACCGTTATAGTAATCGTATGCGGCACCGCTCTCGGTCATTGCAAAATCCAGATAGAACTCGCTGTATCCACTGTACATCGCCCCGTCGGTTATCCTGTGGGCTCCGATCCAGAGCAAAGCGCCCAATACCGCGCCGATCGCGATACCGGGAATCAGTTTCCATATATTCCGGCCCAAAACAAGCAGCTGTTTGCGCATATCCATGGGCTTACGCCAATACCTGTCGCGCATTTCTTCGTTACCTGTCAGTGTCTTCATTCGCTGGCTCCTTCATGGCCGTGACCTGTGTTGCTTCAACGCCCTCCGTACTCTCCGGCCGGAGCAGTATCTTGAGTGTCAGCATCATCAGTTTGATATCCATCCACAATGAATAATTCTCTATGTATATCAGATCCAGTTTCAGCTTGTCATAGGGTGAGGTGTTGTATTTGCCATAGACCTGAGCATATCCGGCAAGTCCCGCCTTCACTCTCATGCGGTAAGCGAACTCCGGCATCTGCTCCATGTATTTGTCTATGATCTCGGGGCGCTCGGGCCTCGGACCTATGAATGTCATGTCACCCTTCAGTATGTTGAACAACTGAGGGAGTTCATCGATACGCACGGCCCTGATGAATCTGCCGATGGGTGTGATGCGCGAATCTCCCTTGGTCGCAAGTCTGGCTACTCCGTCCTTTTCCGCATCGACGGACATACTCCTGAACTTAAGTATCCTGAACTCACGCCTGTCACGGGTACATCTGATCTGGCTGTAGAGCACGGGGCCGCGATCATACAGTTTGATACATACCGCCGTGATGAGCATGATCGGTGACGTAATGATCGCAAGTATCAACGCACACACTATATCCATGAGCCGCTTCGCAAATCTCTGTCCGGCAGTCAGTGCATACTCTCTGGTCAGCATAATCGGAGTGTCAAACAGATGTATCGAATCCGAGCCCTGGACAAGTACATCCGGAATCTTCGGCATCATATAGACACGCATATTCACGCTGTAGAAATACTTGAGAAGTTTGTTCCTGTCGTAGGTGGGGATATCCCACAGCACTATACCATTGAAGCGGCCGCTCATACCTTCGCTCTTCACTGCATCTATGCCGGCTGATATATCGATGGTATCCTCGATCAGATATTTGTCCGGTCTGGTCGAAAACTTATAGAGTATGTCTTCGATCGGTCGGTTTCCATGGACAAACAGCAGCTTCCTGGGTGGGAATACCTTGTGATAAAAGGCATTGCACATCAATGTCCACAGCGCGCTGTATACTATCTCGATGAGGCTGCACAGCAGCATGGGACGAACGGGCACAAGCCAGTTACCCATAAGCGAAAGCTGAAAATACGAGATCGTATTGACCGCCGCTATACCGAAGAGCTGACTGAATATGATATCACCGGGCTTCAGATATCCGACCTTCAGGCCTCCGAAAGTACTTGTGAAAAACAGGATCAGAACAAAATAGATCAGTATGACGAGAACATGTCCCCTGAAGTAATAATTCAGTCCCCTTGCTCTCCTTGACAGCACGGGATAATACCTCTCCAGCCAGAAGAGCGCATAGATCGCCGTGTCTATGACGATACTGATCAAAGACAGCTGAAGTATGATTATACGTTTGAGCGATTCGATCTTTTTCATATATCAACATGTAGATCGGCCGGGTCACAGCCTGCGCAACGTGGCTCTGACCGCCCATCCCGTGAAACAGATGCAGCTTCTTAAGACCGACAGATGTGCAACCTGTCTGTACAGATTCCAGATGCGTCTGAGTGCTTCGATCTTGTTCGAGGACAGTGACTGCGCCGGACGTCTGTATATGGCAGTCACTTCATCTATGCCGTAAGCGATATGACCGGCCTTCAATATCTGCCACCAGGTAGCCGTGTCCTCACTTTTGATATACGGCATATGTATCAGTTTGATCGGAATGATCTCCGTATCAAATAAAGTTGTTGTGGTAAAGATGATCGTACGTGTAAGCGCCTGCTCGAAATTCATAGAAGGCGGAACATGCACTATACGTCCCGTGCCGTTGGCAGCCTCGTCTCCGAATTCATATGCGCTGAAAACAAAACCGGCTGATTCGTGATCCCTCATATAATTCATCCCGGTTTCCAGCCTGTGAGGAAGCCATATATCATCCGCATCCAGAAAAGCTATATACCTGCCATATGCCTGATCAAGCCCGCTATTTCGCGCATGCGCCGCACCGTGGTTTTCCTCACTCTCGATCAGACGGATGCGTTCATCACCGAGTGTATCGATGATGCGGCGTATCTCATCCGCCGTACCGTCATCCGAAGCATCATCAACCAGTATCAGCTCCCAGTCGGTATAGGTCTGCTCCCGTACACACTCGACGGTCCGGGCGATATACTCTTTTGCCCTGAATACCGGTACTATGATGCTGACCATCAAAACTCTTCCTTTATCAGATAGATGGGACGGTTCTTCACTTCCATATATGTCTTCGACATATACTGTCCGATGATACCGAGACAGAACAGCTGCACGCCGCTGACCAGGGATATGATGCACACGAGCGACGGCCATCCCGATGTCGGATCACCGAATACCAGCTTGCGTATGATCGTAACTATGATCAGTACAAAAGCAAGTACACAGAACAGAACTCCCATAAAAGATGCAATGGCAAGAGGGGCTGTCGTAAACGCCACGATACCGTCTATCGCATATAAGAAAAGCTTCCAGAACGACCATTTGGTCTCACCCTTGGCTCTCTCAACATTTTCAAATTCGATCCACTTCGTCTCGAATCCTACCCAGCTGAATATGCCCTTCGTGAACCTGTTGTACTCGGGCATGGACAGTATCGCATCCACGAACTGTCTGGTCATCAGCCGGTAATCCCTGGCCCCGTCCACGATCTCGGTCTTCGACATGCGATTGATCAGCTTGTAGAACTTACGGGCAAAAAAGGACCGTATCGGCGGCTCTCCCTTCCGCGATACGCGGCGTGTGGCGACCGAATCGTATCCTTCTTCGATATATCCTAACATTTCGGGAAGAAGCGACGGAGGATCCTGCAGATCAACATCCATCGTGACTATAAATTCGCCAGTAGACTTCTTAAGCCCCGCATAGAGTCCGGCTTCTTTTCCGAAATTCCTGGAAAAGGAAATGAGATGAACATGAGAATCTTCGCCGGCCAATGCCCTCACTTCGGCTGCCGTGGAATCCTTTGATCCGTCATCAATATATATGATCTCGGGAACCAGTTCCTTCTCTTCAAAGAAGTCTGCGTTCTTCATCAATTCGTTATAGAACAGTCTGATATTATCCTCTTCGTTATAGCACGGAACGATCACACTGAGAGTACGCATACATCACCCCATCCACAGTTCTGTCACAGAGCCGCTTCTACATTCTGGCCTGATCGACGTTGTCCTTAAACCACTCGTACGCCAGACGGACTCCCTCCTCAAGTTCAATCTTGTGAGTCCAGCCGAGTCCGTGAAGCTTGCTCACGTCCGTAAGCTTTCTCGGAGTGCCGTCAGGCATATCTTTATTCCATACGATCTCACCCTCATAGCCCACAGTATTCTTAACTATATCCGCAAGCTGAGCGATCGTAACTTCCTTTCCGGTACCGATATTCACATGCTGCTCGCCTTCATAGTTCTCAAGCAGGAACACGCATGCATCAGCCATATCATCCACATAGAGGAACTCACGAAGCGGTGTACCGGTTCCCCACAGTTCAACCGTAGGCGCATTATTCACACGTGCTTCATGGAATTTACGGATCATGGCGGGAAGTACATGCGATCCGCTGAGATCATAATTATCATACGGCCCGTACAGGTTCGTCGGCATACAGCTGATATAGTTATCACCGTACTGACGTTTATAGAACTTACACATCTCGAGACCGGATATCTTCGCGATGGCGTATGCTTCGTTGGTCTCCTCCAGCGGCCCCGTCAGAAGTGCATCCTCGGGGATCGGCTGAGGTGCCATTCTCGGATATATGCATGTACTGCCCAGGAACAACAGTTTCTTTACGTTGTGCTTGTGACTCTCATTGATCACATTGCACTGGATCTGCATATTCTCGTATGCAAACATCGCAGGCTGGGTATTATTTGCATTGATCCCGCCTACCTTCGCTGCCGCCAGTATTACCACATCCGGATTCTCTGCATCAAAAAATGCCCGTACCGCTGCCTGATCTGTCAGATCAAGCTCTCTGTGGGTACGACCTGTTATGTTGGTATATCCCTGTCTTTCCAGGCTCCTGACTATTGCCGAGCCTACCAGGCCCCTGTGGCCTGCCACATATATTTTGTCATTATGATCGATCATATCCGCCTCCGCTGTTTATTTATTTGATAAGGGTAAGAAACCGTCTCTGACGTCATCTCCCCGCAAGGTTATCTCTCCGGTCTTATCCCACGGTGATGAAGGAAAAGGCTCATAACCCGTCCGGTCACCGTCATCGGGTGCATACAAGGTCAGATGAGGTCCTTCCCCGGTCAGTTCATAGGAGTGAACCTCAAACCGGTCATAGTCCTGCTGTCTGATCCATGTATCATCTCTGTATGCCCTGGCTGTCTCAGCCGCAAACATGATCCCCTTATATACACACAGGATCACGAGTCCGGAGTATATGACGAATCTGATCGAGTTGGCCTCGATATGTGCTCTGCTCAAAACATCTCCCCACAGAACCGCATTGCACAGATATACATACAGGCACCCGTATCTCATCAGCGGGGAAGTCAATAACCAGAACAGAAATCCGATACAGATCACTGCTTCAATAAACAGCTCTGCCGGGATCTCGCGTACGTCTCTTTTACGTCCGGCACGACACACATAATATAAACATTTTATCACAAAATATACCACTCCGACCACCGCGGCACCGATTAAGATACGATCGGTCGCAGACTGTTCTCCGAACCATGTGGGAAACCATTTAAGGATCGATTCACCGTATCGCGATACATCCCAATAACCCCGGCCGTATACCTGTATCTCCTTATAATCATAAGTTGCAATATCAACAGGCACTCTCCACTCCGGTTTGAAGAATCCGAGGAAGGTCGACGGATACAGCAGCCACCCCGACAGTATGACATTCCTCGCCAGATAGGGAATGACTGCAATGGATCCGGCCGTCAGACAGTATCCAAACTCTCGATCACGATGATCCTTCAGAAGCAGATATCCGGGCATAACAGCCAGCAGAACAAATACGGCACCTGACAGCTTGATCGTCAGAATAAATGCAGTCAGAACAGCCAGCATGCTCATGCGGGGAACATCGGATCCGCTATCCAGCCAGCGTATGATCAAAATGAAACCAAGACATACCATGTAATAATCGGATGCAGGTGAAACAATCTCATCAAAGATCATCAGCAGATAATATATCCCCATGATTCGCGACAGGCCGGACGCATCCAGAGACAGCCGGTGTTCACGCATCGGTATGTAAGCACACTCCCAGGCCAGTAGCAGAGCACAGAAAGCTCCGGTCACATGATAAGACTGACCGGTAAACGCAAAACTGTATAATGCGTTAAGCACAAAAGCAGAGGAATTGTACCCGAGACGGGTATGAAGATTAGCCAGGCCGGGAACGCAGCCGTACTCTTCGATCCAGCGTATTGCCTGAGCATGATACAGGCCGGTATCATAATGCATCAGGCCGTGAGAAGCTCCGTAGGACATCACGAAAAACAATACGATGAATACGGGGATAACAGCACCGGAGTCCTTCCATCCGGATATCAGATCACGAAGAAGTGCACATACCTGAGAGCGGTAATAAACCGTCATCAAAAGCAGGCATATGCACATACATACATTGGCGAGGATACCGGTCCCGGAGAACAGGCTCCATACCTCGGCATATATCGTGACAGCGACCAGACCAATGAGCAAAACGGCCACGATGTCACGTACTTTGTATCCGATCAGACGATCAAACAGGCACGCGATCAGCAGACCTGCCGTGCCCATTGTCAGTATCATATATAGCCATATGATAAGTACCGAGATCACTTTCCGCTCTTCTTATACTCCTCACATGTCATTCCGGCGATCGCCTGCATATCGGCGTTCATCATCATCTTGACCAGACCGGCGAAATCGGTCTTGCGCTTCCAGCCCAGCTCTTTCTCAGCTAAAGAAGAATCACCCCAGAGGAACTCAACCTCCGCAGGTCTGTAGAACTCAGGATTGACATCCACGAGCAGTCTGCCATCGGCTGCATCGTAGCCCTTCTCGTTTACGCCTTCACCCTCCCATCGGATGGAAATGCCGAGCTCCCCGAACGCAGCTTCCACAAACTGTCGTACAGTATGTGTCTCGTTGGTCGCCAGCACGTAATCCTTCGGGACATCATTCTGTAGGATTCGCCACATGCCTTCTACGTAATCGCCTGCGAAGCCCCAGTCTCTCTTGGCGTTCATGTTTCCGAGAGACAGTTTCTCCTGATTGCCTGCAATGATATTCGCTATGGCAAGAGTGATCTTACGTGTAACGAAATTCTCTCCGCGTCTCGGAGATTCGTGATTAAAGAGGATACCGTTGCAGGCGAACATATTATATGACTCCCTGTAGTTCACCGTGATCCAGTATGAATACAACTTGGCCACACCATAAGGGCTCATCGGATGGAAAGGAGTCTTCTCGCTCTGAGGCGCGGTCTCGGGAAGTCCGCCGAAAAGCTCCGAAGTGGATGCCTGATAATATCTGCAGGTGCCACCGTTTACGCGTAGAGCTTCAAGAAGCTTCAGGGTGCTTACACCGGTCGCTTCCGCCGTATATTCCGGAACCTCAAAAGATATGCCTACATGTGACTGTGCGGCGAGGTTATATACTTCTGTCGGTTTGATCTCGGCAACCAGTCTCATCAGATTGCTGGAATCGGTGGTGTCACAGTAGTGCAAAAAGAACTTCACATTATTGTATTCGGATCCGATGATATGATCGATCCTGGCGGTGTTGCTTATCGAATGTCTTCTGACCAGACCGTGTACCTCATAGCCTTTCTCAAGCAGAAGCTCAGCCAGATATGATCCGTCCTGTCCGGTAATACCTGTGATCAGTGCTACATTTCTCATCTATAATTCTCCTTCAAAGTATGTTTATACATAAAAAACAAAATGCTGGATCAGCGCGGCTGCGATTCCGATCACTGAGCCGACACATACCTGAGTCCCGGTGTGTCCGACAAACTCCTTGAGCCTTTCCTCGGGAGACATGGACATGATCGTGATCCCGCGTTCCCGGATCTCTTCAACAAGATCATTGATGACGCGTGCCTGCTTACCGGTCTCCTGTCTGACGCCCATCGCGTCATGCATAACTATTATAGCGAAAAAGAACGCAATCGCAAACAGAGGGCTCTTCACCCCCTGTGTCAAAGCCACTGCGGTCGCGATACCGGATACGCAAGCCGAATGACAACTCGGCATACCGCCATCTCCCACCAGACGTTCCGGTTTGAACTCTCTGTTAACTATCAGGTAGATCAGTGTCTTGATGATCTGTGCAACCAGCCAGCACACCGCTCCCGTGATCAGTATCTGATTGCCGAGGATGTCACTTACGAATCCTGTCATATCAATCTGCTGTCTCTGTGCGCATATATACCTCGATGGCATCGTGCCAGTCAGCGAACCGATAACCTCCGGTCAGTCTCAGCATATAATTATCAAGAATCGAATAGTGAGGTCTGTTGGCCGGAGCTCCGTATTCTTCACTGGAGATCGGTACTATACGCGTGGATGATCCCGCCAGTCTGAGCACTTCTGTAGCGAAATCCGCCCATGAGCAGTCTCCCTCACAGGTTCCGTGGAACAGCCCGTAATTCTCCGTATCCAGGAGACTCAGCACACATCCGGCAAGCTCTGTGGCGGATGTCGGGGAACCGACCTGATCATTGACCACTTTTATCTCTTCATGATCCCGAGAAAGCCTGAGCATGGTGCGGGCGAAGTTCTTGCCGTCTCCATACAACCACGCTGTTCTGACGATGTAGAATCTCTCCGCGAACTGTCTCACCTGATCCTCGCCTGCCAGCTTTGAAGCTCCGTATACAGACTGCGGACCGGTGGCATCAAATTCTGTATAAGGCCTGGTTCCGTGACCGTCAAAAACATAATCGGTGGAGATATGCATCAGCTTCGAATGAGTTTCTGCCGTCGCGATGGCCAGGTTCCTGGGGCCGATGGCATTGATGCGATATGCCAGATCGACCTGTGTCTCACATGCATCTACATTCGTATGTGCCGCACAGTTTATCACGGCATAAGGCTGTATCTCTCTAACGAACTTCAGCACTCTGTCGATATCTGTGATATCAAGTTCGGCGACATCGGTATTGACCAATTCAACATCATCGCGTCCGGCATATGCTATATTGACTGCGCGTCCAAGCTGCCCGTTTGCGCCTGTAACGATTATCTTCTTCATAGGTTACTCCTATCTGATACCCAACCTGTTCAATGCCGAGAATATCGCACGCAGAGATGCTCTCGTGATATTTGAGCTGACACCGACGCCATAAGTGGCCTGTCCGGATTCCGCATTCAGCAGATGAATATACGCGGCAGCCTGAGAGCCGGCGCCTGCGGTGATCGCATGCTCATCATAGTCAAGGATCTTGATATTGCATCCGAGTTCCTCGCGCAGTCCTCTTACAGTGGCATCCAGAGGGCCGTTTCCGACTGCTTCGAATTCTTTCTCAACGCCGCCATCGGTATATCTCACATGTACGCATGTATCAAACTCGGAATCTATATCATCGCTCAGGTCATCCACTTTCAACTTGCGAAAGTGGATAGGTTCCTTACGATCGAGATACTCGTCTCTGAATGCCTGCATGATCTGGTCGGGCGTAACCTCTCCCTGCTTCTCTGACATGGCCTGGATGACATTCGCAAACTCTCTGTGCATGCTCTTCGGAAGCTTGAATCCGAAGTAAGTATCCATGATGAATGCGACTCCGCCCTTACCGGACTGTGAGTTGATACGTACGATAGGCTCGTACTCTCTGCCTATGTCAGCGGGATCGATAGGCAGATAAGGTACCTGCCAGAACTCTCCGCCGCGTTCCTTCATCGCCTTTACACCCTTGTTGATGGCATCCTGATGAGATCCCGAGAAAGCGGTGAATACAAGCTTACCCGCATAAGGATGACGGGGATGAACGGGGATCTTGCAGCATCTCTCGTATATCTCTATGGATTCGTTTATATTCTCGATGGCAAGCTTCGGATCGATGCCCTGACTGAACATGTTATATGCGATATTGAGTATATCCACATTACCTGTACGCTCACCGTTACCGAATAGTGTACCCTCGACTCTGTCGGCTCCTGCCAGTATGGCAAGCTCCGCACTGGCCACACCGGTGCCGCGATCGTTGTGCGGATGCACGCTCAGTATGATCGACTCCCTGTTCTTCAGGTGCTTGCTCATCCACTCGATACGATCGGCAAAAACATTCGGAGTGGTCATCTCTACCGTTGAAGGCAGATTGATGATGATGGGATCTTCGGGAGTGGCTCCCCATTCTTCCACCACCGCATCACACACCTCGAGCGCATAGTCAAGTTCGGTACCGGTAAAGCTCTCCGGTGAGTATTCCAGAATGATCTTTCCGGGAAAAGCGGCCGCATGTTTCTTGACCATGCGGACACCTTCGATCGCAATGTTTTTGATCTGCTCGCGATCCATATTGAACACTACATCTCTCTGCAGAGTAGATGTCGAATTGTAGATATGAACTATAGCCTGTGAGCATCCCTCGATCGACTCGAAGGTTCTGTCAAGCAGTTCCTCGCGACACTGAGTCAGTACCTGCACCTTCATATCGTCTGATATGAGTTTGCGATCGATCAATTGTCTCAGGAAATCAAATTCGATCTGACTGGCTGCAGGAAAACCGACCTCTATCTCCCTGAATCCTAACTTTGCCAGATACTCAAAGAACTCTATCTTTTCGTCCACGACCATGGGATCTATAAGAGCCTGATTACCGTCTCTCAAATCCACGCTGCACCATATGGGAGCCTTGGTGATCTCCTTATTCGGCCATTCTCTCTCCGGATAATCCACTACCGGGTTTTTCTGATATCTCTTGTAGTTAAGCATAATGTCTCCTCATCTTTTAATATCAAAACGGGCCCGCTGTCCTTCAGCGAGCCCGCTATTATCTATTCTCCGAGGCCTTTTTCAATGGCTGAAACCAATGAGCTTAGTGCCTCCTCTTCGTCCGCGCCGTCGCAATGTATCTCGATCTCGTCACCGCATTTGACACATGCTCCAAGCACACTCAATACACTTTTGGCGTTAGCCGTATTCTCTCTGAAGGTGAAAGTTATGAGCGATTTGAACTGCATAGCTTCCTTGCATAGGACTCCGGCCGGTCTGAGATGCAGACCCGTAGGATTCTTGATTGTGACTTTCTGACTAACCATTATACTGTGTATTTCCTCCGATCAGATATATGACTGATCATATATCATAATAAATATACCATTTATGTTTTTTTCTATCAAGTCTCGCCTAACTTTATCCAAATCTGGACAGGAGTGCTCACGTTCATTTTATTCCCTTCGTTTTCAAACGACAGAACCACATGATAGTGATCACCTACGGTATCCTCCTGATCGAGTATCTTCTCCAGATCGGCAGTAGCCTGAATCTTATCTGTGGAAAGCACATCAAGGTTCTTCTGCAGGCCTACTACCGTCACGTTGTATTTGCCTGAGGGATCCACCAGTTCCACTTCGTAACCCTCAGGTACATTTATGAAACTGATATCTTCCGAATCAAGCTGTATCACACGTGTGGAAGTATGATCGATATACACCGTAACGGATACTTTTCCATCAAAGGATGTATCGGCTATCCTGACTCCGCTAGGCATCTTGCCGCTCACATCGACCAGCGTCATCATGTTACCTGCCTGACCTGTAATATTGACAGGTTCATCGATCGTGATCGTATCGAGATTCTGAAGGATCGAAGCGCGGCCTGCCACCAGGATCGATTCGGGTTCACAGGTGATCACTCCGGTGGCTTCGTATCCGTCAGCGGGTATGCCGCTTGATTCAAACTGCAGGTTCACTCTCTTGGTCTGAAGCAGTTCGACCTTCACACGCACCTTACTGATATTGGATGAGATATATCCCGAGCTGACAGCATTACCGTCGGCATCCATCAGAACTATATCAACATCAGTGATGATATCCTGACTGAAGCCGGTGACCGGTACGTTAACCTCAGCTCTGACTATTTCGTCAACAAGAGACTCGGGACCGGATATGCGCACCTGATTCTCGTCAGTCGTCACATCTCCTATGGTATACCCTTCACTGACAGTACCGGATGTAACCGTTCTGAGTGCGAGTGTCTTGGTCTTCAGATTTTCGATATTCAGCTGCACCGTTTCGATAGAGCCCTTGATACTTTCTATCTGAGTCGAATACTTGTTGGTGGACAGTTTGATCGCAACGGTATTCTGTAACGTCAGATCGTTGAAGTCTGCGATCGCCACGATGTTTTCCTCGCCGAGCGCATCGATCACCGAACGCGGTCCCGTAACGGTGACCGTATCGATCACGTTACTGTCATCCAACACTTCGAATGTCTGTCCCTGATCGGTGACCACATTGGTGTTTCTGAAGGTGACCTTCACATTATTAACTCTGTACTGAACTACAGGATCATTGAAATTGGTGACGATGAACCATACTAGGATCGCGAATACCACAGAACCGAGTTTAAGGCCCCAATCGTCAAAAAGCTTATGCTTCATCCTTGGACCTCTCTTTCTCTCTCTTTCGTCTGCGCTTGCGGCTCTCCTCGGTCGGTTTATTCTGAATGAGCTCAAGACGTTCTTTCAGAGCATCCGCTTCTCTCATAGTCTCCAGCTGTCCCCTGTATGCCACGGATACACGTCCGGTCTCCTCGGATACTATGATCGTCAGAGAATCCGTCACCTCCGATATTCCTACCCCGGCTCTGTGTCTGGTTCCGAGATGCTTGGGCAGACTCAGGTTATCGGACAACGGAAGATAGCATGTGGCGGATGCGACTCTGTCACCGCTTATGATCACAGCACCATCATGCAGAGGTGTGTTCTTTTCAAAAATATTGATCAACAGCTGACTGGTAACCGCAGCATCCACTTCGATCCCGGTGCGCTCATACTCGTCCAGCTGCTGATTCTGCTCTATCACTATCAGGGCTCCGGTCTTATCCTTGCCCATCTCAAAGCACGCACGGACGATCTCATGTATGGTCTTGTCCGAGAATCTGCCTTCGTTTGTCAGTCTGTTATTATCGCCAAGGAATGTATTAAAGAAGTTCTTCTCACCCAGATCCTCAAGCGCTTTACGAAGCTCCGGCTGAAGTATCACCACTACGGAAATAGCCGCTATGCTCAGCACATTCTGGATGATCCACAATATCGTGTTCATCCTGAAAACAGCCGCAAGACCGACAAAGATCATGATCACTATGAAGCCTTTAAACAGCGACCATGCTCTGGTTTTACGAAGCCACCTGAGTATGTGGAAGATCATGTATGCGATGATGAGGATCTCTACACCGTCCGTCCACCTCGGGGTGATCATATGAAGATTTGTGAAATAAGATAAAAAATTGTGTGTCAATAACATTTAGTCTTCTCTGGGTGCAGGCTTCTTTCTGCTGGAATTGATCTTCTTGACCTTCTTCTGGGTGTTGGATACCGTAACTTTCGGAATGGCTTTTACGTAGTAATAGTACTCATCATCCTCGAACTGCAATTTCTCGGTACGCTCATAGTCAACATGGAAAAACAAAAACTGCAGTACAACACCTACAAGAATAGCCACAAACGATCCGAGGATCATACTGCCGCCGGATACATGTGTATCAAAGATAAGATCGAATATCAGAAGCAAAACGATGTCAGCCAGAACGCCAACGCCGATGGCAATGAACCATGCATAATAAACACGAAGTCTGCGAACTCCGTATACGATGAGAATGGTGATGCCAAACGCAAAAACAAATGCAAGCATCGGCTTGTTGCCGAGAACCGTATCGATGACAAATTTCAACCTCGTGGTCAGCTCTTCATCGGCCAGTGAATTAATGGAACCTGCGCCTCCGATCAATGCCTCAAGCACATAATACACGACCACACCGCAGCCTACCGAAATCGCCGAAGTGGGACCCCCAAGCAGACCTGCAGCTATGGGCATGATATAAGGAATCTTCATAATGAAGCAGACAGGCGTAAGCAGTACAGCTATCGTGTCATTAGGCGAGAATCTGAAGTACAGAAGGAACAGGATCAGAAACAATGCGCCGACCACCAGCAGGCACTCAAGCGAAAGCTTATACATATGTCCCAACACAAAAACCGCCGCCACAAAAACGGTGAAATTGAGCGGCATGAAAGAACACATAAGTGCAACCATCAGCACTATAACAAAACTATTCAACTGTGACATGTAGCCAAGTCTGCCATTGATGATCAGCAGGCAGACCAGTCCGATCAGGAACTTGATGATCGGCAGAACAAACGCCTCATACTTGCTGTAAAAACGTTTGATCAACTGTCTGGCCATAACCAAAGAAGTCATATCAGGCCTCCGTTACTCAACATTATTATACTCCCGGGAGAGTTTGTTTAAATTGTGCGCATATGTCTTGAGTTTCTTACGTGCGCCCGCATATTTGAACGCAAAAACAATATACGTGATCACGGCATAAACAGCTACAAAGACCACATACTTCTTAAGGATGTCCTGAGCATATTCAAGCAGGTCTATCTTGTATATATCCAGCATAAAATTCTCAAAATCATAGACCACGTACCCTGCCGCCACTATCAGAAAGCAGATGGTTCCGCTGACTATGCTTTTGAGAACCTGCCAGCCGATATAATCGCTTCGAAAATACCGGCCTATAGCTTCATTTTTCTTGCCCTCGTTTTTTTCATACGAAGCAAGCCTCGTCATGAGGATGATCTTATCCTGATCTATCATTTCAACTGTCCGTAAACCAAGGCCTCCGATCAGCCTAAGAAACGCATCTTCGGGCCGCCGTCGGAATCGTCCCTGCGCTGTGGCTGCGGGGCTTCGGACTTGTATACGTTGTTCAGGCTGTTGACCATAGCTGCCTTACACTGATCGCAGAAGCGTCCGCTCGCAATAGGCTTGCCGCACTTCTCACAACTGATCTCGGATGCGCCCGAAGCAAACTCCAGTCTCTCTTCACGGATCCACTGTCTGATCTGGTTGGAATCAACATCACATGCCTCTGCCGTCGATGCTATGCTTGAACCCGGATTCTCCTGGATATACTTCTTTACTTCCTGGAATTTCTCTTCCAGCTTCTCACGACATGCCGGACACATAAAAGGTCCGCTGACATAGTTGAAAAGCTTACCGCATCCTCTACAGTTCCTTACGTCCATAATTACCTCCTGGGTTGGTTAATGACTATACTCCCTTGCCGATAGCCAGAGTCGCAAAATATATACGTTCCACTCCGTGTTGTACAAAAACCTCCGCTACAGCGTCGATCGTGGCCCCGGTAGTATATATATCATCTATGACCATAATCGACTTTAATTTTACATCATTCACGCCCAATTTGAAAGCCCCTCGCAGAATTAAGTTCCTCTCCGACGGTGTAAGATCCTTAAGCGGCGCAGTGCGTTTAATACGCTGTATCAGATCATCCCTCACGGGTATTCCCAAATGCTCCGACAGGCGGTGTGCGATCAGGGATGCCTGATTATATCCTCTGGCGCGTTTTTTTGATTCGTGGATCGGTACGGGAACGAGAACTTCCGGGTGCAATTGCAATATCCGTCGACCCATGTGCTCCGCCATTTCAATGCCGTACCAGTCAGCATACTCACGCCTGCCTTTGTACTTAAATCCGTATATCGAATCGGATACCGATCTGTACTCATACAACGCCATCCCGCGGTCGTACAGGTGACTGCTGCCGGCGCAATCTTCACAGTATTCGCGTGATTCATCATCAAGCGGTTTGCCGCATTTATAACATGTCGCTCCGGTTACATATACGGCCTTGTTCCGACAATCATCACACACATAAGCTCCATATGGATCAACAGGATTATCACAGAGAGGACACCTGCGCGGAAACACCAGACTGATCGCCGCCTCGTACACAGTCCGCACCGGAGTCGCAGCAGTACCGCCTGCATGGGCACATCTCATAGGAACACCTCTCTTATCCTGTCTGCAAGGCCGGTATGTCTCATATTGACCCCGTCATTATCAACCATGCGTTTGATTGTATCTTCCTGCCCCATCAGCACCACGCTTTTCTGTGCTCTGGTCACAGCCGTATACAGAAGATTGCGGTTAAGCAGCTGCGGCGGCCCGCCAAGGATCGGAATGATGACTGCGGGATATTCACTCCCCTGGGACTTGTGTATCGTTATGGCATAGGCCGGCTCGAGCTCCTCGAACAGGGATGGCTCATATTTCACTATGTGGCCTTCCTCATACTCTACGGTCAGCGTTCGTCCCGATACGTCTATTTCTCTGATCCTGCCCATATCTCCGTTGAACACACCCGTACCGGATCTGATACAGATATTGTGATCACCCATCACCTCCCATTCGAGCTGATAGTTATTCTTGATCTGCATCACTTTATCACCTTCGCGGAAAAGATTCTCGCCGTATTCCAACTCCTCCTTGTCAGGCGAAGCGGGATTGATATACCTCTGCAAAATACGATTCAGGGTCTCGGCGCCCAAAGGTCCTTTGCGCATGGGCGTCAGCACCTGAATATCGATCGAATCGGCAGATACATACCCCGGAAGCTTCTCGGTAATGAGCTGGATCATATGCTTGTAGATCACGTTCACATCAGATCTCCGGAGAAAGAAGAAATCTTCGCTGTCGTTATCCGTCCTGGGATAATGTCCGTTACGGATCTCATGTGCGTTCAGGACTATATCCGACCCTTCGGCCTGCCTGAATATCTGCTCAAGCATGACTGTCCTGAATACGCCCGAATCGATCAGATCCTTGAGCACCTGTCCCGGGCCCACGCTCGGAAGCTGATCCACATCACCGACCAGTATCAGTCTCGTTCCCGGAGTTATCGCTTTGAGCAAAGCCTGAAAAAGAAATATATCCACCATGGACATCTCATCCAGAATGATGACGTCCGCTTCCAATGGATTCAACTCATTGCGTTCAAATCGGGCTCTCGTTCCGTCCTCGTCCGGCGCTCCCGACAATTCCAGCATACGATGGATAGTCTTCGCTTCATATCCCGTAGTTTCGGTCATTCTTTTGGCTGCACGGCCAGTCGGAGCGGCGAGCATGATATCCATGCCCTCATCACCGAAGTATCTGATGAGCGCATTGATGGTAGTGGTCTTGCCTGTGCCCGGCCCGCCGGAGATTATCAATATGCCGCCCTCTGTAGCTGCTGTTACCGCCTGCCTCTGGAGTTCATCGAAGGTCATGTTCAGTTCTCTTTCCAGGCGGTCGATCTTTGCCTCCAAAGCAAGCGCTCTGTCACCGGTCAGTCCGGCCTCCCTGCACATATCCAGATCATGAAGCATTGCGGCAGTCTTCAGTTCCGCATAATAGAACTCCGACACATATACAGCGTCATTCTTCGCCACGACTTTTCTGTCCATGGACAGATTGGCTATCTCGCATTCCACGGCATCACCGGGCAGCCCCAGGAGCTCCGAAGTCCGGCTGACCAGTTCCCGAAGCGGCAGATACATATGTCCTTCGGACACCCCCTCCGCGAGCACGTACATCAGGCCGGCCCTGACCCGGTACTGGGAGTCCACCTGTATACCTGCTCTGCCCGCTATCTCATCGGCCGTCTTAAATCCTATACCCCTGATATCCTCCGCCAGCTTATACGGATTATCCCTCAGAATGGAGTAGACAGCTTCACCGTATTCATCATATATACGCATTGCCATAGCATTTGTGATGCCATAGCCCTGTAGATACATAAAAGCATTTCGCGCATCTGATTTCTCCCTGAACCGGAGTCCGATATCACGGGCCTTGCGTTCGCTGATGCCTTTGATCTCCGCAAGTCTCTCGGGTTCATTCTCAAGTATGTTCAAGGTGTTTTCGCCAAACCGGTCCACTATTCTGGAGGCCATGGTCTCACCGATCCCGTGTATCGCGCCCGAGCCCAGATATACACGCAGACTGTCAATATCCTCCGGAGCACTCACCTCACAGATACTTGCATTTATCTGCTCACCGTAGTTGGGATGTACGACTTTCTCACCGACGATCCTGACATTCGCCCCCACGCTGATACCGGTCGTATTTGCCACACACGTATACTCCACATTGCCTGACACGAATTCAAAAACCGTGTACCCTGTCTCCGGTCTGTGATAGCGTACATCGCTGACATATCCCTTATATTCTTTCATGTATACTCATATCCTCCAAAATAAAACCACCAACTGCATAGACCCATTCTGCGGTCTCATTACAGTTGGCGGTCTGTAACGAAGTATATTAAGCTTTATTCGGCATCAATCTCTTCAGGTGTTTTAACTCCGACACCGTAGTTGCGTTTCATCTGCTCGTACAGCTGCATGGCCAGCGAGTTATCTCCCTTGCCCACGCTCATCTTGGACACCTCCTGGATCATGGTATCCGAAAACATATTGACCATGTTACCTGCATAACTGCCCTCAGACTGGCTTCCGAACAGGTTCGTCGTCTTATCCACGTTCTTATATACCTGTTCCCACAGATATGCTTCAAACTGTTTGCAGGCCTCCAGAAGCTCGTCATCGGTGGAGTCTTTGCTGACTGACTTGAGCTTGGATGAGACCTTGCCGGCCGCTGCGGTGCTTTCAGCGTTCGACAGTATATTGGTCGTATAATCGGTGAGAGAAGAAATATCAATATCTGACATTTAGGTCTCCTTATCGCTTGAGGTTGTTTGCCTGCTCCATCATGGTGTCGGTAGTGGTGATGACCTTCGAATTCATCTCGTATGCTCTCTGGGCCACGATCAGATTTACCATCTCATCGGCCACCGATACGTTCGAACCTTCCAGATATCCCTGGATCACACGGCTTCTGGTCACCGCATTACTGGTTGCTTCATTGATGGCGGGACCGCTGACGGGAGTCACACTCCACAGCGTGTCTCCGTAACGCTCCATACCCGCCGGGTTCTGGAACTGGAACGTACCGATCTGAACACCCAGTGACTGCATATTGTTGTTTGCGTCCGGGTACTGAAGCGTACCGCTGGTATCAACCTTGATCTTGTTGACTATATATGTATTGGGCAGGCTTATCGGTCTTCCCTGCGTATCTATTACGGGATATCCGTCAGAACTGCACAGGACCAGCGTGTTACCGGTCCCAAGGGACCAGTTGAAATCACCGTTTCTGGTATACCTGACCTGTCCGTCGCCGCATCTGACTGCGAAGAATCCGTCACCCTCAATGGCGAATGCCGTGTCGGATTCCGAGTCAAGCAAAGCTCCCTGTGAAAACATCGAATTGATAGAGGAAACTCTGGTTCCCAGGCCGACCTGACTGGATATGGGTTTCGCCTGACCGTTAGCAGTCGTGGTCTTGGTCTGCAGTGTCTGGTACAGAAGAGTCTTGAACTCAGCTGCCTGAGTCTTATATCCCATGGTATTAACGTTCGCCAGATTGTTGGCGATAGTGTCCACGTTTGTCTGTTGCGCGTTCATACCGGTCGCGCCGGTCCATAAGCTTCTTACCATACGGTTCCTCCTTTAAGGATGCCTGCCGGGTCCGTTATCACAGTTTACCCAGCTGATTAGCCGCAATATCGAGGCTTGAGTCAAATGTCTGGATCAGTTTCTGATTGGCCTCATAAGATCTCTGGATCGAGATCATGTTCACCATCTCATCCACTATGGAAACATTACTCTGCTCCAAATATCCCGAATATACCTGATGTCCCTGAGCAGGTCTGGATACGGCCCCCTCTACGGGCTGGTAATAATTCTCACCGTACTTCTCGAGATAGTTATAATCCTCAAAATCCGTAACACCGACGGTAGCCACCAGCGCACCGTTCTGGTATATCTGTCCTGCACGGTTAACGGAAAAATCTTTCAAAGGATCAAGCCTGATATGCTGTCCGTTTGAGTTAAGCACATAATCGCCTTCGGGTGTGACAAGATTACCCTGCATGTCCAGAGTAAAGTTTCCGTCACGTGTATATTTGATTGATGTTGCTCCCTTTTTGGATGTGAACTCGATGGTAAAGAATCCTTTACCGGCAATAGCCAGGTCAAGCTGATTGCCTGTTTCCTTGAATGATCCCTCTGACCAGTCAACATAGTTCTCGCCTATCTTGACACCGGGATTGATGATGCCCATACGCCTCGGCAGATTGCCGGCTTCCGTGACATCCTTGATCTTATATGCCAGGACATCGTCAAAGGCCTGACTCGTCGCTCCCTCTTTCTTAAAGCCGTTGGTATCAAAGTTGGCAATGCTGTTAGCCAGTGTGTCTAACCTGTGCTGCTCATTGATCATGCCGGTATAGGAAGTGTATAGACCTTTGACCATGTTTAATCCTCGCTGTTATTCTTCTTTATGCCCCGCCAGAAACTCGACATACTTGCCGGTGCCGATCGCAACGGCTGTCATCGGATCCTCCGCAGTCATGGTATTGATACCCGTCTGCGATGCTATCAGATCCTCAAGTCCTCTCAGCAGCGAACCGCCTCCGGTGAGGACTATGCCTCTGTCAATGATATCGGCTGCCAGCTCCGGAGGTGTCTTTTCAAGCACACCCTTGATCGTCTCAACGATCTGAGCTGTGGGCTCCTTCAATGCTTCCTCGGTTTCTTCCGAGCTTACCTTGATGCTCTTGGGAAGACCTGTGAGCAGGTTACGTCCCTTCACATCCATATAATCTACTTCGGGGCGTTTGAACGCCGTACCGATGTTTATCTTGATGTCTTCGGCGGTGCTGTCACCGATAAACAGGTTGTGCTTCTTACGCATATAGCGGACGAGCGCCTGATCGAAATCGTCTCCCGCTATCTTGATGGAATCACTTACAACCGTTCCGCCCAGGGATATGACCGCCACATCGGTAGTACCGCCGCCGATATCCACTATCATGTTTCCGCAGGGCTTGGCTATATCTACACCGGCTCCGATCGCTGCTGCGATAGGCTCCTCAATGATAAACACATCTCGAGCTCCGCACTGTATGGTAGCATCCTCAACCGCTTTACGCTCAACTTCGGTTACTCCGCTGGGTACGCAGACTGCGATCCTGGGCTTACGGAAATTTCTTTTGCCCATAGCCTTCTGGATGAAATACTTCATCATCTTCTCGGTAACGGTATAATCCGAGATAACACCCTCGCGAAGAGGTCTGACTGCTACTATATTTCCGGGAGTACGGCCCAGCATCAGTCTGGCGTCCTCGCCTATAGCCTGTATCTTATGTGTATTACTGTCGAAAGCCACAACAGAGGGCTCTTTGAGTACTACGCCCTTCCCTCTGATATAAACCAATATGCTGGCAGTTCCTAAATCTATGCCTATATCCGTGTACTGCATCTTACGATCCCTTCCTAATACCTATAAAGTAAAGCCCCTCGGCTGATCTTCCACAAAACAATTCAATATATTATAACTTAAGCCGACAGTTTATGAAAGTGCTTTATAGAAAATTAAGAGTCCGTAAAACGCAAAACGCACCGACCCTCCGAGTCCTTTCGGCGGTCAATGCGTCCATGCTGTTTATTATATCGGACTCTGTTTTGAAATAATTAACCTTTGGATTTCTTTTTTTGCTTTGTTTGGGCTGCGGCGCCCTGCTCCGCAAGTATCTTCGCCAGATACTGTCCGGTGTATGACTTCTTAACCTTCGCCACCGACTCCGGTGTTCCCTGCGCCACTACGGTGCCTCCGCCGTCTCCGCCCTCAGGGCCCATATCTATGATATAGTCCGCGCATTTGATGACATCGAGGTTATGCTCGATGACCAGTACTGTATTGCCGCCCTCGGTCAGTCTCTGCAGGATATCAATGAGCTTATGCACATCGGCGAAATGCAGACCGGTGGTTGGCTCGTCGAGGATATATATGGTCTTGCCCGTGCTGCGTCTGGACAGTTCGGTGGCAAGCTTGACTCTCTGTGCCTCGCCTCCCGAAAGCTCCGTAGAGGGCTGTCCGAGACGGATATATCCCAGTCCCACATCATAGAGCGTCTGGATCTTACTTCTGATCGAAGGTATGTGCTCAAAGAAAGCAAGCGCCTCCTCCACGGTCATGTTCAGAACTTCATATATATTCTTGTCGCGATACTTCACTTCCAGCGTCTCGCGATTGTATCTGTGACCGTTGCAGACTTCGCAGGGCACATAGACATCGGGAAGGAAGTGCATCTCTATCTTGATAATACCGTCACCGGCACAGGCTTCGCAGCGGCCGCCTTTTACATTAAATGAGAAGCGACCCTTGGAGTAGCCTCTGGCCTTGGCATCAGCAGTGGATGCAAAGAGGTCCCTGATCTGGTCAAATACTCCCGTGTAGGTTGCGGGATTGGATCGCGGGGTCCTGCCGATCGGTGACTGGTCTATGTTGATGACCTTATCCAGCTGCTCGACACCGATGATCTCCTTATGCTTACCCGGTATCACACGTGCACGGTTTAAGTCCCGGGACAGTGACTTGTTTACGATCTCATTTACGAGAGATGATTTCCCCGACCCTGATACACCCGTCACACAGGTGAAGACGCCGAGAGGTATGTCCACATCTATGTTGCGGAGATTGTTCTGCTCTGCTCCGACAACCTTCAGCCAGCCCGAAGGACTCCTTCGTTTGGACGGGATCTCGATCTTACGCACACCGCTTAGGTACTGGCCGGTGATCGACTCGGGTACGGCGATCACGTCTTCAACCGTGCCTGCTGCCACGACCTCACCGCCGTGCTCACCGGCACCCGGTCCTATATCCACGAGGAAGTCGGCCTCCCTCATCGTCTCCTCATCATGTTCAACCACAATCAGAGTGTTGCCCAGATCGCGCAGATCCTTCAGTGCGTTTAAAAGTTTGCTGTTGTCACGCTGATGCAGACCTATGCTCGGCTCGTCGAGTATATAACATACACCCACGAGTCCTGAACCTATCTGTGTAGCCAGGCGTATACGCTGCGATTCACCTCCCGAGAGAGATGAAGCGCTTCTCGCGAGTGTCAGATATTCAAGGCCTACGTTTACGAGGAATCCCACTCTCGCTTTTACCTCGCGCAGGATCCTTTCTCCTATGAGCGCCTGCTGCCTGGTAAGCTCCAGATCATCGAGGAACTTCTGCAGATCACGGATAGCCAGTGAAGTCAGATCAAATATATTCAGGTCACCTATGGTGACAGCGAGCGATTCGGGTTTAAGCCTCTTACCTCCGCATACGTTACAGGGAGAGAATCTCATATAGGTTTCGTATTCCGCCTTCGCCGAGTCGGTATAGGCCTCTCTGTACCTGCGGTTTATGTTCTCTATCAGGCCCTCGAACTCCATCGGATAATCTCCGGTCCCGCGCTGGCCGGTGTAGTGTACGTTGACCTCCTTGAAGCCGCCGTAGATGAACTTGTTCTGTATGTCTGCTGGCAGATCCTTAAACGGGGTATCGAGACTGAATTTATTGGCTTTGGCCAGAGCTTCGAGAAGAGCGTGGGAAAAGCTTTTCTTATCCTTACTGTTCTGCCATCCCATCACCTGTACGGCACCTTCGTTGAAACTCAGGCGCTTATCGGGGATCATCAGATCGGGATCGAATTCCATTCTGTATCCGAGGCCCGCACACTCGGGACACGCACCGAAGGGATTGTTGAATGAGAAGCTTCTCGGCTCGATCTCTCCTATCGAGATACCGCAATCCGGGCATCCGAAATTCTGTGAGAACATAAGGATCTCATCGCCCGTATCCACATTCACAAGTCCTTTTGCGATCTTCATCGCATTTTCTTCGGAGTCGGTCAGCCTGGTCTCGATACCCGGTCTGACCACGAGCCTATCGATCACAATCTCTATGTTATGCTTGATATTCTTATCAAGGCTGATATCCTCGCTCAGCTCATATACGCTGCCGTCGATACGTGCTCTGACATATCCGCTTCGCATGGCACTCTCGAGTACCTTCGCATGCTCACCTTTACGTCCGCGGACCACGGGAGCCAGTATCTGTATCTTCGTTCCTTCAGGCAGAGCCATGATCTGATCGGTGATCTGATCGACCGTCTGTCTCGAGATCTCACGTCCGCATTTCGGACAGTGAGGTATGCCTGCCCGTGCATAGAGCAGACGCAGATAATCATATATCTCCGTTACGGTTCCGACCGTGGATCTGGGGTTATGGTTGGTGGATTTCTGATCTATCGATATCGCGGGAGAAAGTCCCTCTATCCTCTCCACATCGGGTTTCTCCATACGTCCGAGGAACATCCTGGCGTAGGATGACAGGGACTCCATATACCTGCGCTGGCCCTCGGCATATATCGTGTCGAAAGCAAGCGAAGACTTGCCCGATCCGGACAGACCGGTGAAGACTACCAGCTCTCCTCTGGGGATATCGAGATTCAGATTTTTGAGATTATGTTCATTCGCCCCGCGGATCTTGATGACATCCTTCGGGCGCATTTTGACTGCAGACATATTATCCTCCCTCATCATGTTCACTTTGAGATAGCGTTACATATCATACCACTTCATCGGGAGGATTTCATTCAAAATTATCATGATACATTTTCTTGAGTTCTATGAGCTCATCCCTGAGTTCTGCGGCAGACTCGAAGTTTAAGTCGGCAGCTGCCTTGCGCATCTGCTTCTCTACCTTCTCGATGAGAGAGGCGAGTTCTTCTTTATCCATAGACTCGGGATCCTTGGCCAGCTTCGCTGTCTCCTCAGCCACTTCACGTGTTACTGCGATCAGGTCGCGGACAGCTTTCTGTATGGTCTGAGGAGTGATGCCGTTCTCTTCGTTATACTTCATCTGTATCGCACGACGACGGTTGGTCTCATCTATCGCTTCACGCATGGAATCAGTCATCGTATCCGCGTACATGATGACATGTCCCTCTGCATTTCGGGCGGCTCGCCCGATAGTCTGAACGAGTGAAGTGGTAGATCGGAGGAAACCTTCTTTGTCCGCATCTAGGATCGCCACCAGAGATATCTCGGGTATATCGAGGCCCTCACGCAGCAGGTTTATACCTACGAGCACATCGAACACATCGAGTCGCATATCCCTGATGATCTGGGCGCGCTCGAGAGTCTCTACATCGGAGTGCATATATTTGACGCGGATGCCGACGTCCTTCAGGTAATCGGTCAGATCCTCAGCCATGCGTTTGGTCAGTGTGGTGATCAGAACCTTGGTGTGCTTGTCAGTCGCCTTACGTATCTCACCTATCAGGTCATCGATCTGTCCCTCGACGGGCCGCACGTCCACCTCGGGATCCAGAAGTCCGGTCGGACGGATGACCTGTTCGGTACGGAGCAGTTCATGCTCCTCCTCATAATCGGAAGGAGTTGCGGAGACGAACAGCATCTGATCTATATGAGATTCGAATTCTTCAAAATTAAGCGGTCTGTTATCGAGTGCGGACGGCAGCCTGAAACCGTAGTCCACCAGTGTCGTCTTACGCGATCTGTCGCCGGCATACATACCCCTGATCTGCGGGATCGTCATATGCGACTCGTCGACTATGATCAGAAAATCATCAGGGAAGAAATCCAGAAGTGTGTACGGCGGCTGTCCCGGTTCAAGATTGTTCAGATGTCTGGAATAGTTCTCTATCCCGCTGCAGAAACCTGTCTCTCTGAGCATCTCCACATCGAAGCCTGTACGTTCGGATATACGCTGTGCTTCGAGCAGTTTATCCTCGCCCTTAAAGAACTTCACGCGCTCCTTCAGTTCCGCTTCTATGGCATCGCACGCACGCAGGATCGTATCCTGCGCCACCACGTAATGCGATGCGGGGAAAAGGGAAACGTGCGTAAGTGAAGACTTCAGTCTCGATGTCACAGGATCGATCTCGCATATGCGGTCGATCTCATCACCAAAGAATTCGACACGGATAAATGAGTCACCTCCGATAGGCGGATTGATATCTATCACGTCACCGCGAACCCTGAAGCACCCCCTGTCCATATCCATGTCATTGCGGTTATACTGCATGTCGATCAGACCGTGGATGACCTGCTCTCGCGATATCTGCATGCCGGGACGCAGCGAAAGGACCATGTCGAGATATTCGGCCGGTGAACCCAGACCGTAGATACACGATACGGATGCCACGACGATAACGTCTCTGCGCTCGGTAAGTGCTGCGGTCGCGGACAGACGAAGTCTGTCTATCTCATCATTTATTGAGGAGTCCTTGGCGATATATGTATCCGAAGAAGGGACATAAGCCTCGGGCTGATAGTAGTCGTAGTAGCTCACAAAATACTCCACCGCGTTCTCGGGAAAGAACTCTTTCATCTCTCCGTAGAGCTGACCGGCGAGAGTCTTGTTGTGGGATATGATCAGGGTGGGCTTATTGAGCGCCTGTATGACGTTCGCCATCGTGAAGGTTTTACCCGATCCGGTGACGCCAAGCAGGGTCTCAAACTGGTTGCCCGCTTTGAAACCCTCTACAAGTTCCTTTATGGCCTGCGGCTGGTCGCCTGTAGGCTTGTAATCCGAGTGTAATTCGAAGTTCATTAACGTTTAAAAACACCTGTAAAATATGAATGGTACACAACTTGTAGTGTACCATTCTTTGAGACCTGCGTCCATAGATTTCGGAACATTTGTTCGTGTTTTTTCAGCCGCGATCTTCGTTCAGCCAGTCCTCCCTCGAAATCACCGATACATGTGTTCTCCCGTTTGTCTATTCCGAAACGCCCAGTCACGGACGGCCTTTGCCGCCTCTTTGGCATAGCCCTTTTCAATCCTTCATACTCTTTGATCCTTCGAACAGCTTCCTCCAACTGCCTGTGTCCGTATCCCTGTCTCTTATACTTTTCCCTGATCCCGTTATGCCCGATCTCGACATACTCCGGCCGGTTTCGCGGATCCCAGGTGACAAATCCTATGGGTTCTCCGTCTACACAGGTAACCAGACCATATTTTTCAGCAATTTCAGGATTATCATAAAAGAATTCATCGGACTCTTTCCAGTTATCCTCCCAGATTTTCTTATTCCTTGTATCATATGAATATGCATCCTGTAATATGTTATACATTGTCCCTCTCGGGAAATCCGTGAACCTCTTAAATTCGAGCATACGTGTCTATATATCCTTCCTGCTTTCTTCACTAATTTTTCAAGCATCCGATAGGAATAACAAAAACACCGTCATCTCTTCTGTAACCATACTGTGTACCGGTGATCACCAGTTTCAGATCCGGCAATCTTAATGGACATTGCGGTTCGTTTTCATTGTGTATAGCAACAAGATTCTCTATCGCACACAAATGCTTCGCTCCCTCATCAACCTCTGTTTGTCCAAGCTTAAACTCTATTAAAGCATATCTGCCATCATTAAGATGAAGTACTCCATCGGCTTCAAGACCGTATCTGTCATGATAGTAAGACATATACCCATCGTATACAGAAGAATACACTTTCAGGTCACGAATACACAATGATTCAAACAGGAAGCCGAGTGTTTTAAAATCTTTATTAAAGTAATCCGGAGACAACCCCAGTGCTGCAACAGCAATGGACGGATCTATGAAGTTTCGTTTCTTACCGGATCTTATGACCGTCTTTGAACGTATAGAAGGACACCAGGCGTCTATATCGTCGATAATATACAATTCGGTAAGCGCATTTATATAGTCATACAAGGTCGGATCTGAAACCGTATTATTTGCTTTAACATCCGACAGGATCGTTTTTGTAGCCGCAAAAGTACACAGATTCCTACTGTATGATTTCAAGATATCCATAGTTATCTGCGGGTTACGTTTTACATTGTCTATATTCGAAATATCTGTCGAATATGTTTGCTTATAAATATCTTTCGCAACCAAAAGTTTTGCTCTTTCTGTCTTGGTATCAAGAGAACCCGGCCAACCGCCACGACAGATTGAAAAAATAATGTCATCTATACTCATATCAGAATGACAGCCATCGAATGAATCCGGGTCATCAAACAGCCTGATCAAAGAAATGGAACCGTTTGAATCCCCACTCTCGTAAAGACTCATCGGATACATTTTCAAGCGACTGATCCTGAGCGTTCCCGTATGAGGCGTCTTAACCTCTTTTGATGATGATCCCGTCAGTATATAACATCCTTTTTCTCCGGTATCGTCTACATCTTTCCTGATCGCGCCGAAGAGTTTCGGCGCATCCTGCCATTCATCAAACAGGATCGGTTTGTCTCCGATCAGCAATTTAGAGGGCGCAGTATTCGCTATCTTCAAAAGATTATCTCGCATTTCCTCGTCCTGAAATTCAACCACAGACTTGGCTTTTTGCTTTGCGGTTGTAGTTTTTCCGCAACCTTTTGGTCCCCTTATCCAGGTGGCTCCAAATGCCTCCATATTTAATTCGAGCAAATCGTCGATTATTCTTTTTCTGTACTCTTTCACGGCACTCACCTCTTCGGACATTTTAGCGTATTATCGGCGTTTTTACAACTTTTATTTTAGTATTTTGAGGCTTTTCGTTTTAGTATTTTGAGGCTTTTCGTTTTAGTATTTTGAGGCTTTTGCCGAAGACATTGCGATAGTGACGTTGCGGACAATTGGGTAACCAATAGCATCCCGTCTGCATATTCCATACAGTCTGTATCGCGTTACCTTTCCACTATATCTTGTTATACCATTAGAGATTTCACCGCCAGATATTGTGGTGTTCTATAAGAAATGTAATAGGATACAAAATACTCGACAGCGTTCTCGGGGAAGAATTCTTTCATCTCTCCGTAGAGCTGGCCGGCGAGAGTCTTGTTGTGAGATATGATCAGGGTGGGCTTGTTAAGTGCCTGAATGACATTCGCCATCGTGAAAGTCTTACCCGAACCGGTCACGCCAAGCAGGGTCTCAAACTGGTTGCCCGCTTTGAAACCCTCTACGAGTTCTTTTATGGCCTGCGGCTGATCGCCGGTAGGCTTATATTCCGAGTGAAGTTTGAATTCCATTTACAGACAGTCTTAATAGAATTCCTGGACGCCCTTAATTATCTTGATGTTATCCTTATTATCCATATTCACCCTCCTAAAAAATTCAACCGGTGTCCTTATAATATAGTTATACGCGCATCAGTACATATTCTCAATCAGAACAGACTCAGCTGAGTGTATTTCTCCGGCAGTTCATTCATGAAGCGGAAGCATTCCTCCGGAGTTGACATGATGCCGTTTCCCTTACATATCTTTTTGAATATAGCCGTCAGGTTCCGGGCATTGGGGCTTGGCAGTTCATAGGCATTCCCATAGTTTTTGATGTAGCGGGACTTCAATCCCGGAAAATGTTTATCAAGTGCCGCGTAGTAGTATTCCCTGTCGCCTTCCCTGAGCGTCAGCCCCATGCCGAAATCTATGATCCCTTTTACACCGACATGTGCACACTCGTTCAATATCGACGTAATGTTTTCTTCCGTATCATTAATGAATGGCAGAATCGGTGTGATCCATACGATCGTCGGAATGTTTCTCTTCTGCATCTCTTCGAGTACTTCTATGCGGCGCTTCGTATTGCAGACATTCGGTTCCAGTATTCCGCACAGGTCATCATCGTATGTCGTAAGTGTGATCTGTACTACGCTTTTAGCCGACCGGTTTATCTCATCCAGCAGGTCGATATCCCTCAGGATAAGGTCGGACTTTGTCTGTATCGCGACACCGAATTCATATTGCCGGATGATCTCAAGGCACTTCCTTGTCAGGCACAAATCCTTTTCGATATGCATATACGGATCCGACATCGCACCGGTCCCTATCATGCACCTTTTTCTTTTGGACTTCAATGCCTGTTCCAGGAGCTCAGGTGCATTCTGCTTCACCTCGATATCTTCAAAGGGGTGCGTGAACTGATAACAGCGGCTTCTGCTGTCACAGTAGATACATCCGTGACTGCAGCCGCGATATATGTTCATGCCGTGACGCCCGCCGTTTGCTGTCAGTATTCCTTTAGCATTTACATAGTGCATCGTACCACCTGATGATCCCTACAGGGTTTCAAACGCCATCTCATACATATCGGTATGCTCATGCATCATCCCATACCAGTATACTTCCGACTCCATCATTTTCTCTTCATAGCTTAAGACCTTCATCCCTTCGGGAGGCGTGATCTTCAGTGCATAATGTATTCCGTCGTCACATATGACTTCATATGCCGCATTGAACTCTCCGTTTCCAAGCGGTGCGGTGCCTGTGACCGTGCCTATTCCATGATGTTGAAAAGGTGCCTTTATCTCTTCTGTAGTTGCTTCATATTTTGTTTTACTCTCGATCATGTATCCTCTCAGCCCTCCTCTCAATACACGCTATCGCATCGTCTATGCTTCTTTCGAACGGAACCCATTCCACCGGATCATCGGATACGGGTTCATTTGCTCGGCCGTCTTCACATTCCGAATCATACTCACGGAATACCTGCAGAGAAACTGCATCCATATTATCATTGATCCACTTAAACATCTGCGGAAAGTCTTTTTCGGCGCGCCTGTAGTATAAGTCGGGCATATCATTATCTCTGCCCGGGTTGCCCTTCCCGTCTCCGGATCTGCAATATGCAAATCCCGCGGGCGCAGGCATCAGATTGGCCAGGCTATAGTGATAATCTGCCAGTTTATCCAGCTTGTGTCTTATCTCTTCGTATCCTTCAAAAATATCGTCCAGATACTCCAGCACATATTCCTCGTTATCCCAATGCTCACGTGACATACCCCGTAGTATTCTGCTTATATACGCCCAGCTGTTAAAGATCACACTTATCCCGCCGGTTTCAAATACATCGATACCATAAAGGTCGCCGATATACTCTGCAGCCTTCGATCTACCGACATACTTATGCTCATCCTCATCATATCTCTGCCAGATGCTCTCCGGTGGCATTTTGATCTCACTCAGGCGGTACTCAAGAAGCCCTTCGATCCCGCTTTTTCTGATATGCGGGCTATCGGGCATCAGTTCATTTCTCCTGCATGTCAGCAAGTCCTCTATACTGTTTATCACGATGATCACCCCCTGATAACTACGATCTCGTCATACATCGCATAGAACGTGTCCTCGATCACTTCATCCTCATGGAAATGACCGAAGAACCAGCTCTCATAATCAGCTTCGTCAGCTATCTGCTGAAGGTATCTGCGCAGTTCGATCTCGTCATCCGACATTTCGCCGAAGCCCATCGCGGCTGCAACTTCGCGCGGTGCTGTATGAGTGATGATGAAGTCGACCTCATAGTCATTTTTCTCCAGATTATCGAGCCCCTCCTCGTATTCCTCGCGTGACGGGATCTCCTCCGGAAACCAATCGAAGCCCTCGATCCTGGCATATCTGTCTATGCTGTATGCACCGCCGAATGTGAAGAACTTCGTGCCATTAATAACAAAAACCTGACCGCGCATCAGGTGGATGATGTTCGGCTCGATGACATGAACCTTACCGCCCATCCATTCGTCCACCGGATAGTCGTTCAACTTCTGATGATGCTCGTGATTGCCATCGATAAACAGCACTGTGACCGGAAGTTCCCGGAATATGCGGCGCACTTCTTTCTCCGTATCGGGGGCGAAACCGCACACACCGACATCACCGCATATGATCAGATAATCATCCTCGCCGAATTCATCCTCATGATCGTTAAAGAACTGCACGACTTTGCCTATGTCGAGAGTTCCATGCGTATCGCCTGTGATGATAAATGCCATATCTGCACCTCCTCTTTAATCGTACAAAACAAGTCCGCACTCACGCAAGCTTCATATAATTCCGGGCCAAAAGAGCCTCAGCCGGATCGCTGCATTCATACAGGACATCCGTGATAATTCTCGTCTTATAAATGCTTCCGGTATCGCATTGGATCAACGTCAGATCGATCCATTCTTTCCTGCTCCACGGGAGTTCGATCCCCATGGAATCCACACCGTAATCCGTCTCACCATGACCGAGCGTTGCCTCCCTAGCCACATACAGTCTGTATTTCCCGCGTGAGTTTTTGTCCGGATTGATCCATAATTGAACTCCTTCCCGACTGTTAAACCTTTTATACAGTTTCCACAGGACGTCTGAGGTTATCCCTTCCGGTCTCGTCGGAGAACTTTCGTCTTCCACCGGCACCTTGACTTTCTTACTGCGGTTAAGGAGCAGTTTGTGAGCACTCTTAATATGAAGGATCGCATTCACCTCACATGCATCATTCATCTTCCCATCCATTTTGTATTTGAACCCATATGGGATCATTCCATCTTTACCATACCATTTGCATAGTTTCCGGATACATCTGTCGATCGTGTCACTCTGCTCTGTCGGAATATCGCTCACGATATCAAACTCGACGGAAATGATGCTATCCTCTGATTCATTTTCCATGACACCGCGAAATGCCCTTTCAACAGCCACCGGGATTTTGCTCGAACCCACGGCGGAAGCAGTGTATGAAACCGTTCCCGGTTCCCCGGAGCCGAAACCTTGTCTCCGGGCCGGGTCCTCAAGCAGTTCACGGCGGATCTCCAGGAAGCTGATCATATACTCCAGTGCTTCCGCTATCTCGTCCGCCCTATCCGGCCATACAGGTTCATAAGGATCCTGCTCCGCGAGAAGCGGGAGTATATTTTCACGGTTGACTGCTCCCAGTTCAAATCCGGGTTCCAGATGTTCACGATAGATCCAGTCTCTCACCCGGTCCTCATCGACCTCACCGTCCTCTCCGAGGAAAAATCTGCCGAGGCTGTCTTTGTCATACAGATGCGCGAGCGTTGAAGGCACTTCATCACAGAGCCATACGGCCTTGCCGCGAATGAAACTTTTGTATCTGGCAGGATTCATCTCCCTGCATGGAAGCAGGATGAAATTGCAACGCAGTTCGGCCAACTCCAGAAATCTGTTCAGAAGCTGCACCAGTCTGTGCCCGGGGTTCAGATACAGTTCTCCGTCTTCTGCCAGGATCTTAAGATCGTGATACGGATCGTAGTCGTTTCTGCTTCTCTTATAGAATCTGATCCCCAGATCAGCGTTTAAGCAGTCAGCTACCCACTTGATCGGAGTCCAGGCGCTCATCAGCGTGTCGGCTCGCAGATCACCGTCGAAATACATGCAGTCGAGGTCGTTGGCTTTGCGCCATTCATCCTCAGACTCGTACTCGTCTCTGTTATCCATGCCTTTCATCCAGTACAGACAGAAATTCCTCAGATGATCGCTGCTGTATTCGTTTCCAAGATACTCTTTCATCATGTTTTTCATAAAAATTTACCTCTCATTCTACAGGTGCTGTTAATGTTTACATCTGTATTATGAGAGGCGTGATATTTAAGATGTTGAGGATATACTACTTTTCCCCACAGGGGTTGAAATTATACGTCCATGGGTGTAGTATCTTTATACATCCACAGGTGTAGTCTGGCATTCACGGATTTTTATATGATACTTTATCACGGATCGGAAAGAGAGATTAAGAAACCATATTATCGCGGCAGCCGTCCCCATAATGACTACGGTTATGGGTTTTATTGTACTCAATATCCTGACCTGGCACGAGAATGGGCTGTAAGTGATGACCACGAAGGTTTCATCAATTGCTACAATTTTGATGATACGGGATTATCTGTCCTTAACCTGAATACGTATCCCATTCTGACATGGTTATCTATTCTGCTCATCAACCGTACATTCGTTATAGAAACTCCTCTCGCTGCAGCTGCAAAGGAATACATTATCTCAGAGTTTGGAATCGATTATGAAAAGTACGATGTTATCAAGGGATACCGGGCTGACGACAGTTATTTCTCGTTCGCTCAGGACTTCATTAATAACACTATTTCTGTAGCCCAGCTCAATAATGCAATGCATCTGGGAGATCTCGGTGACCAGATGGTCCTAAAAAGCGAAAAAGCGTTCTCTAAGATCAGTTTTGATACAGCAGAACATGTTCCTTTCGAACCTTGGTTATCAAAGAAAAACGAACGTGATAAACGCGCAAGAGATGCTTATTTTGCGATCGATAAAGATTCCTATGTGCCCGGAGGGATTTATGTAGTCAATATCATAGATGAAGGAATAAAAACACATGATCCACGCATACGATAAAAGCTACCTTTCAAAAACCCAGCGCGCCATGGGCGATATGCTTCACTTTGCTGCATATGATCTCAAATGGGACATATCAAAATTCTACAACGCATTTATCTCAACCGGTCTGGCACACTCCGTCGAGACAGGCACACCCGCATATACTGTCGGCAAATCCGGTTATGAATTGGCGTTCGAGGTTTACTATCGCCTGACCGGTTCTGAATGTGAAGTATCTCCGGTCTATGTGTTCGAAAAATCTCCGGAATACTTTGCCGGCTGGTCTGTTGCGTATTATTCATGGTATACAAACACGCCTTTTGAAAAGATCAACCGGGTCACCCCTATAACGTCTATCATAGATATGTATAACCCTTATCATGAAATGGATATTACTCATTTTGTTGAAGTCATTGACGCGCGAATATCAGCATATAACAACGAGGCTCAATTAAAACGTCTGCGTAAATATGCTCAACTGACGCAAAAGATGTTAGCTGAAAGATCAGGTGTATCTCAACGCATGATCGAGCAATATGAACAGGGAAGAAAAGAGTTAAGACATGCATCAGCCGAAACCGCAGTCCGGCTGGCGAGCGTTCTTAACTGCTCCGTGAAAGATCTCCTTTAGGAATTCTCTATGTAATACTCTTCTCCCGTATCGAGGCATATCGCGGCCAATCTTCCTCCCGGGATATAGGAACCGCAGTCGATCGCTATGTGGTTGTTGTTCCTGTAGATGTATCCCGGGTTCGGATTACCGGGGATCCCCTGTGTCGGGGTATGTCCGGTCACGACATATTTATCGGGATAGTATTCGATGTCATACTCCGCTCTGCTCCATACAAGATCGGCAAGTGAATAGTCTTCGATCTCTTTTCCGGGATAAAAGTTTCCGAGTCCTGCATGAACCAGAAGATAATCGCGACCCGCGACGGTGATCTCTTCGTAGATGTCAAAATCTCTTATGAAGTCGATCACATCCTGACGGGACCGCGCATCCAGCGCGCGGAACTCATCAAGAGTGGTCCGCCCGCCGTTATACTCGATCCATATGAGATCCCCCTCCAGCATATCCCGGTCAAGTCCCGCCAGGGATTCTTCCGTAACTTCCTGCATGAGAAACTTAAGACATTCGAGAGCCATCAGCTCGTGGTTGCCGACTATGCAGATTGCATTGGGCATTTCCATGAGTTTCCTAAGCGTCCTTATTGGATGAGGCCCTCTGTCCAGGACATCTCCCAGCACATAGAGGGTATCCTCATCCTTAAGCGAGATCTTCTCAAGCATCTTCATGAACAGGTCATATTGACCGTGAATATCGGAAATTACGTAAGTTGCCATATATCTGCTCCCTATATATCCAGGTGGATCCAGTCGTATTCACACCCGATATTTTTAAATACCGACAGATCAAACGGGCCGCCTTCGGTCAGCTCACGGGCCATCACCGAAAGTTCGTGGCGATCAATAACCCTCGGCTCATCCAGAAGTTTTGTGAACCATTTCTCCATTTCCGACCACACTCCGCTCACACAATCGCTGAACCGGATGCTTCTTACTGCCTGGCCGCCGAGGACCGGCCTGCATGATTCATTAAGAAAATCAAACTGGTACTGTTCTCCCCAATAGGGTCCCGTGCAGCGATCCATCATAGCATCTTCGCAGTACATGACTTCAGAGGTATAGTCCTCCTGACACCATTTGACGTCATCGCATCCTCTTCCGTTTCCCGGTTCAAAGATTATCCCCTCCTCCGCGAGGGTCTTTTGCAGAAACGCTACCGGCTTATCGGAGTAACCGCTTTCGAAATGAAGATCTATCTCCCGCATGCTCTTATGATCCTCATAGAACAGGAGTTTAGACTTCTTGTTTGCATCGATGCTGTACTTATCATTGAGAAAAACTATTGTCTCCTCTGCACCTTCTTCCCATGGGTAAAGGTCGGGGATAAAGACTTCCATCCTTTTTTCCGCGTCGATAACAGGATAGAAACAAACGATGTGACCATAATTAAACTGTGTCTGCATAATGAATGCCTCCATGATACAACTGTGTTTTGTGTTACATCTGTATTATGGAAGCTCGTATGTTTAAGATGTTAATGTTATGTTCCAACTGAGCCTATGGCTCCGTCTCCTGAGGGTCAATACAGCTCCTGATCAAAATAATCTCCCCCGCATGCTTCGCGGAATACCTGTTTCATCAGATAGCAGATCTCCCTGATCTGCTCCTCGTTATAGTCTTCCCGAATATCATTAATTATTCTGTAGCTTCTTTGTATGATAAGTTTGGCATTATTGACAAACCACTGCTTTTGTTCTTCTGTAGAGTGATTCTTTGCAAAATATACCTGCGCGGGTTCTTCTTTAACATTATCATTATAAAATGATTTTATGTCACCGTTGCAGAACATATCGTTCAAAAAAAACTCTGTTTTCAGCGCTTCACAGGACAGACTCTCCCTCCATTTTCCCCATTTGGATTTTTCCAGCTCACTTTCTTCTTTCTTTCCATAAAGAAACATTATCTTATTTCGCCATGTACCTCTGTCAGCCAATTTCATGGGATTTTCAGGAACCGGCATCATATTGCCCGTCCAGTAATACACATAAGCAAATGCCTTAACCGCCGGCAGAAGCTCGGTTTTTGTAATATGCCGGTCAAAGTCACCTTCCAGGATCCACTTTCTGATATCTCTCCCGAATTGAGGAACCATCGCGACATTATCCACGATTTTTTTTACCGGGCTTTTTATTTCCGTCAGAATATCTGCAGTAAATGTAATTGAATCCTCCGGGCAGTATAACCCGTAAGCGTCTTTTGGTTTTTGTGCCTTTGTTTCCCATCCTTTAAATGCAGGATAATGGTTCTTATAGAATTCCATAGCCCGCCAACCAACTTCATAATCGCAGCGGACATCTGCGATCATTGATACTTCATTTTTGAATAACTCGTATTCCATACCGTTTTCCGCCTTACCCACGATACTTTTTATTTATCAGCTTTATTTCACCCCGAATCTTCTCCCGCACATCCTTATCCAACACTTCGCAGAAATCGGCATACTGCATGGCCCAGTGGACCAGCATGGTGGGTGATGTGACTACATCCACGACCTCGTATCCTTTTTCACACTTCGCAGTTGCCTTCTCGTTGAGCTCGAAATGGTCCCCGAACCAGTCGTGTAATATCGTGTAACGATTGATCCTGTCGATCGGGATCCTGATCTTGATCCTGCGGGGTTTCTCGTCATCAGTGTCAAAGGCCATGTACAGGTGCTCGCTCATATACTTACCGGGATCCCAGCCCTCATCGCGGTTCGGCAGGTCCTTGCACTCCGACATCGGACGCATCGGCACGGGATTTCCGTCCTTATCCCTGACGATCTCCACGGATGACATCAGGTCGATCCGGTAATGTACTGCGCGCTTTTTAGTGTCCCATGCTCCGATCGCATAGTAATTGTCGTTATAAATGACGATATAGTACGGAGTGAGGATCTGTTCCCTGCCTCCGGGGATATACTGCTTGTCAGCACTTATATGATCGAAGTAAAATCTGACCTTAGTCCTGAGACGTATCGCATCCTGAAGGATCCTGACGTTCTCCCCTATCCTCTTCTCCGTCTCACCGGATCTGCTGTACAGCCTGCTGTACTCACTGTAGGGATTGAACAGGATCTTCTTACGGACTTTATCATAAAAAGGATTCTTATAATATAAACTGGCAGTGCACATGATCTTGCCGATCAGTGCTTCCTTGTCCTCAGGTGCTATACCGGCGGACAGGGCAACGGCACTGATCAGTTTATCCATATCTTCATAACTGAAATCATGAATGTACCTGAGGTCTTTAATTGCCGGTGCTTTATTTATTCCGCGCGCATCCATGATTTCCTTTATTTCTTTTGCGAGGGCTTCCGTATCCGCACCTTTGCGTCTCATCTCCTTTTTGATCTCATCGATCCCGGTCCTGATGACCAGTGGATTATCCTCGTACTCTTTGTCATACCCATCATATTTGATCCTGTACTCATCATCGTTCTCACCGGTATATTCGGCCGGATTGATCTGAAGAAGTATCTCGTCTATCGTGCCGGACAGCGTCAACGGATTGTCCGTCGTATTAATATACTCAAGCAGCTCGGATTTGGAGACCGGATGGTACTCGTCCGAATACTCCCTGAGCGCACGGAGCACATCAACGGTCCGCTGCTCGGCTATGTACTGCGCATCTATATTATGTCTTTCGTATGTTTCTTTCTTACCCATTTGATCTCCCCTTATCACTTATTCAGCAGTCTCTTTACTCTCTCTTCTTCCTCTTCTCTTCATCTCCGGCCAGCCCGCGTTTTACTTTATTCTCCGCGCTCTGCCTGATGCGTCTGATCTCCATCTCGCGCTTGTTAAGCTGTCTGCCGAGCGCTTTTAAGTTAGTGACCTTGTCGCAACCTATCCCGTTTACCGCCAGATACACCGATATCTCAACCCTCGCGAGATTATACTCGACCAACTTCGACGTGATGATCTCAAGCTGCTCCTCGGGAGGGATGTCGCTGATATCAAAAGTATCGTCCGCAGAGACTGAATCATTTCTGCCTCCCAGTGCCGTCATCTTTTCAATATCGTCTATCAGGAGTGCATCCTTTCCGACATAGAAGATCATCTCCCTGATCATCTCGCCCCGTATCCAGTCGGTCGAATAGGTTGTAAACTTCGCGCCGGAGCCGGGCTTAAACCTGCCTGCCGCAACTATAACCCCCTCATATCCTGCGGAGATGAGATCCTCTATCGTGATCAGCCCGCGTTTTTCTACGCGTATCAGCCTGTAATAGTGCCATGCCAACTTGGTCACATGCTCTATGACCTTCGGATCCTCGATCATGGATTGTAAATTATTCCTGCTCATATACCCATCCTTCTTAAGAAAGGCCGTCTCGTGAAAGGCGGCCAACTCAGATTACATATTCAATTATACTATGGATCATGGAATGTTTAACATCCTGAAGATGCGGATTCCGGAAGATTTTTTAATTATTCTTTATCTCATGCCTCATATACAGTATGTATCCAACGACCAGGAGAATAGCGGAGAACGCAATATAAATGATCGGTGCCGCCTGATAGCAAGTAAGATATCTGCCAAGTCTTACAAGTCTGAACTCATACACCAGCCTGGGAGAGACCAGAGTAGCAGGCATCAGGCTGATGCCCTGCGACAGTGCTCGTAATCCGACAGGAACCGCTGTAGAGAGCGCAAACAGTCCCAGGTGAGTGCATATGATTATAGCCATCGCCGCCAGAGAGTTACGCGTGATGTTCGATACAAATAACGCAAACGCCGAGATGAACATAGAGCCGAGGACGACCAGCATGACCAGTATACCGGCGAGCTGTCCGTTAGTAACCGGTAGCTGTGAAAAAGGCAGATAGATCTGTACCGGGCTGTCCATCCCGTCATATCCCCATCTCACATACATATATGCGTGGTATGTCCCAAGCAGTATGATAACCGTTCCCAGAATATAGCTCATACCCGCCAGAACCTTGGCAAAATACAGCTCGCCCATACCGTTAAGAGATGCTCGGATCATCGGATCCGTTTTCCTCTGGGTCTCCATCGCAAATACGGATGCGAGCCCCGTGGCGATCACCAAGACCATCATTATCATCAGGTTGGATGTGCCCTCGAGCACGCCGGCAGCAATGAGTGACTGGTTGTAAGTGAAAGGCTTTACAACCATACTTTCTTTTTCTGTCCAAAAGGCTTCTTCGCCATCCGAAAGCTTGGACATCTCATGAGCTTCTTCTATCGTGAGGTCCCTCGCCTCGTATACTCCCGCCGCATCAACGTCTTTATATGCCACTCCGTAACCGATGACATTCTGGACCCAGCCCGCGAGATCCTCGTATGCGATGTCCGCTTCATCCGTGATCCTGCCATAATCATCCGATACCGCCAGCATCTCATCAATGAGCCCGTCATCTATCTCTCTGCCTCCCAGAGTCTTATACTGCTCCAGAACCGCAGGCTCCACATTTCCTCTGATCTCGAATTCGCCCTGCATAACAACGAAAGCAAAAAGGATCAGAAAAGTAATTAATGCAACTTTGTTCCCGATTATTTTTTTCAGTTCGTATTTATATAAAGTGCCAAAACACCTGCTCATGCGCATAATATGCCTCCATGTATCTCATTTTTCAATGATCACTCAAACTCCTTCAGATAGAATTCCTCCAGGCTTCCGTCCTCATCCTTCCAGGAACCCTGCCAAATGATCTGTCCGCTCCGCATCATGATTATCCGGTCAGCTATGTGCTCGATATCGGATACGATATGCGTCGAGAGAAGTACTATCGATTCCTTACCCAGCTCTTCTATCAGATTCCTGAAACGCACTCTCTCTTTGGGATCCAGACCCGCGGTCGGCTCATCCAGTATCAGTATCTCGGGGCGGTTGATGATCGCCTGTGCGATCCCGAGTCTCTGCTTCATTCCGCCGGAATATTTCTTTACCTTCACATTGCCGACATCCTCCAGCGCGACCAGTTTGAGCAGTTCTTCGGTCCGCACCTTAGCGGCCTTTTTCTCCAGGCCTTTCAGGGCACAGAAGTACATCAGGAAATCACGTCCTGTGAACTCGGGGTAGTATCCGAAATCCTGCGGGAGGTACCCAAGTACATTCCTGTATGCTTCGCTTCGGACCGGTATCCCGTCATATGTGATCTCGCCACTCGTGGGACTTAATATCCCGCACATCATACGTATGAGCGTGGTCTTGCCTGCGCCGTTTGCTCCGAGCAAACCTGTCACGCCCTTATGCAGTTCAAAACTCATTCTGTCAACAGCGATCTTGCTGTCATATTGTTTGGTTAATCTGTCTGTTTTCAGTTCCATGCGTATTCCTCCAGTCGGATCGTCTTCTTAAACTCCGCTGCATGTATGCACAGGAGCGCCACAGCAATGAGAGCCGGTAGTGCTATTCCGGGCAGTACAACGATTCCCGTGCTGTATATGACCTCGCGGATAACGATAACGAGCACTGCTACAGCCATACAACTCCAGGCATTCTCGCGGCCGAATCCGGTTCTCTCGACTTCCATGCAGCTTATGGTAGTTATCAGATAAGGTATGATCAGTTTAAGTCCGGTGCCGAGCGCTCCGTACCTGCCATAGCCTGCCAGCGCGGCAGCCGTGACTGCGACCGCCAGCAGATGTCCGAGTCCTATGACTGTCATCCTGGCAAAAAGCGCGCCCTTCGCCGAGATCAGCGTTACCGCCTCGAGCTCCGACATGTCATGCATCCGGGCCCTCATGACCTCGATCATCCCGAGTCCCGCGAGCAGCGGCATCATATCCGATATATGCAGGATCATATCTTCTCCCAGCCTGCTCACGGCAGTCACCATAATTGCTATCGCCAGTATCGAGAATATCCATACACGCTTCCTGATATAATGCATCTCAACGGCGAGCACTTGCGTCGGGCTCATACTCCGGGCAGACTGCATCCCGTTCACTTTACGGATAAAAGAATCCTTTTTTGCGGGATCTGGTTCTTCATATGCACCCTTCAGGATCATTTGTAAGTCTTTATCCTTCATAGTTTTCCTTTCCCAGAAGTTCCTTCAATCTGTCAGCAGCATCCTTGCAGCGTCTGTAGACTGCGAATCTCGAAAGCCCGGTCAGAGCACATATCTCCGATATCGCTTCATCGTTCACATACCGCAGGATGAGCACTTCCCTCTCTTCCTCGGGCATCTGTTCCAGGGCATTCAGGATCGTCATCCTGTCCACCAGAGATTCCGTTACATCAGCTCCGGGTATTTCGGATGCTTCATCCCCGGCTTCATCTGTCAGTACCGGACGCGTCTTTCTGTATTCATCGATACACAGATTCTTCGCTATGGTATACAGATACCGCTCCGGCATCCTGCTGTCCGAATTCAAGAAACGTAAGAAAGTCTCCTGTGTCAGATCCTCAGCCGTGGTCCTGTCACCGATCCGGTAATAGCAGTATCTGAATATCTTGTCATAAAACAGTTCAATATCCATGGATCACCGTTTGATAGCCTTGTTTGTGTTCTTCTGTATTGATAGACGGATAAGGGGCACGAAATGTGCGCGGAATTTTAAATATTTTTTTCTTCGGCCGGATTAACATGTATCATCACATGCTTAACATTGGGAAATTCCCTCTCCACACCGGTATGTACACTCTCGGCGATCTCATGCGCCTCGAGCAGGGAGAGGGTGGCATCGGCAGCTATCTCCAGATCGATATAAATCTTGCTGCCGAACTGTCTGGTATGGAGCAGATCGATGTACTCTACACCGGGCTGTTTCTCAACAAAAGCTCTGATGGCATCCTCGGTGTCGTGATCACATGATGTATCGAGCATCCTGTCAAGTGCATCTTTGGAAATATCGTATGCCACCTTGAGTATAAAGAGACAAATGACCAGACTCGCTATCGGATCCATTATCGGAAATCCCAGCTTGGCGAGACCTATACCTATAAAAGAACCTATAGAAGATAATGCATCGGATCGATGATGCCATGCGTCCGCTTTGAATGCCGGTGAGTCCAGCTTGCGGGCATAGTACATAGTATATCTGAACATCGCTTCCTTAAGAACTATCGAAACTATGGCTGCTATCAGGGGCAGCAATGTGGGGATGACCAGCTCCTCGGGATTTACCAGCTTATGGATTCCGGTATAGCCGATACCCAGCCCGGTACCTGCGAGAATCAGCCCGAGAAATAGTGAAGCTACGCACTCCATCCTGTCATGACCGTAAGGGTGCTCTTCATCCTCAGGCTGCTTGGCCAGCAGGACTCCTAAGTACGCTACCAGGGTGGCAAAAACATCAGAAAGCGAGTGCACGGCATCCGACACCATGGCACCGGATCTGCCCGCAACACCCGCTATCAATTTAAAACCTGCAAGTACTATATTACCCAGGATACCGACCCTGGAAAGTTTCTTAACTACCTGAGTATCTTCCACCGCTTAACCTCCGGAAGACGGAGCTTATCTAATTGACCGTCTTCTTTAGTATACTCCTTACGGAGCCGGGGGTGGTGCCGATTTCTTCATATATGGCCAATATGCGTTTTCCGAGTCCGTCCTCGAACAGATCCGTGCCGAATACCTCGGATCTGTGAAGAACCTCTTCGGGAGTAAAAGCCGTAAGCTCATCAAGCATCGGATCCGGACTCAGTTCCATCTTCTCGCCGTTATCATCCGTGCCTCTTAAGTATCTCAGATAGGCTGCCAGTACGAGAGGGATCAGTTTCAGATCATCCGTGCTCAGATCACCCCTTAATCTGTATGCCTTGATGGTCTCCCCGAATCTGATCGGCAGTTTCTGAGACGTATCGCATGCGATCCTCTGCGGAGTATCTGGCATAAAAGGATTCGGAAGCCTGCGTGTAAGAACCGTATCCAGGAATTCAGCCGGTTTCATGACACCGGGGTCGACCACGGTCTTCATGCCCTCGTCATATCCCAGACTGTATACCAGCTTCTTCAGATCTTCATCTTCCATCTCATCGTGGATCGTCTTAAATCCGAGCAGACACCCGAATATGGCGAGCGCCGTATGCAGAGGATTCAGACAGGTACAGACTTTCATCTTTTCAACCTTGTCCACGGTCTCCCTTTCTGTATAGATCACGCCCACCTTATCCAGCGGCAGATGCCCGTTCGGGAAACTGTCCTCGATGACGAGATACTCGGTCTCTTCGGCATTTACAAAAGGTGCAACATATGTTTTCTTCGATGTGATCACAGGCTCCAGGCCTTCCACACCGTCGTCACTTAAGATGGCTTCGATCTGAGCATCCGGTCTGGGAGTGATCTTATCGATCATCGACCATGGATAGGAAACCTTGCCTGAAGTCGAACAGTAATCAAGGAAGCCGGTATCGCACTTTCCTCTCTTTTCCCAGCCTTCCGCAAACTCACGTATTGCTCTCTTCAGCTTATCACCGTTATGCGAGCAGTTGTCCATCGAAACAAAAGCGATGGGATATGCTCCGTGTGTATATCTCTCATACAGCAGAGATGCGATCTTGCCCACATAGCTGTGCGTACCAGCCGGGCCCGCTTCGAGGTCGGCTTCCACTGCAGGCAGCGGATCACCGTTTGTATCCTTTACCACATATCCTTTCTCGGTGATGGTAAAGGATGCCATCTTCAGAGACGGGCTGCGGAAGATCTCACCCAGACGTACGAAGTCCTGTTCGCAGTCGCGATCCAGGATCAGGGACTCGACTATGCTTCCGATCACGGTCTTGTCAGCCGTACCGTCAGCCTTCAGCGTAGCCAGGATGCTCAGGTTGTCATGAGGACGGTACATTTTCTCTATGATCTCGTAATCATAGCCTTCACACACGACGATACCGGTATCCACAGCACCTGCATTTATAAGTCTCTGCATCAGGTTGCCCTGAAAAGCTCTGAATATATTGCCCGCTCCGAAATGTATCCACTCGGGATGATCAAGCGTAGCTTTCCGGACCTGCTCTCTGTCGAATCCCGGAAGATCATATCCTTTGCTTATATATGCTTCCCTGTCTTCACGTAATCCTGTATCTGTCAGACGCATAACCTTCTCCTTGCTTTGTGCCGTTTTGGCTTTTACTTTTCTCCGTGGCTCTTTACGATCGCTTCCCACAGGCCGTTTAAGTATGTGGCTCCGAGTGCCCTGTCATACAGACCGTATCCGGGCATGGCCACTTCGTCCCATATCATGCGTCCGTGATCGGGACGGATGGGACCGTCGAACTCTATATCATACAATGCTTTCATGATCTCATACATGTCGAAGCTGCCGTCAGATGACAGGTGCGCAGCCTCCTCGAAATCATCATCCGAATTGAACTTCAGATTTCTGACATGTGCAAAATGGAGCCTGCCCTTCAGAGCTCTGATCATGGTGGGCAGATCGTTGGCTCTGTTGGTGCCGTACGAACCGGCACAGAAAGTCACTCCGTTATGCGGGTTGTCGACCATGTGCATCATACGCATGATATTGTCCAGATTGATTATGATCCTGGGCAGTCCGAACACACTCCATGCGGGGTCGTCGGGATGGATTGCCATATTGATGTCGTACTTATCGCATACGGGCATGATCTTTTCCAGGAAGTATTTCAGATTATCGAAAAGTTTCTCCTCGTCCACATCTTTATACATATCAAAGAGTTCGCTTATCTTCGCCATTCTCTCGGGTTCCCAGCCGGGCAGTATCGCACCATTGGCATCTTCCTTGATGGAAGCAAACATATCCTGTGGATCGATGGAGTCTATTGTTTTCTGTGAATAAGCCAGAACAGTCGAGCCGTCGGGACGTACTCTCGCCAGTTCCGTTCTGGTCCAGTCGAATACGGGCATGAAATTGTAACATACCATGTGGATGTCTTCTTTGCCCAGGTTTTCAAGTGTGGTGATGTAATTGTCTATATACTGATCTCTATCGGGTGTTCCCACCTTGATGGCATCATGGATATTCACGGATTCAATACCGCTGATATGCAGGCCTGACGCTTCCACTTCCTCTTTGAGCGCATGTATACGCTCCCTGCTCCATACCTCGCCGGGTTCGGTATCATATAAAGTGGTGATCACTCCCGTCACTCCCGGTATCTGTCTTATCTGCCTGAGAGTCACCGTATCAAATCCGGTTCCAAACCATCTTAGTGTCATTTCCATAATTTTCTGTTTCTCCGTATCCGTATACTACAGTTTTTCAAACTACAGTTTTTCAAACTGCGGCTCTTCTTAAACAGAGGCTCCACCGGATGATGGAGCCTCCAATATCATTACTATTCTACTTTATGATCGATAACTTATCAAAGATTATCTGATGAATAGGTAGCTTCCCATGCAGCTGTTCTCTCATCGATGATAGCCTGTCCGCCTGCTGCCAGGTACTCTTCCATACCCAGATCCCATACGGAATCGAAATCAGCTTCGGAAGCAACCACTGCCTTATCGTAAGCCTGATCTCTCTTGCCGTCAAGGTCGGTACCCTCGGTTTCAGCCTGGATATCGCCTACGGAAGGGGTCTTGGGTGTCTTGGCATCAACCAGAGCAACCTTTATGGCGTCCTGAACATCTGCAGGATCAACTTCAGCATACGCAAATGCCAGTGACTGAACCGTAAGTTCTTCGGTATCAAGTCTTAAGCCGTTGCAGTTGATGGTCATATCGATGTTCTTACCGGAGTTCTGGTACCAGTCATGATGCGCCTCATCAGGCTCCTGAATAACGATAGCTCCGCTGGCATCAACTGTGTGGGTCACGCCCTCTTCACCGATCTGAAGGAACTTGATGGTCTCAGGCTGTGAAATGAACTCAAGGTAGCAAAGAGATGCTATAGGCTCATCATTGGTAGCGGGGAAGAATACCTTACGGTCTCCGGTATTGGAGTAGGTATACTTGTTATATCCGCCGTTCTTGTCTTCAAAAGTATTGATAGCTACGAACTTGGCGTCATCGCCGAACTGTGCTGCAAGTGTTGCGTTGATGGAATCCTTACCGTTTCTGAAAGGATAGTCATAGTTGTGGATGAAAGCGCCTACGAAGCCGGCCTTGATCATGTCGTCCTCAGTAGTGTCATCACCTGTGTGTACTGCAAAATCTTTCCAGATGAGACCTGCATTGTACCACTTGTTCAGAAGTCTTACGGCTTCCTTGGTTCCGTTCTGTGTAAACGCTCTGCTGTCATAGCCGTTTACGTAGTATTCCTTATCTGTGATCGCGGGATCCATGAAGGACTCGATCAGAGTAGCTGCTCTCCAGCCTACATCATATGATATGGAAAGAGGAACCATCTTGGAGGCATCTGCACCGAGCAGAGTATCTGCATTGTCCTTGAAAGCAACCAGACAATCCTCAAACTCCTGCTTGGTGGTAGGAACTTCAAGACCGAGCTTATCAAGCCAATCCTGACGGATGAATGTGTTTATACGGCAGATCTCATTTCTCTTACCCTCGATTGCCCACAGTGTACCTGCATTGGGATCGAGATCCTGATAGATAACATCCTCTCCGAGCCAATCGAACATGCTGGGAACCAGATCCTTGTTCTGATCAAGAAGGGGAGCCAGATCTATAACACCACCCATGTTGGCATAGGTCTGTATAGCGCTGTAGTTGTAGGTGTAGCAGATATCGGGTGCTGACTGTGAAGCGAGCAGGTTGTTGATATCGGTTGCCTCATCCCAACGTGATACGGTCACGAACTCAACCTCTACGTTGTAACGATCGAGCATCTGCTGCTGGATCCACTGTGTCCAGGCATTGTTGCCTGCCTCAGTTCCACCGTCTACATTACGATCGTAGAGCTCTACGGTAATGTGTCTGGTGTCAACGAACTTACCGTCCTGCATACCTCTCTCATCAGGGCCGGCAGCCTCAGTGGTGTCTGCTGCAGCGGGCTCAGCTGCGGTCGTTTCCTCGGTAGCAGCGGGTTCTGCAGCGGGCTCAGCTGCGGGCTGAGTATCACTGCTTCCGCATGCAGCCAGACCGAAGACCATAGATGCTGCAAGCATTAAAGATAATACTTTCTTCTTCATTTTTCTCCTCCTTTTTATTTTGGGAATGAAAGTAATATATGAATCTACGCTGACGCATGTCAGGCGTTTATTCCTTAACCGCTCCCATGGTCACACCTGCGATGAAGTAACGCTGTAACCAGGGGTATATCAGCAGGATCGGCACGGTCGCAAACATTACCGTCGCACACTTGAGCGAATCCTTCAGACCGGGCTGGTTGAAGCCCTCCTGAGCCGCTACTTCAACTGCATTTACATTATTCAGAATGTTGTAGAGCAGCAGCTGCAGCGGAAAATACTGCTTGTTGGTCTTGATGTACATAAGCGCATCGCCGTATCCGTTCCAGCGTCCTACCGCATAAAACAGTGCGAGAGACGCGAACACGGGCTTGGAAAGCGGTATGTATATCTTCATCAGAATCTGTACGAAACTTGCTCCGTCTATCTCGGCAGACTCCCTCAGTGAATCCGGAATCCCGTAGAAAAAGCTTCTCATGATTATCATGTTGTAGACACTTAAGCAGCTCGGAATAATCAGTACCAGAGGATTCTCGAGCAGCCCCAGGTCGTTCATAAGCAGGTAGTTCGGTATGGTACCCGCATTGAAGAACATCGTGATCGTGATGAATACGTTAATCACTCCGCGACCTTTAAGACCGGGGAAAATGAGCGGATATGCACACAGCGCCGTCATGGTCAGGGAGAGCAGTGTACAGATAAGAGTGAGCACTGCGGTCCATATAAATGCCCTCTGATATTTCGCATCAGCCAGAACCGTCTTGTATGCGTCCAGGTTGAATCCTTTCGGCCACAGATAGACATCGTGTCTGATGAGGAACTCGGTTCCCGACAGGGATTTGGCTGCCAGATTGACCATAGGCACTACACAGATGATCGATATGATCACGCATAGCAGCACGAATATCCAATCGCCGATTTTTGCCTGAGTGGATTTGACCTTCATTACCATATCCCCCTTTCACCGAGCTTACGCGATATAGTGTTGGCCGCCAGCAGGAAGAACAATCCGACTACCGACTGGAACAGACCCACCGCCGTGGTAAGGGATATCTTCAGTCCCTGAATACCGACTTTGTATACATATGTTGATATAACTTCCGCAACTTCTATGACCAGGTTGTTCTTCATGGCCCACGGCCTCTCGAAACCGCCGCCCATGATATATCCGAGGTTCATGATCAGTAGCACGACTATGGTCGGTTTGATACCCGGCAGAGTGATATGCCACATCTTACGGAACCGTCCGGCGCCGTCCACCGAAGCCGCTTCATAGAGTTCCGTGTTGATGCCGGCGATCGCTGCCAGATAGATGATGGAACCCCAGCCGAAGCTCTGCCATACACCTGCCCCGACATAAGTGCCTACCCAGTGAGACGGATCATCGAGGAATGGGATCGCCTCACCACCCATACGGACTATCAGAGAGTTGATCAACCCGTCAGTAGGTGCGAAAAGCTGAGAGCACAGGCTCGCAATGATGACCCATGACAGGAAGTGCGGCATATAAGCTATGGTCTGAACGACCTTCTTGAATCTCTTGAAGCACAGCTCATTCAGGATCAGTGCAAAAATGATAGGTGCGGGGAAGCCCATAATCAGATCCAGAAGATTCAGCTTGAGGGTATTCCACAGAGCACGCCTGAAATCAACATTACCGAATGCCTGCTTGAAGTACTTGAGAGCATCCGTCTCACCTCTGACATTTGCCCAGGGCATTTCGCTCAGAGGCATGTTGAGCTTATACTCTTTGAATGCGAGTATGATATAACGCATGGGAAGATACTTGAACACTGCCAGATATATAAGAGGCAGTGCAAGCAGTGCGTATAACTGCCAGTATCTCTTTAAATACGTTTTGGTCAGTTTCTGTTTCGGCGGCTTATACGCCGGTTTCTTTTCTTTAGCTTCGCTCATGTTATCCCCCGTTTATTTAAAGAAATCCGGATGTTGATCTCTGATCATCTTCGCGTCCACGTTATAGCGGGCCATATGCTTGTCAACCAGTTCTCCGGCCCAGGTCTTGTCTCCTGTTTTGATCGCTTCAAGCATCTCACGGTGATCCTTGACGATCTTGATGTCCTTCACCGCTTCGACCGACAGTGTTCTCACTCTGTCGAAATGAAGCATCATCGTGGATCTTATCTCGTATATCAGATCCTTTTTGGCTACGCTGTATATAAGGCGGTGAAATTCATTGTCCAGGCCCAGTATCTTCTCCGGCATGACCTTCTCTAAGTAGAACTCCTGCAGCTGGACGTTTTCTTCCATGACTGTGATGTCACGTTCGGTCGCCGTATCACAGGCTATCTTGATCACTTCCGTATCCAGTACCCGGCGCATGAATCTCGCTTCCTCTACCAGGTCCGGGTCGATCAGAGATACGAAACTGCCTCTCTGCGGGTATATCTCTATGATCGAAACCTTGACCAGATCGGAAAGAGCCTCGCGGACCGGGGTCCTGGAGATCCCCATCTGATCAGCCAGCTCATTCTCACTGACAGCCGTTCCGGGTTTCAGTTCACAGGAAACGATATTTTCTTTTAGTTCTCTGAGAGCGTATTCTTTGGCGGTTTCGCCCGCGAGCCTCCCGGAAATAACCATTTTTCTCACCTTGTTCACTTGTATACTAGTATTTATGAGCAAATTATATGCCTTTTAAGCGCGATTTGTCTATAAATATCAATCATCTTTTGTTAATTTGCTGAAAGTTTGTGAACATTTGACGAAAACAGAAAATCGGATTTATAGGTTTATCGCGAAACCATTTCCCGTCCGACGAAGAAGATTTCTCACAAGAAAAGGGAGAGAAATGATTTCTCTCCCTGAAAAAGCTGTGATTCCTTGATTTATAAACCCGTCATAGGTTTCAGATCACTTGGATGTTATCGATACTGCATGATAATACTCATCAGCACCTCTCTGGCATATGACCTGTACACTCTTATCCTTGAGAAGGAAAGGACATCCCGCATAGTTGGTCGATCCATCCATCCTGATCTGCATCGTGCCTCCGCTTGTAGCCAGATACAGAGTACTCTCCGTAGTCGCTTTATCTATCGTACCGCTTACTGTAAGCTGGTTCGGATCCAGTGTAGTGGTCGAAGCCTGCTTGGATGCGTTATTAACGAGTGCCACTGCATGCAGCCACTCATCACTTCCTCTGAAGAAAGATACCGTCACGGACTGACCGGGCATGAGCACATGGCATGCCGAGTTATTCACCCCGGAGTCGAGCTTGATCTGATACTGGCCTTCGTTTGCATTCAGATACAGTACCGAAGACGTAGTACTCTTATCTACCTTTCCGGTAGCGTTATATGTCTGTGATGTAGCCGTCACGCCCGAAGATGAAGTATCTATATTTCCTGCCGGGATCGATACAGCCGAGGAGCCTCCTCCGTTATCGGATATTGAAAGAGCGTGCATATATGCATCCGAACCTCTGGAGCAGACTACTTTGAGCGACTTGCCCATTGTAAAGGCTCTGACTCCGCTGGTATCGGTTGACGGATCAAGCTTTAATTCCATTGTCCCGTCGCTCATCTTCAGGAAAAGAACTTCTTCATTTGTTCCTTTCGCCAGAGTCCCTGTCACGGTATACTGCTTGGATGTATCTACGGACGCGGAACCCACACTTGATGAACCGGTGATCTTCGATGCATGCCAGTATTCATCGCTGCCCACTGTACATACACAGGATACTTTGTAACCCGGAAGCAGGAATTTCGCAGTGCTCAGATCTGTGGATGAGTCTATCTTGATCTCCATCACACCGCCGCTGGTTGACAGGTAGAGCAGATCGCTCGTAGTCTTGTCTGCGACCGTTCCGGAAAATGTCATCTCGGCAGCTTCACTTTGAATGGGAAACGCAATGGCACATATTGTGATCATTACTGCTGCGAGCAAAATACTGATTACTCGTGATACTTTATTTTTCATAACTTACCTCCAGAGCTTTAAACACAAGATATTACTGGTAGACATAACAAGTATACACTATCTTGTGTTTTATGTAAACAGTTATGTTAACAAAAAATAACAAATGTTTACATATCCCCCGGAGGCAGTAAAATCAATATATTGTGGTTAGCCGGCAATCAGTCTGTCGGGCTGTTCATTTGGTCATCCCTGTATGTAAGTCAGGTTCTCAAAGTCAATCTCTCCGACACGTTTGGCCGGCCCGGCCAGGGGCAGTCTGCAACCCGGTCTGATGAATATCAGTACTTCATTAAGAGCCACGGGTACATAATGATCGCCGGCCGTAAGATCCTCCTCATCGTAATCGTCATATGCCCTGAACCGGAGCATCTTCATACCTTCGGGCAGATATACATATCGACCGGCCGCATTCTGCTCATATACGGGTGCGATCATGATCTGATCGCCGACGAGGAGCTGATCCTCTATCGTCCGGCATCGCTTATCATCACGGTATACGAATGCCAGAGGACGTATATACATGGTGTCGTTACGGGCCGCTTTAACAAACTGGTCATAGATATACGGTATCAGCGCATACCTGAGCTCAATCAGATGCCTGAAATCATCGATGCGTTTAAATCTGTAGAGTTCCTGCGATCTGGTATCCCATGCCGAATGATTCCTGAATAGGGGTGTGAACATGCTGAACTCTACCCACCTCATCATCAGGTCCTCTGTCACGTCCGCACCGAATCCGCCGGTATCGGCCCCCGAATACAGGAAGCCGGTCATATTGAGAGACGGCATCTGCTTGATATTGAGCAGCAGATGGCTCCACCAGGACATATTGTCGCCGATCCATACGCCGCCGTATCTGTGAGCACCGGTATATGATGCCCTGGAGAAAAGAAGTATCTCCTGTCCGGGATTGTTACGTGCAAAAGCTTCTCCTGCAGCCTTCGTCATATTGAAGGAATACAGATTATGCACGCGGTCATGGCACACCCTCATCCCGTCGTAATCATGATAGAAGCGCCTGTAGTCCTCGGGACTGTTATCTATGGAGCCGGCTATATCCTTGAACGTAAAGAATCCCTGTATCCCCATCTCCGATGCGCGGAGTTCATCCAGATCTTCAAATGCTTTTTTCAACGTCTCCTCCGTATAGAAGATAGCGGGTTCGTTCATGTCATTCCAGAATCCGTCTATACCGGCATCTGTCATGATCTTATACTTATCACCGAACCACTTGCGAGCTTCGGAGTTCAGGAAATCCGGGAAGTGTACTTTGCCGGGCCATACGGCAGCCGTAAGCTCTTCATCGTTTTCTTTTTTGCAGAAATAGCCGCCGGCGATACCTTCCTCATACATATCATAGCCGGGCTCGATCTTCACACCGGGATCGGTATTCGGGATCACATGGATACCCTGCTCTTTCATCTCCGATACAAAGCCGGGCAGATCGGGAAACCTCTCCGGATCAAGTGTAAACACTTTATAAGCATCCATATAGTCTATATCCATATAGATCATGTCGATCGGTATGTCTGCCTCTGCATATCCCCGGGCGACCTCGCGGATATCATCGGCTGACTTATATCCCCATCTGCTCTGTCCGTACCCGAAAGCCCACTTCGGAGGGATATAGCTGGGGCCGGTCAGACGTCTGAATGCGGTCACGATCGTCTCCGGAGTATCGCCCTCTATGACATAGATATCAGCATCCATATCCTCGAAGCTGACAGTCAGTACATCCATATCCGTGTAGCCTATATCGAAGTTCACCCGGCCGGGATGATCGACGAACAGTCCCTCACATTTATCACCATCATCAAGTATCAGCAGGTTCTGCGAAGCATACAGAGAATGCTTGCCCTCCTCGTGATGCGGATCGTCGGCATTATAGCTCGTATACAGCCAGCCGCGCTTGTTGATCCCTCTGACTGTCTCACCCAGACCGTAGACGACCGTATCTTGAGACATGGCATGAGTCATGGTTTTGTCTGCTTTACTCACTTTCCATCCTGCGGGATCACCTGCGGTCACCGGGATATCCATGACCACTGCATCTGTAGGTATCGGGGTTCCGTATGTATACTTTTTTATCTGTGTTTCTGACATGGCAAGTCCTCCGTTACTGAAAAATCCCCCCGCATATCTGCGAGGGGATCATACACAAATCCCTTGAATTATTTATCTGCTTTCTTCTTAGGGATCATGGTGAAGCATACAATGCAGGCTACTACATATAAAGCAAGTGTTACATAGAGCACTGTCTGATATCCCTGAGTATTAACGGATACTACTGTACCGTCCGACAGGGTGGTGTCCTTGAACTCACCTACATGCTTAACTATATATGTAGCGAGCTGGTTACCGGTCAGACCTGCCATGGCCCATGCCGGCAGACACATACCATGTACTGCGGAGATGCTCTTCATACCGAAGTGATCGGACAGCAGTGTAGGTACGTTTGAGAAACCGCCACCATATCCTGCGTTGACCATGATGAGCAGAGCCACGCACAGGAATACGATCTTATTATCTATACCGTGAGTGATAACTACTGCTCCGGTGAACAGTATCGACAGGATGAAGATGATCTTGTAGATCGTGTTTCTGTCCTTGAACATATCCGCCCAGGCGGAAAATCCGAGACGGCCCGCAGCATTTGCGATAGCAGTAACCGAACCGAGAGTAGCTGCGACTCCCAGGCTTAATCCGATGGAGTTGAATATGGCTTTCTCCTGAGAGATCAGTGCCAGACCACATGTGATGTTGATATAGAACATGATCCAGATACCGATGAATGTCTTGTTGGAGAAAGAAGTCTTGAAGTTCTTTCCAAGCGTAGCAAAGAACTCCTTGATACCGCCGTTCTCGCTGTGAGCCTCAACCCAGTCGGAAGGCTTCTTCAGCAACAGATGGCCGATAAACATCATCACACAGTAGATGCAACCCATGATGAAGAACATGTATGCAGGGTTGTTATCAAACTTCGTAAGGAAGAACTGCATCACGGGAGTGGCGATGGCCTTAGCCAGACCGAAGCCTGCAACCGCAAGTCCGGTAGCCAGCCCCTTGCGGTCCTGGAACCACAGCATCAGAGTCTTTACGGGGCTTAAGTATCCGGTGCCGAGACCGATACCCATTATGCATCCGTAGAAAAGGAACACGAGTGGAAGCGACTTAAGGAGTATCGCAACACCTGTTCCGATCATACCTGCGGTAAAGCATACCGTAGCGATCAGCGATGATCTGTGGATATCCTTCTCAACCACGTCGCCAAGGAATGCAGCTGACATACCCAGGAAGAATATCGCCAATGAGAAAGCCCACTGTACGGCACCTGCATGTGCCTGGAAATTCTCGACGCCGTAGATATACTCGCCTATCTCCTTTGAAAAGGTACCCCAGCAGTATACAGTACCTATACTGCAGTGAAGTAAGAGTGCCGGGATCGCAGCGCAGATCCATTTGTTCTCGCGCTTACCGGTTTTTTTTGTGTTGTCTGACATTTGTAATACCTGCTTTCTATAAATTAGGATATAGTTTGTGATACGAACAGAATAGATTATACATCTACTTTAAGCGTTATGTAAACATCCTATTCCGGAACCTTTATAATGTGTTCCCGATACACTTCACAAAAACATGGCCATATAAATGGGCATGGTTATCTTTTTGCCGGATTTTCCAACATTGGTATCTCCCAGCTTGTAACCGTACGGAATATCATCCCGCCCAAGAAGATTGTCTAAAGATCGAGATCTGCTCTTTCCGGCCTTCACTTCAATGGGGATGATTCCATCGGTGTTCTCGATCAGGAATTCAATCTCAAATGTTGCTGATTCATTTTTCTTAAAGAAGATATCCTTGTGTCCGTTTTTCACGAGAAAATCTGCCACAAGAGCTTCATATATACCACCCTTTAAGAACGGATTAAGATTACCGGGTTCGTTAGTAATCAGTTTTCCCTTGAGAGGATACTCATACATAGCAGTCAACAAGCCAACATCCGTAGGGTAAACTCGGAAACAGCCCTCATCCGAATGAAAAGACAGGGGCATAGTATATTCGTTTATGTTCTTAACACATGTTACCAGATATGCACCGACAAGCCAGTCCATGCTGGATCCAAACTTACGTCTAGTTCCAGACTTCTCCACCAAAGCATACTGGAATTTGTGGTTTTCCTTGGATAACTGTCCTGCTAAAGAAAAATAACATTTCTCAGCTTTTATCTTCTCAGCGGCCGGAGCGTAATGTGCAATATCATATCTGTAATCGTTCAAGATCTCCCGGGCTTTCTGATCTGCACTCGCGATAGAATTCTCGCTGAAATATCTGTCAAGAACCTGTGGCATACCACCAAGGATCATGTATAGCCTGACGTATTCCATCATTTTATCGTGAACAGCCCATGGAACCTGCTCGCATCTATTGAAACATTCCTTCAGCAGATCCATAACATCATCGCTGATTCCGACAGCCATAAGGAATTCCCTGAAATTCATGGCATGCATGTCCAAGTACTCCACCGCCCCAACCGGATAGGATGATGGACGTTTATAATCTATCCCCAGCATGGATCCAGATGCGACCACATCAAATCTGGAATCCTCATTCCAGAATTTTAATGACGTTATGGCTTCGGGGCATTCCTGTATCTCATCCAAAAACAGCAATGTCCGGTTGGGAATGAACTCAGCCTCCCTAAGATACAAGGAGATGTTCCTCACAAGTGTATCTGTGTCAAGATCCTGAGAGAATACTTTCTTAACAGAAGGCATCTCAAGAAAATTTATACCTATAAAAGAATCATAATGGGATTTCCCGAATTCCGTGACTGAAAAAGTCTTACCTATCTGTCTGGCCCCACGAACCATCAAGCATTTATGACCTGAATCTCTCTTCCAGCTTTTTAATGAGGCGCTGATCTCTCTTTCAAACATGGTCTCTCTCCTGCGAAATATGCATTGATGCATTTTTTTGATGGTTTTATTATGTGCATATACATATTTTATCGCATATGGTATCGGGATTCAAGTCAGTACGCTGAATTGGGATTTTTACTTCCTGTTTGCAAGAGTAACTTCTTGTGAGACTTTTTTTGCAAGAGTAACTCCAAAAATCGCACCTTTAAAACAGAATTAAGTTTTGCAAAAACAGCCTAAATCGGAAGTTTCTATTGCAAG
>JAFSTN010000004.1 GCA_017450485.1 Lachnospiraceae bacterium
ATCTTCGAGCAACTCATCAGCTCTAATCCTTTCTCACTCTGTACAAGCTCTATCACCCGTTTGATCTGGTATGACGTATTGGCCTGCACTCTCACATTTACGAGGTTTTCGGGAAACCTGCTCTCTCTGTAATCCATTGCGATAATTCTCCTCCTATGGCGATTTATTTTTCCGCAGGCTCATGTGATTTTTGTTGTGACGCAACAACACATGCACTATCGCTGTCCCATACATACGCGGTTTCTCCTCCTTTCCAACCTCAAAATCTGACCAATTTTGACCAAACTTCCCTCCGACACATGATTTCAATTGTCGTACTGCCGGAAAGCCGCCAAAACACCACAACAGAGACAAAAAAAGAGCACTTCCTTCGAATTTTCATTCTTAGAAAGTGCCCTTAAGCCTTACATTATTCTGTTGGTTCTTTGGTTTCCGAATGGCCGTATTTGGCTCATTTCGGGTCATTTGAGTGGATTATTTGTTGTATTTTTGTCGTACCATCCTGTTCCTACACCCCTCAAACCCTTGATATTACTGACTTTTTCAGCCGAGTGACTTAAGTGTCGGGAATGCGATCACGTCACGTATGGCCGGTGAATCAGTCAGCAGCATGACAAGTCTGTCGATGCCGTATCCTATACCTCCCGTTGGTGGCATTCCGACCTCGAGCGCGTTTAAGAAATCCTCATCGGTATGCTCGGCTTCCTCGTCACCTGCTGCCGCATTGGCATCCTGCATCGCGAAACGCTCGCGCTGGTCGATCGGATCGTTGAGTTCGGAATATGCGTTACACATCTCCCATGTATTGATGAAGAGCTCGAATCTCTCAACCTTGGTGGGATCATCAGGCTTCTTCTTGGTCAGCGGTGATATCTCGATCGGATGGTCCATTACGAATGTAGGCTGAACCAGCTTCTCTTCACAATACTCCTCAAAGAACAGATTCAGGATATGTCCCTTGGTATGGAACGACTCGTACTCGATATGATGCTCCTTGGCCAGCTTCTTGGCTGCCTCGTCATCGGGTACCTGAGCGGGATCGTCAAAGTCGATGCCTGCATACTTCTTAACCGCCTCCGTCATCGTGATCCTTTCAAAAGGCTTGCCGAAGTCCAGCTCGATATCGCCGTACTTGAACTTGGTCGTACCCAGAACTGTCTGAGCCAGGTGTCTGAACATCTCTTCGGTCAGGTCCATCATCCCGTGATAATCGGTATATGCCTGATAGAGCTCCATCAGTGTGAACTCGGGATTGTGTCTCGTATCCACGCCCTCGTTACGGAACACGCGGCCGATCTCATATACTCTCTCGAGTCCGCCGACGATCAGTCTCTTCAGATAGAGTTCGAGAGAGATACGAAGCTTCATATCCTCATCGAGTGCATTGAAGTGTGTCTCAAAAGGACGTGCCGCAGCACCCCCGGGATTATATACGAGCATGGGAGTCTCGACTTCCATGAAGTCCTTCGCATCCAGGAATCTGCGGATCTCTGCGATGATTCTGCTCCTCTTGATGAAGGTATCCTTCACATCGGGATTCATGATCATATCCACATATCTCTGACGATATCTGATATCGGTGTTGGTGAGTCCGTGGAACTTCTCGGGAAGTATCTGGAGTGACTTGGTGAGAAGTGTCACCTCCGATGCATGCACGCTGATCTCGCCGGTCATGGTACGGAATACATATCCCTTCACGCCGACGATATCACCTACATCATATTTCTTATAGTCAGCGTAGGCATCCTCGCCTATGGCATCGCGTGCCACATAGATCTGGATGCTACCGCTCTTATCCTGCAGATTGGAAAAAGAAGCTTTGCCCATGATCCTCTTGCTCATCAGACGACCTGCTATGGTCACGTTGATGGGCTGAGCATCCATGATCGCACGACGCTCCTCGTAATCAGCCTTACGCTTCGGTCTGGCTTCTTCTTCCGGGAGTCCGGTCACATCTACCGGCGGACGATCCCCCAGCAGCTTCGCCTCCAGCTCCTCATATTCGGATGCAGCTTCGGAAGCGTGATATGTCACGTCATACTTGGTTATGACAAAAGGATCCTTGCCTGCTTCCTGCAGATTGGCGAGCTTCTCGCGTCTGACCTTCAGCAGCTGACCCAGATCCTGCTCCTCAGGCTGTTGTGTATTGTTATTCCCGTTCTGATTTCCCATTTCTTTCTCCATAAAATAAATATAAAGGCAGAGGCCTGCCGGTCTCTGCCCAAACTTACGTCCTGATCAGTTTCTGTTGTGGATCTCAAGTACCTTGTATGAGATCACGCCAACCTGGGTCTCTACCTTGACCGTATCTCCCACTTTATGTCCGAGAAGTGCAGCGCCTACGGGTGACTCGTTTGAGATCTTGCCTCTGAGTGAATCGGCTTCGGTGGAACCTACGATCTTAAATTCCATCTCTTCCTTGGCTGTCTTGTCCTGTACTCTGACCTGACATCCGATGTTGATGGTCTCTAGATCGATATCGCCTTCATCAACGACTTCAACATTCTTGAGGATCTTCTCAAGTTCCTCGATCCTGGCCTCGTTATCCCGCTGCTCATCTTTGGCTGCGTCATACTCGGCATTCTCGGAAAGGTCGCCCTGCTCTCTGGCTTCCTTGATCTTCTGAGCTATCTCATGGCGTTTTACTTCCTTTAAGTAACTCAGCTCGTCCTCATATTCTTTCAGTCCCGCACTCGTCAGAAAGTTCTTCTTACTCTCACTCATCTCTACACCTTCTTATTATTCTTGTATGGCGCACTTCCGCGCGCGTGTACGATTATACTAATTCCGTGGGGGGATGTCAATATAAAGGGGCGGGTGATCATATATGCGCATGCCGATCATACAGTTCAGTTATCGCTTTCACGAGCTCGTCGTAGCTCTCCATCCCGTTGATGCGCCCGCGGAACGCCGCCGATCCCGGCACCCCTGCCGTATACCACGCAGTGTGCTTCCGCATCTCGCGTATCCCTATGTATTCTCCTTTATGCTCTATGAGCATGCGTCCGTGCTCGAGTATCGTATCGATTTTCTCCTGTGCCGTCGGCGGTTCGGCATGAGAGCCCGTCTCGAGATATGTACGTATGTCCTTAAGCAGCCAGGGATTCCCCTGCAGGGCACGGCCTATCATCACTCCGTCACATCCGGTCTCCTGCTGCATGCGGACGAAATCTTCCGCGCTCCGGACATCTCCGTTCCCGATCACCGGGATGCTCACCGCTGATTTCACCGCCGCTATCACATCCCAGTCAGCCTGCCCCGAGTAGTACTGTTCCCTCGTTCTGCCGTGGACACATACCGCGCTCGCTCCGGACTCTTCCAGGACGTGAGCCATCTCTACCGCATTTATATGCTCCGGATCAAAACCGGATCTGATCTTCACCGTGACAGGCTTGTCCGACACACGGACTATTGTGTCCACTATCCTGCCCGCGAGCTGCGGATCCTTCATCAGTGCACTGCCCTCACCGTTGTTCACGATCTTCGGGACAGGACATCCCATATTTATATCGAGGATGTGATACGGTCTGTGCTGTATCATGCGCACGGCTTCCGCCATGACCTCGGGCTCGCTCCCGAACAGCTGAAGCGATACATATCCCTCATCGGGACCGATCTCCATCAGAGCGGCGGTATTACGGTTGCGATATGTGATCGCCTTCGCACTGATCATTTCCATGCATTCCAGATCACTGCCGTATCTCGCACACAGCAATCGAAAAGGCAGGTCACTGATACCTGCCATTGGAGCCGCTATTATTCCTTTGCCTATGTCAACACTGCCGATCCGCATCACTCTTCGCCATCCAGCAATCCGTCGATGCTTTCACCGCATATGAACACCCTGTAATACAGCTCCAGAGATTCCAGCAGTTCCGCACGGTTGCGCCTGATCTCGCCTATCAGCAGGCCACTCGATACTTCGTCATATGTGATATCGTATTCCTCAGCCTGTGTCTCGAATATGAGCTCACCTTCCTCATCGAACACGATGGTGAAGATACCGCCCACTTCCTGTGTATACAGCACACAGATGATCCTCAGTTCATCCTGAAGCGACTGGGGTATCTTCGCAAACTTTTCATTAAAATAATACTTCTGCTCGTATGCATTGGCACCGCATACCACTATGCGCTCTCTTTTGACTTCGCTCATATGACCTCACACATAACCATACAGTCCACGGACCGACACTTCGCCGGCATATACTCTGTGCAGCTCTCCGTCCGGTGTCTCCACCAGCAGCTCACCTCCGGCATCTATCCCTCTGGAGATCCCTGTATACTCTCCCTGAGGATCGAGGACCCTGACTTCCCTGTCGAGACTGACCAGCAGTTGTTCATACCGCTCTTTCATAAATCCCAGATCCCCCGCAGACAGGAATCTCTCGTACTCAGTCTCGAACCGCTCCATGACTGACGCGATCAGTTCACTGCGGTCGATCGTATGCCCGCACTCCAGCTTCAGACTCGTCGCCGTATCTCTGATCTCCTCAGGGAAAAGCTCCCGCTCGCCCTGATTCACGTTGATGCCCACGCCTACCGTCACGTCGCCTATACGGCCGTCATCCATATTCATCTCAGTCAGGATGCCGCAGACCTTACGTCCGTTCACTACGATATCATTCGGCCATTTGATACGTGCCTGCAGCATATCGTCGCCGGCGTTCATACCACGCAGCACATTCGTGCCGTCCGGCACTTTCTTCCCGCCGGTCATCTCAGTGACCGCCTCACACACGGCGAGTGCCATGATGACCGTGATCATTGGTGCATCTGACGGATCGATATCCGGGCGTAGCAGCAGAGACATATATATGTTCATGCCGGGAGGCGATGACCATTCCCTGCCGCGCCTGCCTCTGCCCGCAGTCTGCATATCGGCTACCGCGAGCGTCCCCGTCGGTGCGCCCTCACCGGCCAGTTCCCTGATCCTCGCATTCGTCGAATCGGTCTCTTCATAATAATATAGACTCCGTCCCATATACTCAGAACGGAGTCTGTCTAATATCTCATCACGGGACATAACTTTATTTAACGCTCTTCATACCCTCGGCAAGTACGGTACCTACGGAAGCAATACCCTGCAGTTCGGCGGGCATCAGTATCGTGGTAGCCTGTCCGTCCGCAACTTTCTCAAATGCCTCGAGGCTCTTGAGCTTGAGTACGGCTTCATCCGCACCTGCTTCACGCAAGACTCTGATACCGTCAGCCTTAGCCTGCTGGATGCTCAGGATAGCCTGAGCCTCACCTTCGGCTTCGCGGATCTTCTTTTCCTTCTGAGCTTCCGCATGAAGTACGGTCGCCTGCTTCTCGGCCTCTGCCTTGAGGATCGCACTTTCTTTCATACCCTCTGCTTCGAGGATGGCTGCTTTCTTCTCTCCTTCCGCACGGGTTACGGCTTCACGTCTCTCACGCTCAGCCTTCATCTGCTTCTCCATCGCATTCTGGATCTCGGCAGGCGGAATGATATTTTTCAGTTCCACACGATTGACCTTGATACCCCAGGGATCTGTCGCCTCATCGAGGGAGGCACGCATCTTGGTGTTGATGACTTCACGGCTGGTCAGAGTCTGATCGAGTTCCATCTCACCGATGATGTTACGCAACGTGGTGGCTGTCAGATTCTCGATAGCCATGATCGGATTCTCGACGCCGTATGTAAAGAGCTTGGGATCGGTGATCTGATAGAACACTACGGTATCGATACGCATCGTAACGTTATCCTTGGTGATAACCGGCTGCGGCGCGAAGTCAACGACCTGCTCCTTCAGAGTTACCCTTTTTGCCACGCGGTCGAATATGGGCATCTTGATATGGAGTCCCACAGACCATGTCTGCTGATATGCTCCCAGACGCTCGATAACGAAAGCATTTGCCTGGGGAACGACCTTGATACATGTTACAAGTACCACAACTATGATCACTAACAGAGCTATTACTACAGGCATGATTATCCCTCCTTGACCGGAATCCTCCGGATGCTGTGATTAACTGTTGATACTGTGGTCCACACTGGGACGTACGATCAGCTTCACTCCGCTGATTGACAGGATCTCTACTACGGATCCCGCGGGAATCTTCACTTCATCAACGGAACTTCTGGCTGACCACTCCTGACCGCCCACATTTACGAGTCCGATGTTCTGCAGGTTATCGATCTCGCTCATCACTATGGCGATATGGCCGATCAGACTTTCCGCATTGGTCCTCACTCTGTCCTTATTGAAATACTTCACAGCTATGGGACGCGTGGTGAGGAGCAGGATGATGCTGACCACCAGAGCAGCTACGATCTGCGCCCAGAGAGGAACCCCTGCGAGAGCCAGGATGCATGCGACCAGAGAGCCGCCGGCGAACCATATCGTCGTGAGACCCATAGTCAGCAGTTCCACGAGAACCAGTACAACCAGTATGACTATCCACATCATTACATAGGTTTCATTCATACAGGCCTCCTTCTTTCATATCAGATAGCGATCACCAGAATACATTACCGCCGATCACGATACCCTCGTGATTGCCCGCGCGTCTGAAGTGCGTAGCCGTGCCGACATTCGTCTGTCCGTTCACGGCTGCCTGCGCAGCTGCCATACACGAGTCGTATACTTTATTATTATACACCGCAGCGACCTTTCCGTTAAGCGCCGGCGTAAACTGTCCCGAAGCATAGATCACACCATAGATCGTGTTCGGATAAGCTCCGCTTCTGACACGGTTCATAACAACCGCGCCTACAGCCAGCATCCCCTCGGTATTATAAGCTCCTGCCTCACACTGTATGAGTGCAGCCAGCAGTTTGATCTCATTACCCTCGGCATCGACCTTGGCCTGCTGTGCGCGTAACATGGCCTGGCGCTTCGCCTCGGCTTCCTCTTCCTCACGCTTGCGGATCGCAGCCATGGTCTCACCCGAATCTATGGAAAAAGTGATATCCACATACCTGGCGGCTACATATCCGGATTCATCCTCATATGCCACTTCAACCCAGTCGGGGTCGGAATCGTCGATAACCTCAAGCTCATCACCGTTGGCAATCAGCGCCAGTATATGTGAGTCCTCACTGGGCTCCTCGCGTATGCGGAGCGCATCGGTATTTACAGTCAGGATCTTGAATCCGACATCATTGGCCAGAGCCTCCGCTTCTTCATCAAAGAGCAGATATTCATTGCTGACCCAGCCTACCAGATCACCGGACTGGATACGTGTCCACTCATCACCGCGCTCGAGTATCCGCCCGCCGCAGTCCTTATACAGCAGGCCAGCCTTCTCGGATTCACTGTCGGGCTCCGTACGTACATTCAGGGAATTGGTTACGTTCGCCATGAACAGAGTAGAGAGTTCCTCTTCCTCTTCGGGGGCATTTTCTTCAGCCAAAGCAGCGAGTTCGTCCATCGCTTCTTTGGACTGCTCGCTCTCTCTGCCGCCTGAACCCACGATATTGGTCACACCTGCGTTTATGCTGTTTAAGTAATCTCTGGTGGTGGTCGCTTCTTCCGCATATACATTCATGCTGCCAAGCATCATGCATAAGGATACGGATATGGCGCCCACCCTCTTGACTGCGTCTGTCATACCTTTACTGCTACATTATTACGGAATTTCATTCCCAAATGAAATTCTGTAATAATCTAGTTATGTGAACTTGTTACAAATGTATTACGATTTTATCAACATTCCGTGAAAATGTCAAAAAATTGGGGTTTTGCGCTGTCTGTGCGCTTCATACATCAGAACTGAAGCCGCGATCGCAGCATTCAGAGATTCAACTTCTCCCTCCATGGGGATATACAGACACTTATCGGCAGCTTCGGCCACGGCATCACTGACTCCCGCGCCCTCATTGCCTATCACGAAAGCACAAGCCCCGCGATAGTCGCATTCAGCATAGTTCACCGCACCGTGCAGATGAGCGGCATATACACTCACACCGCGCGCCTTCAGATCCGCGATCACTTCACACAGATCATCCGCATATATGAACGGCATACGAAAAAGGGTACCCATAGTGGAGCGAATGCTCTTGGGATTATAGATGCTGACGGTTCCGCGGCTCATGATCACACCTGCTGCCCCCGCCGCTTCCGCAGTACGGAAAACGGTCCCGAGATTGCCCGGGTCCTGCAATCCGTCGAGGATCATATACATCGACCCTCTGTTTAAGATATCTTCCAGAGTGTATTCATAGTAGCGTACCAGACACAGCACACCCTGAGGTGTCATGGTATCGGACATTTTCTTCATCACATCATCCGATACCAGCTCATATCCGGTATGCGTCAGGCGGTCCCTGACGTCCTGTCCCGCGTGATCCAGGAAGCTCTCCGTCACATATACCGAATCAAGTCTCTGCTCCGGGACCTCCATATACATGCGGACGCCCTCGACGATGAAGAGTCCCTCTTCGCGCCTGGACTTATCCCGAGTCTGCAGAAGTACTATCCTCTTGACGGCGGCATTGGTCACGCTGCTGATCATCAGCTTAAGATCCTCGCTACCTCATAGTGGTATTCGGGTATCTCCTTGGTCATGTTGAGGGCTTCCTCTATATCGAAGTCCACACACTCACCGTGTCTGATACCGACTACCCGGTTACTCTTGCCCGAGCAGAGTATATCAGCCGCATATGCTCCCATGATGGAAGCGTAATATCTGTCCTTACATGTGGGTGATCCGCCGCGCTGCATGTATCCGAGTATGGTCGCTCTGGTCTCGATGCCTGTAGCGGCTTCGATACGTCTCGCCATGGACGTGGAGTGGCCGATGCCCTCGGCATTGATGATGATATGGTGTGTCTTGCCGCGCTTGCGGTTATTGATGATGTTATTGATGATATTCTGCTCGTTGAAATCATATTTCTCGGGGAGAAGGATATCCTCGGCACCGTTCGCTATGCCGCACCACAGCGCTATATATCCGGCGTTACGTCCCATGACTTCTATGATCGAGCATCTCTCGTGAGACGAGGATGTATCACGAACCTTGTCGATAGCCTGCATCGCAGTGTTGACTGCGGTATCGAAACCTATCGTATATTCGGTGCACGCTATATCCAGGTCGATCGTTCCGGGGATACCTATGGTATTGATACCGAGTCTGGAGAGAGCCTGAGCTCCGCGGTATGATCCGTCACCGCCTATTACCACCAGACCGTCTATGCCGTGTTCTCTGCAGATCGCTACACCTTTCTTCTGACCTTCCTCGGTCTTGAACTCCATGCATCTGGCAGTGCCCAGTATCGTGCCGCCGCGCTGGATCGTATCGGATACATGCCATCTCTCCAGGTCTATGATCTCTTCATTCAGCAGACCCTGATAGCCTTTCTTGATGCCCTTGACCTTCACACCGGCTGCCATTGCCTTACGCGCAACCGCTCTGATGGCCGCATTCATGCCCGGCGCATCACCGCCGCTGGTCAGTATACCTATTGTTTTGATCTCGTCACTCATATTGTTCCTCCTGTATCGGACTATCCTATCTTATCACTTTTTAGGATATGTGACCTCAATATTCTCTCTGCCGAATCTTCCGTATAGGCGTTCCAGCAGTTCCCGGCTGATGCCCACGCTCATGGAGGCGGGCAGAGTTACTATCTTTTCATCGGCTTTAATGTACTCTTTTACGATACTGTGTCCGTCGCTGTCATGCAATATGGCATCCAGGTCGGCACTTGATGAATCGGCCTCGGCCTGATCCATGAACCTTATCCACAGCGTGCTCGGTTTGTCCGAGAATCTCTCGATCTTATCGCAGATGAGCTTCATGTCCCTGTCGATCTCTTCGCTGACGCGTCCGCTGATGAACACTTTCTCATTTTCGACCAGACAGTCACGATACTGCTCGTAACTCTTGGGGAAAACGATGACCTCCACGCTCCCCAGCATATCCTCGAGGGTAACGAAAGCCATGATCTTGTCGTTCTTCGTGTACTTGATCTTGCACTCCTCGATTATGCCTCCGATGGTCACCTTCTGGTCGCCGTGGAGTCTGTCGATCTGCTCCGCACCCGCATCACCGCCTTCGGATATGGGATTGAAGTTGATGTCGAGAGGGATATTCGCGAGGTCGGCGGGATCACCGTCTTCGTCACCTGCCGGGACCGCCACCTTGAAATCAGCCGTGGTATTGGTGATGTGTGTCTCCCAGAGTTTCTGGTACTCCTCGATCGGATGGCCGCTTAAGTATATCCCGAGTACTTCTTTTTCATATTGAAGAAGTTCTTCCTTGGGAAGCTCGCTGACCGGCGGGAGCTTGATCCCGAGCAAAGTGGTGTCCGTGCCGCCGGTGAGATCGAACAGGCTCATCTGGCCGGCTGCGTTCTTTTTTCTGTCCTTCTGGACATCATCCATCACGGACTCATATATCATCAGCATCTGACGACGGTTAGCCTCGAATGAATCGAGCGCTCCGGCCTTGATCAGATTCTCAACCACACGCTTGTTGAGTTCGCCGCCTTCACCGACACGCACGAGGAAATCCTTGAAGTTCTTGTATGGTCCGCGCAGAGTACGCTCGTCGATGATCCTCTGAATGATGGGACGTCCGACGGACTTGATCGCGGTCAGCGTATAACGGATATGCCCGTCCCTGGCCGTGAAACCTATACCGCCTTCGTTTACATCCGGCGGCAGGATATCTATGCCCATATCGCGGCATGTCATGATGTACTGGGCTACCTTGTCAGGCCTGCCCACTACCGAAGTCATAAGTGCTGCCATGAACTCGGTCGGATAGTAGCATTTGAGATATGCGGTCTGCATGGATACCATGGCATAGCAGGCGGCATGAGACTTGTTAAAAGCATATTTCGCAAAGTCCACCATCGAATCGTATATCCGGTTGGCTGCAGATTCGGATATGCCTCCGGCCACGCATCCGCGGATATTCCTTTCAGGACTTCCGTGTACAAATATGTCCCTGTTCTCATCGATGACGTACTGCTTCTTCTTCGACATCGCCTTACGGATGTTATCGCTGTCACTCATGGAATAGCCGGCGAGATTACGCACTATCTGCATGACCTGCTCCTGATATACGATACAGCCATAGGTCGCCGAAAGTATCGGCTCCAGCTCGGGCGTGACATAAGATATCTCTTCCGGATGCTCTTTTCCCCGGATATATTGCGGAATGAAATCCATCGGTCCGGGGCGGTACAGCGAGATACCGGCAATGACGTCCTCGAGACTTCTGGGCTTTAACTCCTTCATGAAGCTCTTCATACCGGCACTCTCAAGCTGGAATACACCCTCGTCATTCCCGCTGCCTATGAGATCGAGCACTTTGCGGTCATCATAATCTATATGATCAATGTCTATGTGAGTGCCGTAATTTTCCTCGACCATCTCACATGCATCCCTGATCACTGTCAGCGTGCGCAGTCCCAGGAAGTCCATCTTGAGGAGTCCCAGCTCCTCCACCGTATCCTTGGTAAACTGTGTGTTCACCGGGCCGTCTCCGCGGCATGCGAGCGGAACGAATTTCTCCGCATCATCGGGGCATATGACGACGCCCGCCGCATGAGTGGAGGTGTTTCTGGGCAGTCCCTCGAGACGCATGCACATATCCAGCAGGTGATGTACCTGGTCATCGGAATTATAGAGTTTGTTGAGGTCGGGATTCATCTCCAGCGCCTTCGCCAGAGTGATGCCCAGCTCCATCGGAACCATCTTTGCCAGATCAGACGCATAGTTATAGGGCAGGTCCATGACTCTCGCCACGTCTCTGATCACGCCCCTGGCAGCCATGGTGCCGAAGGTGCCTATCTGTACCACGTGATCGCGCCCGTATTTCTCCGAGACATAATCAATGACGTCCTCGCGTCTGTCATCGGCGAAGTCCACGTCTATATCGGGCATGGATATACGCCCGGGATTTAAGAATCTCTCAAACAGCAGATCATATCTGATGGGGTCTATATCGGTAATATGCAGACAGTATGATACTATGCTGCCGGCTGCGGATCCTCTGCCCGGGCCGACAGGGATGTCGTGGGTCCTGCAATGGTTGATATAATCCCACACTATAAGGAAATAATCCACGAAGCCCATCTTCTCGATGACACCGAGCTCATAGTTGAGCCTGTCCCTGATCTCATCACCCGCATCGGGATATCTCTCAGCCAGGCCGTCATTGCACAGTTTCACCAGATATGACTTCGAATCATATCCTTCGGGCACTTCGTAGTGAGGCAGCTTATAATTGCCGAACTCGATCTCCACATGGCATCTGTCTGCTATGCGCTGTGTATTTTCCACAGCCTCCGACGCAAAAGGAAACAGCTTGTGCATCTCCTCTTCGCTTTTCACATAGTACTGGCCGCCGACATATCTCATGCGGTCTTCATCGGACAGTTTCTTGCCGGTCTGCAGGCACAGCAGTATGTCATGAGGCTCCGCATCATCAGCATAGGTATAGTGGATATCGTTCGTCACCACGAGCTCTATGCCGAGCCGCTTGCTCATGCTCATCAGGGCCATGTTCACGGTGGTCTGCTCGCTCATGCCGTGATCCTGCATCTCGAGAAAGAAATTGCCGTGTCCGAGGATCTCATCGAGCCGGAGTGCGGCAGCATCCGCCTCGTCCTGCATCCCGCGCATGATCGCACGCGGTATCTCTCCGGCGAGACACGCCGATAAACCTATCAGCCCCTCATGGTTCTCGCGAAGGAGCTCAAGGTCGATCCTCGGCCTGTAATAGAATCCTTCCGTATATCCGCGGCTGACTATCTTCATCAGATTGCGGTATCCGGTATCATTCTCTGCCAGCAGCACGAGGTGATAATACCTGTCGTCACTGTATGAACTTTCTCTGGAAAATCTGGAATCGGGCGCCACATAGACTTCGCACCCTATGACGGGGTTAATGCCCTCCTTCATGCACGCACGGTAGAAATCGATCACACCGAACATGTTGCCGTGATCTGTGATCGCCGCGGCGTTCATACCCAGTTCTTTAACACGCCTGACATAGTCATCAATCTTGTTGGATGAGTCCAGTAACGAATATGCTGTATGCGCATGCAGGTGTACGAAAGACATAAAAAAACCTCCGCATTCAATAATAACATAAATGCGGAGGTCATGAAGTCTGTTTTTGATCCTCACAGATCGGATCGGGGATCCTTAAAGTTGTATATTACAGATACTTCTTCAGTGCATCAACCTTGTCGAGCTTCTCCCAGGGAAGATCGAGATCGTTACGTCCGAAGTGTCCGTAAGCGGCTGTCTGCTTGTAGATCGGACGGCGCAGGTCGAGCATCTTGATGATACCTGCGGGACGGAGGTCGAAGTTCTCGCGGATGATCTCGATGAGCTTCTCATCAGAGAGCTTGCCGGTACCCTGGGTATCGATATTGATGGAAGTGGGCTCTGCTACACCAATAGCATAGGAGAGTTGGATCTCAGCCTTATCGGCCAGGCCTGCTGCCACGATGTTCTTCGCTACATATCTGGCTGCATAAGCCGCGGAGCGGTCAACCTTCGTGCAGTCCTTACCGGAGAAAGCTCCGCCGCCGTGACGTGCATATCCACCGTAGGTGTCTACGATGATCTTACGTCCGGTCAAACCTGCATCACCGTGAGGTCCGCCGATAACGAAACGTCCTGTAGGATTGATGTAGAACTTGGTCTTGTCATCGATCATCTCCTTGGGAAGGACGGGATCGAATACATACTTCTTGATATCCTCGTGGATCTGCTCCTGAGTCACATCCTCATCATGCTGGGTAGAGAGAACGACTGCCTCAAGTCTTACGGGCTTGCCGGACTCATCGTACTCTACACTCACCTGGCTCTTGCCATCGGGACGCAGATACTTCAGTGTGCCGTCCTTACGAACCTTGGTCAGCTGGAGAGCGAGCTTGTGAGCGAGAGAGATGGGATACGGCATATACTCATCCGTCTCATTGGTGGCATAACCGAACATCATACCCTGATCGCCGGCACCTGTATCCAGGTCATCCTTGAGCGCGCCTTCTTTTGCCTCAAGCGCCTTGTCCACACCCATGGCGATGTCTGCGGACTGCTCGTCGATAGCTACGAGCACTGCACAGGTATTCGCATCGAATCCGTACTCCGACTTGGTGTAACCTATCTCGGCTACTGTTTCTCTGACTACCTTCTGCATATCTACATATGCGTTGGTTGTGATCTCACCGGTAACCAGCACGAAGCCGGTGCAGCATGCTGTCTCGCAGGCAACACGGCTCATCGGATCCTGCTCCATGCAGGCATCGAGGATCGCATCGGAGATCGCATCGCAGACTTTGTCGGGATGGCCTTCGGTAACCGACTCTGAGGTAAATAACCTTTTTTCCATATAAACTCCTTTCATGTGGCGAGACCATAAGGTCTCTTACGACGTAAAAAATCCGCTTGCAACAAGCGGACCCGAATTGATAATCAAATCCTCTTATTGTTCAAATAAATTGCTCAGGTTGGCACCTTCCTTCGGTCTTCCTCCGGGGTTGCCGTGGTTTCACAGGTCCTATGTACCTCCACCACTCTGAATAAGAGTATTAAACAATATTGAATTGTCATATCTAACGAATACAGTACACTGATACAGGGTGGCTGTCAAGATAAAAAATACAGGAACGGTTCCGCCACGTTTAGCACTCACGTTTAACGCTCTATTTGACATAACATTTGATAATATTTATAATTTAATACACACTTTTCAAGTGTAGATTTTTAATGGGGTTACAGCTTATATGAGAAGGATCCATTCCAGAGATGTCAAGCCCGGCATGACCGTGGCCTCCGATGTTTTTGCTCTCAATAATCAGCTCGTCATACCTAAGGGTGTGGTTCTGAATAACAAAACCATATCCAAACTCAGCTTTTATTCCGTTCCTTTCATTCAGATCGAAGATGAGATAATCAACGAGGAGACCAAAGCTCCCCAGACTTATCATGAAAAGGTACAGAACGACCCTCAGTTCCAGGCTTTCAAGGCTAAATTCGAGCAGGAGGTCGATTCCTTCAAGAATCAGCTGAACGATGTGGTAAACCAGAACGAGCCCCTTGATCTTGATTCACTCCTCGAGCGCAGTAACAATATCGTTAATTCCGCGCCCGATTCTATCGGCATATTGACGCTCCTGTCCAATATGCACTCCTATGATGACGAAACATTCGCTCATAGCATGAACGTGAGCCTGATATGCAATCTTTTCGCCAAGTGGCTGCACTTAAGCGAAGATGAGATCAACAAGGCTACGCTGTGCGGGCTGCTGCATGATATCGGCAAACTGACGATCCCCGGAAACATACTCCGCAAGCCCGGTAAGCTGACGGATCCCGAATATACCAAGATCAAGGAGCACTGCCGTGCCGGCTATCAGATACTGAGAGATAACAATATCGATCCGCATATTTGCAATTCGGCACTGATGCATCACGAAAGAAGCGACGGATCCGGCTATCCACTCCGCCTTAAAGACGCACAGATCGATCCTTATGCGAAGCTCGTCGCCATTGCCGATGTGTATGACGCAACCACATCACCGCGTGTTTACCGCGGTCCCATGTGTCCTTTTGAAGTCATCAGCATATTCGAGCGCGACGGATTACAGAAGTACAGTCCCGAATATATACTCGTTATCCTGGAAAATATAGTGAATACCTATCTGCTGGAAACGGTGAAGCTCTCCGACGATCGCGAGGGACAGGTCATATATATCAACAAGAATCATCTGGGAAGACCCACCGTCAAGATAAAAGATGTTTATCTGGATCTGTCGACCACCAAAGAGATAAACATCGTAGAGATAATCTGATACGATCACGGAGATCGCCTGATACGGCAAAGAAAACGGGGTTGCTTACGCAACCCCCTTTTTAACTCACTTCTTCGAAATGGTATCTCGCGGCTTCACGGTCTGTCCGGACCTTCTCTATATGAGCCCCGAGGCCTTTCAGCTTCGCAGGGAAATCCTCATACCCACGCTCCACATATTGGACATTCTCAACTGTCGAATATCCGTCGGCTGTAAGCGCGGCAAGCACCAGTGCCGCTCCGGCTCGTAGGTCAGGTGCCGACAGATCGGCTCCCTGATAGCCTTCCACGCCATCTATGATCGCGCTGTTTCCCTCGACCTTGATATGTGCTCCCATTTTGCTGAGCTCATCCACATATTTGAATCTGTTCTCAAACAGAGACTCCGTCACTATGCTGGATCCGTTGGTAAGTCCCAGCGCCACGGTGATCTGAGGCTGCATATCCGTCGGGAATCCGGGATATGGCAGTGTCTTCACATTCGTGCGCTTAAGCGGCTTGGATGCCACTACTCTGACCCAGTCATCTCCCTCTTCGACCTCGCATCCCATCTCTATCAGTTTCGCACTGATGGACTCCAGATGCTTCGGGATCACGTTCTTGACTACCACATCACCCTTGGTCACGGCTGCGCCGAACATATATGTACCGGCTTCTATCTGATCCGGTATGATGGTGTACTCCGTGCCGTGGAGACGCTGCACACCCTTGATACGCACCACATCGGTACCCGCACCTCTGATGCTTGCACCACAGCTGTTTAAGAAGTTCGCCAGGTCAACTATGTGCGGTTCCTTGGCTGCATTCTCGATGATCGTAGTGCCCTCGGCCATTACCGAAGCCAGGATCACGTTCATCGTAGCACCCACACTTACCACGTCCATATATATATGTCCGCCTGTCAGCTTATCCGCATATGCATATACACGTCCGTGGGGGAGCTCGACCTCGGCACCCAGTCCCTGAAAGCCCTTGATATGCTGGTCAATCGGACGCAGACCTATATTACATCCGCCGGGATATACCACTTCCGCCTTGTGTATCTTGCCGAGGAGTGCACCGAGCAAATAATAGGATGCTCTGATTTTCTTGATATAATCACCGTCGATACGATAATCGGATATACCGGACCCGTTGATCTTGACCGTATGGCGATCCACACGGGTAACCTGTGCACCCACGCTCTCTATGGCAGTGAGTATCGCATGTATGTCCGTTACGTCGGGGAGATTCTCTATAAGTACCGTTTCATCCGGCATTATGGCGGCTGCCAGGATAGGGAGTGCGGCGTTCTTTGCACCCGATATATCCACCTCTCCTACGAGAGGGTTACCGCCCTTGATTACATATTGATCCATTTAACCGTCTCTTTATACATTGCGGATAATGATCCGCTTCTGTAAACATCCTACTAAATATATACGTCATCGTGGCCTGTGTCAATCGAACAAATATACTAATGTTCCGTGCCAAACCACTCGTCAGTTTAGATAATTTAGCGGATTTACCTGCGATCCGCCTATCAGGATTTCGAAATGAAGGTGCGGTCCGGTACTTACACCGGTGTTTCCGCTGAGTGCGATCCTCTGACCCTGGCTGACAGACTGGCCTGCGCTGACAAGCACACGGCTTAAGTGTCCGTATCTGGTCTGGCGTCCGTCGGGATGGTTGATGTATACCACATATCCGTATCCGCGACCCCATCCGGCTTTGGCTACGACACCGCCCGATGAAGCATATACGGGAGTGCCCGTTGCAGTAGCCCAGTCTACACCCTTGTGGTAGGTGCTGGCTCCGGCCTTGGGAGCACGGCGCCTGCCGAATCCCGACGTCAAACGTCCGCCGGAGATAGGCTTGATATAGGTCGGAGGTATCTTGGTACCCCTCTCCACGATCTTGGCCACGGCTTCATATGTCACTTCTTCCTTCAGATACTCCACTCCGGCCTGATCGTCGTTTACATATGTGATCTGGGCCATGACATTGTGGTGGCCTGCAGAAGGCTCCTGCAGAGTCTTCATATCGGTCGTATACCACTCATCATTATCCACATAGATGATATCCGCCTCGTAATCCTCCTCGTAGTACACCTGCTCGATGCGACTTACCGCAAGCTTCGGCTTGGGGATCGTAATGGTCAGCTCCTGACCGATCTGCAATACGGAGAATTCGTTCTGAAGCGAGTCATTCATCGCAATGATGTCATCCATGGGGATGTTGACTTTCTCCGAGATCTCACTCAATGTATCCCCGGAAGCTACTTCGTATATGGTAGGAGTAGCCTTATCCCTGGTCACTTCGTCTATGGCAGCATCGAGCGTCGTGATGTCGGAGGCAGGCAGATAACACTCGACCACTTCTATATAATCCTTGAAATCCATGCTCGTGATGCCCTGCTCATAGTCATCGAAGTCTTTCTCCACCGCGGGCTCTACTGCCGCGAATACTTCTTCGAGAAAAGAAGCAATGCCGGCCTGAGCATTCGTATTTAAGATACCTCGCAGAGAATCGTCCTCTTCCCCGGTCTCTTCCACATACACCGTCGGTGTAAGAACAGCCAGCTCACGGTTATTATCAAACCCGAGCACCGGGGTATATCCCTCGTCATCCTGGTATTTATCCAGAGCCGCCTGCAGAAGCTCGGTCACTTCGTCCGTGGATGCGAGATTGATTGAATACTGCCCTATCTTTACCGTATAAGCGCGCTCCATGGTCTCACGTGCGTCTCGCTTTAAGACTGCGCACATTGCATCTATGACATCTTTTTCATCGGAGACAGTACCGCATATCTCCTCTCTCCCTTCATAGGTCAACTCGGTACTGACGAGAACGAGCTCCCCTGAATCCGCGTTCACACGTCGTCTGGCTTCGCGAAGGCATTCATCTGCTGTTGCCGGATCATCCAGGCTGCCGACATATGTACCGTTCAGGCTTATGTCATAGGTATTGTCCCCTGTGCTCTCAAGCCTCTGATATGACGGAAGGAGCATAGCACAAAAAAGTATGACTAAAAAGCCATACTTCATGCACGCTAATGATTTTCGCGGGGATCGGGAAGTCATTATTACAGATATCCTAAAGTAAGCATTACATTGATGGCCAGCTCACCCAGGAGAACGACAAGCATAACTATCTGGATGGGAAGAAGCGCGCGGTTACGGATAGACTTCTTAACCGACTCTTCCATTTCATTAAGCTGGGCCGCCATACCGGATACGGCCTGACCCTGGCTCTTCTGCTGCTCGTTCAGAGTCTCGAGCATAGCGGAAAGCATATCGGTCTTATTCTTGAGTTCTTCAAATATAAGCTGGTTGTTCGTGCTGATCTGCTCGTTAACCTGCTCAGCCTGCTTACCCAGCTCATCGGTCAGAGCGGCCTGCACGTTACGGTATACACGGACATTCTCTTTATGGATATGGGTTTCAAGCTTGTCGGAGATACCTCCGAGCTGATCGGTCAGACCGGATAAATCCACCTCAGCGGGAGCAGCTGCTCCTACCTCGCCGAACTTATCCTTCATATCCTCCAGGCTGGCTACAAGTCTGCGTACGTCATTCTGCAGCTTTTCTATCTCGGTCGCCTCGGCCTGTGAATTTGCATTGATCATATCGTGTGATGATGCAAAATGCTGTGATAATTTGTCGCTGAATCCGTCCATTATCTTCTCCCCATACAGTTCATATGAAAACTCTTAACAGATAAAAGCATTGAAAGTATATCAAATACGCCCCTCATTCGCAACTGTTTGTGCATATTGCACAAATTTGAGGTTGCTTTTTTTATGCGTTTGGTTATTTTACCGATTAGTTACAACACGTTCATATTTTATTCATATTTAGAACGTATCGTATTCTTATACAAAGAAGACTTCAAGCAGATGAATTTTTTCATAATAGCCCGGGCGCCGCGAGGTGCCTGGGCACTCCTCATTTATGGAGCTTTTATCCACCTGCTTTATCCGGCTATTTTTTGTATCCCGACTGCTCGGATATCTCCTGGATCTCGTTGTTCAGCTCCAGCATCTTCTCATCCAGCTCACTGACCATCTGTGCGCACTCTACCAGCTCCAGGCTGATACGATCCGGCGCATTACCCTCGAACTTATAGTTGATCTTGTGCTCCAGGCTGGCCCAGAAGTCCATCGCTACAGTACGTATCTGGATCTCCACCTTGACCTGATCGCATCTGCTGGACAGATATACCGGCACCGTCACGATCAGATGATAGCTCTTATATCCGCTGGGCTTCGGATTAACGATATAATCCTTGACCGACAGCACCGTGATATCGTCCTGCGCGCTGATCATCTCGGCTATCCTGTATATATCCGATGTAAAAGAGCATATGATCCTGACTCCTGCTATGTCGTTACAATACTCGATCATGTTGTCGAGAGTGGATTCCACTCCGTGACGGCGGAGCTTCTTGACTATGCTCTCGGGCGTTTTGATCCTGCCCTTGATATGTTCGATCGGGTTGTATCTGTGTACCTCCTGCAGCTCGTCATTAAGTATCTCAAGACGTGTCATGACCATCTTAAGCGCCGCGCTGTACCTGAGTTTCAGAGCTTCATAAGAGTCAACATCCCAATCTCTGTTATTATCGTTACCCCCATCCATTATGCAATACCCCCTGTTGTTGTGCCTTTACGGACACTCTAGTCCTCTTCGATGACCTGGATCTCCAGAAAATCGAAATCTATGTCTTCCACGAAACTGTCACTCCCGAATCTGGTCTTGGATACACTCTTAAACTCAGCTATGTTCGAATCCAGCCATATCGGTTTAGCAAGATCGAATCTGACGCAGGCCTCCCCCAATGCATCAAAGATCTTGTGTGTGCGCGTATCTGCGCTGTCGATCTCAACCACGGTATCGCGCAGCATATGATTATCCCTGAATACTTTGGCCCACAATCTGAACACTGTCGTTCACGCTTATCCTATAGTTTGACGGCTGCGTCTGCTGTCTGCGTCCTACAGCTCGATGCCTGCGTCTGCTGTCTGCGTCCTACAGCTCGATGCCGTTAAGCTTGCACAGCTCTCTGGCGCTCTCCACCGAATCGATGCCGGTCTTGTTCTTGATCGGAGCAAACTCTTTCTCACGAACCACCTCATAAGGCAGGCACGATGCCAGCTGATGTATCATATCGAGAACCAGCTGCTCAAACTTATATCCGTTCGGCTTATCGGGCTTGATCAGCTCACCGTTCTCATCCAGACATGGTATCTTCTTCTCAACCACATGCATGGGCAGCGACTTCGAGAGGATATCCTCCAGAGCCGATACCTTGAACAGATAATTGAGGATAACTCCGAAACGGTATGCCGGCTCGCCCTTATCATTCTTTGCATGCATGATCTCATCAGTCATCTCATAGTACTCTACGATCGACGGTCTGCCGTCCTCGAGGCACATTACGCCGATGGCTTCATCGGGCGCGGCTTTCGCGACCACTTTGGCACCGACTTCCACATCGCGTTCGATGCACGCTCCCACGAATGCAGGGTCGGCGATGCGCTGAAGCACGTTATCCACTGCGAAAATATTCAGATACTCGATGCCCTGCTCATGTACGCCGTCAAGCAGTCCCGCATTCACAAGGGACTTGAACCAGCCGGCATTTCCGTTGGGCGAAGTGGCGATACGGCTCTTACTCTCCAGATATACCTTGCCGTTTCTGTCTGTCGCGGGAGCCATATCCTGCTTGAAGAAGTGTACGAAGTCTTTATTGTATCCGAAGTAGTTCTTCTCCTCGAAAAAGCCGATCGTAGCGTCGTTGTTTTTCTCACTGGTCATGATATAGAAGGGGATCCAGATATCGTCACGGCCTGCTGCAGCGTTGGCTGCGCGGATAACGTCCATCGTGTTCTCGATCAGACGCTGGAAAATGAACACCTCATGTGTCAGGCCGATATCGTACATTCCCTTCGGATTATCCGATCCGAGTCTCGTGCCCATACCGCCGGCCAGAAGAACGGCGCCGACACGGCTGTGCGCTATCGCATCCAGACCTATGGCTGTGAATTCATCCTTATGTGCCTCGATCTCGGGCAGTTCCATGCATTCGAGCGGGCTGATCACTCCCTTCTCTGCTCCGTGCTCACCCTGGCTGATATAATCGATGACGCTGAAATCGGTCTCATCTATCTGTGTGAGCAATGCCTGCTGTTCTTCGGCACTCAGAGTGTCGTAGTACCGCAGGATCTGAGTCTGTCCTATCTTATCAAGTTTCTCATACGCTTCCCGGTAGTTCATAATGTTGGTCCTTTCTCTTGAAGTAATATATTGGTCGGCCGGATAACGTAATAAGCAAATATCCGGTCGGGTATATCAATATCTGCGCACACGGCCCTCGCCCTGCAGGATACGCCGTCGGTCCGTAGGAGCCACATCGACGATATGGCCTGTGCGGTCATACTGCGTGAGCAGATCGGAGTTCTTGGCCAGACGTCTGCCGCCGTAATCGACCAGAAAAGCGGAGACGTCGTCCATTTTGTCCGCGGAAGAGCGTGTTGCACCGGCAGCCGTCATGCTTCCGGCGGTATCCGCAGCTGTTCGGGTGGATTCCGTGGTGCTTGCGTCGATGCCGGCGGTCTGCGCGCTTTCCGTGGATTCCGTGGCTTCGGCCCCCGGTGCTGCGGTTCCGGCACCGGATGCTTCGGTTCCGGCTCCCTTCTCGGCTTCCTCGTTTCCTCCGTTCCAGATCGACAGGAAGAAATTCACGATGGAACGCCAGGTATCCCTGAATATGTCGGCTATAGACTGCTCTGCCGGTTTCTCCTGCCGCTGAACACCGTCCGTGGACAGCTCCACTGCAACTCCCGGTCCGTCGAATCTGCTGTGCAGATTGGCCCGTGCGGCTTCTTTCTCCTCCTGTGCTATCTCCTCACGTATCTGGGCAATAGTCTTGGTTTCCTCGGTCGGAGCCCTGCCGGGCTCATATATCACGCCCTCGGCTTCTTCCGACAGAAGTCTGAATCCGCTGTCATCCTTGCTCGCATCGGCATCCTGCACTCTGCGGCTGATCGTATTATTATCATACGGAGTGGTTCCGTTTATCCTGTCTATGCCGGCCACTCGATTCCTCCGTTACCGTCCGGCAGCCTGCCTGTGCCGCCGGTGTGCTGCCTCTCCTGCCGGAGACTGCTCTCTCTGCCTCTCCTGCCGTCCGCCCTCTACCTGTACAGGTCCAGCAGCCCATCATAATCAAACCCTACGGCGATCTCCCTCATATGGCTGATATGAGCTTCCAGATCCGAAGCGTCTCTCACCCGGTCGGTGCCGTCGGCGAAGTACTGCACCATCAGAGAGTTATACCGCGGATGGTAGTGCGTATAATCCGCATAGTTGTTCAGATCTGTTATGATATCCTCTTCATCGGCGAAAAAGAATATCTCGCAATTATCATATTCAAGCAGCATCCGCGATATCACATCATATTCATGAAGCGTAGCCTCGACTTTGTTCTGATTGACGCAGTCGTTCCAGAACAGGATGCTGTAAGGCGGATAAAAGACCACAAACCGGGTATCGGGATGCGCCTCTATATATGGAAGTATATTCTCTTTCATATTAACACAAATCTGCTCCTCAAAGTAGTCTTTGGGAAGCTCCGAGGGACGCGGGATCATTTCCTCATAATCGGCCATATAGTTAGGCATCACGTAGTTGATATTGTAATATTCATCGGTCCACCAGCTGTGATACACGGTCGCCATATCCGTGGGATCCGGCGAGATCATGGGTTTGATCACGTAGTTGAGCACTACATCCTTATTCAACACATAATTGATATCGTTCACGCAGCTGTCGTCATACAGGTATTCGGGCAGCGGGAACTTGATCTGATCCGTATCGGATGAGTAATTGATCACGTCTATGCCCAGAAATACGGTATCCGTATCCGGATGAGTCTCAAATATGATCTTCATGATATTGGATATGTCTCTCGGATAAGCACCGGAATAGGGCAGCTTGATGGTATTCAGTCCCAACTCCTCAGCGAAATCGCGCGTATCGAAGTTTACTGTCATGGACGAGCCGAGGATCACGGAATCATAGTCCATATGCGCAGCCATGCCGGGGTTCTGGGAGAGCTGATTGTCTACCTCGTAGGGAAAGCCTTCGAGCGGAGCATGATAATGGAAAAAGGGATCCACGACAACCACCAAAACAGCACAAACAAGCGCCAGAGCTGCTCCGGCTGCCAGGAGAATGATTATATATTTTTTAAATCCTGATTTATTTTCTTTGCCCATTTTAATTCAACTGATAAACCGGTCTCATCCTAGAAGTTAAAGTACAGGAAAGTGCTGACCTCAGATAACGACAGCACGCACCACAGGCCGAGAGCACCGAGAAGAACGGCATTCAGGACTCTCGGCTTCATCCTCCGCACGCACTTATCCGCATTCGGAAGGACCGATACCGTGACCAGAGCCGCGATCGTAACCGCGATCATGACCAGGTTGTGGGCCAGCGGGAAATTGTACCCCGGCAGTCCGGAGAACTTCACTATATACCACAGCTCATCTATCTCGACAAACTTATCGGCCAGAGTGTAGTTCACGTTTTTCCAGGTTCCGGTGAACATCCTGCGTATGAGTTCGGTCCCCTGGGATATACTCTCCGCACGGAAGTATATCCATGCAAAACTGACATATAAAAAAGTAATGATCCTGCCGGCTGCCCGCAAGGCGGTCCTGACGATGCTGCCCGGTGCAGGTCGGCGTCCGTCATCATCCGGTGTCTGTCCGGCTCCTGCCTTTTCTGTAGCCCCCGCTGCTTCTTTATTGCGGCGCATATGCCTCTGAACTGTCCTGACCAACGCATACGCCACCCCGTGCAAAGCTCCCCAGAGTATATAGTTCCAACCGGCACCGTGCCACAGGCCGCTCAGGAGATACACTATCAATATGTTTACTATGGTCCGGACCTCACCGCATCTACTTCCGCCCAGCGGAATGTATACATATGCTGTGAAGAATCTGGTCAGAGTCCTGTGCCATCTGTGCCAGAAATCGGTTATATCATCCGCCTGATAGGGCGAATCGAAGTTCACCGGCAGTTCAAAGCCCAGCATGCACGCCAGTCCGCGAGCCATATCGCAATATCCGCTGAAATCAAAATAAAGCTGCAGCGCGTACCACACCATGACAAGAAAGCTGTCCAGACCACCCAGCTGCGGTATCATATCGTATCCCGCATCCACGGCACGCCCCAGCGAGTCGGCTATGAGAGTCTTCTTGGATAATCCGAGTATAAAAAGCGACAGCCCGCGGGCTATCTTCTCTGCTTCGGGTTTACGGCCTCTGATGGTCTTAAACTGCGGCAACATCTCGGCCTGAGTGACTATAGGACCTGCCACCAGCTGCGGGAAGAGCGAAACAAACAGCGCATAATCAATGAAGCCGACCCGGTCCGCTTCGCCTCTGTACGTATCTGCCAGGAAACCGATCTGCTGGAATGTGAAGAAACTGATCCCGAGCGGAAGGAGTATTCCCCTCAACGGGATATCTGTCTTAAAAATAAAATTAAGATTTGATATTGTGAAGTCCAGGTATTTGAAATAGCCGAGCAGTCCAAGGTTTATAATAACGCCTGCGATCAATATGGCCCTTTTTCCGGTTTTTTTATCCGTTCGATGCATGAATTGAGTTAAAAGATAATTTAGCAGAATGGAAACGGCCATGATGATCAGATAGGCAGGGCTGAAAAAGCCGTAAAACCAAAGGGAAAATCCAATCAGCCAGATTCGGGCAGGCACATCACGATCATGTCCGGCCAGGAGATAAAAACCGGTTATACACATGGGAAAAAACAGGAATATGAAGATGTATGAATTAAACAACATATGCTATTCCATGTAGAGGGTGCCCTTGAGTACTTCACGGACATGTTCGGCGGCAACCTCATCCTTGTATAAAATATAACCGTTATTCTTCGAAATCATAGTCAGTCCGTGAGATGCCGGATCGGAATCCATGGCCCGCCCCTCGGGTACCACGAAGTATGTTGCGACACCTATGCCCCTCTCGGGAGCTCTGGTGAGTTCCAGCACTTCTCCCCAATCCAGTGTCTCCGCCAGCTCATATGCTTCATAACACGGATCGTAATAGCCCCAGACCGGCTCAACGGCTTCACGGCCGTAGATCAGGCACAGGCTTGCATCATATTGGCGCGCATAGAAAAGCATCTCAAGCGGAACACATGCATAAACCTCGACACCTTCTATATCCTGCGTCATCTGATCACAGAGATCACATACATATTGCGGGATATGATAGGCATTTTCCGCACGTGCCGATTCAACAGCGGTATAGGTGAATCTGCCGCACAGTACCAGCACCGCGCACACTGCCACCGCTCCTATACGCCTGTGAGCGTTTATAGCCTTGCAGCCCGCATATACCACAGTCACGGCTATCGGGACCATCCACAGATTGCGGTAATATGTCCCTACGGCATCTATGCCCAGCACATATATACGGTAATACACCGGACTGATGTATATGAGAAGCAACGCGAGCGGAAGGTAGCATACCAGGAACCTGTTACGCTTATCTCTCTCAGTGATGAACAGGTAGACGAGCGCAACGAGATAAAGCACGAGCAAAAAGCCCGAACCCCGATACTGCCATATGACTCTGAATACATCCTTGATATTATCTACCATAGCTCTGTCGGCATCACTGCCATATGTCTCCCGACACCGGGAAGCCTGTCTATCTCCACCCGAAATAGGTATAGTACAGATACAAAATCATATATATAAGCCCCGGAACACAGCACACGCAGGCCCATATGAACGGCCTGATCCTGCGTTTCATGATCGATATGACCAAACCTCCGGCGCCTGTCATCACGCATACCAATACCACCGCCAATGAGCTGAATATGCCTGCAGACGCATTGACCAGAAGCATGGGAAGCCATGTCACGAACCCGCCGTCATCATCTGACAGCAACCTGTCGGACATGATCATATACGTAAGGATCAGCGTCGGGAGCAGAATATTGGCTGCTACAGCTTTACCCTGCCATGTCCTTGCCATAAGAAATGCCTCGGGGGTATATATGGACACACGTCCGAAGAGAATGAATACTTCCGTAAAGATCACGAAATATCCCCACATCACCCTTTTACCCTTAAGCAGTCCGGCCCCTGTCTGGCCGTATATAACGATGGTCAATGGGATAAATATAAGAGGGAGCACGCTGTGACACAGCACTGTCGTGTGTATGCCCGTTAATCTCCCCACATACGAGATCCACATGGTGAAAACCGCCAGCGCATGTCTCATATCTATAGCCGCCGCGCGTCCCGTATAGGGATTAGACGAATACATCGCGCCTTTTTGCTGTGCTATGAGTGATTGAGCCACATAATAGGCATCATCTCCGTCGAATATGACTCTGACAGATACCAGAACCAGCATCACCGCCAGTATCACGATTGCAACGAACCAGACTATGATCTGCTCTCTGTCATGAAAGATATCACTCAGCTCGTCCTTCAGGCGGTCATTCGCCTCGCCGATGCATCCGGTCCTGCAGGCACGGATCACACCGACAGCTGATAAGGTCAGCATCAAAGGAGTATATATCCAAATCACATAGCGGAAATTATTGTAATCACTGAGCAAAAGCACCGGCACGGTCACAAGCTCGAAACTCGTCATCATGACCAGATAGCCGTATGTGAGCGCAAGAGGCCACGTCCTGCACTTTAAGCCGCTCACAACCGCGAGCCCCATACATACAGGTACTGCCACAAGGATCAATATGGACATTATTATCTGAAAAATGATCATATAAGTTACCCGCTATGCGTTCCGTCGGTATGTACGGGGTGTGCTCCGGCATGTGAAGCCGGGATCATCGGAAGTATCACAAGCAGCATAAAAGGATACATATATCTGACCAAAACCGCCGGTCCCAGTAGGATCGTGAGAAATACCATCATTGGATAGAGCAGTATCGTCCCCGTCACGCGGTCACAGCGTACAATACTTACATAAGCATATGCCGCAAGGATCCACACATACAAAGCCGGTGCGAACAGAAAACGGATAAGAGGTACTTTCTCAAAAGCATTATCGCTCACCAGGCTCTCCATCGCATTTCTCACTCCGGGCAGATGGCTGTGTGGGATCACTTCAAATCCGGGCGGCATACTGCGTGTGTCAGTGGACAGATAACCGAATCCGGATGCCCTGCCCTCTCCGTAGATACGGTTTACCGAAGTATCTCCGATATACCATGCTCCCTCTGACGTGTAGAGCCATGCATCCAGATAATCTCCGGGCCACCTCAGTCCCAGCCCGATCCAGGTTTTGACAAAGCCTGCGGGGTCGTCCAGGGATATGTCACGCTTCACCGGATCCGCCAGATGCTCATTATATCTGGAGGATAATTCATCACTGCTGCCGTTCATCACTTCAGCCAGCGTTTCTGCGCTGTCGGCCGGTATCTCATCTGCATGGAGTACATATACTCTGGCCATCTGCTGTATCGGAACGGCCATGGCCTCTCTCGGGCTGCCCATGGATGCGTGAAGTGCGGCTTTCATCCCGCCGCTTATGAGGCATCCGGCTATACATCCGATCAGGATCGCTACGACCGGCCGAAAAGGGATCCGGGAATCGTCCGTTACACCCGAAGCTGTCCGGGGGCTGCCGGACATGCTCCTGTGTTTTGCGATGATGCCTATCGTCATCACGATCATCACCGATACAAGCGCATACAGTGCATTATTCCTGAAAAGGACCATAAATGTGGCAACAGGTATCATTTGCAGATAGCTTTTTTTGTCTGATCCCTCGCACAGGTACCTGCGCATAAGCAACACAAAAACCGGAACCAGCCCTGAAAATACCACATCCTTGGTCGTGGAGATGGCCAATACGGGATTCACGGGGAAAAAAGCGCAAAAAGCACCGTATAAACAAAGCAGCCAGCGTCGCGTCCCAAGCCTGTATGCTTCGGCAATGATCCACCCCAGAACAGCAGCCAGAAACAGCATCTGCAGAACGGCGTACAAAACCATCCCCGCTTCAATGCCTCCCACATCCCACATCAGATTCATGCAGGCCCCGAGGATAAGCGTGTGCAGAAGCGGATGATGGGTGGAGTAGGTCTGAGATATCACCTGCCCGAGCTGTGCCTCGGCATCATATGCAAAAACAGCCGGATAGTAGGCCAGCCATACCGGTATCCAGGCAAGCAAAATACCCAGAGAGGCAATAAGCCATATCTTCGGGCTGACGGTGACGGAACGGACCTGAATCCGCGAATTCCTGCCGGCATCACAAGCCGCCTCCGGCGGATCCTCTCCGGTAGCACCGACCGTCGCCTGAGCCTTCGACCGTCGCCATGTCCACATACACATCATCACAGCCGCCAATACGCTCCCGCACAGCAGACTCAAACCTATGCCCGGGATCAGATACTTTGATGCCGAGCCGAACCTGTCCAGGCACCGGCCGCATATCAAGCACAAAAAAAAGCAAAAACCGAACCCCTCCGATAACAGAAGGGTTCGGATAAAATCGGATCTGTCAGTATCAATCCAGTTCTTCAGACTGTTCGGTAGACTCTTCATGATATTCTTCTTCTGTATTAACACTCCATACATTATCCTTGGAGGTCACACCGGAGAGGATATTTTTAACAGCCTCAAATGATGTGCACATACTATGATCGATATTGTTGTATCTGTGCTGTCCGTTACGTCCTACACAGTATAGGTTGTCTATGCCTTTCAGATATCCTACGAGCTCGTCTATGCGGTCATATGTATCAAAGTATGCGGGATATGCTTTTTTCACGCGCTCCACATGAGTATCGATCACATCATCAGCCGAATCTATCAGACCGAGCTCAACCATCTCCTTCACTGCGAAATCGGAGAATTTATCATCGGGCATCGTCCAGAATTCATCACCTTCATTAACGAAGTACTCCAGACCGACCCATACGGTGTTCTCGATGTCCTTGATCATGTAAGGTGACCAGTTGTTGTATATCTGGAATCTGCCGAGCTTAACCTTGCGCTCCTGGACATATACCCAGCAGTCGGGCACTATATTCGATACAGTCTTGATGTCGGTCTTGTTCTCAAGGTTCAGCTTCGGAACAAGCACACCCAGAGTCATGTAATCTCTGTAGGGAAGTCCGGCTGCTATTTCCGACTGAGCAGCAGGAACATCATTCATGCCGCCAATGAGATCCTTCAGCGGCATAGATGAGATGATGATGTCGCCATCCAGCTCATGCTCGGATCCTTCAGCCACATATGTCAGGCCTGTCAGATGGTTATCGGCATTCTTATGAACCTTCGTCACCTGAGAGTTCATCAATATGGTTCCGCCCATTTTGCGTACTTCATCGGCGGCTACCTCCCAGAGCTGGCCGGGACCGAGCTTGGGATACTTGAACTCCTCTATGAGAGAAGTATTGACCTTACGATTCTTGACTTTAAACAGTCTGCCGAGATAATCCTTAATGATACCGAAAATGGAGAGGCCCTTGGTCCTCTGCTTGCCCCATGAGGCATCTATCTCGCTGGGATGCCTGCCCCACAGATTCTCGGTATAGTACTCAAAGAACATGGCGTACAGTTTTTTGCCGAAATTGTTGATATAGAGATTCTCGAGATTGTCCTCGGGCCTCTTGTGAAAAGTGGAAGCCAGATAAGAGAATCCGACCTTCATCGTGGTCATAAAGCCAAAGTTCTTGAAGGTCTCGGGCTTAAGTGATATCGGATAATCATAGAATTTCGAATCAAAGAGGATCCTGGATACCCTGTGTCTGGTCAGCATGACACGATCGACCTGCTCCGGATCCGGTCCGCCATCCTTTAACGGCATCTCGCGGCCGAGCTTCTTATCGTCCCATGTAGGCGATCCCTGAACCGGCAGGATACTGTCCCACCAGGCGTTGACCTCGGGAATCTTGGAGAAGAATCTGTGACCGCCCATATCCATGCGGTTGCCCTTATACTCTACGGTCTTCGATATGCCTCCGATGTAGGATGATTCCTCAAGGACAGTGACATCATATCCTTTATCGGCCTTGAGAAGCTCATATGCAGCTGTCAGACCGGCAGGGCCGGCACCTATGATCAATACTTTACTCATCCGCGGATAAATCCTCCTGGTTTTCGTCACCTATTTCTGACTGAGCGACTGCTTTGCCCCGTGCAGAACCGTGGAATGATTAAGCTCATCCTGCACGGCAACCATACGCAGCCCCGCATCTATGAAATCGCAATGCTTACAAAAAGAATAATTCTGCCTGCCGTTCCTTAAGTCTTCACGAAGCTTGCGGTATTTCTCCGAATTCCATCCGGCTTTCACACCCACTTCGCGGATATCGGCCAGATCAGTCACCTCGAAGTTATCGCAGCAGCATATTCCCATTTTGCCGTTAGGCATGATCCACATATCCGTATATGGCATCAGACAGGTCTCGGTGATGATCTTCTCTGTGGCCTGCTTATTCGGAGCCGATCCGGCACGGTTCGTCAGAACCTCCTGCAGGTATCTCATCTGGATCAGGATCTCGACATCATCGAATTCTTCGGGATGAGCCTTTACGTAATCATATATCTCCTGTATGTTGTCATGCAGCTTCATGTCCATGCAATAGTTGTTGATGATGAGCTGATCGACATACTTCTTGACTTCCTGCACGGTCTCAAGCTTCAGTATCAGACCGTTCGTCGACATGAATATGAATGCATCGGGCAGTTTCTCCCTGGCATACTTATGGAACTCGATGATACGGGGATCGAGCAGCGGCTCATTATTGCCGTACAAGGTCAGATGCCCCTTATATCCCCAGTCCGCCAGCTGATCGATGATGGAGTAATAGAGATCATCGTCGATCTTCATGAGCGGCCTCTTCTCCGCATATATATTCGCAGTACAGAATGCGCATGTGGAATTACACCTGTTAATCGTCTCGATGTTTACAACGAGCGGTTTCGGGGGTTCTTCCGAGCTCAGGAAATACTCTATATACTGATCCTGAAGTTTACGTCTGCGTGAGAACTGGAGTTTCAGATAAGCGTTAGATGACAGCTGGGGAAAGTACTTACGCATATTCCATCCCAGCTTGCCCATAAAGTTATGTATCTTGATAGACATGATTACCTCTCCGTTATGTATCTATATGATCAACACTAATCAGTATACCGCAAAACAGCGGCAAAGTACACTCGTCAGTTCACCTGACGGCACCGATCAGTTCATTGATATCGGCTACATTATGAGCTCGCATATACGCTTCTATACCGTCGATCACGCGAACTGTGGTCTCGGGATCCACGAAATTCATCGCTCCGACTGCGACCATAGTCGCACCGGCAAGTATGAACTCCAGAGCATCCTCGGCCGAGGCGATCCCACCCATGCCTATGATCGGTATTTTCACGGTCTGCGCACACTGATAGACCATGCGGACAGCCACCGGGCGTATGGCGGGCCCGGACAGGCCGCCTGTCTTATTAGCCAGCGCAAAAGTCCTGCGCTCGATATCTATCTTCATGCCTGTGATGGTATTGATCAGCGATATCGCATCTGCACCTGCTGCCTCCGCAGCACGAGCCATCTCGGTTATATCCGTGACATTCGGGCTGAGCTTCATGATCACAGGCTGTTTCGCTTTCGCCTTGATCCTGCTTGTGATATGCTCCAGTGCCTGAGCATTCTGTCCGAAGGCGATCGCGCCTTCTTTTACATTCGGACAGGAGACATTGATCTCCAGCATATCCACGGGCTCATCCGCCAGTCTCTCCACGACCGCTTCATACTCTTCTTCGGTCTTACCGCAGACATTGACAATGATCCTCGTATCGAACTGCTTAAGAAAAGGGATATCACGCTCGCAAAATACATCTATACCGGGATTCTGCAATCCGATGGCATTGAGCATACCGCTGTATACCTCACACACGCGCGGTGTGGGATTCCCCTCCCACGGCACAGGAGCCACACCCTTGGTAGTGACCGCTCCAAGCCTCGCAAGATCAACGAAATCACTGTATTCCATTCCCGAACCGAAGGTCCCCGATCCCACAGTAACTGGATTCTTGAAATCAACTCCGGCTATCGTAACTTGAGTATTCATAATTATACCTGTATATGTCACAGCACCAGATCGTCGGCATCGAAGACCGGACCGTCCGTGCATATGCGCGCATTGTGAACGTGTGTATGAGAATCTATATCGTGTGTGCGGGTAATGCAGCCGAGACATGCGCCTATCCCGCAGGCCATACGTTCTTCAAGAGACACATATGCTTTGATCCCTTTCTCACGTGCATATGCGGCTATCGCCCTGAGCATCGGCATGGGACCGCAGGCAAGGATGACATCACACTCGATCCGGCCTTCTCCCTGAGCGGATGCGGAATCCCTCATCACATCCAGCACATTGCCCTTCGTTCCGACGGATCCGTCCTCCGTGGCGATATACACCTTCGAGACATCTCTGAAAAATTTGTCGAGAAACAGATCACTGTCACGATAACCGAGTATGGATGTGATCTGTGCCCTGCCCTGATAAGCTTCGTCCAGTTCCTTGGCCAGACCGAGCATCGGCGGGATACCGATACCGCCTCCCATGATAACGGGATGACTGAAGTTATCCGCTATCATCCGTGTATCATATCCGTTGCCGAGGATACCTATGATGTATACCTCATCTCCGGGTGTCAGATGGGATATCTCCTCGGTGCCCGTGCCGGGGCCCGTGACACGATATACCAGTCTGAGCATCCCTTCATCCCGGTCATACTCGCATATCGAGATCGGACGGGGCAGAAGTTTAGATCTGTCGCTCGTATATATGCCGATGAACTGACCGGCATGTGCATCGCGGGCCAGATCCGTGCCCAGTCTCAGGTCATATATACCTTCCTGAAGTTTTTTCTGAAGTATTACTTTTGCTTTGGTTTTTCGTTTCATTTGCCTAATTTTATCATATTCAACAGCTAAACACTATCTCGCCGCGGCATACGGTCATGCGTACCCTCCCGCGAAGAGTCCTGCCGACGAACGGCGTATTGGATGATCTGGATGCAAATCTGTCGGTCACGATCCAGTCATCGTCCGGATCAAACAGCACGAGATCCGCCGGTCCGCCTTCATATATACGTCCGGCATCGAGACCGTACAGCCTCGCCGGGTTAACCGTCATCCTGCGCAGCAATTCGATCAGCGTAAGCGCTTTTTCCTTATGTACCAGAGTGGTTATCCCGAGTGCAAGTGAAGTTTCCAGTCCGATTATTCCGCTGGGTGCTTCGGTAATGGGCCTGCTCTTCTCCTCGATGGTATGAGGAGCATGATCCGTGGATATAAGCTCTATCGTGCCGTCACGGAGACCCTCTATGATCGCCTGCCTGTCCGCCTCCGTACGCAGCGGAGGATTCATCTTCGCCATGGATCCATACTTGATCAGTGCATCCTCGGTCAATGTGAAGTGATGCGGGGTTGCTTCGGCATGTATATGCGGATCGGTCTTACGCGCTTCCCTGACCAGCTCCACGCCCTCCGCCGTGGATATATGCTGTATGACTATATCCGGCACATCCGGCATCAGCTCCCGTGCTATCTCAATGTCGCGGCTGATCATGGATATCTCTGCCTGCCGCGGTGAACCCCCGACGCCGTAATACTCGGATGCGGCCCCGGCGTTTATCCCGTTGTTCGAGATATATGCGGGATCCTCTTCGTGGAAGCTGAGAGGCTTGTGCACCCCTGCCGCCTTGATCATCGCCTGCCTGCATATCCCGGCGTCACGGATCGGTATGCCGTCATCGGTGAATCCCACCGCACCCAGTCCCGCCAGGCGCTTCATGTCTGTGATCTCCTCTCCGTGCAGATCCATGGTAATGTCTGCGCAGGTGTAGACATGGATGGGCTGCTTCGCCGCCTTATCCAGGACGTAATGCAGCGTGTCTTCATTATCGATGGCGGGGCTCGTATTTGCCATCATCACGACAGATGTAAATCCACCTGCCGCCGCGGCGCGGGCACCCGTCTCTATATCTTCCTTGTAAGTAAATCCGGGATCGCGGAAATGTACGTGTACATCCACAAGGCCGGGGGCACAGACAAGACCTGTACCGTCGATAGCGTTATCGTCTTCTGCATCCGAAGTCCCGGTCCGACTCTCCTTCGGGAGCGCATCACCGGTCACTATCGACTCTATCCTGTCTCCTCTGATGATCACATCCCCGATCTCGTCCATTCCCGAATCCGGGTCTATGATCCTGACATTACGTATAATCATATCCATTTTCCGATCCCTTTAATTCCTGTCCGGGGAAGTTATGCCTCAGATCCCGATATCTATGCCTCTACCCCCATCGCATTCGCGATCACTCGTCTCGTATATGCTCCGATATGCTTCAGATCCTCGGGATCGAGTTTATCGGGATATATCGGATCGAGATACTCCATCTTCACTGCACATCTCCGTATGAAAGGCAGATGATCCTCGAACACATTTCCCGCTCCGGTAATGGCTATGGGCACTATCGGTATGCCGGTCTTGGTCGCTACCTTGAAGCTTCCCTCATGAAAAGGAAGCAATGTCCCCTCATCATGATTTCTCGTGCCCTCGGGGAAGATCGTGATCGAATACCCGTCCTTAACCAGATCGATGCATTTCAGTATACACTGAAGTCCCTGCTTCACATCCTTGCGATCCAGGAACTGACAGTGCATCAGAGACATCCAGATACTCATGCCGGGCACCTTACGGGTTTCCTTTTTCGCCAGATATGCAGTGGGACTGATAATCTGGGAATATGTAAATACCGTATCGAAGAAGCTTCGGTGATTGCCGATGAAAAGAACGGGAGTATCACGCGGAATGCGTTCCTTGCCGACTATGGTCAGCTTCGTTCCGGCCAGAAATGTCACTACCTTAAATGCCCCGGCTACCAACGGATACGAAACCTTATCCGGGGCCTTCGGCCACTTCAAACCGATCAGCCAAAGCACAAACTGAACGGGCAGTGACAGTATCAGAAACACAACCAGGAACAAAGCACACAGTATTAATCTGATCATAGATAAACCAAGCCTTTCAGAACAATAAAAAAATATCAGCCTGTAACTCCGGACAGCAGGAGGATGAAGTATGCATCCTGCTCGGGCTGTCTGAGTATATCACGGCCCGCTTCGGTATCCGAGATATTCACGCTTCCGTACTGCCCCACATAGCAGGTATTGTACGGATTGCATCCCAGGAAATAGTGCAGGTACTTCTCCATGATATTCTCATATTCGTTGCTGCTGATGATATAATTCGCAACAGTCAGTCTGGCGATCTCCGACAGCAGAGTCGCATTTTCGACCGTCTTCGTCTTCTCTCCCATCAGGTACAGCGCATCACGGCGCTCGGACGACATTTTCTCTGCATATGAACGCAGATTCGCCATCATCACATCACAGATGGAGTTGTTGGTCTTCTGCTTCGTGGCCAGATAAGTTACAGTTCCGATGAAAACCACATTATCGGACATATTGTATTCCGTACGCTCCGCGCAGTAGCTCTCCACGATTGTACGATATGTGTAGTAGCCGGTTGCCCGGTAGAGCATCGCCGCCGCTTTGAAATACTCATCATCATTCACGGTATCGGTGAACTTCGCAACATACTTCATGGCGCGGTCGGCAGCCTGCAGACACTCGGTCGCATATGCGTTATCAACAGTCTGGTATATATAGCTGAAGTATCCGAGAGCTGACGCAAACGCAAGTGTGGCATCCATGTCTATCGCCATCACGTGACACGGATTATCCAGGCCTTTTCCCTGGTCCGTACTCACGATGCCTTCATATACGGCACCGGTGGACGGATCCTGCATCTTGAGCAGCCAGTCGGTCTCCACCCGGATCTCATTCAGGATATCGGGGATCCCGTCCCCGCTCTCCGGAAGTCCGGCTTCATCCGAGAAAACCTCCGTATTATACTCATATGCGATCAGCAGAGCCTCTATCGTGTTGCACCCGCGTACCACATCGCGGTCACCGGACTGGTTGATGTGCCAGCCACCGGTCACGTCCATCGATACGTTCACATCCTGCTGAAGAGTGATCGGATCCGTGTGGCACGCGCTCCTGGCGCTTTCTCCGGCATATTTATCGGTCAGAGATGTTCCGCAGCGGTTCAGATAGTACTGTCTGAGCGCTACGCTCTGCATATCGGCGTATATATCCTCACTTATCGAGAAAGGATATGAATAACCGATCACATCCGTGCGAACATAATATGTGCCCTCGGAAGTCAGCTCCGAGAAATCTCCGTAATAAAAGGTCTCTCCGCTCGTAGCCTCTGTCTTGGACTTGATCTCACCCGTGTATACCACATCCTCTGTGTCCGCAGATACTATGTAGAACCGGTCGTCCAGTTCATCCCCGCGGAAAACGGCCATCTTGCGGCTGTCGGGCAGGTACCCCAGCTGATCGATCTCGATATGCGCTTCGATCACGGGGCGGTCATAGTCCAGGTCGGGTGTGAGTCCCAGACTCGTGATCTGATCCTCATCGGATGAACCGGACTGCGGCTGAAGCCCTCCCGCAGGCCACCATGGCATATCCTGCGGAGAACATGCGCTCAGCATCACGGACGAGACGACAAGCATGACCATGAGCTTTAAGGCGCATTCATTTTTCTTAGATGTTCGGTCGCTCATACACGATTATAGTTGATCAGACATCCCTTCAGAATAATCTCGCGTTCCTCGTCGGTCAGATCGCCGAGATGAAGAACGAACTCGCTGATCTGCGGATCATACTCTGCTTTATCGTCCGCAGCATCCTGTGCTCTCCTGACAGCATAAGCTCGGATATCGTCGATCTTCTCCTGTACGGCACGGCGCACTCCGGGGATGAATATATAATCAAGATTTGCAAAAGGCAGACCGGTCGGCTCTCCGTCAGCCCCGTCATCATAGGTAAAAGGAAGCATACCCCAGTTGATCAGGTTGGAGCGGTACCGCTTGGTCGCATACTCACGCGCGATGTTAGCCCATCCTCCGAGAACCTTCTGGCAGCTGGCTGCCTGCTCGCGCGCCGAACCGTCACCCGGTTTAACGGCATATATGGTCGAGCCGATACCGGTGTTGGAAACATCTATCGTCGTTTCCGCATCCGAAGGTACCGACGAGGAATTCAACACCGCAAGCACAGCCGAGATCTCCGCATCGGAAGTGAACGGATCCTCTCCGTTCTCTCTGGCTTTCTCGGATCTCTGAACCTCTTTGGCTCTGCCGACATAAGCCGGATCCTTACGGCTGAGTGCGAACTCCGCCAGGCCTAAAGGATTCGAACGGTATGAACTCGTCTCTCCGCTGGGGATCAGCTCATCCGTAGTGGTCACGGGATCGTGTATCTCAGATACGACCTTCAGCAGAAGATTGTCCGTAAGCGCAGGCATCGACGGCCAGTCCTTGATGTTGGGACCGAGTACGATCTCCGTGTCGGGATCGGCCACACCGTGTGAATCAAATACACGATTCTCATATATCGCAGCATCGAAATGATATGCATAATCCCTGAACTCACCGGTGAACTCGGTAGCTGCGGTGAGCACTCCGCGGTTGGCTGCCGTAGCGGCGATCGATCTGGCATCCATGAGAGCCACGGATGATATCTGACCGTTCTGGAGCTTGGAGCCCTCACGGTTAGGGAAGTTGCGTGTCGAATGTCTGATGGAGAAAGCGTTGTTGGCAGGTGTATCGCCCGCTCCGAAGCAGGGACCGCAGAAAGCTGTCTTGAGCACGGCTCCGGTCTCGAGGATATCGGCTGCGATGCCGTTGCGGATGATCTCCATATAGATCGGCATGGATGCGGGATATACGCTCAATGTAAATCCGTCCGAACCGATGGAAGAGCCTCTTAAGATATCTCCTGCAGCACAGATGTTCTCAAATCCGCCGCCCGCACATCCTGCAATGATACCCTGATCCACATGGAACTCTCCGTTCACGACCTTGTCCTGAAGTGAATAAGGCACCTGACCGTCGAGCGATACTTTGGCTCTCTCCTCGACATCATGAAGGATATCCTTAAGATTTTCCTTAACCTCCGCGATGGTATATGTATTACTCGGATGGAAAGGCATGGCGATCATGGGTTTGATCTGAGACAGATCGACCTCGATCACGCCGTCATAGTAAGCCACTGCTCCGGGTTTGAGTTCTTTATAATCCGCCGAACGCCCGTGTATATCGTAGAATTCACGGATGCGGTCATCAGTCTCCCAGATCGAACTCAGGCAGGTGGTCTCTGTAGTCATGACATCGACGCCTATACGGAAGTCCGCGCTTAACGAAGCCACACCGGGGCCTACGAACTCCATGACTTTATTCTTCACATAGCCTTTTTCAAATACCGCTCCTATGATAGCCAGGGCCACATCCTGAGGACCTACACCCCGGGCAGGCTCACCGGTCATATATACCGCTATCACATCGGGACGGCGTATGTCATAGGTCTGGCTGAGCAGCTGCTTCACCAGCTCGGGGCCGCCCTCGCCGACTGCCATCGTACCCAATGCTCCGTATCTCGTATGAGAATCCGATCCCAGTATCATTCCTCCGCCTGTAGCCAGCATCTCACGTGCGAACTGGTGGATAACGGCCTGATGAGGAGGCACATACACGCCGCCGTACTTCTTCGCGCAGCTCAAGCCGAACATATGGTCATCCTCATTTATGGTACCGCCTACCGCGCACAGTGAATTGTGGCAGTTGGTGAGCACGTAGGGGATGGGGAATCTGGTCAGTCCCGATGCACGTGCTGTCTGGATGATGCCGACGAACGTGATGTCATGGCTGGTCAGTTTATCGAATCTGATCCGAAGCTTCTCCATGTCTCCGGAAGTATTATGCGCCTTGAGGATCGAGTATGCGATGGTAGCCTGACGTGCCGTATCACTGTCCTGTACTGCCACTCCCGCACTGCTCAGCTGCGCCGCAGCCTCGGGTCCGTCGAAGACCAGACTGCTGCCGTCTACAAGATATGCTCCTCCGTCACTAAGCTTGATACTCATATGTTTCTCCTTACAATCTCTTTACATTATGCGAGGGCGCATATAGCGCCCTCATTATGTTCTTCACTATCCTGTGCGAACTCCGTCGACAGGAGATCACAGTTTTACTTTATCCAGATGCCAGATATCATCGACGTATTCCTGGATCGTACGGTCGGATGAGAACTTGCCGCAGTGTGCCATGTTCAGGATGGCACTGCGTGCCCAACCGGCTTCGTCGCGGTACATGGCCTCGATCCTCTTGTGAGCTTCCGCATAGGATCTGAAATCCTTGAGGATGAAGTACGTATCTGCCTTGGATGTGCTTAAGGTATTGAGCAGTGAGTTGTACAACGGTCTGAACAGATCCGGGTTGTTCGGCTCGAACGTACCGTTGATCAGCTGCATCAGAACCCTGCGCACATCGGGATCGTTATTGAATATCTCGTTCGGATCATATCCGCCGAAGTTCTCGTAATGGATGACTTCATCGGAGCTCAGGCCGAATATAACGGCATTCTCCTCACCTACCTCCTCTACGATCTCTACATTTGCTCCGTCCATGGTACCCAGTGTAATGGCACCGTTTAACATGAACTTCATGTTAGATGTACCGGAAGCCTCCTTGGAAGCCGTGGAGATCTGCTCGGAAACATCGGCTGCCGCGAATATCCACTCTGCGTTTGATACACGGTAGTTCTCGATGAATACGACCTTCAGCTTGCCATTAATGGAAGGATCGTTATTGACCACATCCGCTACGGAGTTGATCAGCTTGATGGTCAGCTTCGCATTGGCATAACCTGCAGCTGCTTTTGCTCCGAAGATGAATGTTCTGGGATAGAAGTCCATCTCGGGATGCTCTTTTAACTCGTTATACAAATGCATCACGTGCAGTATGTTCATAAGCTGTCTCTTGTATTCATGCAGACGCTTAACCTGTACGTCGAAAATGGATCTGGGGTCAACCTCGATACCGTTATGCTCGAGGATATACTTGGCCAGCCGTACCTTGTTCTGATACTTGATGTTCATGAACTCATGCTGAGCCTTCTTATCGTCGGCATAGATAGCGAGCTTCTCCATGGCCGGCAGATCGGTGATCCACTCGTCTCCGATATGGTCGGTCACCCACTTCGCAAGCAGCGGGTTGCCGTGGAGCAGGAAACGACGCTGGGTGATACCATTGGTCTTGTTATTGAACTTCTCGGGCATCATCTCGTAGAAGTCCTTGAGCGTCTCTTTCTTCAGGATCTCCGTATGCAGACGTGCCACACCGTTTACCGAGTATCCGGCAGCGATGGCAAGGTGTGCCATCTTGACCTGACCGTCGTAGATGATGGCCATCTTCGCGATCTTTTCCTGATTACCGGGATATTCGGTCTCAATCCGCAGGACGAATCTGCGGTTGATCTCCTCGATGATCTGATATATACGGGGCAGAAGTCTGGAGAAAAGCTCGATGGGCCATTTCTCAAGAGCCTCAGCCATGATCGTGTGGTTGGTATAAGCACAAGTCTTCGTGGTAACATCCCATGCCTCATCCCATGTCAGATAATACTCATCCATCAGGATACGCATCAGTTCCGCAACCGCAACTGTCGGATGGGTATCGTTGAGCTGGAATGTAACTTTCTCATAGAACTTACGGACATCCTTATGCTTGCGCATATACTTCTCTACAGCTTCCTGTACGGAGGCGGAGATGAAGAAGTATTGCTGCTTGAGTCTCAGTTCCTTACCTGCATAGTGGTTATCGTTGGGATAGAGCACCTCGGTGATGTTGCGCGCGAGGTTCTGCTGCTCTACGGCCTTCTGATAGTCGCCCTTGTCAAAGGAATCGAGCGAGAAGCACTCTACGGGTTCCGCATCCCATATACGAAGGGTATTTACGATGCCATTGCCGTAACCGACTACAGGCATGTCATATGGAATAGCCGTAACCGACTGATATCCTTCCTGATGGAAGTTGTTTCTGCCGTTCTCGTCCACATCCACAGCTACATATCCGCCGAACTTAACGGTCTTCGCATATTCGGGACGTCTGAGTTCAAAAGGATTGCCGTTCTCAAGCCAGTGATCCGGAACCTCTACCTGATAACCGTCCCTAATCTCCTGCTTGAACATACCGTAGTGATATCTGATACCGCATCCGTATGCCGAATAACCGAGAGTTGCCAGCGAATCGAGGAAACATGCCGCAAGTCTTCCCAGACCGCCGTTGCCCAGTGCCGGATCGGGCTCCTGGTCCTCTATCAGATCCAGATCAAGTCCGAGCTCATCAAGCGCTGCTCTGACTTTATCGTCAGCCTTCAGATTGATGATGCTGTTACCCATCGTACGTCCCATCAGAAACTCCATCGACAGGTAATATACGGTCTTCGGATCCTGCTCCTCATACGCCTTCTGTGTGGTCATCCAGTGATCTATGATCGCATCCTTCAGTGCATATGCAACCGATGCATACAGCTGCTGAGGTGAAGCTTCCTCCAGAGACTTACGGAACAGAGTCTTGACATTGTAGATCACGCTCTGCTTGAACATCTCCTTGTCGAATCTGGGGGTGGAAGTCGCAGTCATGCGTGCTGCGCTCTTGGTTGCAGTGGTTTCACTTTTCTTTGTGGGCATATACAATCCTCCTGATACGTATGACTTATACTTTCTCAATACATATAGTTGCTTTTTCGCCGTTGATGCTCCACTCTTTACTGATGCTCAGAGTTTCGTCCGATGTGATGGACTCAGCGAGTACCTTGGTGGAAATAGCTTCGCTGTTCTTATCAACAATACCGTATATGTGCGCGTTGCCGCAGATCGATACACGGATATGATCCATGACCTCGAGTCCGCTGTCGCGGCGCATGGTCTGTATCTTGGATATGACCTCGGCCACGAAGCCTTCCTCGATCAGTGCATCGTTCAGATTGGTATCGAGTACCACGGTCACATAGTTGTCAGCTTCAGTCACCAGACCGGCCCTGGCTGTGACTTCAATCAGCAGATCCTCCTCGGCCAACTCGATATCCACACCGTCTACACTGAACTTAAGCGCTCCCTCCGACTTAAGCTGAGCCATGGCAGCGGCACCGTCGACATTGGTCAGGTACTCGCGTATACCGTTCAGCTGCTTGCCATACTTGGGACCGACTGTCTTCAACTGAGGCTTGAAGCTGTATCCGGCCATATCGGACAGATCGTCCTTGAATACGACCTCCTTAACATTCAGTTCTTCCTCAATGATGCGCTTGTAATTCTCATCCAATACACGCTCGGCCTTTACATACATAACCGACAGAGGCTGTCTGTTCTTGATCGATGCTTCGTTACGCGCCGCGCTGCCCATGGCCTTGATGTGGAGTATCTCGTCCATCACCGCCTCGAGCTCGCTGTCGATGAAGCTCTCATCGGCTTTCGGGTAATCGCACAGATGTATCGACTCAGGTGCCGAAGGATCCACGCTGCGGACCAGATTCTGATATATGCTCTCGGTAATGAACGGTACCAGAGGAGCTGCGGCCTTTGCAGTCTCCACGAGGACGGTATAGAGAGTCATGTATGCATTGATCTTGTCCTGCTCCATGCCTCCTGCCCAGAATCTCTCACGTGATCTGCGGACATACCAGTTACTGGTCTCATCCACGAGTTCGTCAAGAACACGGGCTGCCTCGGGGATACGATAATGATCGAGGTGATCGTCCACGGTCTTGATCGCAGTGTTGAGCTTCGAGAGCATCCACTTATCCATAACGGTCAGTGAATCGCGATCGAGCAGATGCTTCGTGGGATCGAACTGGTCGATCTCGGCATAGAGCACATAGAAGTAATATGTATTCCAGAATGTTCCGAGGAACTTGCGCTCTTTCTCCTGTACGGCCTTGCCGTCAAATCTGTTCGGCAGCCAGGGAGCCGAATTGATATAGAAATACCATCTGACTGCATCGGCTCCGTATGTAGCCAGTGCCTCAAAAGGATCTACCGCATTGCCCTTGGATTTACTCATCTTCTCGCCGTTCTCATCAAGTACGAGACCGAGCACGATGACATTCTCATAGGGCGACTTGTTGAAGAGCAGTGTGGACTCAGCCATCAGCGAATAGAACCATCCACGTGTCTGGTCAACCGCCTCGGATATGAACTGAGCGGGGAACTGCTGCTCGAAGAGATCCTTGTTTTCAAAAGGATAATGGTGCTGCGCGAAAGGCATCGCGCCCGAATCGAACCAACAGTCGATAACCTCGGGTACTCTCTTCATGGTGCCGGAGCAGTCCGGACATGGAACCGTCACTTCATCGATATAAGGACGGTGAAGCTCGACTCCGGATGCATCTGCGCGTCCGCTCAGCTCTGCAAGCTCGGCTCTGGATCCGATGCATATCTGCTTGCCGCAGTCCGGGCACTCCCAGATGTTGAGCGGTGTACCCCAGTAACGGTTACGTGATACACCCCAGTCCTGAATGTTCTCAAGCCAGTTACCGAATCGGCCCTCACCTATCGACGGAGGTATCCAGTTGACTGTCTTGTTATTTGCTACCAGATCATCTCTGACCGCGGTCATCTTGATGAACCATGACTCTCTGGCGAAGTACAGGAGCGGAGTATCGCATCTCCAGCAATGAGGATACTCATGCTCAACCTTCGGAGCTGAGAAAAGCAGTCCGCGTGCATCGAGTTCCTTCAGTACCTCAGGGTCACAGCTGACTGCACCCGCCTTTACCTCAGCCTCTGTGGGTTTGCAGCGCATGCCCGCAAAAGGAGTCTCATCCTTCATCACGCCATGCTCATCTACCATCTGTACGAAAGGTGCATCATATTTGCGGCCAACTCTCGCATCATCCTCACCAAAAGCAGGTGCGATGTGTACGATGCCGGTACCGTCTGACATGGTTACATAGTCATCGCAATATACAAAGAATGCTTTCTTGTGCTGCTTTTCCACGGAATCGGCAGCACACTGATAGAGCGGTTCATATTCCTTATACTCGAGGTCACTTCCCTTATATGTCTCAAGCACTTCGTATGCGGGTGTGCCCTCGGGACGCTCAAGTCCGCCGAGCACACTGTCGGCCAGGGCCTCAGCGAGGATATATGTATTACCGTCGCACGCTTTTACACGTACGTATGTGTCGTCGGGATTCACGCACAGAGCGATATTGGAGGCAAGAGTCCAGGGGGTGGTGGTCCATACGAGGAAGTACGCGTCATCATCCTTAGCCTTGAAACGGACGATAGCGGTACGCTCCTTCAGAGTCTTATAGCCCTGAGCCACCTCATGGGATGATAGCGGAGTACCGCAGCGCGGGCAGTAGGGCACGATCTTGAATCCCTTATAGAGCAGGCCCTTGTTCCATATCTCCTTCAGAGCCCACCATTCGGACTCGATGAAATCATCGTGATAGGTCACATAGGGATCGTCCATGTCGGCCCAGAAGCCTACCGTTCCGGAGAAATCCTCCCACATGCCCTTATAATTCCACACGGATTCCTTGCACTGCCTGATGAAAGGATCCAGACCGTACTCTTCGATCTGCTCCTTGCCGTCGAGGCCGAGCTTCTTCTCAACTTCAAGCTCTACGGGCAGTCCGTGCGTATCCCAGCCGGCCTTACGGGGTACGTAATAACCCTTCATGGTACGGTATCTGGGGATCATATCCTTAATGACACGGGTAAGTACGTGTCCTATATGCGGCTTGCCGTTTGCGGTCGGAGGGCCGTCATAAAATGTATATACAGGCGCTCCTTCACGGATCTTCAGGGATTTATTGAAGATGTCATTGTCTTTCCAGAATTGCTCGACTTCCTTCTCTCTGCCGGTGAAGTCGAGATTGGTGTCAACCTTGCGGTACATGGAATCTCTCCTCATAAAATAATATTAACGTCCGGGAAAACCCCAAACACAAACAGTTTACTACAAAATCAGCTTTCCGTCATCTCATTCCGCATTGCTTCATGAGCTCCAGCAGGCCCTCTTCGTATCCTTTTTTGTCAGATACATAAGAAAATGTGTGCTCAGCTCCGGGTACAGTCAGCATATCACGGTACGGAGCGTGCGTGGTGGCGCGATAGAGCCGGCGTCCCATCCAATACGGAACCACAGAGTCCGCATCACCGTGAACAAAAAATATCGGAAGCCTCATATCCGAAGCAACGAAAAGCGGAGCGGCCTCGTTCAGGCTGAAAGCGCAGAAAACCGTGCAAAGCGGTTTAAGGAACTGGAGTACATACCACAGTATCACCTTCGGAAGCTTACTGACTGCCTGAGCCTCATTCAGAAGCTGTGCCTCGGACACGGCATATCCGCAGTCAAATACCACTCCTCTGACCTGGGGAGCGGGATGATCCGCAGCAGCCAGATACACTGTAGCGGCGCCCATGCTCCAGCCGTGAAGCAGAATGCGGCAGTCCTGTCCGGCCATCTGTATGACCTTATCCACCCACAGCTTCATATCCTCATGTTCGCGAGCGCCGAATGTGATATACTGTCCGTCACTGCGGCCGTGGGTTCTCTGATCGATGATCAGGATATCATAGCCCTCTTTGATATAGAAATCCGAAAATACGGCCAGATCCTTGTAACCTGTTCCGCCGTACCCGTGTGAGAGTATCACGACATTCACCGGATCTCCGGGCAGCCTGCCGGATTCGATGTTATGCACATAGTGGCCGTGCAGGAGCAGTCCGTCACGTGATGTAATGCCGATCTCCTCAATATCCTGACGCTGTATGATACTGATGGACTTGCGTCGCAGATAGTCCATGTGCATATCATCCACGGTCTCGATCTGACCGGGGTTGGTTTTATGAGGTTTGCGTCTGGTAAAATATCCCCGGATCAGGGCCCAGGCAGCGCCGGTCATGACCGCGCTCATTCCAAGGACGGTTCCTCCCAGGAGCATGCCCACATCCTTCTTTTTCATAATATCCTCCCTCTACTCATAGTCATCTTCATCATCATACTGCGTCAGCCTCGACAATCTGGTCGAGCGTTTGCGGGACAGTGCCCATTCGCTCGCAAGTGATGGTGCTGGTGTATTGTACTGTATCACAGAGCCGGCAGATTCGACATTCTGTACGGCTACGATGGTCTCGGCTCTCTGAGCTGCCATGGCGGCTTCGGCATTCTGTACCGCTATGCTTGCTGCGGGAGTATCGGGCGACAAAGGCTGTCCCGATTCATCCGTGAGCTGACCGTTTTTGATCCGCGTGATCTGCTTATGCAACCTTTCGGACACGACCGATGCCACAGCATTTGCATGCTCCGGACGAGGCGATGTCTGGCCGGGCCTGCACGCCGCGGGCTTTGGATCGAAAAGAGGGCTCGCAGGCTTGGAGGCCACGGGTTCGGGCTCCGGCTCCGGTTCAGGTGCCCTGATGACCACATCCAGTCTCTCCGCCTTGGTCCGTGTATCAATCTCTCCCTCCGGATTCTGCGGCCGGTTCTTCAGATCCTCCTTGGAGCCTTTCTCCATCTGGTCGACGATCCTGGCCACGTGCTCACGCTTGGCCTCGCGTCCGAATCTCGCACGGTACAGAATATATATCGTATCCTCTCTGATACCGCGGATCATCTCATCAAACATATCATATGCCATGAACTTATAGGCGACAAGGGGATCCTTGCCGGAATAGCTCTGCATGCTGATGCCTGCTTTCAACTGATCCATATCCTCAATATGCCTCGTCCACTTGGAGTCCATGCACTTGAGCATTACGACCTTTTCTATCTCCTCGACATTATCGGTATGCCCAAATTCGCCGATCTTATCTTCATACAGGTTAAGCGCTTCCAGCTTCAGCTGTATCTCAAGGGCCCGCCTGTCCTCTCCGTCAAATCTCGAAAGTGATATGGGCTTGAGCGGAATGATCGGGAGTATCAGCGAATTAAGCTCCGCAAAGTCCCACATCTCCGGCTTCATATCATCTCTGACAACCATATCAATCGCATCGATGATAACATGTTCTATCAGACGGCATATGGCCGGATGAATGTTTTCTTCCGTCAGGATACGCTCGCGCTCTTCATATATGATCTCGCGCTGTTCATTCATTACTTTATCGTATTCAAGTACGTTCTTACGCTGTCCGTAATGATTGTATTCGACCTTCGCCTGTGCCCGCTCGATCGTGTGATGAAGCGACTTATGCTGAAGCCTCTCACCCTCTTTGAACCCCAGCTTGTTATACAGCTCGATGAAGCTCTCGTTGCCGAAGTGCTTCAGTATGTCATCCTCAAGGCTGATAATGAACTGGCTCTCGCCCACGTCACCCTGACGTCCGGAGCGGCCTCTGAGCTGATCGTCGATACGCCTGGATTCATGACGTTCGGTACCTATGACCTTAAGCCCGCCTGCTGCCCGTGCCTTCTCATCTATCTTGATATCGGTCCCTCGTCCGGCCATGTTCGTGGCAATGGTCACGGCTCCGCATTCTCCGGCGTGAGAAACGATCTCCGCCTCTGCTTCGAGATACTTGGCATTCAGTACGTGGTGAGGGATATTTTCCTTTTTCAGGAGTTCACTGATCTCTTCAGATCCCTCCACCGAAACCGTACCGACGAGTACCGGCTGATCCTTGGCATGAGCTTCCTTGATCTCTTCTATGACGGCATGCACTTTCTCTTTATGGGATTTGTATACGGCATCGGGATAATCTATACGCTGGATGGGGCGATGCGTGGGCACGGTGACTACATCCATGAAATATACGTCACGGAACTCCCTCTCCTCGGCGCGTCCCGTACCGGTCATGCCTCCCTTCTTCCTGTATTTATTGAAAAAGTTCTGGAAAGTGACGCTTGCGATCGTGATGGATTCCTGATTGATCTTCAGACCCTCTTTTGCCTCAAGCGCCTGGTGGAGTCCGTCGGAAAACTTACGTCCCGGCGTAGCGCGTCCCGTGAACTCGTCTATGATCAGCACTTCCCCGTCCTTGACCATATAGTCGACATCACGCTCCAGCAGATAATTCGCACGCAGTGCAATATTGATATGATGTATGATCTCGAGGTTCTCGGGGTCCGCCAGATTCTCCACATGGAAGAATTCCTCGGCCTTTTGGACACCCTGAGAAGTCAGGCTTATGATATGGTCTTTCTCATTGGCATAATAATCGCCGGTCTCCTCGGCGGCACCGTCCAGGAGATACTCAAGCTTCGACCGTTCCTCGGGGATCTCGCCGCGCTCAAGTCCCAGTACGAATCTGTTCGCGGGCTCATAGAGACTTAAGTCCTGATCGTTACGTCCGGAGATACGCAGAGGCATCCTCGCCTCGTCGATGAGTACCGAATCGACCTCATCTATAATGCAATAATGCAGATCACGAAGGACCTGCTCTTCTTTATAGATGGCCATATTGTCGCGCAGATAATCAAACGCGAGTTCATTGTTGGTCACGTAAGTGATATCACATGCATACTGGGCTTTACGCTCTTCCTGCGGGGTATCCTTGGTCACGCAGCCAACTGTCAGGCCCAGGGCATTATGAACCAGAGCCATCTCCTCGGCATCTCTAGCGGCCAGATAGTCGTTACATGTCACGACATGTACGCCCTTTCCTTCGAGCGCATTGAGGTATGCGGGCAGCAGACAGGTCTGTGTCTTTCCCTCGCCGGTACGCATCTCAGCGACACGCCCCTGGTGCAGTATGATGCCACCCATGAGCTGCTCCAGATAGTGACCGGTATGACGCACACGGTTGGTAGCTTCGCGCACAACTGCAAAAGCATCCACAAGGATATCATCGAGAGTCTCACCATTAGCAAGCCTCTCTTTGAACTCGAGATGCTTATTCTGCAGATCCTTGTCGCTGATCATGGCCGTCATAGGCCGGAGCACATCGATCTTATGCACGATCGGAAGAAGCAGTTCTATCTCCCTCTTGCTGTGCTGGGTCATCGACACGGTATTCGGTTTGGGTGGTTTTGTGTTCGGCGTCTTCACAAATCTATGTTCAAACGGTCATAGGGTATTTTCACTTCTATGTAGCCTGCAGCATAGGATCCCATATCATATGGAGGATAGTATACGGTCACACCCTCCTCATCAAACTCGATGTTCGGATTATCAAACGAAGCCTCATCATAAGCCTGGTTATACACTTCATTGCTGTCATTTGAGAAATAAGGAGAGTTCTCATACGTATAGCTTAGGAAGTCCTCCTTGGTCGCCTCTGCCACGATCCTCTTATATTCCTCTTCGGTGCCTTTATAGAGATCGCCTATCGTGATCCGCTCCCCGCCGGCGGTGTCAAACAGATACTGCTCCCTGTTCGGATAGCCGTGAGCGCCTCCGCCGTACCAGTATCCTGACATGCTGACGACCAGATATTTGCCGTCGGCCAGCATCTCCACATTGCCGACATTCAGATCATCGGTGATACAGTTCTGCACAGGATATTCGAGATGGTACTCGCAGTCGGAATCATCAACAGGCGCATAGTCACTGTTCTCCATCTCCCCGAAGAACTCATCTCTCCTGTGTCTCAGGAAGTCCGTGATCTTAGCGGCGTTCGGTGAATACTCGTCATCAAGTACGAAGTTCTCGGCATAATATCTGAAAAGGGTGGTGTCGCAATACGGGCACTTGGACTCCTCCGATGAGCTCTCTACATCGCCGTATTTGAAGGCATTGATCTCCTCTTCGGTGCATCCGGTCGATTTATACGCTTCATCAGGTGTACGAGCATCGGTGCTGACCCACTCGAGACTGCCGTCATCGAAAGCGATATAGTAGATCCTGTCTCCTATGATCCTGAAGCCCTCGATGCCCGGTCCAAAATGTGCGCCCGGAACGGAATCGGCTTCATACATCTTCTCGCTGCGCGCCTCACCGCCACGGTATGAATATATCGTGTTGTGCGGATATCCGTATGTTTCAGTGGTTTGGATAGAATAATAGACAGCACCGTCCAGATAACCCAGAACGGTCACCTCTTCGTCAGGCAGCGTGAGTGCTCGTGCTCTCTCCCTGCCCACATCATAGTAATACAGGATATGTGCATTGCTGTCGCTGTTCCAGCAGGTGAAATAGATATAGTTGTCATCGTAGGTCGCTACATAGGGATAGCCGTCTTCCCAGAGCGGTTTGATCGATGTAAACTGACCGTCCGCAGTGACCTTTCCATACTCCCCGTCTTTCATGACCAGCACCCAGCCGACTTCGTCCAGTACATGGGCAAAGCACTGCCTGGAATCCGTAAAATAGCCCACCCGGTCCTGCACGTTGTAATCCATGGCTACCGCTTCATCGAACACGGCTTCAAGTCCCGCACTCGACTCCGTGAACTTCTGTCCCGCCTCGTCGAAGGTGTAACAGTTTTCCATGCGTTTGGTCAGATGGCCGTCCGCGCCCCTGCTGTAATTGACCGAGATATGAAGTGCACCGTCGTAGTACTCGGCTCCGTCGATATATCCTCCGTCACCGGGTTCCGACTTCCAGAGAAGATACGGCTCATAATCCTGTGTATCGACAGCATATACGACATAGCAGTAATCGGTATCGCTGCCGTACATCTCGTATGCCTTGAAATACAGGAAACGACCGTCATAAGCGATCAGATCATCCGTATACCATCCGTTCTGCTCGTCATACAGCCTGACATAATCTTTGCCGCGACTGCCAACCATGGCTTTGATCTCATTGCGGTCATATGAGCCGGTCATGTTGCCGGAAGTATCTATGGTGTAGAAACGTTGTGAATTCTGAGATTTGGAGAGGATATATTGATCATCGTCTGATTCAGCATCCGCCTCGTCGGACTCCTCGCTGTTCACCCCGCGCAGTTTCTCCAGCAGAGCCTTGGCAGCTTCATCGGTTCCGCCCTGCTCCTGAGTCGGCTCTGTCTGAGTCTCCGTCACTTCATCTGTGGCTTCCGCATCCTGCGCGTCCGGTGTATCACCGCTTCCGGTACAGCCTGCCAGAGTCAGGACCATGACCGTAGTGAGTATTGTAGCGATCAATCTATTTTTCATTAAAATCAAATCCCTTCCTCACAGATCACTTGGTTAACATCCTGCCCGCAAAACCGACAGGATATCTTATTATTATAGCATATTTCAGGTGCAAAAGCCGCATTGCGGAGATGATATCACGGGTGCACCGGCGGGGCTGGGAATAATATCAGCGACACACCGGCAGGGCCGGGAATAATATCAGCGACACACCGGCAGGTCCGGATGCTCACCCGACCAGCCGCGCTCGGGCAGACAAGACAGGAATGACATATCCTCAGCCGATATCGCGAAATCAAATATATCGAGGTTCTCTCGCATCCGCTCCGGTGTTGATGCTTTCGGTATAACCGGAATACCGCGCTGAAGGAGGAATCTGAGCAGGATCTGAGCAGGTGTTCGGCCGTATTTCTCAGCCATCCGAACCACATGTTCGTCGCCCATGACTCCGCCACGTCCCATCGGGCTCCATGCCTGAGGCAGGATTCCCTCGGAACGCAGATAGTTGAGCGCATACTCCTGCATATAGCCGATATGAAGTTCGAGCTGATCCACCATCGGAAGGATGCGGGCAGTTTCGAGCAGCGGGCGGATATGATGCGGCAGGAAGTTGGAAAGACCGATCGCACGGATCCTACCCTGCTCATACAGATCCTCCATCACAGCCCAGCTCTCTCTGACCTTAGTCACCCAGTCGGGATCATCCGCATCCTCTTTAGGCCAATGGATCAGATACATATCCAGATGATCCGTACGCAGCTTACGACAGGATTCCTCGAATGAAGCAAGAGTCTTATCACGTCCGAGATCCGTCCTCCACACCTTGCTGCACAGGAATATCTCGTCTCGGTCTATACCGGAATCGGCTATGGCCTGACCTATCTCTTCCTCGTTGCCATAGAAGCTGGCGGTATCTATATATCTGTATCCGGTATCGAGTGCATCTCTGATAGCCTGTATGCCTTTTCCCTCCGTGGACAGATACGATCCGTAACCCACGGCAGAGATCGATATGCCGTTGTTTAAGATGTATTCCGGTCTGGCATCGGCATATCCCACGATGTCCAGTATGTGGTCGAGCAGGCGCATATTCTTAAGAGAAAACTCTTCTGAGATATGAGGAGCCGCTTCACCTCTGATGCAGCTGTTCAGCTGCTCCAGCTCAAGCGTGTAGTTGGACTCAGACTTAACGGATCTGATGCTCTGGGTGCGCTCACCGTTTGCACCTTTTACCGTTACGGAAAACTCAAGTTCGCCCTCCTGGTTGTATTCGACATCGGATCGGATATAGCCTTTTGAGCCGTGTATAAACAGTCTGTCGTATCTGTCACTGGTATCGATCCCCAGCGCCATGCCGACATCAAATGTCGCCCTGCAGCCATTCCGGAACTTAAGCATGACTGAAGCCATATGATCGACTCCCGTCCGGTCAAGCTCGGCATTCGCTTTGATGTATTCAATGGGTGAATCGATCAGCGACAGGATCATTGTGGTGCAATAACATCCGACATCATAGATGCCACCGCCTCCCAGCTCCTTATGGAGCCTGAAATCGCTGGAATAATCCTGCGTCAGAAAAGCTGTATCGATGTAGTCGACATCTCCGATCTCACCGCTCGATATGATATCCTTAAGCGCCTGCACATAAGGGCTGTGAAGATAAGCATAAGCCTCCATCAGGATGACACCGTTCTCGCGGGCCGCTGCATACATGACGCGCAGCTCCGACTCGTTCATCGCGATCGGTTTTTCGCACAGCACATGCTTGTGTGCCCGGAGTGCCTTGACCACCCACTCACAGTGGATATCGTTCGGCAGCGGCACATATACGGCCTGTACTTCAGGATCTGCCAGCAGAGCATCATAACCCTCGTATGCTTTGGTGAATCCGAACCTTTCTTTAAATGATTCTGCCTTGGCCAGACTGCGACCGGCTATCGCATACAGTTCACAGCCATCCGCCCGGATCATGCCCGGGATCGTACAGCTTGCAGCTATACCCGAAGTTCCGAGAACCCCCCATTTGATCTTATCTGACATAAATCATCCCCCCTTGTTTTGAACACATCCCACATATATATACAAGCCCGCCGATAAGGACGGGCTGTGTAACATAAAACTCATCTGAGCAGACACTTCACTCAGTCCGAAATATCCACATCCGGAGAAATATAGACCGTATAGTCCGGATATGCTTCACTCACCTCACGTGTAAGGATCTCTATCGCCCTCGCCGGTGTTTCTCCGAAGTTGATGACCGCATCGAAGCGCATGGTCTTTTTCTCCTGATCCAGGTAGAATCCATGCATCTGCAACACGAAATCATGCGATGCCACTATCCGGCGTACGTTATCTCTGATCGTAGCCGCCTCGTCATCATGCGTGTTATATGAGTACACACCTACTCCGGTAAGGATAACCGCCGTTTCGGAGTAGACGCGCTCCTCAAGTCTCCTCGTCAGACTGTCCACCTCAGCCACAGTCATCGTATCCGGCAGTTCGACATGCACGGAGGCGATGTTCTTATTCGGTCCGTAATCATTGATGACCAGATCATAAGCTCCGCGGACTGCTTCTTCTTCGCTGATCAGCTTTTTCACTTTCAGAGTAAGCTCTCTGTCTGCCCGCTGTCCGAGTATGTCGTTCAGCGTTTCGATGAGCATCTCCACGCCTGCCTTGATGATGAAGACCGCGATGATCACACCGACGAAAGCCTCAAGAGAGAGTCCGAAAAAGATGAAAACAAGTGCGGATACAAGCACAGATGCGGAAAGGATCGCATCAAAAAGCGCATCCGATCCGGAAGCGGTGAGAGCACCGGATTTAACCTGCTCACCCTTTTTCTTCACATAAGTTCCGAGAACCAGCTTCACGACCACGGCTACCGCTATGATCACGATCGAGACCATTGAATAATCGGCTTCGACAGGATGTATTATTTTTTTAACGGATTCAACGGCTGATGTGATACCCGCATACAGAACGATCGATGCGACCAGCATGGATGTCAGGTACTCGATACGCCCGTATCCCAGCGGATGCTTCTTGTCAGGAGCCTTACCCGCAAGATATGCGCCGACGATGGTGATCACACTCGATAGTGCATCCGAGAGATTATTAACGGCATCCAGGATCACGGCGATCGAATTGGATATGATGCCCACCGCCATCTTGAATATCACCAGCAGGACATTCGTTACGATCCCGAACACGCTCGTCCCCACTATGATCTTTTTGCGTTCCGCTTCATTCATAATGTTTTCCTCTGTAGTTTTTTATTGTTTTTGCATTATACACTAAACGAAGCCTTAAAAGAAGTATCCTCAGATAAGAATATCTCCTATGGTCTTCTCATAGTCAGCATCGATCAGGGTGATCTATTCTCCGAATTCGGTAAGCTTTTTTGACATAAAAAGGAGCAGATCGTCGTCGTTAACGCAGGGCGCATACTGATCCAGCACTTTGTTCCGATACCAGACTCCGCTTCCGTCGGGGATATATCCGCGTTTAACATAGATACGCTGCGCGGGCCCGTATCCGGAGTGGACCCCGACAGCAAGAAATACCGTGTCCGACAGCCTGGCGGCCTCGCTTTCCGCCACATCGAGGAGCCTGCTTCCGATACCTTTGCCATGGATGTCAAAGAACACCGTCAGATCGACGATCTCCGGAATGTTCTTACCGCCCCAGGGGCCTTCAGTCGGATGAAGGACAAGCGTGCACTGGCCTTTCACCGCTCCTTCATATTCGGCAACGAATACAAGCCTGTCACCTGCTTCCTGCTCCTTATAATAATCCTCATAGATCTTTATCTGCGGATGCCATCCATAGGAAAAATATGTGTCATAAAGTATCTTTGCATCCTCCGGCAGCATGCTTCTGATCTTTAAGGTCCCGTCGTCATAATATGTTTTCATTTTTCCCGGATCATCGTTTCCTGAGGTATGCCGCTCCCACACCATAATGTATTCTTCATCGTTTTCATCGACAGTCTTAAAACCGACATTTTTATACATGCGTACCGCATAATTGGCTTTCTGCACCGCCAGAGATGCCCGTTCATACCCCTGCGATCCGAGCAGATCAAGCATCCCGACCATCAGCTGTGATCCGATGCCCTGTCCCCTGTATTCGCTGTACAGAGAGATCGCAAATGACGGAGTCTCATCATCGATATGACCGTAATCATTCATGATACGAGTCCAGACAGCACCCACAACTCTGCCGTCAGCTTCCGCCACCAGACAGTTATCTCCCGGATGTGCGCCGAAATCGTCCGTATAGACTCTCAGTTCCGGCTTCTCAACGATATCCCTCGCCGGAGCCTCTACACCTTCGGGAATAAAGATCGCTTCGTACAGAAAATCCTTAAGCAGAGCCGTTTCATCTGCCCTCATTTTTCTGATGATATATGACAGACCGTCTGGAGTTTTGCTGAGATCTCCCCGGATGGCGCCATGCCAGACTACGTCATGTATCCCGAGATTGTTTTTTCCTGCCTGCCGCAGGATGCCTTCCCGTGTCATGCCGGCCTTATCCATCACGCGTCCGGATCTGGGATTATCCACATCATGGCAGGCAGCGACGCGGTTAAGTCCCACAACGTCGAACAGATAATCCATTACCCGCCTCAGGGCTTCGCTCATCAGCGCCTGTCCCCAATACGCTCTGCTCATGCAGTATCCGATGTCCGCAGCTTCGATATCTTCATGAAGTTTGACCACGGATATGTTACCGATGACCTTTCCGCTCTCCTTATACTCCATGACCCAGTTAAAGTATCCGCCATCCTCATAGTCGGAGATCCATTCCGCAAGAAGGCTCCTTGTCACCTCAACTTCCGGGTGCGACGGCCAGGTCAGAAATCTGGTCACTTCAGGATCCGATGCCCAGTTATTGAACATGTCATCGGCATCCTCTATCCTGAATCTGCGCAGGATCAGCCTCTGTGTTTCTATTGTCTGCGTTCCGGTTTTGTTCATACCCTGATATCCTCAGCATTTCCGCCAGTTCCGTAGTATTATCGATTATCTCCTTTTCGATCACATATAATTATCCTGTTTCTGATACTTTCATGATAATTCTCTATAATTATATATACTACTGCTACAGATATAATTGCCTCAGTATATGTGTTATAGCATAGATTGGACAATACGAAGCAGTTGCTCTGTGTTGGCGACATCAGTTAATCGCATTTTTCCATCCTGAGCTGTCATTTTCAACTGGTGACAATTTGTCACCAGTTGACTTCCCTCTTCTTTTAGTCTCTGTTTTAGTTTGTTCCAATACTTTCTAGCTTTTTCGTAATCAATTTGCTCCGTAAGAACTCCAACAACATCGACAACCGAAAAATACCATTCTTCCTCATCCTCTACCCATCTCATACACTTTTTCATATGTATCTATACCAAAGATTGCATTTGCAGTTTGCTTTTCGGCAATGACATTATTGCATATTTTGTATCCTATCTTCTTATATGTTCTAAGGCGTTTATGATACATTTTTTCACCAGTTGACTTCCCTCTTCTTTTAGTCTCTGTTTTAGTTTGTTCCAATACTTTCTAGCTTTTTCGTAATCAATTTGCTCCGTAAGAACTCCAACAACAT
>JAFSTN010000005.1 GCA_017450485.1 Lachnospiraceae bacterium
CAGTGTCGTTGACCCGAAGGATATTGACGAAATAAATGATGCCGTCATGCAGGTGTGGGAAAAGGTAGGAGCCGACAATGTAGTTCCCAGCAGCGAATGGGGTTCCGATGAGTGGAACGCATACATGGCCAACTATGAGGGCATAGAAGACCTGCCTGTGTTTGTGAAGGTAAGGAATGTGTTCCGCGAATATCAGGATATCTTCAACGTGGACTGTATATATGTTATCAACTATAAGACAGCTCTCAAGCAGGGCATCTATGTCATAGACGGTGCCCCGGACGAGGATGCATGCCCTCCCGGATGTGTGGATTCGTTTGAGGACGGCATATGGCCTGATGAGAACAATCCGGTGGTCCCGGCTACGATAACCAATGAGGATGTGTACGGATGGCTCGTTACGGCAGGATATCCCATCATCTATGAAGGAAAAGTCCTGGGATGCATGAGTGTGGATATCTCCATGAATGACATCAAGGCAAAGGAGCGTGATTATGTCGTGACGATCACTCTGGTGATAATCATCCTGACCCTCCTTATAATTGGCCTTTCTTTATGGTATGTAAATAAGAATATCATCAAGCCCGTGGCAATGCTTTCGGACACGGCTAAAAACTACTGCTCCGAGAGTACCGATGTGGTGCATCATGCCTTTGAAAAGCTGCAGATCGCGACTCATGATGAGATCTCGCAACTGCTGTCTTCCATGAAGCAGATGGAGACGGATATGAATACGAACATCACTTCGCTCGTAGATACGAAGGTGGCACTGAAGGAAACGGAAGAAAAGGCAAGCAACCTGCAGGCTCTGTCAGAGAAAGATGCACTTACGGGGCTCCGAAACAAGAGAGCGTATGACTGTGAGGTTCAGCAGCTCGAGACAGACCTGGCCGACGGATTTAACGAGTTCGGTCTGGCTATGATCGACCTCAACTTCTTAAAAAGAACGAATGATACATACGGACACGAAAAGGGCAACATCTCCATCAGAAAGTTGTGTGTGCTGGTCTGTGAGGTATTTGAGCATTCACCGGTATTCCGTATCGGCGGAGATGAGTTCATAGTAGTACTTAAGAATCGGGATTACCGCGGAGTGGACCGGCTTATAGAAGATTTCAACAACCACCTTAATGCTCTGCAGAATGACGATACACTCCAGCCCTGGGAGAAGATATCTGCTGCTATAGGATATGCCAGATTTGATAAGACCGTGGATAAAACCGTGGAAGATGTATTCAAGAGAGCGGACAAGGCAATGTACGACAGGAAGACAGCAATGAAAGCGGAGAGGAAAGACTAAGCTTACTCTTCTTCGTCCTTTTCGCGCATATCGTATTCCGTATCTTCATCGATCATGGTAAGCATGATATCAGCAAATTCGGGATCAAACTGCGTTCCTTTACCTTTTTCGATCTCAGCGCGGACGGTTTCCTGAGACAGAGCCTTTCTGTAGCTTCGGTTGCTGGACATGGCATCATAGGCATCAGCAACAGCGATGATCCTGGCCAGCTCCGGTATGTCTTTGCCGGAAATGCCGTCGGGATATCCGCCGCCACCGTAGCGCTCATGATGATAGCGTGCGCCTGCCATCAGATTGGGCATGCTCTGGATCTTACCCAGGATATCTGCTCCGAGTCTCGGATGTGCCTTGATCATTGCAAATTCCTCGTCGGTAAGCCTGGAAGGTTTGTTTATCACTTCATCGGGTACACCGATCTTTCCGACATCATGCAGAAGGCCCGTCACATATATCTCATCCTGCTTTCTTTCGGAATAACCGTATCTCTTTGCTATCTCTCTGGAATACTCCGCCACACGGGCTGAATGGCCGTTGGTATAGACATCCTTGGCATCTATCGCGCCTGCAAGTGCCTGTACTACCTGTACCATGAGCATCTCGTTTTCGCTTTTTTTATGCTCGACCTCTTCGGACAATGTGACCTGCACGCTTTGCAGTATCGCCATCTTGTCCTGCAGGGCATCCGCCATACTCGATAAAGCTTCAGACAGATCCGTTATTTCTTCGCTGCCGCCAACATCCATCTTCTCGGAAAAATCACCTTCCTTGTATTTCTGTGCGACCTCTATCATTTTCTTCAGAGGATTGGTAATACCCCTGACCACGGAAAACGATACGAAGATGGATAAGATCAGCGTACCAAGCAGCACTGCCGAAAAGATGAGCATGATCCTGAGCGTTTCATCGGCCAGCTGCCTGTTAAACCAGTCTTCGGAAAAGTCCACCCCGATGATGCCCGCCACATTCTTTGATGAGTCAAATACGGGGCTGTAGGTACTGTAATGCCTTCCCCAGGCATCCTCATACGGCACATTATCCACGGCTCCTGTACCGTGAGCTGCTGTGTTCAGAGCATCGGTATACTCTACCCTGTCACCGAAAGCTGCCGGCGTATCGGGATCCGTGTCTATGGTAAAGATGAACACGCCGTGCCCTTCACTTCTGATGCTGTATACGTATTCGAGCTCCACATTATCGCGAAAGACACTGAGTGCGTCATAGATCTGCGTATATTTCGAAGAGCCGATATCTTCAGCCGTAAGGGATCCCAGCATATCACCATCGACCGAGCCGGATGCACAGTTTGCGATATCAAGCATCCTCTGCTGGATGGATTTCCTGATCGCTGATCTTGAGTAGAATATGGAAACAGCACAAAGTATGCTGTTGGAAACAATGAGTACAACAACGATGAGAAGTATGATCCTGGATGAAAGCGACCTCTTCATATTCGTAATTATATAGTGAAAAATAGCTGAATTCAAGAGTCCGGCAGGGGTGACTGAGCACTTCACCCCATAGAATCTGCAACTCACCTCATGTTTTATTGAGGACGTGCTTTTTCTTTCATATACTGTACCTGAATCGTGTACAGTGCAGATACGAGGGGGATCAGTACGACAGAAAACGGTATTTCGGTCCAGCCAATGAGCTATGCCCCGGAGGAGTCTGATATCAAGAATAGGTTATACTACTGAATATGGACGAAACGCCGGGATAAGAAGAGATTTATCCGAGTATGTATATGTCAGGTAGAAGTCAAAGGGGACGGTTCTCATTGACTTATTCTTATTTTCTTCCGTCAATCTGCGGCAGCCAGCGATAGTTTTTGTTGCAAAACAGGGTGACGTTACTAAGCTCGCAGGCATCTCATGACGGCAGGTACTCCACACAACTCATACGGGTTTCCCCGAATCAGTCGCGCTCATGGCGCGACATCGGAGGAAACCCGTATTTCGGACAGTGTGCTCCGTAC
>JAFSTN010000006.1 GCA_017450485.1 Lachnospiraceae bacterium
AGCGTATAATCTCTTCCATAAAGAACATCCTCCTTAGTACAGTTGTTTTTTGCAATTCAAACCTTACCACAAGAAGGATGTTCTTTTCTGTTTAGATTTAATTGTCTAAAATTTCCGAGGAAACTTTTACGCTAGCTTTTTTTAAAAAGATTTCCAAAAACCTATTGACATAGTAGGTAATACGGTGTAAAGTCATATCATCTTCAAAAAGAAGAAGGAGGAGAACATTATGAAGAGATCAATCTTAACCAACAACCTGAAAAAAATCGCTGCAACAATCCTCACGGCAGGAATGCTGACATCGATGATCGCAGGTTGCGGAAGCGGATCAGATGCAGCTGCATCAAATACAGACGCAAGTGCAGATGCAGCACCTGCCGCTGAAGCATCAGGCGATCAGGTCTTCAGAACACTTGATGAGATCAAGGCTGACGGCAAGATCAACATCGGAGTTTTCTCAGATAAGAATCCTTTCGGATATGTAGATGAGAACGGTGCCTATCAGGGATACGATGTGTACTTCGCCGAGAGGATAGGTAAGGACCTCGGAGTAGAGATCAACTACGTATCCACAGAGGCAGCCAGCCGAGTTGAGTATCTTGAGACCGGTAAGGTGGACATCGTACTTGCGAACTTCACCGTAACCGAGGAGAGAGCAGAGAAAGTTGATTTCGCACTTCCTTATATGAATGTGGCACTCGGTGTCGTATCACACGAGGACAACGTGATCAGCAGCCTCGACCAGATAGGTGCAGACGATCAGGTGATCGTCATCTCCGGTACCACCGCAGAGACCTATCTTGAGAAGAACAACCCGGAGATCAAGCTCCAGAAGTTCGATACTTATGCTACTGCCAAGACCTCATTTGAGAACGGTACCGGTGTGGCATGGGCAAACGACAATACCGAGGTTATCGCATACGCTATCGAGAACGAGGGTTATGTAGTAGGTATTCCTTCGCTCGGAAGTCAGGATACCATCGCGCCCGCAGTAAGCAAGGGCAACACCACTCTGCTCAACTGGCTGAACGATGAGATCAAGGCACTCGGAAACGAGAACTTCTTCCATGCCGACTATGAAGCAACCCTTATCGACACCTACGGCAAGGATTATGAGGAGACACTCGTAGTCGAAGGCGGTGTAGTTGCAGGCACATCCGAAGAAGTTGCAGGCACAGCAGGTGACCTCGACATCCCTGACGGAAACGGAGAGACCATCAAGATCGCAGCTTCTCCCGTACCTCATGCGGAGATCCTGGCTAAGGCCGGAGAGATCCTGAAGGATTACGGATATGAACTCGATGTAGTAGAGTTTGAAGATTATGTACAGCCTAACCTTGTAGTAGAGTCGGGTGAGTTCGATGCGAACTACTTCCAGCACGTACCTTATCTTGACAGCTTCAATGAGGAGCAGGGTACACATCTGGTAGATGCAGGTGACATCCACTATGAGCCCTTCGGTATCTATCCCGGTACCAAGAAGAGCCTTGATGAGATAGCAGACGGAGATTCGATAGCAGTACCCAATGATACCACCAATGAAGCAAGAGCGCTTCTGCTTCTGCAGGACAATGGCCTTCTGAAGCTGAAAGACGGCGCAGGCCTGACCGCAACCGTTAACGATATCGTTGAGAACCCTCACAATATCGAGTTCGTAGAGCTTGAGGCCGCTCAGGTTGCCAGAGTCGTAAACGAAGTAGCTTATGTAGTACTTAACGGTAACTACGCTCTGGAGGCAGGCTTCTCCGTAGCAAAAGATTCGATCGCATACGAAGCAAGTGATTCCGTAGCAGCCAAGACTTACGTGAACATCGTAGCAGTAGCTGACGGTAATCAGAATTCTCCCAAGATCGATGCCCTGGTTAAGGTGCTCCGTTCCGACGAGATCAAGCAGTTCATCACAGATAACTATGATGGTGCTGTAGTTTTCTTCGAAAAGTGATAGAATAGAATAAACATAATGAATGAGGGAGGACCGGCGGGCCCTCCCTTTTAATCGGAGAAAACAATGAGTGAGATCAGTATAAGCCATCTAACCAAGAAATTCGAAGTCAAAGGTCACACGGTAACTGCTCTGAATGATGTATCTCTTTCTGTCGAAAAAGGACAGATATACGGTATCATTGGTATGTCGGGCGCAGGTAAGAGCACTCTGGTCAGGAGTGTGAACTACCTTGAGAAACCAACTGAGGGCAGCGTGTTCATCGAAGGTACCGACCTGGCTTCCTTAAGTGAGAACGAACTCAGAGCCAAGCGAAGTGAGATCGGCATGATCTTCCAGAGCTTCAATCTGCTCGAACAGAAGAACGTGATCGACAACGTATGCTTCCCGCTGGAGCTTAAGGGCATTAAGAGAAAAGCGGCCCGGGAGAAGGCCAGAGGATTGCTTGAGACGGTAGGACTGTCCGAGAAGGAAAAGGCATATCCATCCCAGCTGTCCGGCGGGCAAAAGCAAAGGGTTGCCATAGCGAGAGCTCTGGCGACGGAGCCGAAGATTCTTCTGTGCGATGAAGCCACGAGTGCGCTGGATCCCCAGACTACAGACTCCATACTCAGACTGCTTAAGGATATCAACGAGAAGATGGGCATCACGATGCTGGTGATCACTCATCAGATGTCAGTTGTGACCAGCATATGCGATCATGTCGCGATCATAGACAACGGTGTACTGGTTGAAGAGGGTGAGGTCACCCAGATATTTGAATCACCTTCATCAGATGCGGCGAAAGAGCTCATATCCGGCACTCCCGTCAGATATTCACCTATATCCGAGCTCAACGCGGAGCGCAAGATCAGGATCGTTTTCTCCGAGAATTCATCCTATGAGCCTGTCATTGCGAATCTGATACTCAAGTTCGGCGAGCCGGTCAATATCCTCAAGGCAGATACCAGAGATGTGGGCGGTACTGCGAGAGGTGAGATGATCCTGGGACTTCCCGATGATACGGATCTGCAGGAGGGTATCATAGATTATCTGAAGGAGAGGGGCTTAAGTGTGACGGAGGTGAGTGACCATGTTTGATGAAAAAGTTATCGAAATGATACTCGAAGGTATCAGGGATACTCTCTACATGACGCTCGTATCCACACTGATCGGATATATACTCGGTCTGCCGCTGGGGATAATACTCCATGTGACAGGTGCCGAAGGACTTAAGCCGAATAAAGCCGTATATAAGGTCATCGATGTGATATGCAATATCATCAGGAGTATTCCTTTCCTGATTCTATTGATTCTGCTTATTCCATTTACCAGAGCGATCGTTGGTCAGAGCTACGGATCGACCGCGACCATAGTGCCGCTCGTTATATGTGCGGCTCCATATATAGCCAGAGTCGTGGAGAGTTCCCTGAATGAAGTGGACAGCGGTGTAGTGGAGGCAGCCAGAGCAATGGGCGCATCCAATGCACAGATAGTATTTAAGGTGCTTCTCGTGGAAGCCAGGACATCTCTGGTCACAGGAGCAACCATCACGACGGGACTGCTGCTCGGATATTCCGCAATGTCCGGTACAGTCGGAGGCGGCGGTCTGGGTGATATCGCTGTCAGATACGGATATTACAGATGGCAGACCGATATCATGATAGTCACGGTGGTACTGCTGATAGTCATTTTCCAGATCATACAGAATCTGGGCACCAGACTGGCACTTAAGCTGGATCACCGCAAGAAATAACAGATAACAGATCCCGGATCACGAGGCACATATATGGATATATCCGCGATAAGTCAATATACTCCCCTGTTTGTCCAGGCTTTCTTCCTTACAGTGAAGATAGGCTGGATAGGGATCGCTTTGTCTCTGGGTATAGGGATCGTATGTGCATTCGTGATGTACTTTAAGATCCCCGTGCTCACTGTGATAGTGCGCATATATGTAGAGCTGTTTCGTAACACTCCGTTACTGGTGCAGCTCTTCTTTATTTATTTCGGACTGCCGAAGCTGGGACTTACGATATCCGCGGAAGTCTGCGGTGCCCTGGGACTCGGGCTTCTCGGCGGCAGCTATATGGCCGAGGCCATCAGGAGTGCGCTTGAAGCCGTACCCCCAAGTCAGCGTGAGAGCGCCCTGGCGCTGGGCATGGGTAAAGGACAGCTGTTTGGACTGATCACTCTGCCGCAGGCGGTATCATCGAGCGTGCCCGCTATACTTGCGAATGTGATATTTCTGCTGAAAGAGACGAGTGTCTTCTCGGCTATAAGTCTGATGGATCTGATGTTCACGGCCAAGGATCTGATCGGACTGTATTACGATACTACCGAATGTCTGGTCCTGCTGGTCATCTTCTACGTGATCATGCTCCTGCCCGTCTCGTTCCTGGGCAGATGGGTTGAACATAAGGCCAGATTTGCCATATACGGAGATTAGCCATGGGAAGTCTCGGATTTGAAGTATTGTTCAAGGGAACGAATATGCTCCGCCTGCTCGAGGGACTGGGTGTGGCACTTAAGATCAGTCTGGTATCGGTGCTGATAAGCATCGTGCTGGGCATCGCTTTCGGCATGCTCGTATCCATGAAGAAACCGGCGGTCAATGCTGTCTTCAACGTATATCTGGAGATCGTCAGGATCATGCCTCAGATGGTACTGCTTTTCATCGTTTACTTCGGTACTACGAAGAGCCTGGGACTGAATCTGAGTGCCGAAGCGGCATCGATCATAGTTTTCTCGTTCTGGGGAACCGCGGAGATGACGGATCTGGTACGCAGTGCTATCATCAGCATCCCGGTCATACAGTATGAGAGCAGTGCGGCGCTCGGAATGAGCAGATTGCAGACTCAGGCTTATATCATTATTCCGCAGACCATACGCCGCCTGATACCGCTGTCCATCAATCTGATCACGCGTATGATAAAGACCACGAGTCTGGTTATGATGATAGGTATCGTGGAGGTGCTGAAGGTAGGACAGCAGATCATAGAAGCGAACAGAAAGAGCTCGCCGAATGCGGCATTCGGTATATTTGCCACAGTATTTCTGCTGTATTTCATCGCATGCTGGTCGATCAGTCAGCTGTCAAAGTATCTGGAAAACAAGTGGGTAAAATGACACTCTGACTCCGTCCCCGGGTGTCAAAAAGGAATAATATATGGAAGAAATATTAAGAGTTGAACATCTGCATAAGAAATATGATGATCTGGGCGTCCTCGAAGACGTAAGCCTGAGTGTGCATAAGGGTGAGGTCATCGCCATCATAGGCCCTTCCGGCTGCGGTAAGAGTACCTTCCTCAGGTGCCTGAACGGACTCGAGGATATACAGGACGGACGAGTGATCCTGCATGATGAGATCATCAATCCCTGTGATGATGTGAAGAAGCTTCAGAAGAGCCGCGAGAAGATAGGTATGGTTTTCCAGAGTTACGATCTTTTCCCGCATAAGACCATACTTCAGAATGTGACACTGGCTCCCGTCAAGGTGCAGAAGAGGGATAAAGCCGAGGTGGAAGCCGAGGCCATGGAGCTTCTGACCAGAGTCGGCCTCGAATCCAAAAAGAGCAACTACCCCAGGCAGCTGTCCGGCGGTCAGAAACAGCGTGTAGCCATAGTCCGTGCTTTGATCATGCACCCGGAGATACTGTTGCTCGACGAGATCACGGCCGCGCTGGATACCGAGATGGTAAGAGAAGTATTGGAAGTAGTACTGTCACTTGCGAAAGAAGGCAGGACCATGATCATAGTGACACATGAGCTTCAGTTCGCCCGGGCCGTAGCCGACAGAGTCATATTCATGGATGGTGGGAACATCGTTGAAGAAGGTGCACCCGACGAGTTCTTTGATCACCCGCGTACCGAGCGCACCAGGAAGTTTCTGGATAATGAAAGATTTACAGTAACAGAACAGCCCTCGTGACCGAGGGCTGTTTTTTTATATGTACCAGTTCAGTCCGCCTTCGGTTGAGGCATTCAGCAGGTCACTGAGCTTCCGGTTATAAAAGAAATCGTGGATCATCTTATCATATTCGGTCCACATGGCAACGGTCTTGCAGATATCCCTGCGGGCACAGTAGTAATCCTTATCAGCGAGGCAGGCCACAGGTGAGAGCGTGCCTTCCATGAGTTCAAGTATTTCTCCTATGGAATATTCATCGGGTGTACGGGTGAGTTTATATCCGCCGCCTTTGCCGCTGGCTCCGTTTAATAATCCGCCGGTGACCATATCCTTGACAATGATCTCCAGATATTTCTTGGATATATCCTGTCTGGCCGCAATATCTTTGAGCGGTATGAAGTTGCCGTCATCGTGTTCGGCTATATCAAGCATCACGCGCAGAGCGTAGCGTCCTCTGGTTGAAATCATTTCGCGCTCCTCCTTTTTACCTATCATACCGCAAGGTAAATAGGTAAATCAAGAAAAAGATAAAATTTTTACAATTACCTATTGACATAGTAGGTAAAAGGGGATAGTATACAGTTAACCTGAAACACGGACACAGACAGGAACACACAATCAGACAGCTATCAGGGATAACACAGATCAAGTAAACCACTTAACAAACGGAGGGTAAGAAAATGAGCGATTACAGATTTGAGACATTACAGTTACATGTAGGACAGGAGCAGCCCGATCCGGCATCCGATGCACGTGCGGTACCGATCTACCAGACTACTTCATATGTATTCAGAAATTCAAAGCACGCAGCCGACCGTTTCGGACTGGCAGATGCAGGTAACATCTACGGCAGACTGACCAACTCCACCCAGGGTGTCCTGGAGGAGAGGATCGCAGCTCTTGAAGGCGGCAGCGCAGCACTTGCACTTGCATCCGGAGCAGCAGCCATCACCTATACTATAGAAGCACTGGCTGCAAACGGCGGCCATATAGTAGCACAGAAGACGATCTACGGCGGCAGCTACAACCTGCTGGCTCACACACTTCCCCAGTACGGCATCAATACCACATTCGTGGATGCACACGATCTGGCAGAGGTAGAGGGAGCTATCAAGGATGACACCAGAGCGATATATCTGGAGACTCTCGGAAATCCGAACAGCGATATCCCGGATATCGATGCGATCGCCGAGATAGCACATAAGCACGGACTTCCTCTTGTAATAGATAATACTTTCGGAACACCTTATCTGATCAGACCCATCGAGCACGGTGCAGATATCGTTGTTCATTCCGCAACCAAGTTTATCGGCGGTCACGGAACCACACTTGGTGGTATCATAGTAGAGTCAGGCAAGTTTGACTGGAAGGCAAGCGGCAAGTATCCGAACATCGCGGATCCGAACCCCAGCTATCACGGAGTATCATTCTATGATGCAGTAGGTCCCGCAGCTTTTGTTACATTTATCCGTGCGATCCTTCTGCGTGATACCGGTGCCACACTTTCACCTTTCAACGCATTCCTTCTCCTGCAGGGTGTTGAGACACTCTCACTCAGACTGGAGAGACATGCCGAGAATACCAGGAAGGTCGTTGAGTTCCTGAAGAACCATCCTCAGGTTGAGAAGGTTAACCATCCTTCACTTCCTGATCATCCCGATCATGCCGTATATCAGAGATATTTCCCGAACGGCGGCGGCTCGATATTCACATTCGATATCAAGGGCGGACAGGATGCGGCATGGAAATTCATCGATAATCTGGAGATATTCTCACTGCTTGCCAATGTAGCCGATGTAAAGAGTCTGGTCATCCACCCCGCATCGACCACACATTCTCAGCTGACCGAAGAGGAACTGAAGGATCAGGGCATCAATCCCGGTACTATCCGTCTCTCTATCGGTACAGAACATATAGATGACATCATTGCGGATCTGGAAAAGGGATTTGCGGCAGCTAAGTAAGACATAGGGAGGACGTAAAACATGAGCAACATTTATAAGGGAACATTAGGACTGATAGGTAATACTCCGCTGGTTGAGGTTACAAATATTGAGAAAGAGCTCGGACTCAAGGCTACGGTCCTGGTCAAGCTCGAGTACTTCAATCCCGCAGGCAGTGTAAAGGACCGTATCGCCAAGGCAATGATCGAAGACGCCGAGGAGAAGGGTATCCTCAAAGAAGGATCGGTCATCATCGAACCAACATCGGGTAATACCGGTATAGGTCTGGCATCCATCGCAGCCGCAAAGGGATATCGTATAATCCTGACCATGCCCGAGACCATGAGCGTGGAGCGCAGGAATATATTGAAAGCATACGGTGCCGAGATAGTGCTTACCGAGGGTGCCAAGGGCATGAAGGGTGCGATCGCAAAGGCCGATGAACTGGCAAAAGAGATTCCTGATAGCTTTATCCCGGGACAGTTCGTCAATCCTGCAAATCCTGCCATACATAAGAAAACCACAGGCCCCGAGATATGGAACGATACAGACGGAAAGGTTGATATCTTCATCGCCGGTGTAGGCACAGGCGGAACCGTGACAGGTACGGGCGAATATCTGAAGGAAAAGAATCCTGCGATCAAAATAGTTGCACTCGAGCCAGCCGATTCACCGGTTCTGTCCGAGGGCAAGGCAGGTGCGCATAAGATACAGGGTATCGGTGCCGGATTTGTTCCTGATGTACTTAATACCGGAGTCTATGATGAGATATTCAAGGCTACCAATGATGATGCTTTTGCTGCTGCCAAGCTGCTGGCCAGGAAAGAGGGTATCTCCGTGGGTATTTCCTCCGGCGCTGCACTTCACGGTGCGATAGAGCTCGCCAGAAGACCCGAGAATGAAGGCAAAGTGATAGTTGCACTTCTTCCCGACTCCGGTGACAGATACTATTCGACACCTCTTTTTGCTGAGTGATCGACAGGTCATTCATCTGAATTAAACGTGTAACAAACTATTCATAAATTACCTTCCTTAGTAACCCTCTCTGTCAGATATGGCAGAGAGGGCGTTCTTTTTTGATAGAAAAATGATTATTTGTAAAACCTATTGACATAGTAGGTAAATAGATATACTATCTCTATAGTGAGATATGAACAGTCAGTTTGGTTGTAAGGAGAAACATATGTCAGCAAATACGGACGAGGTTGTGATCAGGCATATTTCAGCTCAGGAATTCAGCACGATCGATATAAGTTCGGTCACGGTTCTTGACTTAAGGGAACCTGATGAGGTTTTGATCCATCCGATAGAGGGTGCGATCAATGTTCCTTTCTCTCAGATTTCCACAGGGCTTAAGAGTGTGCCGCAGGGTAAGACAGTATACGTGATCTGCCGTACGGGTGATTTCAGTGAGGAAGTCGCAGAGATCCTGGCCGATCGCGGATATGATGCAGTGAACGTGGACGGCGGATACGACGCGTACCGCGAGTATGTGACAGAAACCCCGGACGAGCTTTACATTGATGCGAGGTCACTGCGCTGCCCCGGTCCCATCGTGAAGGTCGCAGATACTCTTCGCAGTCTGGATACAGGCAGCCGTGTGTATGTTGAGGCGACCGAGGATGCTTTTGCTTCCGATATAGCTGTATGGTGCGAGAGAACCGGTAACAGTCTCGACAGCCTGGAGGTAGCCGACGGACTGATCAAAGCACATATCACCAAGAAAGCTCAGACAGGCTCCGCACCCGAGACAAATGCTCAGGTGGCAGCCGGTAATGATAAGACATTCGTTGTATTCAGTGGTGATCTGGATAAGACCATTGCGGCTTTTATCATGGCAAACGGCGCCGCTTCCCTGGGCAGAAATGTCACGATGTTCTTTACCTTCTGGGGTCTGAATATCTTAAGACAGGCCAGGAAGGTCAGGGTCCGCAAGAACTTCATCGAGAAATGCTTCGGATTCATGCTCCCGAGAGGGACCACTAAACTCGGATTATCACGTATGAACATGCTTGGTGCGGGTCCTAAGATGATCCGCATGATCATGAAGAAAAAGGGTATATCATCCCTTGAACAGCTCATCGAAGATGCCAAAGAACACGGCGTCCGTATCGTAGCCTGTCAGATGTCCATGGATATCATGGGCATACACAAAGAGGAACTGATAGACGGTGTGGAACTCGGAGGAGTGGCCACCTTCATCGGCTCAGGTGAGAAATCCGATATGAGCCTGTTCATATAAGAGACTAACTATTAAAAGTCAACAGAAAAATGAGTATTTTTGAATAAAACATCAAGAGATGTTTTAGATAGCTTGGAGGCAGGCTTAAGCCTCAATCAGTACCTTGAAAATCGCATGACACATAGAGCATCTTAATAGGTGC
>JAFSTN010000007.1 GCA_017450485.1 Lachnospiraceae bacterium
CTTATCGGTGGCATGCAGAAACCGAAATACACACAGCGACAGTGCAGAAAGGAGGCTGAAATGAAATGTCAACTTCGAAAAACAAACCGGAAGTTCCCATCAGGGAGCGCTATCTGCTTAATTATTATGAAGCAGCCGCATATTTTGGAATCGGTATCAACCGCCTCCGCGAGCTTTGCAGAGATCCTGCATGCAACTTTGTCGTCACTACGGGAGAGAAAAAGACGATGGTGATCCGTCCAAAATTAGAGGAGTATATTGCGGAACATCGATACATATAAAGGTGAAATTACACGCGCGTAACATTATTTAAATCTTGAAAAATGTTACGCGCTGTGTTAGTATTAACGGGTGTTTGAATCTCGGGAAAGGTTGCTGCGTGCCGGTGGCACGCGTTTAGCAACGACCGGAGTGAAACGGAGAAAGGATTGGGAAAAGACTTAAAGGGTAAGGACCTTGGAAAAGGACTTACGCAACGAAAGTCGGATAAGAGGTATGTGGCCAATTACAGTCGCAGGGACGGCACAAGAGCCATGAGGACATTTGTGGATATCAAAGATGCCAGGCAATGGTTGAATGATACCAGACATGATGATGCGCATGGTGCGGTAATCGTTTCTGAAGGAATGACTGTAAACGAATGGTATGAGCAGTGGCAGGAACAGCGCGGCAAGATCGTAAGACCCAATACGATACGTAACTATCGGGAACGATACCAGTCGGATATCAAGCCGGTGATCGGAAGAATGCGTATGATGGATGTCAAACCGATACACTGCCAGAAGGTGCTCAACGACATGGCTACATCCGGGTATTCCGAGGGGACGATCAAACAGACGCTGCTTACGATGGTGACCATGTTTTATGCGGCATATGAAAATGATGTGATCCGCAAATCACCGGTGACAAAGAGCGGTGTAAAGATGCCTCCGGCGACAGAAAGGAAACCTATTGATTTCTTTACCATAGAAGAGGAAAAAAGGTTTATTGAGGTTGCGAAGGATTACTCATACTACGAGCAGTTCCGGCTGATACTGGAGACCGGGTTAAGAACCGGAGAAGTGATCGGACTCGAATGGAAACAGGTTGATCTTGAAAATCGCGTAATAAGAGTTGAAAAAACGCTTGAGTTTCGCTATGATACGCAGAAGTGGCGCTGGGGGCCACCGAAGACCAGACATGGTATAAGGGAGGTTCCCCTGACAAAGACCGCCTATGATATATTGAAAGATATCAGGGATCGTGGCGGTTACGCGAAGGACAACACGCCTGATGAGTTTAAGGATCTGGTGTTCCTTAACAGGACCGGTTATCCTACGAAGAACAGTACGTATGATGCGGCTCTTCAGAAACGCTGTGAGCAGGCCGGGGTAAAGAGGCTTTCCATGCATGATCTTCGTCATACGATGGCAACGAGGTTTTGCGAGAACAGTACTAACTACAAGTTTTTAAGCCGGATGCTCGGACATTCCAGTATCAAGATAACAGTGGATACATATGTGCATCAGACGGGTAAAAGTCAGGCTGATGAGACAGATAAATTTTCAGAGTATTTAGACGGGCTCTTTTCATAAAACGTAACGATTTCTAACGAAGAATAACCCCAAAATGTTACGTGAATGTTACGTAACACAAAGTTACGAAGCTGAAAAGCCTGAAAATAAAGGAAATGAGGTAAAGTTTATGAAACTGGGAATCGTCGGACTTCCGAATGTCGGCAAATCCACACTGTTTAATTCGCTTACCAAAGCCGGCGCGGAATCTGCCAATTATCCCTTCTGTACGATAGACCCGAATATCGGCATCGTGCCGGTTCCGGATGAACGAATAGAGAAGCTCGGAGAACTGTATCATACCAAGAAGGTGACACATGCAACGATCGAGTTCGTGGATATCGCGGGACTCGTCAAGGGTGCATCCAAGGGCGAAGGTCTGGGCAACCAGTTTCTGGCAAATATTCGTGAAGTGGATGCCATCGTGCATGTTGTCAGATGCTTCGAGGATACCAACGTGGTGCATGTGGACGGGTCGATCGACCCTGTCAGGGATATAGAGACTATCAACCTAGAGCTTATATTCGCGGATCTCGAGGTGCTGGAACGTCGTATCGCGAAGGTTGCCCGTACTCGTCAGATGGATAAGGCGGCAGGCAAGGAATACGATATGCTGATGGGCATCAAGGAACATCTCGAAGGCGGTAACAGGGCCGCTACATTCGAGGTTCCCGATGATGAAGATCTGGCAGCGGCTTTCCGTGAGTATAATCTGCTGACAGCCAAGCCCGTTATCTATGCCGCCAATGTGGCAGAGGATGATCTGGCTGACGACGGCGCATCCAATGCTCATGTACAGGCCGTACGTGAGTTTGCCGAGGAAGAGGGCAGCAGGGTGTTCGTGATCTGTGCTCAGATAGAGCAGGAGATCAGCGAGCTCGATGATGAGGAGAAGGCTATGTTCCTCGAGGATCTGGGACTGAAGGAGTCCGGCCTCGAGAAACTGATCGCATCCAGCTATGATCTGCTGGGACTCATGAGTTTCCTGACAGCCGGCGAGGATGAGTGCCGCGCATGGACCATTAAGAAGGGCACCAAGGCTCCGCAGGCAGCAGGCAAGATACATACCGATTTCGAACGCGGCTTCATCAAGGCAGAGGTGGTCAATTACAAGGATCTGCTGGAGCTCGGCTCTTTGGCGGCAGCCCGTGAGAAAGGTATAGTGGGTATGGAAGGCAAGGACTACGTCGTTAAGGATGGCGATGTGATCCTCTTCCGCTTCAACGTGTGATGTAATATGCAGGAATTAATGGGTGCGACCGATATCGCATTTCCCAATCTGGGATTATATCTGAATAATGTGCCGAAGTCGTTTTCGATCTTCGGTTTCCCTATCGCTCTGTACGGATGCATCATAGCTGTGGGGATGCTCTGCGGCATCGCCCTGGCATCACGCATGGGGCCGCCGAACAACATCAGTTCCGATACCATATGGGATTTTTGGATCTATGCGATCGTTCTGGGTGTGATCGGAGCGCGTATATATTATGTAATATTCCGCTGGGAGCAGTACAGGGATGATCCGCTGCAGATATTCAATCTGCGGGCGGGAGGGCTGGCTATATACGGCGGATTGATCGTAGGCTTCATAGTGCTCTTCATATATTGTTATAAGAAGAAAATCAATTCCCTGGACTTCGCCGACAGCGTGGTACCCGGCATCGCGCTGGGACAGGCTATCGGCCGATGGGGCAACTTCACCAATCGTGAAGTCTTCGGCGGATATACCGATAATATCTTCGCTATGCGTTTGCCTCTGGAGGCAGTCAGGTCATCCGATATCCCCGAGAGTCTGGCTGCGCATATCGCCGAAGGCACCAACTATATCCAGGTTCATCCCACTTTTCTGTATGAATGTCTGTGGAACCTGGCACTCATGATCTTCCTTATCCTGTGGACTAAGCATAAGATGTTCTCCGGACAGGTGATGACGTTTTATTTCGCCGGATACGGCATAGGCAGATTCTGGATCGAGGCCATCCGCACGGATGTGCTCTATATCTGGAATACACATATCGCAGCATCGCAGATGGTCTGCATCGCGATCGTTATTCTGGCCGCTGTTCTCAATATCATTTTCGTTTTCCGTAAAAAAAATCCCGAACCTGCAGGTAACGATTCGGATCAAAAGCATTGATCCGGGATCGTAAACCGGATCAAAAATAGAAAATCTTGAAAAAGGGCGTTTCGACGCCCTTTTTTGCTTGCATTTGTTTATCTGCACTAGTATAATTGTGGTTGTAAGTGGTCAATATGTGGCAGATAGTGTCACAAAGTGGTGTTTTTGATGTTTTACGGCGAGTATTCACACTCCATAGATGCCAAGGGCAGGACGATCGTTCCCTCCAAGCTCAGAGAGGCTCTGGGGGATCATTTCATGATCACCAAGGGTATGGACGGCTGCCTGATGGCTTATGACATGACCGCATGGGAAGAGTTCGCCGCGAAACTTAAAGAACTCCCGACCATGACCAATAAGAACGCCAGACAGTTCGCCAGACATTTCGGCGGAAGCGCAGTGGAGCTTGAGTGTGATTCTCAGGGTCGTGTGCTGATCCCCGCCAACTTACGATCATTTGCCGGTATGTCCAAGGATGCCGTATTCCTGGGGCTGGGAGACCGGATAGAGATATGGAGCAAGGAAAAATATGAAACTGATGCAACGAGCGAGGATATGGATGAAATCGCAGCTGCTCTCGAGGCTGTGGGCATCAGCATCTGAGCTGTAGATCACAGAAGGATCGGATGGAATTTGCACATACCCCCATCATGCTGGATGAGGTCATAGATGGGCTGAATATACAGCCGGACGGCATTTATCTGGACGGTACGATAGGCGGAGCGGGACACAGCAGTGAGATAGCCGCGAGACTGGACACCACGGGCCATCTGTATGGGACAGATCAGGACGGTGCGGCGATAGAAGCTTCGACAGCGAGGCTGGAGCCTTACGCAGACCGTGTCACGATCATCAGGACGAACTATTCGCAGGCGCTTGCAGAACTCAGACGTCTCGGTGTGACCGCGCTGGATGGTATTTTGCTTGATCTGGGTGTGAGTTCCTACCAGCTGGATGATGAGGAGAGAGGGTTCTCCTACAGATTCGATACCGCACTCGACATGCGGATGGATACACGGTCGGAGCTGACGGCGGAGAAGATAGTAAACACCTACCCGCAGCAGGATCTGGCCAGGATCCTGAGAGAGTACGGAGAGGAACAGTTCGCAGCGAATATTGCGAAGCATATAGTGGCCAGAAGGGCTGAGGCCCCTATCAGGACCACCGGAGAGTTGAGTGATATCATACATGCCGCGATCCCGGCGCGTATGAGAGTGGGAGGCGGGAACCCCTGCAAAAAGACTTTTCAGGCACTCAGGATCGAGTGCAACGGCGAACTGGATGTCCTTAAGGATTCGATAGACGGATTCGCCGAAAGCCTTAAGCCGGGCGGCAGGCTGTGCATCATCACGTTTCACTCGCTTGAGGATCGCATAGTCAAGGAAGCATTCAGGAGATACGAGAATCCCTGCATATGCCCGCCACAGTTTCCGGTATGTACATGCGGCAGAAAGCCCATAGGCAGACAGGTGAACCGCAAACCGCTGACAGCGGGAGAGAACGAACTTAAGAAGAACCCCAGAGCTTCGAGTGCGAAGCTTAGAATATTCGAGAAAAAAGCAGACCGGTGAAGATCTGACATAAGTCACATCGGACAGGCAAACGGAAAAGAGGAAAAGAAATGGCAACAACCAATAACGGACGCGCATATCAGCATACGAATGTAGCGGTCAGACTCGGAGAAGTAGAGAATCCGGAACTCCGGAGACTGTCCGGAGGCAGGCTTCACAGAGGGGCGAGCTTCGGCTATGTCTTCTTTGTTGCGATCGCACTTGTGTTTACGGCATTTGTACTGATGCAGTATATATCACTCAGATCTGATGTGACCAACAGGCTTCAGCATATCTCCTCGCTGGAGGCAGAGCTCAACGATTTGAAGTTGGAAAATGACGCAACATATAGTAGAATTAACAGTAATATGGATCTTGAGCAGATCAGAGATACGGCAATCAACGAGCTCGGTATGACGTATGCCAGAGAAGGACAGATAGAGACATTCACCAGCGAGAACGGAGATTATGTGAGACAGCTTGCCAAGATCGATGAATAGGTAATCACGGATCATGGCACCAGCATATAATGACGGTAAAGTAAAAACATTTACTCCTAGAATGCGTAAAAAGCTGCGGGTATTATTCATAATAATACTTGCGGCTTTTGTAGGTTTAGGCATCCGCTTATATCTGATCACCCGTGACAAGGGTGATGAATATGCCAGACTGGTGCTTTCGCAGCAGGAATATGATTCCAAGATCATCCCGTACAGGCGAGGCGATATATATGACAGGAACGGCATGATCCTGGCGGCCAGTAACAAGGTCTATAATGTCATCCTGGACTGCTCGATACTTATGGGCAAGGACGAGTATCTGGAGCCGACACTTGGCGCGCTCCAAAGTGTTTTCAATCTGGATATCTCCGAGATCAGACAGTATATCACAGCCAATCCTTCTTCCAGATACAAGATACTGGCCAAGAGGGTCAGCTACGAGCAGATGATGGCTTTCCAGGATATGAAAAATGCCGAGGGAGGCGAGCTGATCAAGGGAGTGTGGTTTGAGGACGAGTATGTCAGACAGTACCCGAACTCCACTCTGGGATGCGATATCATAGGCTTTACATCCGGTGACAATATAGGTAACTTCGGACTTGAACAGTATTACAACAGTACGTTGTCCGGGACGAACGGCCGTGAATACGGATATCTGAATGAAGATTCGGACCTGGAGAGGACCGTCATCCCCGCTGTGGATGGATACAGCATATATTCGACGATAGATATCAACATCCAGAGTACGGTTGAGAAGTATCTGGCCGATTTTAACGAGGAATATAAGAATAAGGTCAATATAGCCAACGGAGCCGAGAATCTGGCGTGTATCATCATGGAGGTCGACACCGGAAATGTGCTGGCTATGGCCCAGTATCCCGTATATGACTTGAATGATCCCAGAAATACGGACAGGCTTATAGGTGCCAGGCAGGTTGATATAGAAGGCAAAAAGACCACGGGCAAGCCCATAGAGATCACGTCGATTCTGGGCAATGCCGATAATGAGATGATAGATCCGGATGCCGTGGATACGACAGAGTCAGCATCGCAGGATGAGGAAGGTGCGTCGGAAGATGCACAGGAAACGGAAAACACGGCAGATGGCAGCACAGTGACAACCGTCACGGCTGACGGTGAACCGATGCTCATTACCGAATCGCTGTACGTGACTGAGGACAGCCTGAGACTCATGGATGACGATACCAAGTATCAGAATCTGAACTCTCTGTGGAAAAACTACTGCATCAATGCCACCTATGAGCCGGGATCGGTCTCCAAGCCTTTTACCGTTGCGGCCGCTCTGGATTCCGGATCCATCACGGGCAATGAATACTATAACTGTGAGGGTAAGCTTAAAGTCGGCGATCATGAGATCAAGTGCCATAATACATACGGAGACGGATACTTAAGCGTGGCCGAGGCCATCGAACGAAGCTGTAATGTGGCGCTGATGCATATTTCCTTTGCATGCGGCAAGGAGACATTCCTCAAATACCAGCATGCGTTCGGTTTCGGATTGAAGACGAATATCGACCTGGCCGGAGAGTCAAGGACCGCATCGCTGGTCTATACGCCGAATACCATGCGCCAGACGGATCTTGCGACCAACTCTTTCGGACAGGGTTATAACTGTACGATGATACAGATGATCTCGGCTTTCTGCTCACTGATCAACGGCGGCAATTACTATGAACCGCACATGGTGAGCCGCGTGGTGACATCCGACGGATCCACCATACGCAATATCGAACCCAGAGTACTGAAGCAGACAATATCACCGACAGTGTCCAATACCATTATCGATTATTGTAACCTTGTCGTTACGGGCGAGTACGGTACAGGTAAAACGGCCAGACCTGCAGGATATATGATAGGCGGCAAGACCGGTACGGCAGAGACTCTGCCCCGAGGAAACGGTGAGTATGTAGTATCTTTTATGGGATATGCGCCTGCGGATGATCCCGAGATAGCCATATATGTGGTCGTGGACAGACCGAATGTGGGTACCTGGGGAGCTCAGGCCGATGCCAAATATGCGACCAGGATCGTGCGCAATATCCTGACCGACGTGCTCCCCTATCTGCATATATATATGACAGAACCTCTCAGCGACAAGGAAAAAGCGGAGCTCGAGGAGAAAAATCTGACCGATACGCATGAATATAATACTGCCGCTCCCGAAGGCACCGAAACCATGGAGGATGCCTCACTGGAGGAGACTCCCGAGGAAACTCAGGCTCCCGAGGAGGTACACGAGGAACCCGAAGAACCGTGGAGAGATTTTGCGATAGATCCCGATACCGGATATGCCGTAGATCCGAACACCGGAGCTTATGTCGATCCGCAGACGGGTGCGACTATAGGATTGGATGAGAATCTGCCCGGAGGCGGAGCGCCTGTCACGGCCGATCAGGACGGTTCGGCCATCGGCGATGCGCCCGATCAGATACAGTAAATACAGGAGTTTATTATGAGTTTTGGGATTTGTGCAGCTGCACTTACAGCTTTTGCCATATCGGCTATATTGGGACCGGTAATCATACCATTTCTGACGAAGATCAAGTTCGGTCAGACGGTCCGTGATGACGGACCTGAGAGCCATCTGAAGAAGAACGGGACACCTACCATGGGCGGGGTCATCTTTCTTGCGGGTATGCTGATACCGGCTCTGATGCAGATCCCTCACAGTGATAAGACGGTTCCTGTATTGATCCTGACATTCGGCATGGCACTTATCGGCTTCATTGATGACTATGTAAAAGTCGTTCTCAAGCGTGCAATGGGACTCAAGGCATGGCAGAAGATGAGCCTGCAGATCGTGCTGTCCGTAGCGTTCGGATTATATCTGACATATATGACCGACGCGGACATGACCATGAAGATACCGTTCATGAATGGGACAGTGGCGGATCTGAAATGGCTGGCTATACCTTTCATGATATTCGTGGTCATCGCTACATCGAACGGGACTAATCTGACTGACGGCCTGGATGGACTTGCGGGAAGTGTTACTCTGGTTGTTTCTGTATTCTTCTGCATAGCATCGGCCATGACCGGTGCCGGAGTGGAAGGGCTGGCGGCAGCCTTTGCGGGTGGTCTGGCCGGATTCCTGTTGTATAATGCGTATCCCGCCAAGGTATTCATGGGCGATACCGGTTCACTCGCGCTCGGAGGGTATGTAGCCGGCATGGCATATGCGCTTCATATGCCGCTCATCATTATCCTGGTGGGCATCATATATGTGATCGAAGCGGTATCGGTCATCATTCAGGTCGGATATTTCAAGCTCACCCATGGCAAACGCATATTCAAGATGGCACCCATACATCATCATTTTGAACTGTGTGGATGGGCGGAAACGAGAGTTGTTGCTGTGTTCACGATCGTTACCGCGCTTGCATGTGTGATCGCGCTTGTCGGGATCTGGTAAGGATCCCTCTTGGCGTATATGTATCGCGGGTACATTGCAGATTAGAGTGTTAGAGGTTATTTGAGTTGGCTACAAACAGATTTGCGATTCGCAAGGCTAACGAAAAGAGAAACAGATACTTTGATATAAACCTGCTTATGGCCGTTATCTTTTTGCTGATATTCGGCCTTGTCATGGTGTATTCATCGAGCTCGTATGACGCATATCTTACATTCGGCAATGCTTCTTACTATCTCAGGAAGCAGATATTTGCCACACTGGCAGGTCTGGTTCTTATGATCCTGGTTGCCCTCTGGCCGTACCGGCATCTGGAGAAGATGGCCTGGTTAGCTTATGTAGCCAGCATAGTCTTTATTTTCCTGATCATTCCCTTCGGACACGAGGCTAACGGAGCCAAGCGATGGATATATATAGGCGGTGTATCGGTGCAGCCCGCCGAGATCGCAAAGGCGGCCATGATCGTTTTCCTGGCCTGTATCATATCCAGAATGGGCAGAGCCGTCAGCACATGGCGAGGGTTTGCCATGGTGCTCGGTATGGTTGCCCCCATATCCATACTGCTGTGGGCAGTCACGTCCAATGCCAGCAGCGCCATCATCGTTATGGGTATAGCCGTAGTCATGCTGTTCGTATCCACTCCGGACTATAAGCGATATATAATCGGCGCGATCGGTGTAGCCGTGATGGCGGCACTCGTGGTGGTCATCATAGTGACCAATGCATCCCGCAGCGGTGGAAGCGCAGGCGGTTACCGCGGAGACCGTATCCTGGCATGGATCGATCCCGAAGCATATGCATCCGGCAAGGCATTCCAGACTCTTCAGGCCAGATATGCCATCGGCTCGGGAGGCTTCTTCGGCAAAGGGCTCGGTGAGAGTATGCAGAAGCTTGGATTCATTCCGGAGGCTCAGAACGACATGATCTTTTCGGTCATATGTGAAGAACTGGGACTTTTCGGCGCTCTTGCTCTGTTGTTTATGTTTATATTCCTGCTGTGGAGACTGAAGATCATCGCCGACAATGCGAGCGATCTTTTCGGTGCTCTTCTCGTGGTTGGCGTTATGGGCCATATCTCCATACAGGTTATTCTGAATATCGCCGTTGTTACGGGCACCATACCGAACACCGGTATCTCTCTTCCGTTTATCAGCTACGGCGGTTCCGCGACCTTTTTCCTGCTGGCCGAGATCGGACTGGCCCTGAGCGTGGCCCGGGGCATCCAACTGAGGGATTATTGATGAAAAAGATCGTACCGCGCAGCAAAGTCCCGCTCTGGCCATATTTTCTCACCGGGGCCATAGTACTCGTTTTGGCGCTGGTCATCGTTCTGGTCCTCAAATTCTGCAGGGTAAAAGCGGTTATAGTAGACGGCAACATCCATTACTCGGATGACGAGATTGCCGCTATGGTCATGGACGGTTATCTGGGTGATAACACCATCTATCTCTATCTGAAATACAGAGATAAGGAGATCAAGGACGTACCGTTCGTAGAGACCATGTCCGTAACCATAGAATCCAGAGATACCATCAGGATAACGGTATTTGAAAAAAGCCTGGCCGGATATGTCGAATACATGGACCGGTACATTTATTTCGACCGTACGGGTACGGTAGTGGAGAGCTCGCAGATACTGACTTCCGGCATCCCTCAGGTTACGGGCCTGAGCTTCGATCATTGCATTCTGTATGAACCGCTGCCGGTCGAAGATCCCGGCCTGTTCGAGAAGGTTCTGGATATCTCGCAGCTTATGGATAAATACGGTCTGCAGGCGGATCGCATCCATTTTGCGGTGGACGGATCGCTCGTCCTCTTTTTCGGCGGAGTCGAAGTGTATATAGGCAATGATGATTTCATAGATGAGAAAGTAATGGTTCTGCCTGACATAATCCGCAAACTCGACGGTCAGAAAGGCGTGATAGACTTAAGCGAATACTCGAGCGGAGACACCATAACTTTTGAAAAATCTGATTGATAATCAGTGTATTTTGCATTATTATATATTAGTGTATGTTTATTAATAAGTGTTAGGAGGGATCAACCTTGCCACTTGAAATTAAATCCAATGAAGTCGACGCAGTATCCAAGATCATAGTCGTAGGTGTCGGCGGTGCCGGTAACAATGCCGTTAACCGCATGATAGATGAGGGTATCGAGGGCGTTGAGTTTATAGGGATCAATACTGATGTGCAGGATCTCCGCCTGTGTAAGGCGAAGAGATTACAGATAGGAGAGAAGCTGACTAAAGGCCTTGGCGCAGGAGCCAAGCCTGAGATCGGTGCGAAGGCGGCCGAGGAGAGCTCCGAGGAGATAACACAGGCTCTCAAGGGTGCGGATATGGTATTTGTCACATGCGGCATGGGCGGAGGTACCGGTACCGGTGCGGCCCCCTTGGTTGCGAAGATCGCGAAGGACATGGGTATACTTACCGTTGGCGTAGTTACCAAGCCTTTCAGTTTCGAAGCTAAGAAACGTATGTCCAATGCCATCGCAGGTATTGATAATATCAAGAATAACGTTGATACTCTGATCGTCATTCCCAATGACAAGCTTCTCGAGATAGTGGATAAGCGTACATCCATGCCCGAGGCTCTTAAGAAAGCCGATGAAGTACTTCAGCAGGCAGTTCAGGGCATCACCGATCTGATCAATGTTCCCGCCGAGCTTAACCTTGACTTCGCCGATATCCAGACCGTCATGGAGAACAAGGGTATCGCGCATATCGGTATCGGATACGGCAAAGGCGATGACAAGGCACTTGAGGCAGTTAAGATGGCTATCGAGAGCCCGCTGCTTGAGACCACCGTGGTCGGAGCTACGGATATCATTCTGAATGTATCCGGAGACATCTCGCTGTGGGATGCAAATGACGCAGCTAATTATCTCGGTGAGATCACCGGTTCCGATGTTAATATCATCTTCGGTTCCAGATATGACCAGTCCATGTCCGATTCCTGTAGCATCACACTGATCGCTACAGGTATTCGCGATGAGAACACCGCTGCAGCCGACAGCAATAATCAGGCTGCCATGAGTAGATTCATCACTCCCGCATCACAGAGGATGACGCAGACTCAGACAGTAAGACCTGCATCCAGCTTCCTGCAGGGAGCAATAGCAGGCACCAGACCTGCCACCGCGCCTGCGGTACATAACATACCCGCTTCATCAGGCACGACTACGGCAGCGCCTCGTCCGGTTACTCCGGTTACACCGCCGTCATCGGTCAAGGTTTCCAGCTCCATAGATACCAAGTCTCTGGAGATACCTAATTTCCTTAAGAAATAGAAAGTCTGAGGTTTATGATTTATGAAGTGTCCCTTTTGCGGCCATGAAAATACGAGAGTTATAGATTCAAGACCTGCCGATGATAACAGTTCGATCAGACGACGCAGGATATGCGATGAGTGTGATAAGAGATTTACCACATATGAGAAGGTAGAGACCATACCGCTCATTATCATCAAGAAAGACAACAACAGAGAAGCATATGACAGGACCAAGATCGAAGCAGGTGTGCTTCGCGCATGTCACAAGCGTCCGATATCGGCAAGCCAGATCACCGATCTGGTAGATTCGGTTGAGGTGGAGATCTTCTCCAGAGAGGAAAAGGAGATACCTTCAAGCGTTATCGGAGAGCTGATCATGGATAAGCTGAAGGATCTGGATGCGGTGGCATATGTTCGTTTCTCCTCTGTTTATCGTGAATTTAAGGACGTTAATACGTTCATGGACGAACTTAAGAAAGTTCTTGAATGATCAGATTGATTTTCTGAAATCAGCTGTTAAGTTTTATCTTTTCGTGTCGATATATATAGCACAAGGGGTGACCGGCTAACGGATTTGCCGTGTAGACTATATCAAGGATGGATAAGACAAGCATATGGGAATCAACTTTGATTATACGAATTTCATAAGCAGCTACGGGATGCAGAGGATACCTCAGGTAGATCCCGGTCAGCTCAGTCCCGAAGTTTCCAAGCCCGAACAGCAGCCTGAGCAGACTCAGGAAGCGCAGGTTAGTGTCAAAAGTGCGGAGGATTATCCCAAAGCGCCCCGTACCGCCCAGCTTGAAGATGTTTCACTTACTTTCAACAAGCAGGACGACTTCGGAACCATCGGAAGAGACGTGGATATAGCTAAGCTCGATATGGAGAAGGTCGTATCCGACTCCAAGCGTGACAGCATCCTGTCCGGTTACAGAACCTTTGTTGGACCTACTCCCGAGCAGATGGTTGCGGACTACGAAGACGGAATGGTCATTTCCAAGTAAGATCAGGTTCATTATCCCGTGATCCCGTGTGGGTCACGGGTTTTCTTTTTGCCTATCCGGGCTTATTCATATATAATTATTCATTATGCGTAATCTGTTTCCTACTATATATATGCAGTCGACATACGATATCGATTATGAGGATATGTATGCCCGCGGTTACCGGGGGATCCTTTTTGATATCGACAATACTCTGGTGGGGCATAATGCGCCCCAGGATGACAGGTCGCTGGCATTGCTTAAGAGACTCGGTGAGATCGGATATAAGTGTGCGGTCGTATCCAATAACGGATATGAGAGAGTCTCGAGTTTCGCTGATCCTGCCGGGATGTTCTATGTATATAAGGCAGGCAAGCCTCTCGGACGCGGATATCGTCAGGCGATCGAGGATATGGGACTTGAACCGGAGGAAGTATTCTGCGTCGGAGATCAGATATTTACCGATGTATGGGGAGCGAATAGAGCAGGCCTTATGAACATACTGGTCAAGCCTCTCGGACGTGATATCGGTTTTCATATATACTTAAAGAGGATCATCGAGAAGCCGATAATGCTGTTCGTTGTTCTGGGCAACAAACGCCGGACGGAGAAGTTTATGAAGGCAACGGAGTGTGATGGAAATGTCAGATAGTGTAAAGCGGAACGCTTTGGAATCAAATATCGCTGTTTCCGGAAAAACCCGTGTGTGCGGTCTCATAGGCGATCCCGTGGAGCATACACTGTCGCCTTTGATCCACAATTCACTTGCAGCACTGATGGGGATCGATATGATCTATGTCCCCATGAGGGTGGAGAGCGGAAGTGTGGACAGCGCGGTACGGGGTGCTTATGATCTGGGGATACTCGGCCTGAACGTGACTGTCCCGCATAAGATAACGGTCATGGACGCAGCTCTCTGTATACAGAAAAATGCGGCTGTGATCGGTGCAGTGAACACGCTCGTAAGGGACAGGGAAAATAAAGGCTATGTCGGATACAATACTGATTATCTCGGCCTGAAAAGAGCCTTGTCCGACGACGGGATAAGCCTGAAAGACAGGAATGTTGTAATACTCGGAGCAGGCGGCGCAGCCAGGGCCGCAGCTTTTCTGTGCGCTTTCGAACGTGCCGGATCGGTCTATATCCTGAACAGAAATACGGATAAAGCGGAAGCTCTGTGCAGGGATGTGGACATTGAATTATGTAAACCACTCCCCCTGAACGCCCATTCCGATCTGCCGGGCGATGATCTGACCGTGATACAGGCATCATCGGTCGGTCTGCATCCGGATACGGAAGATGTGATCATAGATGATGAAAGCTTCTATTCACGTATTTCATACGGTTTTGATCTGATCTATAATCCCGCTGAGACACGCTTCATGCGTATGGTCACCGCACACGGAGGTCGTGCATCAAACGGACTTAAGATGCTTCTGTATCAGGCTGTATGCGCATTTGAGCTATGGAATGATGTCCGGGTGCCGGCCGATATCACCGACCGTGTCGCGGATATTCTGAGGGCCGCAGCAATTCCGGAAGCGGAGGACATCCGATGAACATTATCCTTATAGGCTTCATGGGATCCGGCAAATCCACCCTGGGCATACGGCTGAGCTACCGGATGAAGCAACCGTATATAGATACGGATAAATACATAGAGCATAAGACCGGACGTACGATATCCGAGATATTTGAGACAGACGGAGAGCCGGCTTTCAGATTGATGGAGACGGAGGCACTGCAGGAACTTCTGTCTGACGGCATCAGGGATCATATCATAGCGACAGGCGGCGGCATGCCGATGGATCCGGCCAATCACGGGTTGCTTAAACAGCTCGGAGTGGTTGTCTGGCTTCGCATCCGTCCCGAGACAGTTTTGGAGAGGCTGGGAAATGATACCAAGAGACCGCTGCTTCAGAGAGAGGACCGGGAGACGGTCATTCGGGAACTGATGCAGGAGAGGGCACCCATGTATGAGAAATGCTCCGATATGATCGTCGATGTTGATGACAAGAAAGTGGAGCGCATCATGGATGAGATTTTCACGAAGTCACGTGGAGTATGGAAACGAAAAAAGAGGATGAGATATGAGTAATCTGCTTATTATCAACGGACCGAACCTGAATTTTCTGGGTATCAGAGAGAAAAACATATACGGGAACGAGGACTACGATCATCTGCTTAAACTGATCGAGAAAAAAGGTGAAGAGTGCGGATGCAGGATCGAGGTTTTTCAGACCAATCATGAGGGTGCGATCATCGATCGTATCCAGGACGCATATTCGGATGGGACCGAAGCTATCATCATCAATCCCGGTGCTTTCACGCATTACAGTTATGCGATACACGATGCACTTGCGAGCGTGACTACGATGCCGAAGATAGAGATACATATCTCGGATATTACTGCGCGCGAAGAGTGGAGACGTGTATCGGTGACTGCGCCTGCCTGCGATACGCAGATTTACGGACGCGGACTCAAGGGCTATCTGGATGCCATAGATGAAGCAATTTTGTTGTTGAAAAAGTGATGCTTATAGTTTATTATGTTTAGGAATGTTACGTTTGATCAGGAGGATTGATTCATGATTTCAGCAGGTGATTTCAGGAATGGTGTTACTATTGAGGTAGAAGGTGTAGTATACCAGATCATTGAGTTCCAGCATGTTAAGCCGGGTAAGGGCGCTGCTTTCGTCCGCACCAAGCTTAAGGACGTCATCAATGGCGGTGTAGTTGAGAAGACCTTCCGTCCTGTAGATAAATACCCGCAGGCACGTATAGATAGAAAAGATATGCAGTATCTGTATGCAGATGGCGATATGTTCAACTTCATGGATACTGAGAACTACGATCAGGTCGCGCTCAGTGCCGATACTGTCGGTGATGCTCTTCAGTTCGTTAAGGAGAACGAGATCTGCAAGGTCTGCTCATATAACGGAAAGGTATTCTCCGTAGAGCCTCCGCTCTTTGTGGAGCTTGAGATCACGGATACCGAGCCCGGCTTCAAGGGTGATACGGCTACCGGTGCTACCAAGCCCGCTATCGTTGAGACCGGAGCGAAGGTTAACGTACCGCTCTTTGTGGAGATGGGAGAGAAGATCAAGATCGACACCAGAACAGGTGAATATCTCTCCAGAGTATAATCCGTATCTTTTCATATTATTACAGAGCTTGAAAGACAATGAACCTATCGGTGCATTGTCTTTTTTGTTGTTTTGGATCCGATAAGCTTATGCTTCCTTGTCCGGAGAAGTATGGAGGAATGATATGAGTTATATTGAATTTTGCAACAAAGTGGAAAAAGCCGTAAGTGAGATATACGGTGATGAAGCCGGAGTGTATGTTACGGATGTGACCAAGAATAACGGCCTGGTTCTAAAAGGACTGGTCATAACCAAAAAGGATTCCCGTATATCCCCTACCATATATCTGGAGCAGTTCTACGGGATGTATGAGGAAGGTATCACATTCGGCGAAGTGATCACCAGGATAATCAAATGTGACCGTGCATACAGCAGCACCACATTCAATGCCGACTGTTTTACGGACTTTGATAAGGTAAAGGATCGTATCGTATATAAGATAGTCAATCTGGATATGAACAGAGAATTGCTTAAGAGTACCCCGTACGTTCCGTGGAATGATCTGGCCATAGTTTTCTGCTTTTTGGTTGATGGCGGCGGTGACGGCTATGCCACGATACTCGTTCGCAATGAACATGTCGCCATGTGGCATACGGATGCGGAGGAACTGTATAAGCTTGCTTCACGCAATACACCTTCACTTATGATCGATGAGATCGACTCTATGGATAATATCATCGGGGAGATGCTCATGCACAGATTTCACGACAGTGGTGATGCATATGCTGAGCTTCAGGATATGGGCAATCCGTGCCTGTATGTGCTCAGTAATGAGAGACGCATATTCGGAGCCACGAGCATGCTGTATTCAGAGCATATCAGAGAACTGGCCGACAGCTTCGACAGTGATCTGTTCATCCTGCCGAGCAGTATCCATGAGGTCATAATTCTTCCCGATATATTTGATTGTGATACGGACTATATGAGAAATATGGTCAGGGAGATCAATGAGACCCAGGTCGATGTCGAGGACAGACTCAGTAACAATATCTATAGATTTGAGAGAGATACGAACGAGATAAGGCTCGTGGTTTGACGGTGTAAACCGTGGTGATCATGCAAAAGTAGACAATGCGGGTGCAATATGTTATCATAATCGAAGTGTGTGTTAACAAAATTGTAACATTTTGCGCCCGTAGTCTAATGGATAGAACGAAGGCCTCCGACGCCTTTAATGCAGGTTCGATTCCTGTCGGGCGTACTTGGATCTGATCCGTCTATGAAGGTGGTTTATGAATACATCAAATAATAATCTTTTGGAATTCCTGGGTGAGAAGCTGGCAGACCTCAAGGAATTCGTTATGAAACATCTGAGGGTAGTAGTGCCCGTTGCAGTAGGCGTACTGGCTCTGATCGTGCTCATCATATCCGTGAGCGCTCATAATGCCAGGAAGGCACGCGAGCAGGAGGAGCAGGCAGCAGCCGCGGCAGCGGAAGCCGAGAGCCTGTTAAACGTTGACAGCGCCGTATTGGCTGTGCCTGAAGTTGCTTTGGAGGAGGATGCGTATCCGGCAGTTAATGAACTGGTGAAGAAGTATTTCGTTGCCATGGCATCCGGAGATATAGAACTGGTTCGTTCATATAATAATAATATCGACGATACCGAAGCCATACGTATAGAAGAAACAGCCAAGTATATCGAATCTTACGAGAACCTCAAGGTCTATACCAAGATAGGTCCTTCGGACGGTACGTATCTGGCTTATGTGTATTATGAGGAGAAGTTCAGGGATTACGAAGAAAGCATCCCCGGACTGGAAGCTTTCTATATCTGTACGGACGATTCCGGAAAGCTGTATATCAATGACGGTGAAGAGAGTGAATCCGTCATCAATTATATCAGGGAAGCATCCCTGCAGGATGATGTGGTCGACCTGAATAATGAGGTGGCATCCACATATAACAATATGCTGGCTCAGAATGAGGATCTCTCTATATTTCTGGTGGATCTTACCGAGAGCATAGATACTGCAGTCGGAGAATCTCTTGCACAGAATGAAGGTTCGACCGATACCCAGACTGCCGAGGCAGATACCGGGGAAGATGAAGAAGAGAAAGAAGAACCTGTCGCCGGGACGACGGTGAGTGACATCGTCAAGACCGTACGTGCTACAACGACGGTCAATATCAGAAGTTCCGATTCGGAGACCGCCGATAAACTGGGTAAGGCCGCAGAGGGTGATGAATTCACTCTGATCGAAAAGAGAGGCAACGGATGGAGTGAGATCAGCTATAACGGAGCATCGGCATTCATCAAATCCGAATACCTGGAGGATGCATCCGTGGAAGCCGTTGTTAATGTCAATAACGGTAATGATGACGGTGATGATGCTTCGACCGATACACAGACGGCAGATACACAGACAAACGCCGCTTCAACCAAGACGTCAGGTACCGTTACCGTCAAGGATAATGTGCGTATTAGAGCTTCCGCCAGCACCGAAGGTGATAAGATAGCCACTGCTTATGTCGGACAGAAGCTGGATGTTGTTGAGAAACTCGCCAACGGATGGACCAAGATCAAGTACGAAGGCCAGATAGCATACGTTAAGTCTGAATTTGTAGAATAAATATGGTTTCTATCAAGGATATAGCGGCAGCTTGCGGAGTATCTGTAGCGACTGTCAGCAAAGCCTTAAACGATCAAAAGGATATTGGGGCTGCTACCAAAGCCAGGATCCAGGCAAAAGCTCTGGAGATGGGTTATGTCCCGAATTCCGCAAGTCGTTCTTTAAAGTCACGGCACACCTATAATCTGGGCGTTCTGTATAAGGAAAATACAGAAAGTGGTCTGGCGCACAATTTCTATGCGCAGGTTCTCGACGGGATCAAAAAGAAAGCAGAAAGTCTCGGATATGATATAACTTTCGTGAATAACAGCAGTTATTCCGGCGGAAGGAAACTGTCGTATCTGGAGCACTGTCGCTACAGGAATTTCGACGGAGTAGCGATCGTATGTGTGGACTTCGATGACAAGGAGATCCTGGATGTCATAGAGTCTGATATTCCCACTGTGACACTGGACTATACGCATTCCGGATGCAGCTCCGTGGTATCGGATAACTACGGCGGTATCAGAGAACTGTTCAAGTTCGCATATGAGCAGGGACACCGTAAGATCGCTTATATACACGGAGAGGACTCCGGTGTGACGGAAGAGAGAGTTCGCGGTTTCCGTGATATATGTAACGAGATGGAGATAGACATTCCGCTCGATTATATTCAGAAAGCCGCCTACAGGGATACCATGGCAGCTCATCTGCGCACCGAGAAGCTTCTCAGGCTTCCCGATCCCCCTACTTGTATATTCTATCCCGATGATTTCGCTACGATAGGCGGATTGAACTGTCTGTACAGGAACGGTCTGAAAGTACCGGATGATATGTCCATTGCCGGCTTCGACGGGATCGAGATAGCACGATACATAGATCCGACGCTTACCACTTATGTCCAGAATACCGAGAAACTGGGCAATGATATGGCGGATAAGCTTATTGCTCTGATAGAGTATCCTACCAAGACTGTTGTGGACACCAGCGTTGTGCCCGGATATGTCTTTCACGGCGATTCTCTTAAGCCGATTTAGTAAATTTCTCCAACTCGAAAACGATATCGTTAACAAACTGTGAACAAAATTTGACAATAATATGATCGCAGTTTAACGTGAAACTGTTAAACATGAACAACAAATCACGATTTTCCTTGTAAATTTGACAATAGATTGGTATATTATTCTATGTTGGTATGGGATAGCAATAATTACTAACTTTATAGCAATAATTTTGAGGGAGAGGTAACTTATGAAGGTAAAAGCATTTTTGGAGAATACCTGGAAGCACAGAGCCCATGTAGTTATGGCTTTGCCTGTATTCCTGGTTATGTTCTTCATCTTCTATGTGCCTATGGCCGGTCTTGTCATGGCATTCAAAAAGTTCGACTACACTTTGGGTATCTGGAGAAGTCCATGGAACGGTATCGAGAACTTTAAGGTTCTGGTCGCATCCAAGGCTTCATTCATTAACATGACGAAGAACACCCTGATGTACTACGTGATCTTCACGGCGCTCGGTACATTCCTTAATGTAGTTCTTGCAATCGCCATTGACCAGTGCATATTCAAGAGATGCAGCAAGGTTATGCAGACGGTCATGATCGTTCCCGTATTTATTTCATATGCAGCAGTTCAGTTCATCGTATATGCTTTCCTGAACAGCTCTACAGGTATTCTGGTATCCATGTTCGGTATCAAGACGAGGTTTTATTCCTCAGCCAGCACGTGGCCGACGATACTTACTATTGTCAAGATGTGGAACAGTGTAGGTTACGGTTCCGTTTTGTATATGTCCGTTCTGGCCGGTATCGATACCGAACTCTATGAAGCCGCTCAGATCGACGGTGCGAATAAGTGGAGACAGATCTGGCACATCACACTGCCTTCCCTGATTCCCATGATCACCGTCATGTTGCTTCTGTCGGTAGGTAACATCATGAGATCAGACACAGGTCTTTTCTATCAGGTTACGAGAAACTCAGGAGCTCTGTATTCCACTACACAGGTTATCGATTCCTATGTACTGAATGCGATCTTCAAGAACTCGAACTTCGGTTTCACGGCTGCGACATCATTCTTCCAGTCTGTTGTCGGCCTGCTGATGATGCTTTTGTCCAATGGTCTGGTGCGTAAGATTTCGCCCGAGAATTCACTGTTCTAAGGAGGAAGTAAGATGGCTAAGAAAGGTAATAAAATGGATCTGGCCCCTTCCCGCAAGGACAGGATGAGTTTAGGACAGATCATACTTTTGATTCTTTTGTTTGCATACACGGTATTCTGTGCAGCTCCTATCTGGCTTACAATAGTATCTGCATTCACGGATGAGAAATGGCTGACTTCCAACGGATTCTCATTCTGGCCCGGACAGTGGTCCATGGTCGGCATGAACTCCGTGCTCCGCTACGGCAAGCAGCTGGCTACATCATACGGTATTACGATCTTCGTTACCGTAGTAGGTACTTTCCTCGGTCTGTTCATTATGAGTATGTATGCTTATTCGATCAGCCGCCGCGAGTTCTACTTATCGAAGTTCCTGAGCATCTTCCTGATCATCCCGATGCTGTTCAACGGTGGTCAGCTGTCAGGATATATCATTTTCACACAGAACTATCACCTTAAGGACTCACTTCTTTTGTTGATATTGCCATTGTGTGTTACCACTATGAATGTTATCATTCTTAGGACTTACATAGCGAACTCCATTCCCAATGAGCTTATGGAAGCAGCTAAGATCGACGGAGCGGGAGAGTACAGAACATTCTTCCAGATCACGCTTCCTCTGCTTAAGCCTTCACTGGCTGCCGTAGGTTTCATGATGGCTACAGCTTACTGGAATGATTGGCAGAACGCTCTGTTGTACATTGACTCCGCTAATAAGAAGCCTCTGCAGCTGCTGCTGATCAACATCCAGAAGTCCATAGAGATGCTTCTTAATAATAAGAGCCTTCCCGCACAAGTGCTTGCAGCACTCGGCGGATCGGTTCCCCAGTACTCGGCTACGATGTCGACCGTGCTGGTTGTAGTAGGACCTATCATTATCGCATATCCTTTCTTCCAGAAGTACTTTGTAAAGGGTCTGACGGTAGGTTCGGTCAAAGGTTGATCCACCGCAAGGTGTTCAACATATAGTAACTGTTTAGATTCCGCATAAGCGGAAACAAAACATGGGAGGTAAAACCTAATATGAAAAGAAAGACCACATCCAAGGTTCTGGCTACAGCACTTGTTGCAGCTATGACAATGGGCATGCTGGCTGGTTGCGGTGCTCAGGAAGCAGTTGATACCGCAGCAGACACAGCAACAGAAGCAGTTGAGGAAGTTGCAGACGCAACTACCGAGGCTGTAGAAGAAGTTGCAGATGCAGCTACCGAGGCTACTGATGCTGCATCAGGCGACACAGTTGAGATCAACGTTTACAGATGTACATTCAACCTTGCAAATCCTGATGAAGCTCAGGTTACTAAGGTACAGGACGCAATCAACGAGTACATCAAAGATAAGATCAACGTTCAGATCAAGCTTACCGATATCGGTTCAGGCGAGTATACAGAGAAGGCTAACCTTGCTCTGGCATCTAACGAGATCAACCTCCTTTGGACTGCTTCATGGGAAGGCACCATCGGTACTAACGATCTTGTACCTGCTAACGCAGTATATGATCTGACCGATCTTCTTCCCGGCACAGACCTTTACGCTTCTATGGACGAAGGTCAGTGGGAAGCTTCCAAGTACAACGGAAAGAACTACTTCGTTCCCGTTTACAAGGACAACGTTGAAGGTTATGACTTTATGTTCCGTCAGGATCTGATCGACGAGTATGGATGGGACATCACTTCTGTTAAGACTCTTAAGGACCTCGAGCCCATGCTTGCTGATGCAGCAGGTGCAGGCCTCAAGTATCCTTTCCTTACTCAGAAGACCGCTATGTTCTATCGTTGGTACATCAATGACTTCGATTTCTTCACAGCTAACGCTTCATCTAACTTCGTAGCTGTTGATCGTCAGTCAAACACTGTTGTAGATACCGTTCTTACTCCTCAGTACAAAGAGTTCTGTACTCTGATGGCTGATTGGGCAGACAAGGGCTACATCTCAGAGGATGATGTTACCAAGACTACTACCGATACTACTACTCAGACTCAGGATTGGGCAGTTTCATGGTGGACAGATATCCCGGTTAACGACGAGGCAGATGCTCGTTATGGCCAGGACGTTACCATGCAGCCTGCAACCGACAGATGGGCACACAGCACTTCTGCACTTGGTTCTTGCTACTGCGTAACCGCTACTTCTACTCCTGAGCAGGCTAAGGCTTGTGTAGACTTCCTTGGTCTTCTGTATACAGACAGCAAGCTTGCTGATCTCTATACATTCGGTATCGAGGGTGAGGACTTCACCTATGATGCAAACGGCCAGGTTACTCAGACTTCTGAGAAGTACAACCACTCCATGTGGGAGTCAGCTTCAGCTACTATCGTAACTCCTCTTGACAATGAGCCTGCAAACAAGGCTGATCTGTACAAGGACTTCAACGGTAGCGCTAACACTTCATGTGCAGCTGGTTTCCGTTTCGATCCTGCACCTGTTGAGGCACAGTACACCGCATGCATGAACGTATTCGATGAGTACGGATTCATCCTTGAGAACGGTGGTGTTGCTCCTGCTGATGTTGAGTCTACTATCGAGGCTTATCAGGCAGCTCTTGACGAGGCTGGATATCAGGACGTTCTTGCTGAGTTCACTGCTCAGTATGATGCATGGAAGTAGAGTTAAGCCGCTGACGCGTCTTAACTCGAACAAATCCCCTTGCGGGAATTTGTTCCGACCGTAAGACCCCACTTCGTGGCTTCTTACACAAAAAAACCAAACAGTTACTATGGGAGGGTGTCGCTTATGCGGCACCCTCTTTTTGCATATGAATGCAGGACCGCATATATGTCTCCCGCAGCGAGTACTGTCGGGTCGCAGCAAGGGAGATCATATATGTGGTCCTGCAATAATATGTTATAATAGCGATATTATGAACATTAAACAGGCGAAACAGTATATAAAAGACATAGTCAGGATCTACTTAAAGAAGGATGAGTACGGTGAATACCGCATACCGGTAGTCAGGCAGCGACCGGTATTTCTGCTGGGGGCCCCGGGTGTGGGTAAGACCGCGATCATGGAGCAGATAGCATCGGAGCTCGGAATCGCTCTGGTTGATTACTCGATGACTCATCACACCAGACAGTCAGCGCTCGGACTTCCCTTTATAGTGCATAAGACATATGACGGTGAGGAAACCGATGTTACGGAGTATACGATGAGTGAGATCATATCATCGATATATGACGTGATGGAGACGAGCGGTATCCGTGAGGGCATCCTTTTCCTCGATGAGATCAACTGCGTATCCGAGACGCTGGCCCCCGCCATGCTTCAGTTCCTTCAGTTCAAGGTGTTCGGACGATACAAGGTGCCCGAGGGATGGGTCATCGTAACAGCCGGCAACCCTCCGGAATATAATAAATCGGTCCGTGAGTTCGATGTGGTGACTTATGACCGTATGAAACTGATGGAGGTTGAGGCCGACTATTCCGTATGGAAGGAATATGCATCCGATAAGCGTCTGCACGGAGCTGTATTGGGATATCTGGAGATCAACACGGAGGATTTCTATCAGATAGATACGACGGTCAGAGGCAGGGGATATGTGACTGCCAGAGGCTGGGAGGATCTGTCCCAGATACTGAAGCTCTACGAGGAAGAAGGACTTAAGGTCGACGAAGGTCTGGTCGGACAGTATCTGCGTAATGACCGTATAGTCAGAGAGTTCACGGCATATTATGACCTGTATCTAAGATATGTATCCGAATACCGCATGGATGACATCCTGGAGGGACATGCATCCGAGCAGGCTATGGATAAGGCACGCAAGGCACCGTTTGACGAGAGGCTCTCCATCATAGGCATATTCAGCGACCGCATACTCGGTGCGATCAAAGACGTAATGGAGGATTCGGCTGCACTTAAGCAGATATTTGCTGTACTTAAGTCGGTCAGGGACGGCTCGGATCCTGTTACCGACAGCCTGAAGACAGCCCGTGAGGCGCGTATCCGTCTGATGGATACACGTCGTGCATCCGGAGCGTATGCCGATTCGGATAAGCGTGTTGATAAATCCGTTCTGGCTTTTCTTTCCTCGGCATATGAGCGTGTGACTGCTCAGACACAGGGAGAGAGGGATGCTGATTTCGGTCTTGTCAGGGCACAGTTTGAGGAGCGGAAGGCATCCCTGCAGTCTGCCGTAAACGATACATCCGCTATGATCGATCATGTATTTGACTTCTGTACCGGCTCATTCGGTGAGGGCAGCGAACTGGTGATGTTGTTGACCACATTGACAGTGGATAAGGATTCGGCTGCATATATAGCCACCTTCGGACATGACGGATATGTGGAACTGAGCAAGCGGCTGATGGTAAATGATGCCTCCGACGACCTGATGAGCAGAGTGGTGGCACTGGATCTGTGATGAGCAAATATATCGAGGCCGATACACCATCCGGGGTGATCGGATACAGAATAACTACAGATGATGCGGGCAGGACTGTGGCATCAGTCAATTCACACAGGGGCCGGGATGTGGAGTTACATATCCCGGCTTATATTGATGGTGAGGGTGAATCCCGCATTCCGGTCACCGGGATAGACAAAAAAGCATTCCTCTCGGATAAATACCTGCATGAGGTGACGGTACCCGATACGGTGACGCGGATCGGAGAGTGGGCTTTCGCCGGATGCAGATCGTTGCGATCCATATCCCTGCCCAGAGGCATAGATGCCGCTAATGGGGCATTCAAGGACTGCACCGGCTTAAGGCAGGTGGAGCTGAGAGGGGATGAGCCAACCGGCAGTTCGGCTGATGTCGGATATCTCCTGGCGGCAGTCATAGAACTGATGGATGACCGCTTTCTTTTTGATCTGAAGGAGGCCGGTTCGCCGGACTGGATTGCGGGCTGGGATATGCGCATGGATACGATTCTCGCCGAACCTGATGAGGAGGGCTTTAGCGCTCTGCTTGCCTGCGGTGAGGAGGATTATGAGGGCAGAGACAATACTCTGGATGCCTATCTGACGCGCAGACGCAAACGCAAGGTCCGCATATGTCTGGTCAGACTTCTCCATGATGCAGCTCTGAGTGATGAACGCAGGGATAGGCTCGGCAGTTATCTGTATGAACACAGGGCAGGTGCGGAACATCCCGATGCCTGGCGTGTGGTGCTTGAGGAGCATGGCGACGAAGAGGAGTACTATGATGTGCTGCGCAGATACGGATGTATAGATGATGCAGCGATCGGGGTAATGTTAAGCGATATGGGTGATTCACACGCCGGCATGAAGTCATATCTGATCAGGTTGAGCTCAGAGACTTCCGATGAAGGCTTCTTTGATTCTTTCGATCTGTTGTGATTAGCTTGTGCTAACCATTCAATTGATAATTAAATGTGCTTGTGTTACATTATTTAGTGGTAATTGAACAGATGATCCATCTGATATTTAACATATGAGGAGAGAAAACATGAAAAAAGATCTTAAAGTACTTATGATCCTCGACGGATACGGACTCAGCGACATCAAGGAGCACAATGCGATCGCTGAAGCGAATACTCCCGTTATGGATAAGCTGATGGCCGAGTATCCTTTTGTAAAAGGATATGCGAGCGGCATGTCGGTAGGACTTCCCGACGGACAGATGGGCAACTCCGAGGTTGGACACCTCAATATGGGAGCCGGCCGTATCGTATATCAGGAGCTGACACGCATCACCAAGGAGATCCAGGACGGTACTTTCTTTGAGAACGAAGCTTTGCTTGCGGCTGTTGAAAACTGCAAGAAGAACGATTCCGCTTTCCATATGTACGGACTCGTATCCGACGGCGGTGTGCACAGCCACAACACACATCTCTACGGGCTTCTTGAGCTGGCCAAGAGAAACGGCCTGAAGAAAGTATATGTACACTGCTTCCTCGATGGCCGTGACACACCTCCCGCTTCGGGCAAGGGCTATGTGGAGGAACTTGAGGCCGAGATGAAGAAGATCGGTGTCGGTGAAGTCGCATCCGTTCACGGCAGATACTATGCGATGGACAGAGATAACAACTATGACCGTGTGGAAAAGGCTTACAGAGCCCTGACCGAAGGCAAGGGAGAGTATACCGCCGAGTCCGCACCTGCAGGTATCCAGGCTTCATATGACCGTGAGGAGACCGATGAGTTCGTTAAGCCCACCGTGATCGTAAAGGACGGCAAACCCGTAGCTACGATTCAGGACGGCGATTCGGTAGTATTCTTTAACTTCAGACCTGACAGAGCCCGTGAGATCACTCACTGCTTCTGCGATGATGAGTTTGATAAGTTTGACAGGGGAGCGCGTAAACAGATCGTATATGTATGCTTCTCAGATTACGATCCCACCATCCCCAATAAGCTTATTGCGTTCAAGAAGATATCGGTGACCAATACATTCGGAGAGTGGCTTGCATCCAAGGGCAAGACTCAGGCCAGGTTAGCCGAGACCGAGAAGTATGCTCATGTAACTTTCTTCTTCAACGGAGGAGTAGAGGAGCCTAATCCCGGTGAGGAGCGTATCCTCGTGAACTCTCCCAAGGACGTGGCTACATATGACCTCAAGCCTCAGATGAGCGCTCCCGAGGTATGCGACAGACTGGTAGAGTGCATCAAGTCTGACAAATATGATGTGATCATAATCAACTTCGCCAATCCCGACATGGTAGGTCACACCGGCGTAGAGGAAGCTGCCATCAAAGCTATCGAGACAGTGGATGAGTGCGTGGGACGTGCGGTAGAAGCTGTCAAGGAAGTGAACGGTACACTGTTCATCTGTGCGGATCACGGTAATGCCGAACAGCTGGTAGACTATGAGACCGGAGCTCCTCATACGGCACATACTACCAATCCCGTTCCTTTCATACTCGTAAATGCCGATCCCAAGTATAAGCTTCGCGAAGGCGGTGTGCTGGCAGATATCGTGCCTACTCTGATCGAGCTTATGGGTGAGGAACAGCCTGCGGAGATGACAGGTAAATCCCTTTTGATCCAGTGATCAATGATAGAGCTTAGTAATGTAACCAAGCATTTTGATAATATATGCGCGCTGAACAGGGTGAGCGCCTCCTTTAAGGAAGGCGCGATCAGTGCGATCACAGGTACCTCCGGTAGCGGTAAATCCACACTTGTCCGCATTATCGGAGGTATAGTGCGCCCTGACGCCGGTGTGGTGGTAGTGGACGACATGCCCATTTTTGACAACGTGGTTACCCTCAAGCGGATGTTCGTTCTGCCGGAGAAGCCATACTGTCCATCCTATGAATCCGCAGCGGAACTTGCGGATTTCTACGCTCATATGTATGAGACCTTTGATGTGGAAAGGATGCATGAGCTGGCGATAGCCTACAGCCTTCCGACCGATGTTCCGATGCGCAGGATGGAACCCTATGCCCGTAATCTGATGATGCTGGCGATAGGGATATCCGCGGGTACCAAGTATCTGGTCTGTGATGATCTGTTCACCGCGATGAGTGATGAGATGCGCTCATCGGCACGGAAGATGATAGTTGATGCTTTGGACTCGTTTGGAACAACATTTGTAATCGCACTGGCAGACACATCCGTTTTCGGAGAAGTGATAGATTATACCTATGAATTGGAAGCTTTTCGCTGACAGTAAAAGAAGAATAATAGTAAGTCTGCTCTTCGTGGCAGCCATTGTTGCCGCTTACAGCGGACGTCTGCTTCTCTCGGATACGAGACACCGGGGCATGCCTTTCTATGAGGTTCCTTCGTTCTGCGTGATGATAGCCGGCGCGACCGGAGTCTTTGCCGTGTGCATCGCTTCTTATTGGTTCGCTTATCTTCATTCCGAGAAACGCACGGATTTTTATCACAGCCTGCCTGTATCCGCGATCGTGCGTTTTCGCACCTTTTATACGGGATGCCTGCTGGTATATGCCGGAGGACTCGTTCTGTCGATAATCGTCAGTCTGACGTTCGGAGTGCCTTTGGCCGGTTTTGACGCAGGTCTTTTTGCCAGATTGTGCATGGCGGCGGCCATGACCGTTTTCTTTTTCCTGACGATCATGAATATCACCATATACGCATTCTGTCTGTCCGGAAACATCATCATAGGTCTGCTGATCGATGCGGTCCTTCTTTTCTATATTGATCTGTGGGAAAGAGTGATCGACCTCATGTGCGACTTTGCGACGCATTCGTCCTTTTTTGAAACCAAAAGCCCGTCAATATCACTTATCGATGTCTATATGGAAGCCATATATCCGATCGTCAGAAGCGACGTTTCTCTGGGGGTGAGCGTGTCAGCATTTGTTTCTGCGATCGTGAAGCTGCTTATATGGTTCGTGGTTACGTATTTGATGTGCCGCTCCCGCTATCTGAAGCGGCCCGCCGAGAGCGCCAGGAGCCTTATAGCCTTTTATTCTTCGCATCTGCTGATCAAGCTGATGATCGTGGTTCCTGTGGCCTTGATGATGGGTAATTCCACTTATGACAGCTTCTATGCTTACAGAAATGTTATGCAGATCGTATCCATGATCGTGACGGCCATAGTAGTGTCGATGCTTCTGGAGGCGGTCTTCAGCCACAGCATTCGAACCGCACTTAAGAGCCGGGGCAGTATAATAGTATCTCTGATCGTGATCTTTGCTGCGTTCGGGGTGATCCGCGCCGTTGAAAAAAAATACAATTCCTACGTACCGAAGTATGACGATCTGGAGTCGTATGCCGTATTTTGCCCGCTGGACAGCTATTACTACGGCTTCAATCTGAAATACGACGAGGACGGTCACGTATATGACTATATCGATGCAGCCGAATATGTGAAGTCTCATATGATCCTTCCCGATGAGAAAGCCATACTTACCCTGGCGGCGAAATCACAGCAGACGGATTACCATGAAATGAGCTCTCCGCTGCCTCTTCAGGTTTATTACCGGCTGAGCAAAGGAGCACCGCGAAGCCGTCTGATATGGATCGATATGGATGATGACGAGAACAGGGGCATGCTCAACCGCATAGTCGGACCGGCATATTATAAGTCTGGAGTATGGCAGGGGTTTGACTATGATGTTCCCGATGACGCCGATGTCAACAGCGTGGATTTCCATGATCTGAGAGCCGACGTATATACTCATATCGGGCAGGGCCAGGGCACGGCGGAGCAGATACTTGAGGTATGGCGACAGGACATGGTTCGTTATGACTATGACCATATCCGTTATGACGAAGTAGCCGCTGAGATAGAAGTCCATTTCGACGGAGGACTCTATATGTGGGTCCTGCCGGTTTATGAAGATATGAGTTTATGGGAAAACCACTGACACGTGAAGCTGAGATACTCGATATAGCCTCGGAGATCATACGCAGTGCCGAGAACGGTGTGATCATGAACCTCCGTTTTTTGGGAGTGGCCATGGCTGCCATCAGATGGGAACCGCGTGTCGGAAGTGCGCGTATCGTATGTAACGGAGAAAAGTGCTTCTATGATCCCGCTCTGGTGATCAGACGATACAGGAACGAACCTAACAGTATCATCAGATGCTACCTGCATGTTCTTTTCCATTTCATTTTTCATCATGATCACGAGTATGCCTCCAGGAGAACAGAACTCTGGGATATGGCATGCGATATCGCCGTCGAGAATATAATCATGGAACTCGGGTTGTATCAGACTGCTTTGAAATCCGATGCCGAACGTACTGTTAAGCTCAAGACGCTCAGGGACCGTGCAGGCGGTCTGCATGCACAGGCACTGTACAGGCTTATGCTGGTCGAGGCTCCGTCGGATAAGGAAATCGCCGAACTGATCAGATTGTTTAAGCGTGATAATCATGACCTGTGGATACCCGATGAGAAGCTTGAAGTGAGCCTCGAGCAGTGGAAGAAGATATCCGAGAGGATCAAGGCGGATCTGAAGAGCTTTTCCAAGGGACATACGGATTCGGAAAGCCTGAAGGCGGCTCTGGAGGTTGCGACCAGGGAACGTGTGAATTACAGTGAGTTTCTGCGCAGATTTATGGTGTCCGGCGAGACTCTGCATGTCAGTGATGATGAGTTTGATTATATCTATTACACTTACGGACTTGATACCTATGGCAACATGCCTTTGATAGAGCCTCTGGAATATGCGGATGTATCGAAGATCAAGGAGTTCGTGATCGCCATAGACACGTCCTCTTCCTGCAAAGGGGAGCTGGTGGAGGCTTTCCTTAAGCGCACCGTGAGCATTATCAGCGATGCCGATAATTTCTTTAATCAGTACAATGTACACATCATCCAGTGTGACAGTGAAGTGAGGTCGGATGATGTCGTTCATAACAGTGAGGAACTGGAGACTTATATAGCCACAGCCAAGCTCACGGGATTCGGTTCTACGGACTTTCGGCCGGTCTTTGATTATGTTGACGATTTGAGGGAAAAAGGTGTATTCTGTAACTTAAGGGGGCTTATATATTTCACTGACGGATATGGGGTATATCCACCCTCTATGCCTGATTATGATACAGCATTTGTGTTTCTCAGGGACGACGGACAGGCGCTCGATGTTCCCGATTGGGCCATACGTATAGTGCTGGATGAAGAGCAGGTATCAATTACTGACCATACTTAAGGATTCGGGAATGTCAGAAACTCCAAACAACAAAACTGCAAATAAGACTACGGCTAAGCTCCGGACTATGATCATAGCCGGATTTGCCGTGCTTGTTCCCGTTATGCTTCTTTTTGTCATCACGGCATTTAATATGCGCATGGGTGATGCGATGAAGAAGCAGACTGCCGATATGGTCACCAATCTGAATATGCAGATCAAGGTGAATACCGACAGTTATCTTGAAGTTGTAGAGGGCAACGTACATATGATCACCTCCGATGAGGAGATTCAGTCATATGCTCCCGGATCTGGTGATAAAAAGGATCTTTCGATCGAAGCCATTATCGAAGATAAGCTGAGTACATATGCAATCTACTCAAACTATCTGGATTACGGTATCGTCTATTCCGACGGAACTACGCTGGGTAATATTTCAAATGACCTGAAGATAATGGGGACTGACAGGATATATACCGTCCTGGACAAGGCTCTGAAGAAGACCGGAGGATGGTCTTCGGAGATCGTTCCGAACAGAGGGGCAGCCATATATCTGAGCCGCATAAATGACGTGGCCATAGCTGTTGGCTCCATTCCCTCACAGGAGCTGACCACCAGACTGAAGGACTCTCTGTTCATAGACGGCATGAATATATATGTAGCGGACAAGTCGCTGGTGATCATCTCGACTACAGATGCCGACACAAATCCCGGCAGCTACATGAAGACGAATATAAGCCGCAGTGTAGACCGTGTAAAATCCGAGACGCTGATAAGCGATAACTATGTGGTTGCAACCCAGAAACTGAAAAATGACTGGTTTGTGGTTGCTGTTATCCCCAGTGCGGATATATTGACGGCACTTCAGGCTACGAACCGTTATGTTATCGCATTCTCTGTAGTTGCATCCCTGCTGGCGCTTGGGTATGTCATCTATGTGACGCAGAGGATCGTGAACTCCGTCAATCAGACCATGGACAAGCTGGATGTCAAGGCTCAGACCGATCTGCTTACCGGCCTGATCAATAAGAGATCATTTGAGGAAATCGTTGATGCGGCACTGAACAATCCCGAGGATCATGTCAGCTATGCATTGATATTCATGGATATTGATAATTTCAAAGGCGTCAATGACAGATGTGGTCATGACGTGGGCGATATGGTACTCAAGAGCTTTTCGCATACGATCGACACCGTATTCAGAGAGACTGATATCAAGGGCCGTCTCGGTGGCGATGAGTTCTGCGTTCTTATGAAGATGACCGAAGAAGACCGTGCGATGCTGATTGAGCATGTCAATGAAGTATGCCGCAGATTTGTTGATGCGCTTCACCGTAAGGCCAATTCAGCCAGACAGTCTTTGCCGGCAGTTACATCCAGTATGGGTGCAGCGCTGTGGGATGGTGCACCGGAGGGATTCGAGGAGTTATATCACAAAGCAGATACCGCGCTGTATGCCTCCAAGAATCGTGGTAAAGATACCTGGTCCATATATGGTCAGGATGATGTGAAGGAAGCTATTGAATAGCCGGTGCCTATGACTTTTCCTGATTGGATCAAGAGACAAATGGGATTCGAAGAGAATACCCAATATCAGAAACGCTACATCAATGACTCCAACATTCGTACGGCTTTCTATATGTCGTTTATAGTGTTGGCATTGGAACTGTGGATGATCATCAGATATGTACAGCAGCGCCCGGGCCGTACTTTTCTTGAGTATTTTGACGGAGAGACGAATTATCTTATCCTCTTTCTCGCCTCGCTGATCATAGCGTCATTTTCATTTGAATACACCCGAGAATATGAAACATATACCCTGGGACGGATCATTTCGGTCTCTGTCATAGCATTGGATGTGATCATGACCGCAAGGTATTTCATTGTTAATTCATCCAATACCGGCTTTGGGACTATGTTGCTGGGGGCGAAATATCATATCTGTCTGATGATACTGGCAGTCCTGTATATGCTCAGATGGTCTTTCTCCAAACTGGAGAAATACAGGGAAGACCGATATGGTCAGGTTCTGCTCACTGTATACTGTTTCATCTGTATAGGCTTCGGAATACTGACATCCATCTATGATGTGGGAAAGGATCGACAGATACTCTGCTTCGTTACGATGCTGTTGTTCGTGGCATGCATGCTTATCTGGAAGCCTTACGTTTCCACTCTGGTTCTCGGCGTGGCATTCCTGTATTTCTATGCTTTGTGGAGTAAACATCTGCATATGATCGACCCCGGAGACGGCAGCCTGATCAATGCAGACAGGATAAACTATTTCATATGCTGGATAGCGCTCGTTATGGTAAGCACCAGCCTGTATCATCAGCGCAGGCAGGAGGCAGAGAAGGACGAGGGATATATCAAAGCCAACGATAATCTGAGCCGTATCGCCATCGAAGATGAGATGACGGGCATCCATAATATATTCCATTTCAATCAGGAAGCTGCGTATGTATTGAAAGACAGCCATTCGGTGAAGGAGAAGATTTTCCTTTTCCTGAATATCGAGAACTTCAAGACATATAACGATCAGATAGGGTATCAGGCCGGAAACGAATATCTGAAGAAGATAGCTCATCTGGTCCAGGATACTTTTGAGGGCGACACCGTAGCGAGACTGTCTGATGACCATTTTGTAGTTCTGACCGATGCAAGTGTGGCAGAGAGTAAGACCGAGATCATTCGTGATGTGATCCATCAGACCGCATCCGGAGTCTATATGGAACTGAAGGTCGGTGCATACAGGCCGGTTGACAGAGACCTTGATCCCAGGATCGCCATAGATTACGCGCGTTATGCTTGCGGCCTGACTAAGAACAAGTTCAATTTCAATTACAAGGAATACGACGCAGATGTGGATCAGAAGTTCCACGAGCGTCAATACATTGTCAACAATATCGATAATGCGATCAATAACGGATATATCAGACCGTATTATCAGCCTGTCGTATGGGCGGATAGCCGTCAGTTCTGCGGATCCGAGGCCTTGGCTAGATGGATAGATCCCACATACGGATTCCTTTCACCTGCCGAATTCATTCCCGTGCTTGAAGACAACAGACAGATTCATAAGCTGGATGAGTATATTTTGAAGTGTGTGTGTAAGGATTTCCGGGATGGTCTCAATAAGGGGTTACCGATCGCTCCTGTGTCGATCAACTTCTCCAGACTGGATTTCGAACTGATGGATGTTCCCACTAAACTCGAGGAGATCACACATGAATACGGTATCTCCAGAGAGTATATCCATGTGGAGATAACGGAGAGTGCTCTGGCCGGAGATGACGGTCTGGTATCGGATGCTATTGATAAATTGCATGGGTTTGGCTACTCGGTATGGCTGGACGACTTCGGATCGGGATATTCGTCTCTTAATGTCTTGAAAGATTATCAGTTTGATATGATGAAGATCGACATGAAGTTCCTCGACGGATTCAATATGGATAACGATGCTCCCGTCATACTTGATACCATAATCAAGCTTGCCGACAATCTTAAGATGATGTCACTGACGGAGGGAGTGGAGACGGCTGAGATAGCTGATTTCCTGACTAAGGCCGGATGCGGCAGATTGCAGGGATATTTCTTCGCGAAGCCCATGCCGCTGCAGGAATTCAGAGAGGCGATCACCAATAATCCGAATATCGTTACCGCTGTCTGAGTATTGACAGATCATAATCCGGTTCATATCTGCCCCGTTAAAATGCGGTTCGCAGTACCCGATAAAAAAATCTTGCACATATAAATGTATCCGATTATAATGTTTAAGGTGGTTGAGGAATCCTCGGCTGACAGGCCGAGGATAATTTAAGGCCAAGATTGTATACAAGTATCCACGGATGTAAAATTTCCAATTTAAGGAGGAAGAAAAAAATGTCATACGTAGATGAAGTTTACGAGCGTGTCGTAGCACAGAATCCTGCTCAGCCCGAGTTCCACCAGGCTGTGAAGGAGGTTCTGGAGTCCCTCAGAGTTGTTATCGAGGCTCATGAGGAGGAGTATCGTAAGGAAGCTCTCCTTGAGAGACTGACCACACCCGAGCGTCAGATCCTGTTCAGAGTACCCTGGGTAGATGATAAGGGACAGGTTCAGGTCAACAACGCTATGAGAGTACAGTTCAACTCTGCTATAGGTCCCTACAAGGGAGGCCTCAGACTTCATCCCTCGGTTAATATAGGTATCATCAAGTTCCTCGGTTTCGAGCAGATATTCAAGAACTCCCTGACCGGCCTTCCTATCGGCGGCGGCAAGGGTGGTTCCGATTTCGATCCCAAGGGCAAGTCCGATCGCGAAGTTATGGCATTCTGCCAGAGCTTCATGACAGAGCTCTACAGACATATCGGTGCTGACACTGACGTACCTGCAGGTGATATCGGTACAGGCGCACGTGAGATCGGCTATATGTATGGACAGTATAAGAGACTGACCGGCCTCTATGAGGGTGTTCTCACAGGAAAGGGACTTACCTATGGCGGATCACTTGCACGTACTGAAGCTACCGGCTATGGTCTGCTGTACCTGACTCAGGAAATGCTTAAGTGCAACGGAAAGGACATTGCAGGCAAGACCATCGCTATCTCCGGTGCCGGCAACGTAGCTATCTACGCTATCCAGAAGGCACAGCAGCTCGGCGCTAAGCCCGTAACCTGCTCTGATTCTACAGGTTGGATCTATGATCCCGAAGGGATCGACGTTGCACTGCTCAAGGAAGTTAAGGAAGTTAAGCGTGCAAGACTTACCGAGTATGCAGCAGCACGTCCTTCAGCTGAGTATCATGACAAGGCTAAGGAAGGTACCAATCAGTGGAGTGTTAAGGTTGACATCGCACTTCCTTGTGCGACTCAGAACGAGCTTAACCTCGATGATGCAAAGACTCTGGTTGCTAACGGCGTATTCGCGGTAGCAGAGGGCGCAAACATGCCTACCACCATGGAAGCTACCGAGTACTTCCAGAAGAACGGCGTTCTGTTCTGCCCCGGCAAAGCATCCAATGCAGGCGGTGTTGCTACATCCGCTCTTGAGATGAGCCAGAACTCCGAGAGACTTTCCTGGACATTCGATGAAGTGGATCAGAAGCTTCAGGGCATCATGGTCAACATCTTCCACAACCTGGATGATGCAGCCAAGAAGTATGGCAAAGAGGGCGACTACGTAGCAGGCGCCAACATCGCCGGCTTCCTCAAGGTTGCAGAGGCCATGAAGGCTCAGGGTATTGTATAATCCACAAAAAGAACTTCTTGGGGCTCCCGTTTCGGGAGCCCTTTTTGTATAACCGGTCCTATTGACTAGTACTGTAATTAATAGTAGATTATCTTCAAAGTAAATCTTATGGTTTCTTTTGCGGACGCAGTGCACCGATCTGTCCGCGAAAACCAGCTTATTATACCTTTATTCACGTACAGCCCCGGATCCACAGTACGTGAACTGATACCGAATCCGCCTATCACTCACGTACCTCGCCATCTTTCAGTACGTGAAGCAACCTAGGAGAGCCCATCCGTTCACGTACAGCCCCGGATCCACAGTACGTGAACTGCTACCGAATCCGCCTATCATTCACGTACCTCGTCATCTTTCAGTACGTGAAGCAACCTGGGAGAGCCCAGCCGTTCACGTACAGCCCCGGATCCACAGTACGTGAACTGCTACCGAATCCGCCTATCATTCACGTACCTCGCCATCTTTCAGTACGTGAAGCAACCTAGGAGAGC
>JAFSTN010000008.1 GCA_017450485.1 Lachnospiraceae bacterium
CCGGTGATCATGTTCTTTACATAGTCAGCATGGCCGGGGCAGTCAACGTGTGCATAGTGTCTCTTTTCTGTCTCATACTCAACGTGTGCGGTGTTGATGGTGATACCACGCTCTCTCTCTTCGGGAGCCTTATCGATATTCTCGAAATCGGTAGCTGTGTTACCGGCAACTCTCTCAGCCAGAACCTTGGTGATAGCTGCTGTCAGAGTAGTCTTACCATGGTCAACGTGACCGATGGTACCGATGTTACAGTGTGTTTTTGATCTGTCGAATTTAGCTTTAGCCATTTTAAAAATTCCTCCTTAGAATTACTGTGGTTAAATTCTATTTAGCGACTAACATACATTATATTTAATCGTTATACCTTTTTCAAGCAAAATCGCTCGAAATTACTTCTTTTGCGAGACTTACTTAGCCTTAGCGGAAAGCACCTTCTCCTGTACGTTCTTGGGTGTAGGCTTGTACTCCTCGAAGAACATGGAGTAGTTACCGCGACCCTGTGTAGCGGAACGAAGGTCTGTAGAGTAACCAAACATCTCTGCAAGCGGAACCTTGGCACGTACCAGCTTACCGCCTCCGATGTCATCAAATCCCTCTACGATACCGCGGCGTGAGTTGATATCACCGATAACATCACCCATATATTCCTCGGGCATGGTCACTTCAACTCTCATGATAGGCTCAAGAAGCACGGGATCGGCCTTCTTCATAGCTTCCTTGAATGCCATGGAACCGGCGATATGGAATGCCATCTCGGAAGAGTCGACTTCATGATATGAACCGTCATATACGTTAGCGGATACACCGAGTACGGGATAACCGCCGAGTATACCGGCCTTGGCAGCCTCTTCGATACCCTCGCCGACCGCAGGGATGTACTCCTTCGGTATAGCACCGCCGACAACGGTGGATTCAAACTTGAATGTCTCCTCACCGTTGGGATCCATGGGCTCGAACTTAACTTTACAGTGACCGTACTGTCCACGACCACCGGACTGCTTGGCATACTTGTATTCCTGATCAACAGCCTTGGTAAATGTCTCTTTGTATGCAACCTGAGGTGCACCGACATTGGCTTCAACCTTGAACTCACGCAGAAGTCTGTCTACGATGATCTCCAGATGGAGTTCACCCATACCTGCGATGATGGTCTGACCTGTCTCTTCATCCGTATGAGCGCGGAATGTAGGATCCTCCTCAGCGAGCTTAGCCAGAGCCTCACCCATCTTACCCTGACCTGCTTTGGTCTTGGGTTCGATAGCCAGCTGGATAACCGGCTCGGGGAATTCCATGGACTCAAGGATAACCGGATGCTGCTCATCGCAGATGGTATCACCTGTAGTAGTGAACTTGAATCCTACTGCTGCGGCGATATCACCGGAATAAACCTTGTCAAGCTCTGCTCTCTTGTTTGCATGCATCTGAAGGATACGGCCTACACGCTCTTTCTTGTCCTTGGTGGCATTCAGTACATATGAACCGGAGTTCATGGTACCGGAATACACACGGAAGAATGCGAGTTTACCTACGAAAGGATCGGCCATGATCTTGAATGCAAGTGCGCTGAAGGGCTCCTCATCTGATGAATGACGCTCTACTTCGTTGCCGTCCAGGTCAACACCCTTGATAGCAGGGATGTCTGTAGGAGCGGGCATATACTCAAGAACTGCGTCCAGAAGTTTCTGTACGCCCTTGTTACGATATGCGGATCCGCAGCATACGGGTACTGCCGTACACTCACAGGTTCCCTTACGAAGTGCTGCTTTCATATCCTCGACGGAAGGCTCCTCACCCTCGAGATACTGCATCATCAGATCATCATCCAGTTCACAGATCTTCTCGATCAGCTCGGTACGATACAGTTCTGCATCTTCTTTCATATCATCGGGTACATCGATAACAGAGATATCGTCACCCTTATCATCGTTATAGATATAAGCTTTCATCTCGAACAGGTCGATGATACCCTTGAAGTCATCCTCTTTACCTATAGGAAGCTGAAGGATGATAGCGTTCTTACCGAGACGCTCACGTATCTGATCGACTGCTCCGTAGAAATTCGCACCCAGGATATCCATCTTGTTGATGAATGCCATACGGGGTACGTTGTATGTATCGGCCTGACGCCATACATTTTCTGACTGAGGCTCAACACCTCCCTTTGCACAGAACACACCTACCGCACCGTCCAGCACGCGCAGTGATCTCTCAACCTCTACGGTGAAATCCACGTGTCCGGGAGTATCGATGATGTTGATACGATGCTCCAGAGCACCGGCCTTGGGCTTGGTGAACTCTTCGAGGGTCCAATGGCAGGTAGTAGCTGCTGATGTGATCGTGATACCACGCTCCTGCTCCTGTTCCATCCAGTCCATGGTAGCAGTTCCTTCGTGGGTATCACCGATCTTGTAGTTGATACCGGTATAATAGAGAATACGCTCAGTCAATGTGGTCTTACCCGCATCGATATGAGCCATGATACCGATATTTCTGGTCCGCTCAAGCGGATACTCTCTTCCAGCCAAGATCTTTCCCTCCTATTAGAATCTGTAATGTGCAAAAGCCTTGTTTGCCTCTGCCATCTTGTGCATATCTTCTTTACGCTTTACGGATGCACCGGTATTGTTGGCTGCATCCATGATCTCGTTGGCAAGTCTTTCTTCCATGGTCTTCTCACTTCTCTTACGTGAGAACATGGTCATCCAACGAAGACCCAGTGCCTGACGACGGTCAGCTCTGACCTCGATCGGAACCTGATAGGTTGCACCACCGATACGTCTTGCCTTAACCTCAAGCACGGGCATGATGTTCTCCATAGCTTCGTGGAATACATCAAGAGCAGGCTTTCCTGTCTTCTCCTCCACTCTGTTGAAAGCGCCGTAAACGATCTTCTCGGCAACTCCCTTCTTTCCGTCAAGCATGATATTGTTGATGAGCTTGGTCACAACCTTATCATTGTATAACGGATCAGCCAGAACATCTCTTTTCTGAATATGTCCTTTACGTGGCACGTTACTTCCCTCCTTAATTAATAAATTAATTCACAGGTACTCACATGTGTCTCTCTAATGTGTTCGTGCAGCACATATATGTCGAGCAGACGCATACGCATCAGCTCACAAAAGATGCCTACACAAAAATATTAGTTCTGTTTGTGGTACAAACTATAATTACTTCGCAGCCTTCGGCTTCTTGGCACCGTATTTACTACGTGCCTGCTTACGATTGGCTACGCCTGCCGTATCCAGAGTACCGCGGATGATGTGATATCTGGTACCGGGCAGATCCTTGACCCTGCCGCCTCTGATGAGGACCACGCTATGCTCCTGAAGGTTGTGACCTTCACCGGGGATATAGCTTGTAACCTCAATGCCGTTAGACAGACGTACTCTGGCTATCTTACGAAGGGCTGAGTTAGGCTTCTTGGGAGTTGCGGTCTTAACAGCAGTACATACACCACGCTTCTGGGGTGAAGGTGTGTCTATAGCAGTCTTGTGCAGAGAGTTGTAGCTCTTCTGCAGAGCAGGTGCTGTAGACTTCTTAACTGATGTCTGACGTCCCTTTCTGACCAACTGATTGAATGTAGGCATATCTTTTGTCTCCTTTCTTATTATTTCGCGTATTTCTGTGGTTTAAAGCGAAACAAAACCACACGCACGCTAGAATATTATACGCACGCATGGTTCCAATGTCAAACATTTATTTATAAATCGGGCTTCGGGAGCTTCGGAACAACTGGTCCTTATTATCAGAACAAAAGGTTCAGGGTCTGCTTTTCTTCCTCGACCAGAGTACCCGTAGTCTCAAGTTTCCATTTGGTCACGGTATAGAAAGTATCGCCTGCCGCAGCCGGATAATTCACCTTCACACTCACATTCAGTGTCTGCACATCCGATACCGGGATCGCGAAATCTATGTTCTGCCCGGCCTGTGCATAATAATCATCGGAATCGACACCGGATTCATACAGGGTCTTCAGTGTATTATCAATATCGGCCAGCCTGCTCTCTGCCTGATTGCAGGCATCATAATAGCCGGCGGTTCTTTCCACGACCTTGTCATTCAGCTTCCTGTCAGCTCTGGCGGACACGGTTGCCAGTGTAGCAAAAGATACCAGACACATTACCACGAACACGAGCAGAAGTGATGATGTACCTACATTTACGCCGGTTGCTTCTTTCTTTCTCTTAATGCTCATCTACCGGCCTCCAGTCTGTAAGGTACGTGATACTTCACTTCCTGCGATGCTATGCATGTGCCCGTAGCGATCTCATAGACTTCCACGGTGGCGACCTCCATGCTGCCTGCCTCGGGGGCATTATCGCCTACATAAGGATCACCATTCTCATCGGCTATCGATATGCTGGCTACATATACTGGAGAGGCATCCGCGCTCACTTCATTCCACGCTTTGTCATATCCCAGGGATATCACAGCCTCCGAATCGTCCCGGCGGACTGCCGAACCCGAGCCGTACAGATCGCGCACTGCATCCGGATCACCGTCGCATCCTAAGAACTGTTCTGCCAGATTCTGCACTATTACGGAGCCCTGAGCGATTTTCTTCGTGGATTCATTGGTGCTGTATGCATTCACGAACAGCTGGACGCATACTACCGCGGATATCGAGAAGAACAGAATTACTATGATCAGTTCCATCAGGAACAGGCTTGTCTTGGAGTTGGTGTTCAATGTTTTCTCCTATAATATATGTCTACAGGTCGGAAGCGGCCCCGGTATGCGTGCTCACATATACCTGCATGCTCTTACCGTCGTTAAATGCCAGGTCGATCCTGGACAGTTTGGGCGTGACCTGTGTAACTTCGAACGAATCAAGTTCCAATATCCTGGTTCCGGCCGAGGGTTCCATATCCATATCGGCTCTGGCGAGCAGCTCGCAGAGATATCCATCGTATTCGTATATGTACGTATTATATATGGTGTTATTGATCTCCTGCGTAAAGACACAGGCGTCACGTCCGCCGAAGTCGGCAAGGGACAACGCTCCGGCTTCATCATTCTGACGAAGCTTCTGTGTGATATATGCATAAGAGGTCCTGTCGGTAAAGCTCTCATCCATATGATCAACAGTGCTCCTGTATACGTTTGCTCCCAGCACGACCAGTGTAAGCGCTGACAGCGCAAACACGAAGAACAATGTCAGGACGAACAGGATATCCACCATATGTTTTCTGTCACCTTTAAAATCCATATCGCCCTCTACTTATCCTCAGCCAGCCGAATGATCGTGATATCCGGATAGATATTGCTTCCTATGGACTGGTAATCCACGAAAAAGAGTTCGTCATTATATGTAAGACCGTAATGGTCCACGAGATATCCCAGGTTGGGAGGATAGGTTCCCTCTACCGCATAGCACTGAGCCACGTCACGGGATATAGCTTTCTCCAGACTCTCCTGCTGGCCTTCCAGCGACGAGGTACTTACATAGTTTACGCCGATCAGAAATACGGCTATGACTATGATACCCATCACGAGCGGCAGGAACTTCATTGCCTTATTTAATATAGTTGCTTTTCTACCTGAGCTGAATCTGTTCATATTCTTATCCGTCAGTCTCCGGCCATCATCCTATGGAACTCATGATGCCCATCAGAGGAAGGATGACCGACAGCAGGATCATGCCGACTATAAGCGACAGTATGATGACGAGCGTGGGCTCGAGCACTGCGATGATGTCGTGGATCCTCTTGTCTACTTCCTTATCATAATCATCCGCTATCCTGTTCATTGCTTCCTGAGGATTACCGGACTTAAACCCGATCGACGCCATACGTGACTGGATGCTTGAGAATATCTCCGCTTCCTTCAGAGCCTCGGCATACTCTCTGCCCTCGAGAAGCAGCTCCTTGCACTTGGCGATCTTTGAGCTCATACGTGCATTATCGATGAGCCCCGCTACCAGATCGAATCCCTCATAGGTATCCATTCTGCCGTATACCATGGCTATACCGCTGGCGAAACGGCTACACGCCACAGCATCATTGAACTTGCGGGTCGGCGGGAATACATCGATGAATCTGGCGAACAGCTTGCGGCCTGCAGGTACTTTGGCGAAAAAGATATATGCCACTATGATCACACACAGGATGATCACAAGTACTATGGATGATGAACTGAGTCTGTTACCGAAGTTCATCAGGCTAAGCGAAAAAGCATTCATCTGGCTGCCGAGCTGTGTAAATACCTGGTTGAATATGGGCAGGACCTTGGTAATCAGCACTATAATGACCAGAAGCATCATGAATATCATGATCATGGGATATGTGACCGCATTCTTGATGCCCTCGGAGATAGCTTCCTGCCTGTCATAATAATCTGCCAGAGAGTGGCATATGGCCTTATCGTCACCGGCGCGCAGTCCCAGACGCACCATACGGATAACATGCTCCGGAAACGCCCCTGTCTTCTCAAGCGCCACATCGAACTGGCCGTGCTCCGTGAGCTCGGCTACTATCTGCTCCAGACACGCGCGCGCCGACGGGCTCTTGGTATCCTTCAGCATCGTCTCGATACCTTCGCGATAATAGATACCGCCGTCTAACAGCATCGCCATCTGACCGAAAAATGTCGCCAGTTCGGCATTGCTTAGTTTCTTTTGGTTCGCCATTGGTTCTCCTTTTCTGTCCCTGCTTGGTATTGATATATGTTAGATATTAATAAATGTACTTCGTATCATAATTGGATCCGTCTCCGATGAACTCCTGAAGTTCGGAGGCGCTCGCGCTGGCCGCAAACGTGGGATCCATCAGCTCCCAGCTGGTACCGTTGAACTCTATGATTCCGTTGACCCATCCGGTCTCTCTGAGATACACCGATATCCACGCATGATAAGCGGTGCTGGCATATCCGACTTCGAGATGTGTGGGTATGCCCTGACTTCTCAGCATGGATGCCGTCAGACATGCATAGTCCAGACATATGCCGGTGCATGAATGCAATGTCCTGTCGGGATCCGGCAGATATCCGCTTTCAACCGTGTTGGCCAGCTGAGTATCGTAAGTCACGTTCTGAACCATGAAGTTATATACGTTCGTAACCACATCCAGATCAGTGTTGGCCGGATAAGCCAGCTCCTCCGCCTTTGCTACACAGTCGTCGTTGGCAGTGAAATTCACATATTGGTTCGGATACAGATACGGTCCGAATTCATCGGTTATCGTAGCATCAAAATCGGTCCGGAAGCAGGTCGAGTACTCTGTACCGGCCACGTTTTCAAACACGCCGATGGAGTATGTACCGCTGTCGACCGTCAGTGGAAATACCTCTACCCCTCCACCGATCGTCAGATTATATGTATATGTGATCGTATTCGGACAGGTCAGCTGCATCTTGACCTTCTGGCTGGATCCGAAATACTCCACGGATATATAGCCGTCGGAAGCATTCGATATATCCACGCTCACCAGGTCATTTCCCAATACATCCGTACCGGGCTGGGTAGGAACCCTGACTACCGGCGTATTATCACGCGTACCGGGACCGCTGGGAAGAGGTGTTGCCTCGGCAGCAGCCGCACTGTCCTGTGCCTGCTGGCCCTGAGTCTGCTGATCCTGGGCTGCTCCGTCATTGCCGCCTGACTGATCATCGGAGCCTAGTGCAAAAGGAAGACCGTCACCCGCATCACCCGATGATGCACCGGCTCCGGCTCCGGCTCCGTTTACATACGCCGCGGACCCACATCCGGTAAGGCTCAGACACACTGACAAAAGCACCGCTGCTATGCATTTATTGTGTAATATACCGTTGTTCATAACGATTTATATCTGATAACCCGCTATAGCAGGGCTTTCTCAATAATCCGTCGGCGGAGTGAGAAGCATATGAACCGTCTCACTGTTCAAGTCGCTGACATATATATTCCATTCTGTTTCATCATAAGGAAATGAGACCATACCGGTACCGGAATTGAAATCCACCGGGAATACGGTCGAACCGTTTCCGGAAACCGCATACACGGATGTATAGTCGATGAACGGCCCATCCAGATCGATGAACAGATATCCATCCTGAACATAATAATCTCCGACGCTTATATCCGCCTTGGTCTCCGCATCTTTGGCATTCGCCGTAAATACAAATACCAGCGGGACAACCAGTGTGAACGCGAGCATGATCTTGACGGCATTCAGATATCTCGAATATCCTTTCGCCGCATTCACACGTTTCTTAAGCATCTTATCTATGGGTGTGTTTGAAGACTTCTCAACCGAGCTCAGCACCTTGGCCAGTGTTGAAGAAGCCACATCCTTTTTCATTGTATATTTTTTGGTTCTGTGAAAAGCAGACATTTAAGACTCCTTTTTCTTCTTTTTCTTTGCTTTAGCGGATTCTTCGGCAGGCTTGCGGCCGAATGCTTCAGCCAGATGTTCCTTGCCGCTGATCAGATATCTCTTGACCGATGACTTGCTGTAACCGAGGATATCGACAATATCATCTATCCTCATATCGTTGTAGTATCTGAGGATGATGCATTGTTTCTCATGTGCGGGGAGCTTATCGATAGCCACCTGCAATGTCTCAAGTTCCTCGTTACGCTCCGAACGCTCGGACGGATTGGTGTCTTCATTCTCATCATGGATGATCTCGAGAAGCTCGGGATCCGTGATGGCACCGTAGTCCTTCGTGTTCTTGCGGCTGATATCGTGGCAGACATGGAACGATATCTGATTGAGCCATGCCACGAACAGCGTCGGATCATTCAGACGTGTGATATTTTTATAGGCCAGAATGAAAATCTCCTGAACTGCATCCTGTGCCAGAAAGTCATCTCTCAGATAGTGTCTGGCGTAATTATATACCTTATTATAAGTCAGACCGTAGATCTGGGTGAATGCTTCCGAATCGCCGCGCTGTAATTTGAGAACCAGACCCGCTATATACTTGTGGTCGAGGTCTTTACTCATGCTAAGGGTTCTTCCTCCAGATTACGATAAGCTACGGTGAGCAGATCAGCCAGTCTGGATACATGCTCAACATCATTGAGTGCATATGCATATTCGATCTCTATCGGAGTCTCCTTATGGGACATGTTATAGAGATTGATCGCAACATAGAGATCCGCGATGAACTGAACCACCAGCTCATCATCACACTCCTCGAATACGCCGAGGAACTCGTTACCGCCGTTACGACCTACGAAACCGTATGACGTACCGACATCCTTCAGTAATATACAGAAGTCCTGGATCAGGGAGTCGCCGACCGCACGATTGAACTTCTCGTTGATGGCGATCAGGTTGGTCAGACGCAGAACGGCACAACCAACTTTCTGCATGGTGGCTTCCGTGTTGTGCATACTGATCATCAGATCGACGCTGAGTCTGTTCGGCAGGCCGGTCAGAGCATCCACGTATGCCGTATGTGACAGTTCCGAACTCTCGGATGCCGCATTCTTCAGCAGATTAAAGTCTACCAGCATGCAGACGAACGAGATGATGAGTGCTATCCACATGAGCAGGCACAATGTAAACAGCAGCTTGTTTGTGAACACCGCCGTCCTGAGTGTCTTTGAGAAAAGCAGAATGCACAGGTACACGATCTCCACAATAAATACCAATGTCAGCTCCATCGCCTTTATGGCTCTGTATGCTGACAGGCTGTCCTTGGGCAGATTATCATTTTTGTTCATGAGTGTGTTGACCTTTCTGAAGTTATTTGGTTAATATATCTACAATTACTTATTATATTATAGTTATTACTCCTACCGACGATTATACAATATTTTTATTTCATTTGGTATTTCGTGCACATTTTTTTGCAAAAAGTGAACCCTTTGGTTATTTGGGTACGTCTTTATAAGTGTAAAAGGATAAGATGAATGAAGTAAAGCTAAGCCAATTCTTTTCCCAGGAGGTTACGAGATGTCATTATTGAAGGCAGCCGGATATACACTTACAGTCTTAGAAGACGAGCCTACAGCGCTCTCAGGCAGTATCCCTACAGCGCTCCAGTCCCGGAGCACCGTATTCCTTGCAACAAGCCTGATGATCATACTTATATCCGCTATTGTACTTGCAGCAGCATATGCCATCAGACTCCATCAGTTACAGAGCAGACTCGACGAGCTCTTAGCTTACAGCAGGATTGATGCAGGTGATTATAATCCGAGAAGCATCAGAAGCATTCGCAATCAGATACTCATCGTTGAAAGCGATATCGCGGAAAGCAATCTCGGAGGTATGATCCCCTCGATGTACTGATAACTTCAGTCAGATGACAAATCATTAAACCAACGAATCCAAGCGCCGGTGTTTTTCCGGCGCTTCGTATTTGTCCAGAAAGTCTAACCCCAGGTACACCTTCTCCCGGGCAAATCTCACATTATCTATCTGTGTGATCACGCTCACAAGTTTATCAACCTTGAGCACACGCATATCATTGATTACTTCCATCGGAAAGCGGCCCCTTATCACTATACAATCAGGAAACTCCGTTTCATAATCCAGTACATCCCTGGGATGAGGCTTGATGATGACGCGGTAGTCGGCCTTATACATATCTATAACATCACCGAAGAGCCTTCTGCGTACATCAAGAGCGCACAGCGGCTCCGTCAGCACCATTGCATAAGGCCTGCCGCTCCCATCATCGGCCAGCTTACTGTACAGTTCATCAACATCCTTCAGGAATATCCGAACCAGCATGTCATGATCTTCATCCGTCAAGCGGTCCGTCAGTTCCTTTCTCGGAACCTCTATAACATTCGGCGGCACACTATGGTTCGCACTTATATCATTAACTTCATAATCTATACAATACTTTCCGTAACCGCTCTCTATGAAAATGAGTCCCATAGCCGACAGCATACGCTTAAGTCCGAATGCGCGCTTATTCGCAAGCAGAGCCTGATCATCGAGAAGACCGGAATTAAGACCGTCCTCGAGTGCATGATACGGGATCCTGTATACGTTCAGATAGTAGCCTATCGGATCGGAATCGCAGAATACGTATACATCATCATACGATCTCAGATCCACGGGGATGTGAGCCGCCTGCAGTCTGGCCAGTTGTCTGGTGTATATGATCCTCTGTACCATGTTCGCCACGATATTCCCGCGATTGGCATGATGTGAGGCAACCTCGGGAGAGTCTGAGCCGTCCTGTTCGTCATACATATATACAGCCCCGAAAACATGCGTCGCTTCCAGTCTGTCACTCAGATTCTCGAAATCATTCGACATGGTGCTGAGTATCATGTCCGCCTCGCCGTAATGCATACTACCGAGCACGAGTTCCTTGACCACAGCTACATACGCATGGTAGTAGGTGTGGCAGATATATACTCTTTTGCGGGACTCATGTCCGTTTTTCCCGTGTAACATATGCGCACTCATGTTATCAGTATATAGCTTTTCCGCCGGTTTTGTCGATGTGTTAAGTCTTGTATGGTATTAACGATTATTCTATAATGTTATTGTTTTGTGATAAAAGTGAGGGAACAGCCATGAAAATGCGTTATTGTAAGAGATGTCTGCAGCCGGACACCCGTCCGAATGTCGTATTTGACGATGAACAGATATGCTTCGCCTGCAGATACGAAGAATCCAAATCTACCATAGACTGGGAAGCCAGAGAAGCCGAGCTGAAGGCTATCGCCGATGATGCAAAAGCCGAAGCGGCAAAACGCGGAAATATATACGACTGCGTGATAGGTGTTTCGGGCGGAAAGGATTCCACATTCCAGGCCTTATATGCCAGGGACAGACTGGGCCTCAATCCCCTTCTGATCAACTGCGCTCCCGATGAGATCACCGAGATAGGACGTCACAACTTGGACAATCTGAGCAATCAGGGCTTCGATATCATCACTATACGTCCCAATCCCATAGTAGCCAAAAAGCTCGCACGCAAGTCTTTCTTCGAAAGAGGCAATATAATCGCCGCATCCGAGTACTGCTTGTGGGCATCCACATACATCATGTCCGTCAGATTCAACATTCCTCTGATCATTCAGGGTGAAAACGCCGCTCTCACGCTGGGTGCTGCGAAGAATCAGGAACCGACGGGCAATGCCTTCAGTGTCACCCAGCTTGATACCTTAAGCCAGCAGAAAGTCGAGGACTTCATAGATCTGTCCGAAAACATAACCGAGAAGGATCTCTTCTTCTATAAGATCCCGTCGGTTGCCGAAATGCGGGCCATGGGCACCAAAGCCATTTTCCTGCAGTACTATACCAAAGAATGGTCTCAGGTCACCAATGCGGACTTCGCCGTGGCCAGAGGCTTGATCGGTCGTCAGGATGACCTGCACGATCTCGGACGTTACAGACGATATACCGCACTGGACTGTGATATGCAGATCCCGAACCAGATGATCAAGTATCTGAAATTCGGGTTCGGATATGCTACGGACGAGATCTGCTACGATATACGCGAAGGCAGATTCTCACGCGAGGACGGTCTGTGGTATGTCAATGAGTACGATGGTCTGTGCGGGCAGAAATATATCGATATGGCATGCCGTTATCTCTCCGTTACCGAAGAAGAGTTCTGGGAAACAGTCGACAGATTCGTCAATCGTGACCTCTTTGAGAAAAAAGACGGCAAATGGATCCCCAGATTTACCGTGGGCACCGATTACGACTCCGAAGCCTGATCTTTAGATTCATATGACCGCGAAACTGAAAGAAAACTGGTATAAATATCTGGTCGGTGTTTTGCTCGGACTGCAGGCCATTGTATTCCTCATCTACAGAGGCAACAGCTATCTGCAGATCCATGATAATCTGGATCTGTTCATGGCTCACTATGAGATGCTCAAGAAAGGCGGTCTGTGGTTCGCCCACTCCGTCGATGCTCCGATCCTGCACGGAGTCTCCCGTGACCTGTTCGGCTCAGAGTTCCTTCTCTATAATATCCTTTATATCATACTGCCCGGTATATGGGCATATCTGGCCGGATATGCACTCAAGATCGCGATCGGCATGACATCGTTCATGCTGCTGGCACGCGACGTATATCCCGACAGGTACGAAGATTGCAAACCGCTCATCGTGATCACTTCGGCGGCTTACGGCCTCATTCCCGTCTTTCCCACCTATGGGATAGCTTTCACATCTGTACCCCTCATTATTTTCCTGTTGCGTAAAATATATGACGGCACCTGGTCCGGTACCGGCAGGAGACCGCTTATATATCTGGCTGTATTTGCCTATCCTTTCCTGTCATATTTCTCATATCACGGTTTCTTCATTCTGTGCTATATGTGCGTGGCGGTGATCATCCTGTGGATCAGGGATCGCCGGTTCCCCCGTGGTATATTTGCATCGATCGTTATTCTCTCTCTCGGATATATCACCTTCGAATACAGATTGTTCAAAGCCATGCTTTTGACCGATGTAGTCACCATTCGTACAACCATGGATCATGGCGAAGCCACGTTCGGGGGAGCTCTGCAGGCTGCCTTTCAGGAGTTCGTGAACGCTTCGTTCCACAGCGAGGACTCCCATACTTACGTAATATTAGCCGTGGTTCTCATAGGTCTGGTCGTGATCAATGTCATACATGTACGGAGCGGCAAATCAAAAAACATATTAACCGATCCGGTCAACCTGGTCATGCTCGTCATCATATTCAATGTACTCAACTTCGGACTCTACCTGTGGCCTCCCTACAGACATTTACTGGAAGCCTTAGTCCCCCCGCTTACCGGATTTGAGTTTGCACGCACGGCATACTTCAACACTTTTCTCTGGTATGCGGAGCTTCTGCTTGTATGCATGAGGCTGTACGGATGTGCGGGAAAAAATGCACAGAAGGCCCGTGGACTTGCAAACATTCTTGTCACCGCTGCTCTAATCGCAGTCATGTTCGTACCGCAGGTTTATAATGACTTCTATTATACCTGTTATAATCAGGCATACAGGATCCTCAGGCACAGAGACACCAGTACCGTAAACTATAATGAATTCTATTCGACCGGGTTATTCGATGAAATAAAGGCTGATATCGGATACGATAATGAATGGTCGGCTGCCTACGGCCTGCATCCCGCCGTGCTCAACTACAACGGCATTGCGACCGTTGACGGTTATCTGGGAATGTATGCCCAGGAATATAAGGAGAAATGGGGTCGCGTGATCGCGCCTGCCCTCGAAGGTTCTCCTTCTCTCAAAGAATACTATGACGGATGGGGAGCCAGAGTATGTCTTTACTCCGGTTCGGATGAGAATACCTATGCGCCTCTGAGAGTCATGGATCTGCAGGATACACGCCTCATGGTCAATATCGATGAACTGAGGTCTCTGGACTGCAGATATATCTTCTCCCGCATCGAGTTTTCAAATGCCGATGAGCTCGGACTTACGCTCATCGGTATCTATACGCATAATAACAGCCCGTACACGATATACGTATACGGGCTGTAAAATCTTGATTTTTCAGATGGAGCTTCGATCATCAGGTCCGGATCACTCCTTACGAGGACCGGGCTGTCCTCAGATCACTCCTCGGCGGACTCGGTTACCTCAACGGTTTCTTCAGTATCCTCGATCACTTCGCTTTCTGCTGTCTCAGCCTCAGCTGTCTCACCCTGAGCCTCGTCGCCATCTGCGGCCTCGATCTCTCTCTTGATATCAGTACTCAGCGATACATTACGATATCTCTTCATACCGGTACCGGCAGGGATCAGCTTACCTATGATGACATTCTCCTTCAGTCCGATCAGAGGATCGACCTTACCCTTGATGGCTGCCTCGGTCAGAACCTTCGTGGTCTCCTGGAAGGATGCTGCTGACAGGAATGAGTTCGTAGCAAGTGCAGCTTTTGTGATACCGAGCATTATCTGTACACCCTCCGCAGGTGTCTTGCCCTCAGCCGCGAGCTGCTCATTCATATCCTCATAGTCGAGCACATCAACCAGAGTTCCGGGCAGATACTCGGAATCTCCCGACTCCTCGATACGTATCTTCTTCATCATCTGACGTACGATGACCTCGATATGCTTATCGGCGATATCAACACCCTGCAGACGGTAAACCTTCTGTACCTCGCGGAGCATATAATTCTGTACGGCTTCAATACCTTTGATCTTGAGCAGGTCATGAGGATTAACACTACCCTCGGTAAGCTCATCACCGGCTTCTACCATATCACCGTCCAGAACCTTGATCCTGGATCCGTAAGGGATCAGATATGCCTTGGACTGGCCTTCCTTGTCATCATTGATGACGATCTCACGCTTCTTCTTGGTATCTCTGATCTCAACCTTACCGCCGAACTCAGCGATGATAGCCAGACCCTTGGGCTTACGTGCCTCGAAAAGCTCCTCGACACGGGGAAGACCCTGTGTGATATCCTCACCGGCAACACCACCGGCATGGAAGGTTCTCATCGTCAGCTGTGTACCGGGCTCACCGATAGACTGCGCTGCTATGATACCTACAGCCTCACCTACCTGTACGAGCTCACCGGTAGCCATGTTTGCACCGTAGCACTTCGAACAGATACCGTTCTTGCAACGGCAGGTGAGTATGGTTCTGATCTTAACGGACTCGATAGGATTCATATCCGCATCCACACCGCTGTCGAGCATCTTAGCCGCACGGCTGGGTGTGATCATATGATTTTTCTTAACTATGATATCACCATTCTTATCGTATACATCCTCGCAGGTGTATCTGCCGACGATACGATCCTTGAATGACTCAACCACCGCTTTACCGTCGGTAAACTGTGATACCACAAGTCCGGGGATATCCTCCCTGCCCTCGCAGCAGTCTACCTCACGGATGATCAGGTGCTGTGATACATCGACCATACGACGTGTCAGATATCCGGAGTCTGCTGTACGAAGAGCGGTATCCGACAGACCCTTACGGGCACCGTGAGCGGACATGAAGTACTCAAGTACGTCCAGACCTTCACGGAAGTTTGACTTGATGGGAAGCTCAATCGTACGACCTGTAGTATCTGCCATCAGACCACGCATACCTGCGAGCTGTTTGATCTGCTGATCGGAACCACGGGCACCGGAATCAGCCATCATATGGATGTTGTTGTACTTATCCAGGCCGGCCAGCAGCTTCTCTGTCAGACTCTTGTCGACATCAAACCATGTCTGTACCACGCCACGATATCTCTCTTCCTCAGTACACAGACCTCTGCGGTAGTTAGAGTCGATCTTGTTAACGATCTCCTGAGCTTCCTCAAGCATCTGCTCCTTCTCAGCGGGCACGGTCATATCGGAAATGGAAACTGTCATTGCCGCGATGGTGGAATAGTGATATCCGGTATCCTTGATCAGGTCGAGAACCTCGGCGGTCCTTACTGCTCCATGTGTGTTGATGACCTTCTCAAGTATCTGCTTAAGCTGCTTCTTACCTACGTGGAAGTCAACTTCAAGCTTGTATTTATTCTCCGGTACGGAGCGGTCAACGAATCCCAGGTCCTGAGGAAGCGCCTCATTGAAGAGGAATCTGCCCAGAGTAGACTCTACGATCGCATACTCCTGATTACCGTTCTCATCGGTTCCGTATACCTTAACCTTTATCTTTGAATGAAGAGTGATGAACTTGTTCTCATATGCGAGAATAGCTTCATTCAGGTTATGGAAGCTCTTGCCTTCACCCACGGCACCCTCTCTCTCCTGTGTCAGGTAGTAGATACCGAGGACCATATCCTGTGAAGGAACTGCCACGGGACCACCGTCCGAAGGCTTCAGCAGGTTATTGGGTGACAGGAGCAGAAATCTGCACTCTGCCTGTGCTTCTACCGAAAGAGGAAGATGCACTGCCATCTGGTCTCCGTCGAAGTCGGCATTGAAAGCCGTACATACGAGAGGATGAAGCTTGATGGCTTTACCCTCTACCAGAATGGGCTCGAATGCCTGAATACCGAGTCTGTGCAGTGTAGGCGCACGGTTCAGCATAACAGGATGCTCATGTATAACGTCCTCAAGGACATCCCATACCTGTGTATCCAGTCTGTCGACCAGTTTCTTTGCATTCTTGATATTCTGTGATATGCCACGGCCTACCAGCTCCTTCATAACGAAAGGCTTGAACAGCTCGATAGCCATCTCCTTCGGGAGACCGCACTGGTATATCTTAAGCTCGGGACCGACGACGATAACCGAACGTCCCGAATAGTCCACACGCTTACCCAGCAGGTTCTGACGGAAACGTCCGCTCTTACCTTTAAGCATATCGGACAGAGACTTAAGAGCTCTGTTGCCGGGGCCTGTGACGGGACGGCCTCTGCGGCCGTTGTCGATCAGGGCATCTACGGCTTCCTGAAGCATACGCTTCTCGTTACGTACGATGATGTCGGGTGCTCCCAGATCGATAAGCCTCTTAAGACGGTTATTACGGTTGATGATACGACGATAAAGGTCGTTCAAGTCGGATGTGGCGAATCTGCCGCCGTCCAGCTGAACCATGGGGCGTAAGTCCGGAGGGATAACCGGGATCGCATCCAGGATCATCCATTCAGGGCGGTTACCGGACTCTCTGAAAGCCTCTACAACCTCAAGTCTCTTGATGACTCTGGCTTTCTTCTGGCCGGTGGACTCAGCGAGAGCGGTACGAAGCTCATCGTTCTCTTTCTCGAGATCGATGTCGCACAGCAGCTCCTTGATAGCCTCTGCTCCCATGCCTACGCGGAACTTGTAGCCGAACTCCTCGCGGGCATCCATGTATTCCTTCTCTGTAAGGATCTGCTTGTACTCAAGTGTGGTATCTGCAGGATCCAATACGATATAAGATGCGAAATACAGCACCTTCTCAAGTACTCTCGGTGACAGATCCAGGATCAGACCCATACGGCTGGGTATGCCCTTGAAATACCAGATGTGTGATACCGGAGCTGCCAGATCGATATGTCCCATACGGTCACGACGTACACTGGACTTGGTAACCTCAACACCGCATCGGTCACAGATCACGCCACGATAACGGATCTTCTTATACTTGCCGCAGTGACACTCCCAGTCCTTGCTGGGTCCGAAGATCTTCTCACAGAAAAGACCGTCCTTCTCCGGCTTAAGGGTACGATAGTTGATGGTTTCAGGCTTGGTGACCTCACCTCTGGACCATCCTCTGATAGTCTCGGGTGAAGCAAGCCCGATCTTGATCGCATCAAAACTTATAGGCTGATAATTATCTTGCTTATATTCAGGCATCGTAATTCTCCTTTACTCTTCAGGATCACTCTTCGTCTTCAAAAGAACCTTCGGTTGCAAACTCCTCGGCATCATCAAACTCATCTTCTGCCTCGGCTTCAACTTCGTCTTCGGTGCTTTCAAAATCGCCGGTCTCTTCATTGTATTCCTGCTCGCTGTATCCGAGCTTGGAGAAGGACTCGTCTTCCTTGTTGTGTCCCTGACTGCGGGCATCGAGCTCATATCTGAACACGCTGTCGTTGTAATCAACCTGCTCCTTGATCTCAACCTCCGTACCGTCATCTCTGAGGACTCTGATGTCCAGACCGAGAGACTGAAGTTCCTTGAGCAGAACCTTGAAGGACTCGGGAATGCCGGGCTCAGGGATGTTCTCACCCTTGATAATGGCTTCGTAAGTCTTCACACGGCCGATGACATCATCGGACTTGACAGTCAGTATCTCCTGAAGTGTATATGCTGCACCGTATGCTTCCAGTGCCCAAACCTCCATCTCACCGAAACGCTGTCCGCCGAACTGGGCTTTACCGCCCAGAGGCTGCTGGGTAACCAGTGAGTAAGGACCGGTTGAACGAGCATGGATCTTATCATCTACCAGATGGTGGAGCTTGAGGTAATGCATGTGACCTATGGTAACAGGTGAATCAAACAGCTCACCGGTACGTCCGTCACGTAGCCATACCTTGCCGTCTCTGGTTATCGGAACACCCTTCCACAGTTCTCTGTGGTCACGGTTCTCCGACAGATAATCCATTACTTCCGGAAGCAGTGTATCTTTATACTTATCCTTGAATGTTTCCTTTATGCCCTTTTCCTTCCACTCGGCGAGCTTGGCTTCGTCCTTGTCAAAAGGAAGATTGACATAGTCATTGGCCAGATCAAGTGTATCCATGATGTCGTTCTCTTTTGCACCATCGAACACGGGAGTGGCTACATCGAAGCCGAGTGCCTTGGCTGCAAGCGACAGATGGATCTCAAGTACCTGACCGATATTCATACGTGAAGGCACGCCCAGAGGGTTAAGGACTATGTCCAGAGGACGTCCGTTCGGCAGGTAAGGCATATCCTCTACGGGAAGAACGCGGGATACAACACCCTTGTTTCCGTGACGACCTGCCATCTTATCACCGACGGAGATCTTTCTCTTCTGAGCTATGTAGATGCGCACTGCCTGATTTACACCGGGTGAAAGCTCATCTCCGTTCTCCCTGGTAAATACCTTTGCGTCCACTACTATACCGTACTCACCGTGCGGTACCTTCAGAGATGTATCACGTACCTCTCTGGCCTTATCACCGAAGATCGCACGCAGCAGTCTCTCCTCTGCGGTCAGCTCGGTCTCACCCTTAGGTGTAACCTTACCTACGAGGATATCTCCCGCACGTACCTCGGCACCTATACGGATGATACCTCTCTCATCGAGGTTCTTGAGCGCTTCCTCACCGACACCGGGTACATCTCTGGTGATGTCCTCGGGACCGAGCTTGGTATCACGTGCTTCTGCTTCGTATTCTTCTATATGAACGGATGTATATACATCATCCTGTACGAGACGCTCACTGAGGAGTACAGCGTCCTCGTAGTTGTAACCTTCCCAGGTCATGAAACCGATCAGAGGGTTCTTGCCCAGGGCCAGCTCGCCGCCGCAGGTAGATGGACCGTCGGCGATAACCTCACCCGGCTCCACATGAGCACCCTTGAGTACGATAGGCTTCTGGTTGTAGCAGTTGGACTGGTTGGATCTTGCGAACTTGGACAGCTTGTACTCAACTTCCTGTCCGTCATCATCGTTCACTACCCTGACTACGTCTGTAGCTACATATGATACGGTTCCGGCCTTCTCTGCGACCACGCACACACCGGAGTCAACAGCTGCCTTCGGTTCCATACCGGTACCTACAACAGGTGCCTCGGTGAACAGAAGCGGAACAGCCTGACGCTGCATGTTGGATCCCATCAGCGCACGGTTCGCATCGTCGTTCTGAAGGAAAGGAATAAGCGCAGTTGCCACCGAGAATACCATCTTAGGTGACACATCCATGTAATCAAACATGGCTTTGGGATATTCCTGGGTTTCATCCTTGAAACGACCGGATACGGTTGGCCTCTTGAAGTAGCCTTTTTCATCCAGAGGAGCGGAAGCCTGAGCTACATGGTAGTTATCCTCCTCGTCCGCGGTCATGTATACAACCTCGTCCGTAACTCTGGGGTTCTCGGGATCGGACTTATCGATCTTACGATAAGGTGCCTCAACAAAGCCGTACTCGTTGATACGGGCATAGCTTGCGAGAGAGTTGATCAGACCGATGTTGGGACCTTCGGGGGTCTCTATAGGACACATACGGCCATAGTGTGTATAGTGTACGTCTCGAACCTCGAATCCCGCACGATCTCTTGACAGACCGCCGGGGCCAAGTGCTGACAGACGTCTCTTATGAGTAAGTTCACCGAGAGGATTGTTCTGATCCATGAACTGTGACAGCTGTGATGAACCGAAGAACTCCTTAACGGCAGCCTGTACGGGCTTGATATTGATGAGTGCCTGAGGAGATACATCCTCCGCATCATGAGTGGTCATACGCTCACGTACGACTCTCTCAAGTCTGGACATACCGATACGGTACTGGTTCTGGAGAAGTTCTCCGACAGCACGTATACGACGATTGCCCAGGTGGTCGATATCGTCATCATTACCGATACCATGCTCGAGATGCATATTGTAGTTGATGCTGGCAAGTATATCTTCACGGGTGATATGCTTGGGGATCAGCTCATGGATATTGCTCTGGATAGCCTCGGCAAGTCCGTTGGGATCCTCAGCATACTCCTCGATGATCTGACGGAGTACGGGATAATATACAAGCTCGGTCACACCCAGCTCCTTGGGGTCGCACTCAATGAAGTTCGTGATATCGACCATGAGGTTGGAAAGAACCTTGACATTACGTTCCTCTGTCTGGATAAGTACACTGACTACAGCTGCGTTCTGTATCCTATCAGCCAGCTCTCTTGTCACGGTCTCACCGGCGGAAGCTATCCGCTCGCCCGTGGTCACATCTATGACATCCTCGGCAAGTACATGTCCTGCTATACGGTTTCTGAGCATAAGCTTCTTATTGAACTTATATCTGCCGACTTTAGCGAGGTCATATCTTCTGGGGTCGAAGAACATACCGTTCACCAGACTCTCAGCGCTCTCGATGCTTAAGGGCTCGCCGGGACGGATCTTCTTATATAATTCAAGTAAACCTTCCTGTGAATTCTCTGCCAGATCCTTGGCAAAAGTAGCCTCGATCTTCGGCTCGTCACCGAACAGCTCGCGTATCTCGTCATTGGTACCTACGCCCATAGCTCTGATGAGCACGGTAACGGGAACCTTACGTGTACGATCCACGCGCACATAGAAGACATCACTTGAGTCGGTCTCATACTCAAGCCATGCGCCTCTGTTAGGAATGACCTGACATGAGTACAGAGTCTTACCTATCTTATCGTGGGCTATAGAATAGTATATTCCGGGTGATCTGACGAGCTGGGATACTATAACTCTCTCCGCACCGTTGATAACGAACGTGCCGGTCTCGGTCATGAGAGGAAGGTCACCCATGAATATCTCGTGATCGGTGATCTCGATCGGATCGGTAGCTTTGTTGATCAGACGCACCTTCACCTTCATGGGAGCTGCATAGGTAGCATCACGCTCCTTGCATTTCTCAATAGAATACTTGACGTCATCTTCACACAGCTCGTAATCCACGAATTCGAGACTCAAGCGGTCGCTGTAGTCCGAGATTGGAGAGATGTCATCAAACACCTCTTTCAAGCCTTCTTCCAGAAACCACCGATACGAGTTCTTCTGAACCTCGATCAGGTTGGGCATCTCCAGTACTTCCCTCTGCTTCGCATAGGTCATACGTAGATTCTTGCCTGCGGTCACCGGACGTATCCTGTTTTTCTCCATTGACAAATCACCCCGTTTTTCTTATTTTGAGCCATTTTTGGGCGCAAAAGAGCATACCTCACCCATAATGGCGCATCATCCATTGTACTGCAACTGGTATATAGAGTCAAGAAAAAGTTATGAGATTTGAAAAAAAGATATGGTACTTCGAAAAAGAAATTCGGGGATGCCCGAAAAAAGCATCCCCGATATGTTTTGTATCTGTATCGGATTACTTAAGAGTAACCTTTGCGCCTTCAGCCTCGAGTTTAGCCTTGATATCCTCAGCCTCTTCTTTGCTGGCAGCTTCCTTGATAACCTTGGGAGCGGAATCAACGAGATCCTTAGCTTCCTTGAGGCCAAGACCGGTAGCTTCACGAACGACCTTGATAACCTTAACCTTGTTCTCGCCTACTTCAGTAAGCTCTACATCGAACTCACTCTTATCATCAGCTGCTGCAGCGCCATCAGCGGCACCTGCTGCTGCAACTACGACGCCTGCTGCTGCAGATACGCCAAACTCTTCTTCACATGCCTTTACGAGATCATTAAGCTCAAGTACGGAGAGCTCTTTGATCGCATCAATGAAATCCTGTGTGGACATCTTTGCCATTGTTTTTTCCTCCTGATTTGATCTAAATTCCAAATAAGTGTTTTACAAATATTATTCTGCGGGTGTTTCTTCTGCTGCGGGTGCTTCTTCCTCTGCGGGAGCTTCTGCTGCAGGTGCTTCTTCCGCGGGTGCTTCCTCAGCTGAAGCATCTGCTGTCGCAGAAGCTTCTGAAGAAGCTGTCGCTTCTTCCGCGTTCTCTACAGCTTTAGCTGCCTCTTCAGCCTTCTCAGCGGGTTCGCATGATCCTGCGCCGCCTTTTTCAGCGATCTGATTAAGCACACGAGCGAAGTTCGAGATAGGGGACTTCAGGCTGCCAAGCATCTTGGACAGAAGTTCTTCTCTCGAGGGAACCTTAGCGATCTGCTCGATACCCTTTGCATCGTATACGGTACCTTCAACGACACCGCCCTTGATCTCAAGAGCCTGAGCAGTCTTAGCGAACTTAGCGAGCACTCTTGCGGGTGCGGTTGCATCCTCTGTGGAGATCGCAATAGCACTGGGGCCTTCAAGATAAGGTGCGAGACCTTCAAAATCAGTTCCCTTGAATGCAAAGTTCATGAAGGTGTTCTTGTATACTTTGTACTTGATGTTGTTCTCGCGGAGCTCTTTACGAAGCTTGGTATCCTCATCAACCGTAAGACCGCGATAGTCTACAAGTACGACTGACTGGGCATCCTTGATGTTCGCTGAGATTTCTTCCACGATGGGTTTCTTCAGTTCTACCTTTGCCATTTCCTTTCCTCCTTCTTTAATGATTGCCGAAAGAGTTATATCGTATGCCGCCTGTGTGGTGACAAAAGAAAACTCCCGTCCAAAGACAGGAGTAATAAGCGTGTGAATAACTCATTCCTCGGCAGGCGCTGCGCTTACACCCGGACTTAAGCCTGTCGGCTGTCCTCTGGTACCTGCTGTCTTCGGCATGGTTTTATAACCTTGCATACAATACCATGCCGAAGAAGCTATGTCAAGCACAATCAACCTTTAATTACATAATTGACCATATTTAATATGTAATATAACCTTCCTGATCTATCGACACGCCCGGAGACATTGCCCGCATATCGGATATAATCCGGTCATGCTCTTCTCCCACGGCCGGAGAAGTCTTGCATCCGACCTGTCTGCACGGAATGAACTGCAGGCTGTCCAGCGTTGCCCTGCTGCCCGAGGGAACTGACAGGGTAGCCTGTACGAGGCCGGTGTCCAGTTCTTTTGAATTGAACCAGAAGTTTCCGAGGCTGTATACCACCGGCACACCATTTGACTTCCCTACGGGCTGAAGAACATGCGGATGAGCGCCTATGATCAGGTCTGCGCCGGCTTCGGCGATCTTGGGTGCCTGGTCCTGCTGTATCCAGTCGATCTCAGGCGTGCTCTCAGTACCCCAGTGGATAAATACTACGAGATAATCGCATTTAGGGGCGGTTTCCGATATGACACTCAGCAGTCTCGAAGGGTTCATGCACCTGAACACTCCCGACAGTTCATCGGTAGCCCCTCTGGTATCGGGGTAATCATTTCTCTCTATCTGAGTAGTGGCGATTATGCCGATCTTCACATCATCGATCACGAAATACAGGGGTGCCGACGCTTCTTTGATGTTGCGTCCGCCGCCGCAATACGGCATCTGTGCTTCTTCAAGCGTCGTCAGGGTATCCATGAAGCCCGTTTCGCCAAAATCAAAGGCATGATTATTGGCTATACCGACAGCATTTACACCCATATCGCCCAAATATCTGACAGTAGGCGGATCGGCTCTGAATGTATAGGTCTTATCCGGTGTAGGGGTACCGCCGTATGTATAAGGGAACTCATTATTGACCATCGTTACGTCCGATGCATGCATCATATTTATCAGATCAGGCGAGATCCCGGCAGATATCTCTCCGCCGTTTTCCTTAAGCTTCGCGGTAACGGCATATTCATCATCAAAAAGGATATCTCCGCCGAACGTCAATGTGACATGTGCATCATCGGCATCGCGTGAATCAAGCACATATATCTTATTTGCTGCCAGGTACTCGGGATCATCCAGATCATCACCAAAGCGCTCATACACGCCGCTGTATCTGGATTTATACGAGTTGTCGGCCTCCGCCTCCTCTACGATGCCACCGCTTATGTCATCAGTCATCTCACCGGTCTGAGCGCCGAGTACCGCAGGATCATCGGCGCTTATAGGTTCGGGACCGCTCCTGAGCGATACCTCCGTTCCAGATACATCGGCAGTCTCCTCCGTCACCTGTTCATCGGAGACCTTTATGCCGCCGTTCGGTTGCTTGCCCGTCATAGCGCAGTACACCAAAAAAACGAGCACGCCAGCGCCAACCACGCCTGTTACGGTGATCAGAAAAAGTACGATCAGATTCGGTATTTTTTTATTCTTATACTGATTGTTGTGGTCAGTCTGCTTCCGGGACACCATATATAGAGTATAGCACGTTCCGATATCATTGAATACAAAAACAGGCTCCGGAATGATCCGAAGCCTGTCTGAAATCTGTAATGAATATTGATTTATGAATACTTAGCTGTGGAAACCTTTACGCCGGGGCCCATGGTAGTTGAAAGAGATATGCTCTTCAGATACTGACCCTTGAGTGCTGCGGGCTTAGCTTTGATGATAGCATCCATAAGTGCTGTGTAGTTCTCGCGGAGCTTATCCTCATCGAAGGAAGCTTTTCCGATAGGGCAGTGGATGATGTTTGCCTTATCAAGTCTGTACTCGATCTTACCGGCTTTGATATCGGCGATTGCCTTGGCAACATCCATTGTTACGGTACCTGCCTTGGGGTTGGGCATGAGTCCCTTGGGACCGAGCACCTTACCGAGACGACCTACGACACCCATCATATCGGGAGTAGCTACAACTACGTCGAATTCGAACCATCCTTCGTTCTGGATCCTGGGGATCAGGTCCTCAGCTCCGACGAAATCAGCTCCTGCCTGCTCTGCCTCAGTAGCCTTCTCGCCCTTGGCGAATACCAGCACACGTACAGACTTACCTGTTCCGTTGGGAAGTACTACGGCACCTCTTACCTGCTGCTCAGCATGACGTCCATCGCAGCCTGTACGGATGTGTACTTCTACGGTCTCGTCAAACTTAGCTACAGTTGTCTTTTTAACCAGAGCCACTGCATCGGCGGGCTCATAGAATACAGTACGATCTACCAGCTTGGCAGCCTCGTTATACTTCTTACCATGCTTCATATCACTGTCCTCCTATCACTCTTCCACTACGATGCCCATGCTCCTTGCGGTGCCGGCGATCATGCTCATGGCTGCCTCGATGCTTGCTGCGTTTAAGTCAGGCATCTTGAGCTCTGCTATTTCTCTGACCTTATCCTTTGAGATAGTAGCAACCTTAGTCTTATTCGGTACACCCGAACCGGACTGGATGTTGCAAGCCTTCTTAAGAAGAACAGCAGCCGGAGGGGTCTTGGTGATGAAGCTGAAGCTTCTGTCTGCGTATACAGTGATGACAACAGGAATGAGCACATCGCCCTGATCTGCTGTCTTGGCGTTGAACTGCTTGGTGAATTCAACGATATTCACACCGTGCTGGCCGAGTGCCGGTCCAACAGGGGGTGCGGGTGTTGCCTTGCCTGCAGGGATCTGCAGCTTGATGTAGCCTTCTACTTTCTTAGCCATTATCTTTACCTCCTAATGGTTGTGGTGACTGGCGCTCCCGACTACCGGGAGCTCCCACTGTTATCTAATACACTTAACTTCGTCATATATGACTTCGTTAAGTGGACAGATCTGCTATTAAACCATGCGACGCATCTCTGCGAAGCTGATCTCGACGGGAGTCTCACGGCCGAACAACTCGACATTGAGCGTAGCGGTCTGCTTTGACATATCCATCTTCTGAACCACGCCGACTGTATCCTTCCAAACGCCGGCAACGACAGCAACGGTATCTCCCTCGCCGAAGTCAACCGATACGATATCGGTTCTGATGCCGAGAGGCTTCATCTCTGCCTCTGTCAGCGGCACGGGCTTGGATCCGGGACCTACGAATCCGGTCACACCTCTGGTATTGCGTACCACATACCAGGTGTCGTCGTTCATGATCATATTTATAAGTACATATCCGGGGAACATCTTGCGCTGTACAGTCTTGCGCACGCCGTTCCTGATCTCGGATACATCCTCCATGGGAACCCTTACCTCGAGGATCTCGTTCTCCAGATGACGGTTCTCAATGGTCTTCTCAATATTAGCCTTAACCTTATTCTCGTATCCGGAATAAGTATGCACGACATACCAGTCAGCATCCTTCTCGCGCTGTGCTCTCGCAGCAGCCTCGGGATCAACCTCAGGCTCGTCCTCGGTGACGGGTGCTGTTTCGGTATCCGTTACTTCAAGTATATCCTTAACTTCTTCAGACATGCTCTCCTCCTGACGAATGCACACTAAATCTATCAGCCTATGGAGCTGATGAAGTTGAAACCATACTGGAACGCCATATCAAGCACAGCTATCAGAGCTCCGACTATAACGGATATCACGATAACAGCCGCAGTCTGCTTGCCCAGAGATGACGGATCAGGCCAGCTTATCTTTTTGAATTCAGCTTTCACACCGTCGAAGAATTTAACCTTGTTTTCGGTACTGTTCTCAGACATAGTTTCTCCTTTCTTCGCCGCGTGGTGAATTACTTGGTCTCTTTGTGCAGAGTATGTCTCTGGCAGAATCTGCAATACTTCTTGGTCTCCATACGATCAGGATGGTTCTTCTTCTCCTTGGTCGTATTGTAGTTACGGTTCTTGCATTCGGTACATGCCAGTGTTATCTTTGTACGCATTTTATATTCCTCCAAATGTTTATACAATTCGCAGGCCCGACTCACATTTACATATACATATCTCCTGCGAATAGTAACTTTTAAGCACAAAAAAAAGAGCTAAACTCTTTTGCGCTCAATCAATATACCACACCCGTACCGCCGCGTCAATAAAAAGTGCGGAATAAAAAGAGGAAATGCGATCCGGATCTGCATTTCCTCAACAGTAGCTGTTAAACAACATTCCCGAGTAGGCGCTCATCGTATATGGCGAGGCGAATGTCTTGCCCGGATTCTTATATGCCACTATGGTCTTATCCGCATAGTTGAGCGGATTAAGTGCGATATCATTGGACTTGTGCAGCAGTGCCTGTGCAAACCCCTTGATAGACGAAGCCGTCTGTGCAGCAGAGCCGTCTCTTACCGAATGCTTGAATGTCTCTTCATCAAGCTCCAGACTTCCGTCCATATTCAGGTTTACGCCAACCTCAGTCAGTCCCTCTGCATATGCACGACTGATCGATGACATCTCGTTAACGAGTCTGTTGGATATCGGATGTGTATCCGAATACTCCGTAGCTGTCTGTATAAAGGAGTTATATCCGCCTATCAGAGTATTGATGTTCTCGGTCATGGACTCCACATCAGTCATAAGTCCGACATGAGTCTGGTGTCCTTCAGGGCTTACACCCTTCAAAGTCACTTCATACACATGTCCGACCGTAAATGTATTACCCGATGCTGTCTTGTCCTCGCCATTAATGGTGAACTCTGCATCAGATCCCATTCTCGAAGTGTAATCTATACCGAAGTACTCTACGGCACCGGATGCCTTGCTGGAGTTTTCATCACTTATAGTGAATATCTGTCCCGAACCATCCTTGGTACCGGTATTCGCAGACTCAAGGCGGAGATACGACCTCTCACCGTCCTCATCGCTTATAACTTCCGCCGTCAGGCCCACATTCGAGTTATTGATCAGTCTGCCGAGCCTCTCCTGTACCTCCAGGTTGGTATCGCTTTCCTTGACATTGAACTGGAATTCATATCTGAATTCATTGATATTCACATCAAACGAATATGTATCCGCCGGCAGATCCACAGGTTCATCACTAGGCAGATAACGTCCGAGATTGATCTGCGGTGATGCCAGGTGCTTGACTTCTATATCAAACTCAGGAGCGGATCCGTCCTCATCGAGCTCGCCGATGAACTCGGCATCAACCAGATCCTCGTCGCTCGAAGCAGCCGCCTTCTTACTGAGGATATCATCTTCATCCAGACCGCCTACACTGGCGATGGTATTCTTAAGAGCACGCGCAGTCTCTTTCAGGCCAACGACATACTTACGTCCTTCGTCTGTATTATCCAGGATGTAGAGGGGTGAGTCTTTGTTGATCTTGACTATGGAGTTATAGACTCCACGCAGCTCAGACTTCTTATGCGTATCGTATGGCGAATTAGACTTATCCGCATACGTCGACAGATAAAAATTATGAACGTTGTTGAGTATAGCGATACTATTAGCCATAACGTCTGCCCCCTCCTTTCTTCCATGAATGTGTGGCAGCTCTGGAACTACTCTGTAACCCCGTATCCATCGGGATCTTCTTCAGAATAGCTATGCCGTAAAACTAAAAATGGAGACACTTATAGTGATAGTTATCCATTTAGTTAGATTAAACGTAACATATCGGGAAAATAAATGCAATACTTTTTTTGAAAAAAATATAGAAATTGTCAGAAAACTAATCCGAATTGTATATAAGCTCCGGATTTATTTTAAATATACTATGGTCTTAGGCGGAATTTCAAGTATTTCCGGCTGAGCCACAACAGACTCCGAAAGCTTCGGATCGGAATCCGTATCCCCCTCACCGGCGTTTTCTTCATTCGCATATAATACAGCCACGGGCTTCATCCCTTTCACGCCGGTACCTTCACCCGAGATATCTACTGTCGCAGACTCTTCACCTGTATTATATACAATAGCTATCTTCTCATCATTCCAGGTCTTGGTCATCACCGCGATATGACCGTCAGTCAGCTCATCGATAATACCTATACGGCCTCTGGCAATCTCCGGATATGCATTTCTGATCGCCAATGCTTTCTTATAATATGAAAGGATGGAATCGGGATCCCGTTCCTGGTCTTCTACGGACGGGAAGCTCTGCTCAATATCGGTATCGGCTCCCTGCGGATCCCTGCACACGCCCGAATCGGCACCTGCACCCGTATACACAGTCCCATCCCAGTTCATATGCAGGCGTTTATTCTCATCGGCATTGCCTTTTGATTTCAAGCCGATCTCCTCCCCGTAATATATGAAAGGAGAACCGCTCATCGACAGGAGCAGCCCGGCTGTCATCTTCATATCTGCAGGTTTACTCTGAAGTGCATTCGCCACCCTGCCCATATCGTGATTTGTGATAAACGGTGCATCTATGAAATCCGGATTGGCAGCGCCGTATGTTTTCTCATAATCCGCGCATGCTTCAACAAACTTCTCCGCGGTGAGCTTTCCACGTCCCGCCCTGATCAACTTGCCCTCGGCATCGGCAGCATCGAAATTAAAGAAGCTCGGAGTCCCGCTCGCATAGTAGTCCGCGATCGTCTTTTCGGATGCCCATACTTCGGATACCATATAGAAATCCGGATCCAGAGTCCTGCAATACTCATAATAGTCATGCAGGAAGTCTGTATTATAGGAAGAAACCTCATCATCATAATGCATGGCGGCATCCATCCTGAACCCGTCGCATCCCAGGCCGATCCAGTATGCAGCCACTTTCTCAAGCTCGTCGACCACTGCTTCATTATGCAGATTCAGGTCAGGCTGGGTATAGTAGAAAACAGCTTCATAGTACCAGTCCGATCCGGATACTTCGGAATATGAAGCATTCAGTTTTTCCCGTGAAAAATGATAATAATCGACGGTCGGACATACACCCGGGTCAGGTTCCCCGCCCTCCGGCAAAGTTCGCAGGTAATCACAAGCCTCCTTAAACCACGGATGCTCGTTCGACGAATGATTGATCACGAGATCGATGATCAGCCGGATACCGCGCTCATGACACGCATCGGCCAGAGACTTAAAATCTTCATTGGTCCCGAAAGCGGGATCGATCATATAGTAATCGGTCGTGTCGTATTTGTGATATGAAGGAGCGGCCATGACAGGTGTGAGCCATATGCCGTTGCATCCGAGATCCGAGATGTAGTCGAGTTTCGATTCGATCCCCCGCAGATCTCCGATCCCATCATCGTCACTGTCGCAAAACGACCCCACAAATATTTCATAATAATTGCGGTAATTATCGTCGATGATATTGGGGGGCAATAATTCTGCGGACGCCGATTCCGATTCAACAGGATCGGATTCCGCAGGTTCGGAGACTGCAGGTCCGGAAGTCGAATAGCCACATGCCGTTAGCAGGCATGTGGCTACAGTTAAGCATATAAACTTGATTATTCTGCTGTCCTTCATATATCCGTGCAGCGGGTCAGCCTTTAACGGCACCGCCTGTAACACCTTCTACATAGTATTTCTGCAGGCACATGAAAAGTATGGTCACAGGGATCGCAACCAAAATGCCGCCTGCACAGAACCTCGTGAAATAGCCCTGATAGTCGTTCGTCCATACCCATCTGGTCATGGCCACGGCTACGTTGAAGCTGGAGTCGTGTCCGAATGCCACGTAGGATGCGAATACATAATCACACCAGGGTGCCATGAACGCAACCAGAGCGGTGTAGATGATGATGGGTTTACTCATCGGGATGATCATGGTCAGGAATACTCTGGCCCGGGATGCACCGTCTATCATGGCAGCTTCGTCAAGCGCCTTCGGTATCGTATCGAAATACCCTTTGCAGACATAATATCCCATGCCCGAGCTGGCCACCGATACCAGGATCAATCCGGGTACGGCACCCGCCTGTGTCAGTCCGAACTGCTTGAGCAGGAAGTACAGGCAGATCATCGTCAGGAAACCGGGAAACATACCGAGGATCAGCCAGAATCTCATCAGGAATGTACGTCCCGCAAATCTCATTCTGGAGAGTGCGTAGCTCACGCACAAAATGATGACGGTCTGAAGTATCGATACAAATACAGCTATGATGATGGTATTTTTGTACCATATCAGGAAGTTCGTCTCACCCGACAGGATGAATCTGTAATTATCCAGTGAGAAAGTCTTCGGTATCAGATAATTGACCATTCCGCCGTATTCAACAGCCGGATCGTATGATCTGAAGCTCTGAAGCACAAGTCCGAAAAAAGGGAACAGCCATACAATGCTTATGATTATCAGTACAAGATATGAGATCGCATTTCCTATCATTCTTTTTGTTTTCATTATTGGAAGCCCTCCTCATCTTTAACTGACGGAAGCATGTTATATACGACAAGCGAAGTCACAGCCGTCACTATGAATACCATGATACCGATGACAGCAGCCATGCGGTAGTTGGTATTGTTGACAGTCATCTTATACAGCCATGTGATCAGCAGGTCTGTGGAACCGGCATTCTCCACGAGCGACATGGACTGCGGTTTACCCTGCGTCAGCAGATATATGACGTTGAAGTTATTCAGGTTGCCCGTAAACTGCGTAAGCAAAAACGGGCCGGTAACAAAAAGCATATACGGAAGCGTGATCGACTTAAACATCTGCCAGCCGTTCGCACCGTCGATACGGGCACTCTCATAGAGGTCTTCGGGGATATTCATCAAAAGTCCCGTCGCGATCAGCATCAGATACGGTATGCCGATCCAGATGTTGACAACGATGATCGTGACCCTGGCGAGCATCGGATTCGTCCAGAAAGGTATGGGGGAATTGATCCACCCCCATTTGAGAAGATATCCGTTGATAAGTCCGTCATTTGCAAACATCTTCATGACATACAGAAGGGATACAAACTGCGGAACCGCTATCGTGATGACCAGAATGGTCCTCCACAGTTTCTTGAACTTTATCCCCTTTTTATTGATAAGGATGGCCACTGCCATGCCGAGGAAATAGTCTATAAAAGTGGCGAACAGAGCCCATACAAGGGTCCAGGCCAGCACCTTAAAGAATGTCACTCCGAATCCGGAAGATCCGAAAGAGACCAGATTTCTGAAGTTCTCAAGGCCCACCCATGTAAAAAGGTTCGTCGGAGCCTGATGGTTCTTGTCGTAATTGGTAAATGCCACGCAGACCATGAAGGCGATGGGAAGGACCGTAAACACGAATACGCCCAGAACAGGGAGTGCGAGCAATGTCTTGTCAAAATTGGAATCCAAAAGAGATAAAACGACCTTCTTATTCGAAGGAAGTGTCTTGCCTGCCTTGATCAGTTCTTCCTCGCTGCGGTTCTCCAGTATGTTCATATACCAGACTACTACGAAGAAAAGAATGATAAACAAGGTCAGCAGACCGAACAGAAGGATCAGGAAGCTGTTATCACCGTACACGGTCTTACGACTGATCTTCTGTGTCTCAACGGTACCGAGAGTAGTTATCTTCGATACATATTTGTGTCCGAACGTCACCAGATACCAGATAAATCCAGCCTCCATGAGCAGATAGGCGAGTCCCTTGACTATCTGTCCGCGGAGCAGCTGTCCGAAACCAAGAATCAGATAAGAAACCTTAGTCTTCCAGTCTCCTGTCACGAATGTGCTTCCTACGGTTGCAAACACATTCGTCACGGGAAACCCTGCCGTTTTCCTGCCTTTGCTTTTACCCATAAGTAACCTCCTTAACCCCCTGATACAATGAGGTCCGGTAGTTGGTTACCGGACCTCATCTATCTTTCAATCCGTAATCATATTTTAGTACGGACTTGATTCAGAATCAATTTACTGTGCGTAAGAAATGCAGGTATCCTGGAAATCCTGAAGTGCTTTCATCAGATCATCATCGCTGGATGAAGATGTAAGCTCACCGCTTATGATGCTGTCGCCGAGAGATGTTGCAAGTCCCCAATAATCGCCGGGATACTGTCCCTGAGGAATGGTGAATGCAAGCTGCTCTGCAAGTGCCGAAAGAGCTACGTCGGACTTAACAGCCTCTGACTGCTGTGCGTTGATGTTGGAAGGACCCCAACCTACTTCGTTGTATCTTGCCAGCTGTACTTCCTCACCTGCAAGGTAAGCTGCTACAGCGTCGCAAACCATCAGCTTATTCTCATCTTCCTGAGGCTTAACTCCGAGAAGCTTGAAACCGCCGAAACCGCTCATCTGATATGACTTGCCGTCAGCGCCCTGGAATGTAGGAAGCTTAGCACATGCGTAGTTGTCACCGAAGAGTTCCTGAGCTGCACCCGAATCCCATGTACCGTCTACTATAGCTGCTACGTTGGTAGCTTCGCCGATAGCGGAACCGTTCTGGAATGCCTTGGACTCCTTGAGATCGATCATCTTCTTGAGTGCTATAAGACCGTTGTCGGAAGCATAAGTTACATTAGCTTTGGTGAAGTTACCCTGATCATCTGTATCATAGGTAAGTTCGCAACCTGTAGCGAAGAAGAATGCTGTCTGATACCATCCGGAGTTGATCTCCATGTAAAGGCTCTTGCCTGCTGCTTCGCAGTCTGCGAGGATGCCCTCAAGAGTGGAAGGATCGGTAACGACGCTCTTGTCATAGTATAAGAAGTATCCGTTATCGGATGTAAGAGGATATGCGTAAAGAGTGTTTCCTACCGTAGCTGCTGCAACAGAACCTGCATCGTTCTGTGAAGTAACCATATCTACGTTCTCGGGAGCAACCTCTTCAAGAGCACCTGCTGTAACCAGTCTCGCGATCTGATCCTGAGCGAATGCATAGATGTCTGCACCTGCCTCAACGTCTGTGATCATGTTGCCGGCTGCATCGCCCTCGCCTACTGCCTCTACTGTAAAGGTGTAGCCTGAGAACTCTGAATGATCGCCTACGAACTTGTCGATCTGAGCCTTAGTAAAGTCTACTACGTTGTCTGCAACCCAAACCTTGATCTCGCCTGTACCGTAATCGATATCTGCGGTATCAGCTGCCTCTGTGGTCTCAGCTGCTGCTTCTGTGGTCTCGGCTGCTGCCTCTGTGGTCTCTTCAGCAGCAGTATCAGCTGCAGGTGCTTCTGCGGGAGCTTCAGCTGCGCCGCCGCAAGCGGTCAGAGACATTGTCATTGCTGCTGTAGCAAGGAGTGCTACCAACTTTTTCATTTTCATATTCTCTCCTCCTGAATATTGTAGGTGTAATAACTACGGGTGCGAAATCTTTCCGGTGGCCCAACAACAGGTTCATGATTTGCGCAACCGATTGTCTACATTGGTTAGTGTAACGCTTGTGAATGTATGTGTCAATACTTTTTTCGAATCCGCTCAGTCCCGTCACACTTCGAAACTCGTGAACCGCTTATACATATCCTTATAACGGAACCGGATCATCTCGTTGTGTTTGAGGACATCTTTTTCCGAACCGGTGTACTGACAGCGTATGCAGTAGTACTCCTTTTTGTCCTTATCATAGAACATATCTATGTCCAGATCGCGCAGGAAGCACGACGGACATCTGTAATTCAGTTTGCCTTTTCCAGCCTGAGCCATGTCGACACTACCTCCTTATCCTTGATATCTCCGGTATATCCCAGCGTAAACATCGGTGAGAATGCATATCCCTCCCTGATGTACCCGGTTGCGCTCCCGTCGCTGCAGCCCATGGATACACGTGTCTCTACGGGCGGGATCACGCAGGACACACTGTCCGCACCCTTCATCTCATCTTCACGGCACTTGTATGCGTACTCGATATCCCTGTGTCCCTCGGGGCCATCTATGCTCAGTGTCAGTGATGTCATATCCTCGGGGTACTCCGTGGTTCCGTAGCATGCCACCATATATTCATTGAGCGTGACTGACGCATCGGGATCGCTCATGGAGAGTATCCGCCTCTCATAGGTGATCTCTCCGGTATCCTCGGTGAATATGACTCTGGTCTGCAGTTCCACGGTCAGGTCGCTGAATTCGATCTCCACAGGCTTAAGCGTAAGTATGCGCTTTTTCATACCACCCTCCAGCTTCTCCTCGGAGAACTGTGCGGATGTACGGCAGAGTGCGAGATCCACCTCCTCGCCATTATATATGAGTTTCGCGGATCTGATGGTTCCCTCTCCGGCGTAGTGTGTAAAGTATCCGGCTCTGTATTTCTCCTGGATCAGGAACGGATAGGATGCATCCTGCACGTGAGGAGTACCTATGCCCACAGGCCAGTTCAGCTTAGCCGCATACGGACGCAGATCCACGAGTGCACCGCCCTGATACATATTTACGCAGGCTCTCATATACGGATCGCAATACCAGAACAGCTGCTTGTCGGAGCCGTAAAGTATATCGCGCCACAGAGCACACTCAGGTTCGGTGTAGGTCTTTTTCTCACGGAAATAATCGGCAAACTCAGCCATTGTCATATCCTCAAGCTTATGCTCCTTCTTAAGCTTGCCGTAATATGCCATTCCGTCCTCATACGACTTCTTCAACAGCTCGTAAGGGCACTCCCAGCGTCCCATCTTATTAAGCCATCCGGGGCCGACGAACATCATGTTATATGAGTAGCCATTGTTGTACTTCTGCAGATCGCGGTACTGATCGATCAGGTTGTAGAGGTACGGATATTCCCAGGTCTTCGTATCATAGATCATTCCGCGCAGCACATTCTGAGGATGTGTGCCGAAGTTCGAGCCGTTGCCGTCATAGCAGGCTATCAGGTCTCTCGACAGATGCGGTATGGCCACTATCCCTGAGTCCTCTGCTTCGTTTGCCGCAGGTGCGTGGATATTCTGTTTGGAGGGGATCCAGGGATTCCACGGACCGCCGTCCATCAGGGTATACCATGAGTTGTTACAGGTATGATATGCCTTCGGGCCTTCCTCCCAGCATGTGGCTACCGCACACTTGACCGACGGATATTTCTCTTTGATATAGTTCACCAGCTCCGCATCCATATAGTAGGATCCGGTTGACTCCGGCCAGAAACCGAAGATATCGTGGAACTTGCCGAACACATCATCCACGATCGACTTCTTGTCTTCCATGGAAAACATCCAGATGCAGAAGTCTTTGGTCTTGTATTTCTCGCGGAATTCCTTGCAAGGCAGCCCCAGCAGAGTCAGTGCGATCTCATCGCCGTACTGCTCGTGATCGGCCTTCGCGATGGCGATGGCTTCCTCGTTGAAAAGGCTCGCATAGGTCATCTGTATCGTGGTCTTCAACCCGTTCTTATGAGCGGTCTCCTGCTGGAATTTGAAGATGTCAAGGCTCTCGGTGAGCAGTGCCTTGCGGCCGATGTCCTCGGACTTGCCGTGTCCGGTGACTTTCTCGGCATATTCGGGCACCATCTCCGGACGGTGGATAATATTAACTATGAATTTGTCCATTTTTCCTCCTGTAAATGATTAGTTGCAATTGCCGGTTACAGCGTAGATATAATTTGCTTTCAGGGGCGCTCCCGCTCATACTCCGACGTAGCGGATGCTACGTTCGTGAAGTACCTCACTTAGCACCGACGTCTCCGGATGCCCTGAAGCAAACCATATCTGCACTGTGCCGGATGTAGATCCACTTCATTCGAGACGGAGAAATCATTTCCGTGCTACGCACCCCTTCTTACATTACCTGTGTGCTCTCCTTCATGAGCACCTCGTAGTTCATGAGGGTCACGGGTTTCACGGGGCGGCCGTCTATCAGGTCGAACAGTCGCTCGCAGGCCGTCATACCAAGCTTCGCCACGTCGAACTTCAGCGAAGTGACCGAAGGTTTGTTATGATCAAGTATGGATGTGTTGAAGAACGACGCAACCTTGATATCCTCGGGTATACTCAGGTTCATCTTCACAAGATTGGTAAGGATCGAGTTGCATATGGAATCGTCCATGCCTATGATGCAGTCCACACGCTGTTCGAGCAGATCCCTCACCGTTTTCTCTATCATATACATGCCGTTCACGTTCATGTGGATCAGACTCTCATCAGGAGTCAGGCCGGCACGGTCATAGCCATCCAGGAATCCGTTCAGGCGGTTATTGTTTACCACATAAGTGGAATCACCGCCGATCAGAGCAAGTCTCTTCAACCCTTTGAGGAGCAGCAGACTGGTCAGATCGGTACAGCCTCCGCGGTCATTGTTATCTACCTGTATAACGCCTTCCACATCGGTCGATCCGATAGTCACGAAAGGGACCTTTTTCTCCTGCAGATATGCGATAGCCTTGTCATTCGTATATGTACGTCCGAGCAGAAGCCCGTCCACCTTGCTGTTTTCAACCAGTCTCATCAATCCTGAGATATCGGTTGCGCTCACCATCGAAATGAATACATCGTAGTCCTTACGCGCCGACATCGTGGTCACACCCCACAGACATGTCTGGAAAAACGGCATATCCACGACATCGGATTCATCCGGCATCACGAAACCGATATTCATGGTCCTGGATGTAGCAAGACTCTTCGCTATCGCGCTGGGCTTATAATTCACGTCATTTGCGTAAGCCATAACACGCTGTCTGGTCGAGGGCGAGATACGTCCCTTGCCGGAAAGTGCCCTGGATACGGTAGTCTTCGATATATTCAGTTCTCTTGCTATATCATCTATAGTCATAAAACATCCCCGCAAAGATTACAGTAATCTTGCGCCCGGATATCAGGTAATATGCGCAATCGGTTGTTCGCATAACCAAAGAATAGCACCCCGATGTACCTTCGTCAACACTTAAGTTGAGAATTCCGTCGGGGTGCTGATTGTTTATTGATTATCGATTATCTATCATCGAACTTTGATCATCGGGGATCAATACTCTCCGGGCTTCTCCTCGCCGTTCATGACACGTAAGCCGCCCTGAGCGAGAGCCAGCAGCTCATCTTCTCCGGGATATACGGTGAAAGGAGCGATCCACTCACAGTTGTCCTTCAGTGCCTGTACCACTACCTTGTCATATGCGATACCGCCGGTCACGATGATCTGATCGACCTTGCCCTGCAGTACGCAGGCCATGGAGCCGATATCCTTGCTCATCTGCATGATGAATGCATCTCTTGCGAGCTTGGCATCAGCATTGCCCTCGTCAACCATCTTATCGACATCGCGCATGTCATTGGAACCCACATATGCATTGAAACCGCCGTTACCAACGAGCTTCTTATATACTTCCTTCTCGGTATACTTACCGGAGAAGCACATTTTCACAAGGCTTCCGACAGGTACGGCGCCTGCTCTCTCAGGTGAGAAAGCACCGTCTCCGTCAAGTGCGTTGTTGATATCAACCACACGTCCGTGCTTGTGAGGTCCTACGGATACACCGCCGCCCATATGTACGACGATCAGGTTCAGATCCTCATACTTCTTGCCGACTTCCGCAGCATATCTTCTGGCTACAGCCTTCTGATTAAGCGCATGGAAAATGGATACACGGGGAAGCTCCGGTACACCGGAAAGTCTGGAAGCGGGCTCCAGCTCATCCACTACCACGGGATCGACTATATACGAAGGTACTCCGATGGAATCACCGATCTCACGGGCCAGAATACCGCCGAGGTTGGATGCATGCTGTCCGCTCACACCTACCTTCAGATCCTCCAGCAGCTTATCGGTTACGGGATATGTACCGCCGGGGATGGGTTTGAGCATGCCGCCGCGTCCCACCACCACGTTGAAGCTCTTCAAATCGATACCCTTTGACTCCAGGAAGTTCACGATGATGTCCTTACGGAAGTCTTTCTGGTCAACGATAGTCTCGTAACGTGCGATCTCCTCGGTGGAGTGACGCAGTGTTTCGTCGAATACCAGATTCTCATCATCAAACACACCTATCTTGGTAGATGTCGATCCGGGATTGATTATCAGTGAACGAATTGCCATTTTATCTCCTTTCTGTCTGCCGGCCGCTTACAGCGTGCGGCGGATCACTTCATGCTCTCTGCAACTACTGCTGCCAGAGCGATGGAATTAACCTTGGTCTCGCAGTTATCCGATCTGGATGTCAGGATCACGGGAGCCTTGGTACCTGTCAGTATATTGCCGTTCTTCATGTCAGCCATGTGTACGATGGCCTTATATACAAGGTTACCTGCATGTATGTCAGGGAAAAGGAGGATGTCGGCATCGCCTGCAACCTTACGTCCCAAAGCACCCTTTTCTTCAGCTGCTTCCTTGTAGAGTGCGATATCCAAGGACAGCGGGCCGTCAACGATACATCCCGTGATCTCGCCTTCCTCATTCAGTCTGGTGAGCTCTGCTGCTTCAACCGTAGTGGGCATCTTCTCATTAACCACCTCAACTGCCGCGAGGGGAGCAACCTTGGGCATCTCTACGCCGCAGGCCTTCGCGATATCCACGGTATACTTGATGATCCACTTCTTATCCTCGAGTGTCGGATAAGGCATGAAAGCCACGTCCGTCAGGAACAGCAGCCTGTCGATGCCCTTGATCTCGAATACGCATACATGAGAAAGAGGCGAACCGGTACGCAGTCCCACTTCCTTATCAAGCACGCTCTTTAAGAAGGTCTTCGTATCCAACAGACCCTTCATATACATATCTGCTTTTCCGTCGTGAACCAGTGATACAGCCTTAAGAGATGCAGCTACGGTATCCTTCTCATCGATGATCTCATACTCATCCATGTTCATACCGAGCTCGGCACCTATCGCACGTATCTGATCCTCATCACCTACCAGTATGGAATCGGCGATGTTACGCTCCTTAGCGGCCTTCACTGCTTCCAGTACGGCCTTGTCCTGTGCACATGCTACGGACAGCTTCTTTTTGCTGCATTTCTCTACCCGGGAAAGCAGATCTTCAAAACTTTTGCTCATGTCATCCTCCTGAAAAATAAAATTAAAACCGAACTCTTTGATTATATCCCTAACGGGGTGGCTATTCAAGTTACCGGCTATAGTTTATAATCGGGGTTATGAAAGTGTTAATGATAGGAAGTACCGCCGGAAAACTGCATAAAGCGGAAAAAGAAATAAAAGAAGCGCTGGAATGCCGCGGCCATGCATATGCCGGCATCTATCGTGCTCCGGGTGATGTGCGCAATATCATGAAAGAAATACGGGAATATGCGCCCGATCTCATGATCACCGAGGATCTCGAAGGCTTTGAGATGTGCACGCTCACGGATGCGGTGTCCTATAATCTGATACACTGCAGGCAGCTTCATCTCCTGCTGTCCGGGGATCTGACCAACGAGCGTTATCTGGCCAGGCAGCTCAGTCTGCTCATGACATTCGTGTGTCCGGATACTGACCGCGCTACCGCACTTAAGGATAAGTACCCCGATATTCCCGAGATCACCACTATGGAGAAAATGCCGGATGATATTCCGGATGAGATAAAGGAAATAACGGCTTTCGTTTTCGACAGCCACAAATACGCATAACGCATATGAACATATTATTTTACGATATGGGAAGCTACCTGTATGACGATATCCTCGATGCGCTGAAGTCGATGGGGCATACGGTACGCACAGCCTACTACCACTTCGACAACCGATACGAGGATGATTTCTTTGTCGACAGGTTCACACGCAAGCTGCGTGAGAAGCCCTGCGACATCATATTCAGCGTGAACTTCTTTCCCCTCGTGGCCGTGATTGCACATGACCATGACATCCCGTACGTATCGTGGAGCTGCGATTCTCCGCTTGCCAAGGGGCTTGAGGATTATTTTGATTACGACACGAACCGGATATGGCTTTTCGACCGGGCAGAGGTGGAGACTTATCACAAAAAAGGACACTCCAACGTTTTATACAGCCCGCTCGCCGTCAATACACGGCGTGTTAAAAAAGTGATCGAGGACGGTGCAAGATCCGGAGCGCTGAACAAATATAAAGCTGACGTAAGCTTCGTCGGTTCACTCTATAACGCATCACTCGAGGGACTTATAGCTCCGCTCGACGATTATCTGAAGGGATATATAGAAGGCATCATGAACACGCAGATAGAATTCTACGGAACGGATCTGCTGTCCATGACCATAACCGATGATATACTGGACAGGATCAACGCACAGTATGCGGCGCTCGGAAACGGAGAGGCCGACACTCTAAACCGCAAAGGTCTTGCCTTTGCCATACAGAAACAGATTACGTATGCGGAGCGTGTCACTCTGATCGACACACTGGGCAGTATGTGCGATATGAAATTCTACTCTACGAAGGAATATCCTTTTGAGAGCAATGTCAGATTCATGGGCCCCGTGAAATACCACGAACAGATGCCTCTGGTCTTCGCAGCCAGCCGTCTCAATCTGTGCCCGACACTGCGAAGCATCATATCCGGCATACCTCTTCGCAGTCTAGATATCCTGGCATGTGACGGTGTGTTGCTCTCAAACTGGCAGCCCGAACTCGCCGAATACTTCACCGACGGCGAGGATCTCATCATGTATACTTCTCCGGAAGATGCGGTTGAAAAAGCCGCCTGGTATCTGGAAAACGAAGATGCGCGCGCCCGGATAGCAGGACACGCGCAGCCTGTACTCGAATCGGAATTCAACTATGCCGCAAAACTGTCCGGGATACTGTCGGAATTCGACTAGATCCCTATTGTCTTTATATTCTTCGCAAACCCGGCGAACTGTTCACGGCCCAGAGGATTGAACAGACTCTGCAGCATAAGCGTGTAGAGCTCCGGCAACACTCCCTGCTTCACATAAGGGTTTTCCCATATATCCGGGATATGCGTCTGTGTATAAGTGCATAGCAGCTGATAGAGATTATACGGCGGCTCCTCAAATCTGAGTGCTATGATCTTCCAGAAAGCGAGAGCGCAGCTGTAGACAAACTCCAGCCTGATCTCATCTCCGTAAGTTTCCATCAATCCGCGACGGATATATTCATTCCACAGTTGTTCCTGAACCGTCAGCATATCGGTGTGATAACCTGCCCCGGCCGACAGCAGCGTTGACTCTCTGTTTACGAAATAGTGATAAAGCTTATCTTCTGTAAGGCACACACAGCATGCGCAGATATTCATCAGACCGCCCCAGTAGATATCCTCATATGCAAGTCCTTCCGGAAAAAAGATACTGTTCGATATCAGGAAATCTCTCCGGATGAGTTTGGAATACACTGCATAGGTCAGGACCTGCTCTCGCACGAACCTTTTATGATCCTCTGTGGACTCCGCGGTTACGATGTGCGCTCCCGGCCCGCACCCCGCAGACTCAACGCAGCCGGCTCCGGTCCCGTCGGGACTGTCACCGTTTTTTGCTGCTGTGCGTTCAAAAAGCTTAAGCTCCTCCGAGAAATCACGATCATAACCGCACTGGATCACATCGAAATCCTTATCTCCCGATCCGATGCAGGCATACATACGCTCAAGATAGTCCGGCTCAACCCAGTCATCGGAATCAACATAAGCTATCCACTCACCCTTTGCTTCACCTAAAGCCACGTTACGGGCTCTGCCCTGCCGGCCGTTTTCATCCTGTGCAATGACGCGTATCAAGCCGGGATATTTCTCCTCATAGATGCGCAGGTGACGGAGCGTATCATCCGTCGACTTATCATCCACGCATATGATCTCCATCGAACCTGAGGGAAAAGTCTGTGCGAGCACGGAATCCAGGCACCTGTCTATATATCTCTCCACGTTGTAGCATGGGATTATCACACTGACCGCAACTCCGGTGCCGGACATCTGCAGGCTCTTATCCATGGTATCCTCCATCTACAGACCTCCTTTCCGGAGTATCTCCATCAACTGCATGAATCCGTCACGGGATACATACCTGTGGATCATGCCGAAGAGAAGCCTGTGCAGCTCCGGTATCCCGGGATCTGAGGCAAAACGCCCGCACATATCCGCAGGCACCTTCGCTCGTGTCAGTTCCTGCAGAAGACGGAAATATGAATATGACGGTTCGTCATACCTGAGTGCCAGGATCTTCAGCATGCCCAGATAACCGTCATAGAGGTATTCATACTGTATCTCCGTGAGATAGTCGTCTCCGAATCCGCGTCCGATAAGCTGGGCCCACATGATCTCCTGAGTCGAGATATGATCTATATGGTATGCTTCGTTTTTCTTAAGGACTATCGAATTCGGATTCACATAGTAGTGATACATCGCACGGTCTATGAGAGCCGCACTCTCTACATACATATTGACGAGGTTGCCCCATACGATATCCTCATATGCGAGATGCTCGGGAAAAAAAAGCTCATTTTCGATCAGGAAATCCCGTCGGATGAGCCGTCCCCATGCATACAGTTTGAGAGGCTGATTCATAAAAAAACTGCGGCGCGCGGATGTGCCGGTGATCGTATAGGGGATCACTTTTTCTCCGGTGACGCTACCGTCGGAAGCTGCCTCCGGTTCCGGGCCGCCCTGTCCGTCGAAGTATGTCAGCGAATCGGAACTGTCACGTTCCTCCCTGCATGCCACCAGCTGATATGCGCCACTCACTGCAGTCGTATGGAGCGCAGTCAGATAATCCCTCTCGATCCAGTCATCGGAATCTATAAAAGCGATCCACTCGCCGCCAGCATATGAGAGACCTATATTGCGGGCCTTGCCCAGATGACCGTTCTCCTCACAGTCGATCACCATTATGGTATCCGGGAATATCTCTTCCCAGGTTTTGAGCTTATCCAATGTTCCGTCAGTCGAAGCATCATTGATGCACAATATCTCCATATCGCTCAGCGAAAAGGTCTGTTCCGTGACCGACTGTAAACATCTGTCTATGTACTTTTCCACGTTATAGCACGGGATTATTACACTGATTTTTTTCATTCTTTATTCAGTCAGTCCTGCATCCGTCTATGGCTTCGCGAACTGCCGCAGAGAATCTGCATGCGCAGTCATCATACACTTCGTTCGTGTGCGTGATCTCCTCTTCTGTTGCAAGCCTCTGTCTGCCTGCTTCCTTACGCACATAACCCAGGCGACGCTCGCGATATTCCTGTCCGGACTTCGTATAGTAGTGATTGACTCTGAGGATATCGCATCTCGAATCGTAGAAAAAGGCTGTCGGTATGAGTGATCCGTGCTCGCTTATGCACCAGTAGCCTTCCTCATATATCGCGAAATGGGGATTGATGATCGTCTTCACGCACTCCGGCTTCACTATGCTCTTTATATGGCAGTTGATCATCAGGTCGTCGGGCCCTCGATACCTGTATTCGTCTATCACGAGACCTTCCGCAGGTGCCTCATGATCCGATGTACCGTAGACTCTCCAGTTGATGCCGATACCTCCCGCGGCACATGATCCGGGAAATTTAAAAGGAGTCTCCTCATATGCTCTGAATATATCCTCTATGGCATCGATCACTCTGTCATGCTTCACAGGGATCAGAAATTCATCCGCATCGATAAGTGCGAGATATTCGGCCACATCACGGCTGCGCTTAACCGCATCATTGTAGCTCTGCATCTGGGCCGGATGGTGCTCACCGGTGACATTTGTAAGCTCAGCCAGCCCGCGCTCGATATAGGGCTGCCATATGCTTACGGAATCATCCGTACTGCCGTGATCATATACATAGAAATACTCCACGCCCATGAGGATATGGTATTCGATCCATTCCTTCAGATACCGTGCCTCGTTCTTCTGTATAAGAGCGGCGGCCAGGCGGTATCTATGTGTGCCGGACTTTCCGGCGGCACCGGTAACGGACTTTATGCCTGTAACAGTATCCGGCATCGAAGCCGTGTCACTGCCTGCCTCAGTTACTGCCCGCCCGGTCACTTTGTATATCAGTGCTTTCGGATCCTCATCATTGGCCTTCATCACATCGATATCAGCCCTCTCGATCTTAGCGGATACATACCGGTTATCGTATCCGGGAGCAGCTGCAGCCAGTCGTATATCACGAAGTTTTTTAAGTGCTCTGAGTGTGTCGATCGTGGGGCCGCTCTGTGCATCCTTGAGTGCCATCACCACACCGTATCCGTACATCTGAATGATCTCGCACTCTATGGCGGAACGAAGCGCTTCATAGTTATCGAGACTGTCTCTCAGTCCGTGCAGGGCCTGCATGGCTCCGATGATATTCTCTATATAGGAGGCAGCGGTGTTTTTCTTTGATGCCGATCCTTCCAAAGCCGCATACCAGTACAGAGTCTCCTCCACCGCACCGACGGATCTCGCATGTGCGATCAGCGATACGAGCACCTCGGCATCCTCAAGTATGCATTTCTCACGGAAAATGATCCCGCTGTTTTCCAGCAGTTCCCTGCGATACAATCTGGACCACAGATATCCGCCGCTCACGATCAGATCGCACTTCTGTGCATCACTCAGCACACCGCGTGTATCTCTCCCGGTGTGCAGCATCGCTTTGTCCTGCGCCTCGTTGAAATAACCGCAATCCACGATATCGTGATCACCGAAACGCATCTCGGCGATCAGTTTCTCATAGAATGTCGACTGCACATAATCATCACTGTCGACGAAACCTATGAATTCACCGCGTGCATACTGCAAGGCTATGTTACGCGCACCTCCCGGGCCTGCATTCTCATCGTTGCATATGACCATGATGCGGTCGGGATCGGACTGCTCGAGACGCATCAGCACATCCCTGGACGAATCGACGGATGCATCATCCACCATGATGATCTCGAGATCGCGGTATGTCTGATTGAGCAGACTGGCCACGCATCTCTCCACGGTACGCCCGGCGTTATAGACCGGTACTATCACGCTTATCAGACCTTTGATATATTCACTCATAACATTTCATCCTGTATTTTCCGTCTATGATGATCTCTGCGACCGGTTCTGTATCGGGCAGGCCTGCTGCCACTCCGTCATACACAGGGCTGTACATGACGGTTGCCGTGCCATTATCCTGCACGCCATCGGTCACTGTCTTTTCCCGGCCGGTTGCCGTCTTCTCCGGCTCTGCCACTTCGGACTTAAGCACCTCTATCCTCAGTGGATGCAGGATGATATCATCCAGCATGCTTCTCGAAATCCTTCCGCTTCTCTCATAATATCCGTCGACATCTATGATGAGTTCGGGGTTGATCTCCCGTATGGCACGGACCAGATCCCCCTCCGATGAACACGGGATCTTGACTGGAGTACCATCCGATGAATATGGTATCCCGACCGGATCCGGCTCCCGGCTACCGCTGATGCCATTTACCATATATCCGTAATAAGTCTCGAAACCATGTCCGGTCTGAGCTGCATACTCATTACGTCGGTTGATCTTATATAATACGGAATCCGAGGCAAGGCGCTCTGCCCCTTTCCCGGATATCCTCTGATTCATCATCAGCTGCATATCATACACGGCGGGAGGTGCCGGAGGGATCCTGTCAAAAGCCTCCCTGATCACATCTATATGCCTGTAGCCCGCGTCACATACATAATCGACCGTGAAATAATCTACCAGTTCATCGGCCTGCTCCCAATACAGCCACAAACCCTCCATCAGGAACTGCATAGCCGGATGATGCTTACGCGCTATCAGCAGAGACAGTGTCCATCGCCCGCGCTGGATATCCATGCCCCACAGCGGCGGATCAAAACGGAGCGTATACAGATCACTGTCAAGAAGCGAAGATGAGACCGGTCCGGACACAAAGTAAGTGGCATCGATCCACATACCGCCGTATCTGTACAGGAGCTCGGCCCTGAGTATATCCGACAGATGCGTCACCGATATCATCCCCCGTCTGAATTTCTCGTATATCGCGGGAGTAAGCGTCACATACTCATTGAAATTATCCTGAGTAATCAGGACAGTCTGTGTGTTGTCCGGCAGGTTTCTCTCTATTGAGGACAGGCATGCACTGATCAGTTCCGGAGCCTCATCCACCCCCTGCCACCAGCATATCCATACAGGTGTTCTGCCGTCGAAATCACCCTGATACGGATCATCCTCTGCAAAGCAGTCATCAAATCCCGCTTCACGCCGCAGTCCTATGTACTCGCCCAGAACTGCATCGAAATACTTCTGTATGACTTCGATCCTCTGATATCCGGTATTCCATATCTCGGGATCGGTACGTACCGTGCACTCGCATTTGACATGCAGGTGTTTCTCGATGATATATGTCCTGAGCCGTGATACAAATTCAGGGGAATCTGCACGAATATCGGTGCCGATGCCGGTTGCATCCATCTGCTGAGTATCGCCGGCACCGGTAGCTGTACTCAGGAATCTACGCAGCTCACCGCACCGCATCACGAACGCCCCGGGCTCGAATCTCTGCCCTGCTTCAAACGGCAGGATGGCATCGTAATGCTCCATAATCCGACCGATATAGGGTCCCGTCAGCGGCTGCTCATTTCTTACGAAAAAACGCCCGCCGGCCAGTATGCCCAGACAATCGTCATCAGCTCTGTCCTCTGTCAGGCGGAGCAGCGCTTCTGCGGTCGGATCCTCATATACATACGAATAGATGGGGTCCGCGGTATACTCTTTTTTCTCACCGGTTCCAAAAGAAATAATGCTGATCATAATACACTGAAGTCATGCCGAAACGAACAGATCGCCCTCTTTGATCATCCCGTTAACATACTCGCCGAACATCCCACTCTCGACCACAGCCTGATACAGCTCGGCTGCAGAGACATTGCGGCGGTATTCTTTATTTCTGAAAAGCTCGGCCAAATCCGGGATCAGGGGATGGTAGCTCTCGAAGCTGGCAGCATCATAGTCGCGCGCAAGCCATCTGATGTCATCACGGGTCAGATCATGACTGTCCGTAAAAAGATTCGTCCTGCGCATGGATTTCCACTCCCTGAAAGCGTATGCGTCGGGATGTCTGACGGTGACCCAGGTTCCGTATGTCTCGAACTCGGAGAATCCGAGCTTCATGTTGTCTATGTCGATCGCATAGAAGATCTTTTCGTAGAAACGCTCTCCGGGCAGATCCATGGCCTCGATCTCTTCTGTCATCTCCCTCACCAGCCTTGCATCAAAAAGCATATGCTCCGAGATGAACGACTGGTCATAAACTTTCTCCATTCCGAAGAGGTTCTTTATCGTCTTGAAATACCCGGGGTTATACTCACGCTTGGTATCGAAATAAGGCCTGCCCGAAGCGTCAAACATGGCTGCACGGCGAAGGGGTATAGTGTCGGAATCCCACGACATATAGTAGTCGGTTCCGCACACGTTTGCGTACGCAAGCTTCAGGAACTGCTGATAATACCACCCGGGACGCGAATTCTCTCCTATCAGATAACCATCGGCCCTGATCCGGTTCTCCATGGCATTATACAGCGCTTTGAACGATATGATATCATTCTCGTTCATGAAAGTGACTCTGTCAGTCAACTCTGCCTCCGCCGCATCAGCCGTCACGGGGTCTTCGAGCTCCGCGGGCCCTATGAACACTATCCGGCTGATCGGAAGCAGTTCGAAAAAAGACTTCAGATCACGTTTTACTCTGCCGTAATCCTTCGGGATGGTGGGGATGATCATTTCTATGGGTTTGTCATTCATATGTATCTCCTATGAGTCGTCGGTTCGCCCGTCTCTATCGGACCATGTCCGCGATATAGTTCGGTGATATCGGCTCTGAGTGCAGACAGTTCCGTTTCGATGGCAGCGACGGGATCCGGAACATCAACTCCGGCAGGATCCGATGCCCCCTGTACACCGGCCTTATCGATCAGCTCACGTACTTTCTCAATCCTGTGAACAGCCACAGAATCCGTGCTGTAATCTGCTTTGACCATGTCAGTCAAGCTATCCAGCAACGAAGCCATGCCCTGCAGAAGCGCATGACACGATGCCTGATCTCCGGCTGCTTTGGTCCGTATCATCTCAGTGACCTGATCACACATATTGAATATCTCGGTGCATTTAGCATCATGCTCCATATGCTTATCAGCGGTGGAATGTATATATGCGGATAGTCTGTCATCGGGATGGGAAGACAGATGATCGAGCAGTATCTCCTGCTGCATACGGTATACAGGATATGGATGTGCCACCCCGCCCCCACGGTCTATACGCATATAATCACCGTATTCCGCACGGAGCACGGCATCATATTCCGCCGGAACCGGTATCTCCAGATTCTCAAAAGGCAGATAAACAGTCCGGTCATACCAGGATCGCTCGCGTTTATATGCCCTGTACGCGGTCCACCCCTTCATATATGAGACGTATGTTGAGCTCTCCGCATTGCATTCCGCATAATTCCGCCATATCATCCCGGCCAGTCTGTGTCCGAGCTCGTCATTCACAGGGAGCGCCACATCATATCGCGATCGGATACGCCCAAGAAGCGCCCTGCACTCCGGCAGATCTCTGCCGCCACCGGCGACCATATCATATGCCCTGCGAAGCTCCATCGCTCTGTCACACCTGTCCTGCTCCAGATCGGGATCATCATATATGCCATCCAGAAGAAATATATCCACTCCGGCAGTATACGGGCATCCGCAGTATTCACTCAAATAAGCGGGATCAAACTGTATCCTGCCGTTATTGACCACTCTCCCGAGAGGATCATCATATCCGGGTTCATTCGTAACATCGAACACACGGTATGTCGCCGGAAGCTCAGCCGGCGCCACCTCGAGGAAACGCTCATAATCCTTACGGAACATGGCAATATCGGTATCATCATCCCAAGGGATGAATCCACGATGCCTCACCGCACCGATCAGCGTACCGAACTCTGCGAACCATCTGAGGCCATGCTTCTCACATACGCTGTCGATCGCACACAGGACCTTCAGCTGGACGGCCCAGTACCTCTTGGTCATCTCAGCTATACGGAACCCTTCCCGTACTTCGGGATTATAGTATTCATCGGTTATCGGAGTGACTTTCATACTAGAAATTATACTATAAAAAGGGAGTCGCGTCAGCGACTCCCTTATGTCTAATGATGTAGGTTATCTTACTCGTATTAGCCGAGGAGTGAGAGAACACCCTGATTAGCCTGGTTGGACTGTGCCAGCATTGACTGACCTGCCTGAGAAAGGATGTTGTTGTTAGAGTATCTAACCATCTCTGTTGCCATATCGGTATCACGGATCTGGCTCTCAGCTGCCTGTGTATTCTCTGCGATGTTGTCAAGGTTCTTGATGGTGTGCTCAAGTCTGTTCTGGATAGCACCGAGTGCAGCTCTCTGTCTGTTCAGACTGGAGATAGCGGCCTTGATAGTGCTGATAGCTGCTGCAGCCTTGGTCTGGGTTGATACGCTGAATGTAGATGTGATGCCCAGTCCGGATGCTGTCATAGGCTTGATGCTGATGTCGATGTACTGTCCGCTCTCAGCACCTACCTGTAAGTGCTTACCTGTGAAGGAACCGTCTAACAGGTTCTGCTGGTTGAATGTAGTTGTTGATGCAACACGGTTGATCTCACTCTTCAGAGCCTGAACTTCCATGTTGATGTAGTCCTGATCCTCTGTGGTGTTGGTATCGTTAGCAGCCTTGGTTGCCAGTTCGTTCATTCTCTGCAGCATGTCGTGTACTTCATTCAGTGCACCTTCTGCTGTCTGTACGCAGGAGATACCGTCCTGTGCGTTGGCTGATGCCTGTGTAAGACCTCTGATCTGACGTCTCATCTTCTCGGATATTGCAAGGCCTGCTGCGTCATCGGCTGCACGGTTAACCTTATAACCGGAAGAAAGCTTCTCTGTAGTCTTGGCAAGTGAGTTAGTTGTAAGACCGAGCATTCTGTTTGAGTTCATTGCTGTAAGATTGTGCTGTACTACCATTTTTTATCCTCCTTGAAGGTGGCGCCTCCGTGCGACCGTGTCCTTATCTGAATCCAACGAATCCGCAATATAGTTTTTTGATCCGTTTGTATATTGCGAATCCGTTCGCCTTTTTTACTTCGTTACACCTTATATATCGGACGACCCTTCAATTACTTAACCCCAAATTTCAAATTTTTTTATGTAACCCGAAATATCACTCAAATTCAGCAGGAAAAGGCACTCCCTGCTCCTCAAAGTGCCTGCGAAGCATTCTCTCTTCAGCCGCAAAGTTCGGATATTCATGTGCCGGAGCCGCATGTACCGGGGTCATATAATTATCCCCGTATGCCACACGGAGTACTGTGTCGTAGCCTGCGGGAACAGGAAGCATCATATTCTCAAAGGGCATCATTATCGTGGATGCGTATGCCGAAGCAGGCTTCCTGTTATATTTATTGGGAGTATAGAAAGGAATGATCGCCACATCGGCAGCCTGAGGATCATCATAATACATGGCGGATATCTGATCGGCGAATTGCAATGCCTGTGGTTTGACCGGCACAGATCTGTCAAACTCAAGTCCCGAAGTCTCCTCCAGGGCCTGTATACGCTCCTTCACCTCATCATCACATTCATCCGGCAGTAAACCTGACTGTGAAAGCGTGAAGCAATCATATGCCATAGTTGCCAGAAGCCTGAACACCTCCTCCTCTTCCTCATCCACGGGCAAAAGATCCAGCACACAGATATCGATGCCCACTCCATAGGGACACCCGTGGTTTTGCTCGAGAAATCCGGGATCTATCCTGATCCGGTCGGAATTGAAGATATTCAGTGTATGAGAATAAGGTGCCGGATCCCACCTGCTGTTCCGAAGTAACCATCCTTCCGGCAGTTCTTCTCTCACATATTTGAGAAAGACCTCGTAATCCGGACGGAGCATAGCCAGATCGATATCGTCATCCCATGCGATATATCCTTTCTCACGGACCGCCCCCAGCAGAGTCCCGCTGTCGGCGAACCATCTGATATTGTGGCGTTCACATATCTCAGCCAGAACCGATACTATCTCCAGCTCCACCGCCCACACGCGCTTCATCATGGGACGGATATAGAAGCCGTTTCTTTCCTCACCTTCAAAAAAAGAATCATCAAAAGTCATCAGTCATCACACCCCAGGCTTAAATTGTCTATATATCTGTCCGGATGTTCGAAATAATCCGTATACGGTACATCCGGATTGAAAATCACCTTATGCTCGGATCTGACGTAGGGCACGCTGTAGTCTCCGAACCACTCCGTCAGGAATTCATGGTACCCGGCGGGAACCGGCATCGGGAAGCCTTCAAAAGGCATTTCTATGATCTCATCGTGATATGTCTTGGAGAATCCCGGGGTATCTTTCAAAACCTCGAGATATTGATAGGCGTATTTGGTAGACTGTCCCGCGAGCGAAAGCAGGGTTTCCTCATATATCTTAAATCTCTCAATGACGGGAAGCTGCAATATGGTCTTAAGATCTTCCTTGGGGACCGCAGAAGCATAATCAGGTGAAACCAGTTTATCCTTCAGGCGCTGAACGCCGAATGTCGCAACATACAGTTCCTTTTCCATCTGCAGGACTTCAGGTGTGATTCCCTGTCCGTCATAGCCCTCGTCGAAAATGAAGATATCCATCCATATGCCCTGGTTTATTTCCACCGGCATGGCCGGAGGTTCGATCGCAGTAGTCTCCCGATTGCGTATTTTAGCAAAAGGAAGCATATGCGTAGACGTGATCTGCTCGGGAGTACATAAGCTCAGATTCGTATAGAGATCCTGCCACTCATACGGATAAGGCAATTCTTCTTTCATGATCGCACGGGCACGCTCATACTCTGCTCTGGTCATATCCACGTCCAGATCGTCATCCCATGGCACGAATCCGCCATGACGGACTGCTCCGAGGAGCGTTCCTCCATCCAGGCGGTACCTGAGTCCGTGTTTTTTGCATATGGAATCAAACACAAGCAGGATCTCGAGCTCTTTTGCCCAGACCTTCTTCCGCTTTTCCGATACATAGAAGTCCCAGCGGGTTTCCGGTTTATAAAAGTCATCTTCTATTCTATAAGTAGGATTATCCAATTCTATCTACCTTAGGTTGCTTTCGAAGAAATCGATGTTATTCAGAAGCCTCGCTTATGCAGATAATCGCGGAGCGCATCCACCAGAGTTTCGTTATCCTCTGTCTTCAGATTACCTATATGTCCCACACGGAATACGCGTTCCGCCAAGTCTCCGCCGTTCGGACATATCCATATACCATATTCGTCTTTGAGTGCGGTAAATATCTCTTTTGCGGAGATATCTTCCGTATATAGAGAAGTAACCGCATTCGACGGCCTTTCAGAAAAAAGCTTAAACGGCAGATCTGTGATCCTGCTTCTGAAATCCTCCGCCAGTTCGTGCACCCGCCTGATCTCGGATTCCGGTCCTCCATGTGCTTCTATATCACGCAGTCGTGCATTGATCTGGAGCAGCGTAGTGACGGCCGGGGTAAAAGGAGTCTGTCCTCGCTCCCCATTCTTAAGCGCATCCTTCAGATCCAGATACATGCACCGGCTGTCGATCCTCTCTGTCCTTTCCAGCGCCCTCGGTCCAAGCACCATTACAGATACTCCTGGAGGTACTGCGAGAGCCTTCTGTGATCCCGTGATCATCACGTCGATCCCGGACTCAGCCATATCTATGGGATCGGTCAGAAATGCACTGATGGCATCCACTATCAGGAAAAGTCCGTTGCGCCTGCAGAAATCGCTGATCAGGTCTATATCATACAGAACACCTGTAGAGGTTTCGTGGATATTGACCAGGAGAGCGGTGTATCGGCCATCCGATCCCGATGCGGATCCGGTTTCGACAGTTGTAGTGTCATGCTGTTCGTCAGAACTGTCATAAGGAGCCAGATCAGCTGCACACAGCGCATGTCCGGCCTCAAGTTGTATAGGAGTATAAGGTATCCCATGTATCTCACAGAGCTTACAGAACCGTCCGCCAAAAGATCCTCCGTTGATGACTAATGCCCGATCGTCTCCATCCAGCAGATTCATAACCGCCGCTTCCATGGATGCGGTTCCCGAACCGGTGATAAACACAGTTCTTGAGCCTGCCGGAGCACCGGCAAACTTATTCATCAGCCTCTCATTCTCGAGCATGATCTCAGAAAACTCAGGCGTCCTGAAATACGGTGCCGACTGAGCGCCTATCTGAAGAACTTCTTCATTGGATTGTACGGGACCTACCGTGAAATTGAGCATATTCTCTCCTATCATCGTTTTATGATCGTGACTATATTCTACCATAAAAAGCGGCCGCTTATGCGGCCGCTTCGTTAGTTTGTTGATCGATTGTTGAGGTTATTGATCGTACCTATCAGTTCTCGTGTTTCTTGCGTCTGCCGGTAGCGTATGCTCCACCGACTCCGGTAGCGATACCCATCATCATCAGATACATAGCCATATGGTTGGCATCGGATGTCTCGGCATCACGTCTCGCTCCGAGTACTCCGGCTTCTGCAGCTGCACGTCTCTGGCCAAGAACGGATGAGTCGTCTGCCTCGATACCTCTGGAGGCTCCGAGCACTCCGGCGAGAGGAACTTCCGCATCGGGAATAGTCGTGGTCTCAGCAGCAGCCAGAGTAGGTGCTACGGCTGTAACTGTCGGAGTAACAGGTGTTCCGGGTGTTTCAGGTGTCGTAGGTGTCTCAGGTGTGGTCGGCGTATCCGGTGTTGTAGGTGTATCCGGCGTTGTGGGGGTATCCGGTGTTGTAGGTGTATCAGGGGTATCCGGTGTATCTATTACGGAAGACCCACTCCTGTTGACACGAAGTTTTCCGAGATTCTCGGCCGCAATCTTATAATCTGCAAACGTTTTCCCGATGTTGCTGCCTGTGGATGATGCAATATCGTACTCACCTATAATGTACCCATTTGTAAAGTCAGTATCAAAAGCTGTTGCATGTCCGGTAGCGCTTATCATCTCACGGATCCATGCATCTGCATCGAAGATTCCGTCTATGCTTGCCACATTATATGTGTAATCAAATGCCGATGTATCGGATTCAAGCCTGGTCCATGTCCGGGAACCAGTAGTGATGGTCACAGGTGCAGGTGTTATTGTAAGGTTGCCGGCTTCTCCTATTTCAAACTTGAATTTATCCGTAACATCTTTATTTCCGTTATTTGTGTCAATAACTTTTATTGAGGCTTCTTTTACTCTGTGTGCTCCTTCATAAACACCTGTGTGTACACCTTCTTCTCCTTCGCCAAATTTGATCTCAGTCTCTGCCGTAAGCTCATAACCTGCAGGAAGGAGATTTTTGTCATATTTAATTTTCGTACCGCTTATTTCTTCTACGGCAAACTGCTTTGCATTGTATTCCTTATTCGCAGATTCTGCACTTACCACAATCGGGGTATCATATGTGGAATTATCTAACGGAATATACCCGTTTACATAGAAGTGACTGGAGAACTTACTATCATCATTCTTATATGTATACCAGATAACATCTTCCCAGGTCTTACCCTTATACTCATCTATTGTGTCAAGCCAAGCATCGATCTTTGTCTTAATATCATCAGGGATCGTGATACCATGGGATGTCAGCAGATCCTTGCCGAGAGTGTAGTCATACCAAACCCCTGACGCAAATACATCGGCGGTAGTCTGCCATACATGCTGACCATAGTCTCTGGATGAGAAGTACTTCGGATCCTTCGATGAGACACCATTAGAGTAATCAGGTACCGCCTGATCGGGAAGAAGGATCGAGAAGCTGACTATATTCTGGGTTCTGTCAAGATAAATATCAAGGGTATTATCTTTAGAACCTACAATGATGGACTTGTCAGAACTGTCGGTATTGATCTTGTACGTAATATCAAGGGAAATATCATTTTTATCCTGATCTTTATCGCCCGTTTTTTCGTTCCGGGTAAGCTCGACTTTGTCTATAACATCATCAAATGTGATGACATCACCTGTTTTTGCCTTAAAAGTTCCGGTTACGTTGACAGTAGTATAGCTCTCACGGTTCTTATTATTCTGATAATGAGCTTTAACATAGTATGTAACATTTTCAGGTCTCTCATAGTAGAGGAGGATCTCGTTGGGTTCTGTCAATGAGAGCGCATCAATTGTCTTTACACTCTTTGCATTATCCAGATTGTATTTTACATCCCTACCCAAACTGCTTACACGCCTGTATACAAAAGAATCCGCTTTGTATTCCAGCTTCTTTCCGGCGATAACGAGAGAACCGTTATACACTGTCTGATCTTCAAGCCTCTCATCAACAGCCTCATCCCCATCGTAGAAGAAGTGTACTGTATACTTAGCATATGCCTCGTCCTGATCCTTTTTCACCGTAACCCTTACGATGTTGTCTTTAGCATCTGGATTATTGATAACAGCATTTTCTACCTTAGTTATAACGTATCCTTCCGGTTTTTGGGGAGTAATAGTCTCATCAACATAGGCTGTTCCGGTGTACCCAAGGTTGGTGAGTTCTTCACCATCCTCGAAATACTTAACCTCAAATGGTCCGCGCAGCGTACCATTAATATGAATAGTAGGTTTATTATCGAAATCAGCCTTTCTTTCATAAGTTTTCCATACAACTTCATATCCCGTTGACTCCACACTGCTTTCCAATCCATCCGGGAAACTGATGATATCACCGTCTTCAAGGTCTGCTTTTGTATTTACCGGGACGTCTTTCGTACGGTTTTTCACGGAGCCACCCTGACCATAATCATTCACAAAAGATGAATATAGCCCTCCCTTTTTATCCAGCCTTGCATTATATCCTATGCTGAATTTGATCCTTCCGTTAACACCGTCTGTTATGATATCGCCTTCAGGAGTCTCAGGTGTTTCAGCTTCGCCAATTATAAGTTCGTCGTTCTCAGTGTATCCAGCCAGAAGATAGACCGAGAATGAAGATGCATCGATATTTACGGAGGAAGTATCACCAACATCCTTGACCTTATCAAGTCCGTCATCGCTTTCATGGAATACGGCAACAGAATCACCACCCAGGTTAAGACCTGAGAATGATACGTTGATCGGAACCTTGGGCTGGATTTCCTTGCCATCATATGTAAATGTGATGTCGACTGCAACAATGTTGTTTACCTTAACATCATCACCGAGTTCAGTTTCTACTGCGGATTTACTTGCAGATACAGATGTAACACTGACTTCAGTCCCTTCAGGGAATGCACCTTCGGGAGCAGATATTGATACATTCATGCCACCCGCGCTGAAAGATCCGAAGTCCTTAGCGGGATAGGACAGTTCCTCCTCTTCTTCAAGGTCTTCTTCCTCAAGAAGTTCTTCTTCCTCAAGAAGTTCTTCACCTTCAAGGCCTTCGCCTTCGAGCGCTTCACCTTCGAGACCTTCGCCCTCTTCTCCGTAGTCGCCTTCGCCTTCTTCTCCGGAGCCGCCTTCTTCGGAACCGGATTCATCGTATGACTCGCCATCGGATCCTTCTGTATCAGCGTCCTCTTCCGAGCCGGAGCCGGCATCATCATCGACCACCTGAAGCTCATAACCTTCCTCAGCACCATACTGTTCAGGCTCTGCTGCTTCTTCTACTCCGTCAACGCTTTCTGCGTTAGCTACTATATAATCATTGGTAAGTGTGGAGGCGACCAGAATTCCGGTCATTAAATACGCCCAAAACCTTGCCTTCTTCATAGTAGTTTCCTCCTCTTTCTCTTAGGGGGTTACCATAAATCCGGCTCGATGGTTCGGGCGCTCCGAGATATATTTGATAACTCTAGTCCTAATCTTATTCGTTTTATGTTATCTGTATCGAGTATTTTATCACTTTTCTTATGTTCTTTCGATATAAAACTGAAAAATTGCGGATAAATATACTCAAACTTGTCCTTCTGTAAATAAAGACTTATTTCGTGTTCAAAAGGGTTCAATTTGTGTAAAAATTTTTATTTTTCTTTTGAAATGTGAACGCAGGGCGCGCGTGTGGTATGATAAAAGGCATGAATAACAGTATATCCTCGGCCCAGGCACCTGCCGGTTCCCCGGCCATACAACTCAAGTTAATAATACTGTATATGCTTGATCGCGTGCCTTTTCCGCTGACCAAGGCTCAGATATTCGATTTCCTGCTGATGCATGATTATACGGACTATATCACCCTGCAGCAGGTAATGGGCGAGCTCATGGACGCGGATATGGTACTCGCCAAGTCCATGCGTAACCGGACTCACATCTCGCTGACCGACGAGGGTCACAATACTCTCGATATGTTCCGCAAGAGACTGAGCCCCGAGACAGTTAAACAGGTCGATGAATTTCTCGACGAAAACGAGATGGAGCTCCGGAACGAGGTCTCCATCCAGTCAAACTATTATAAATCCACTACCGGTGAGTACGAAGCGCATCTTGTTGCACTCGACCGCGGCATCGCCATGGCAGACATCACCATGTCAGTACCGGATGCCGATATCGCCGCCCATATATGCGAGAATTGGGAGAAACACAACCAGGAGATATACCAGATGCTGGTTGATAAACTTTTCTGAAAAATCTGTTTAACCCGCCCAAGCCGTGCGGCTTAACTTATCTCGGATTCTGGATAGCACTCCAGGAGCTTATCCCTATAACCCCCAGATATTTATCCACATATGTTGATTCCTGTCCGGTACCGCAGTATTTATATGCGGTATATCCCTCTTTGCCGCTGATACCGAGTGCGAGGCCTTCCGCCACTTCCGGAGCGGCATCCACCTGCCTGGATAACAGCATGTAATCGATATGTGAGTTGCGCTCCATGATCTTCCATGCATAAGCTATCGATGCAGCCTGCAGATTCTGCCCCCTGCTCGAGGTATAGCCCATCTCGGAAAGGATCACGTGTCTAACATTGCCGTCGTTATCAAGATACGATGACTGGCTCAGGTAATCGGTGAGCACATGGATATTTCTCATGGATACGATCGGTGATGAGGAAGATCCCGATACCATTGAATCATACCTGCCCCACGACCATGCCTTGGCCTCGGTCAGAGGATAGTTATACGGATGATATCCGACATGCCAGTTGATATTACCGTACGCACACATATAGGAATTAAAGGCATCCATCATGTCCTTGACATCATAGAACGACTTGTCGGACTTGTTCATATTCCAGCGGTTGTCCAAAGACACGTATACACGAGTAGTGGAGTTGACCGCGCACATGGCATTATAGAACACTCTGACCACGTCGGCATAGAGTTTTGCGTACTCGTCGACACCCATATACGGAGTATAGTTGTATACCGTACGTTCGTTTACTTCGTTGCCTATGATCCAGTTGGATACTTTGCCGTGCCCCGATGCGCCGGAATATCTGTTGGCCAGGAAGCTAGCCACGGCGGCGAGGTAGTTCACGCCCTCTTCGTCCGCTGCGTTGAACGCATAGAGAGTCGCTCCGCCGCCTCTCGAAGACGGATATGTCAGTGTTGAGTTCGATAGATCGTTGATGATGATCGCATTTATATCTATGCCCCTGCTGGACAGTCTGGAGAAGATGATGTCATACAAACCCACCTGATGGGCATTGAAGTTATATGTATGGCCGTTATATGTATAGCTGATACCGCCTCCGTTACATATCAGGGAAGTATACACGTTATATGCGGCATGCTTCACTCCCAGATCCTCGAGCTGTCCGCTGGTTATGAGCTCAGAGTATACGAGCAGGCCCTTTTTGCTGGATGTACCTTCTCTGCCGGAGGCATAAGCCGCTTTGGCTTCGGGATTAGTGATATACATGGAGTCGGAGACCTCCACATATTCATTATTAATACGGAGTGCTATGGAAAACTTGTCAAAAAGGCGCGACTGGGCGGAATTATAGTTCAGGTTACACTCGGCAATAAAATCCGTATCCTTCTCTATCTTCGCTATCGGTTCCCCTGATATGCTGTCCTGATATATCGCCTTGGAGAATAAATAATAATACCCATCGTCGGATACCGGCAAAGCTTTCGCAGGTATGTCAACGCTCACCTCTACCATACCGGTCTCGGGTGATATGAGTACAGACTGAATATCGGCAAAATGAGCTCTGTTAGCATCGGTGATCTCCACGTAAGGAGGCCTGTTGTTCACTCCCTCCACAGTATCGATACCCGCGTTCACCAGAGCATCAGCTACTTCCTCACCGGTACCGCCGAATACATCCTCAACGGCATGCTTGTGAAATGTATCAAGAGCCAGTGTGTATGCCATCTGCTTGATCAGGGCATCGTCCTCTGCGATACTTTTCTGCTCCGCAAGGTAAGCCTTATGCTTCGTGTGGCCGATGCATCCGCCGATGCCGCCCAGAACGAGCACTGCAGCAGCCACTATCCCTGCGATCTTAAGCCACTTTTTATTTTTTAAAGAAGAAAATAAATCATTCATCTCGAAGCTTCTTCATATGTTCTTTTATCTTCACTTCATATCCGTTGCCGGTGGGAGTATAGAACTCGCGTCCGGTCAGTTCATAAGGAAGATATTGCTGTTTAACATAGTGGTTCGGATAATCGTGCGCATACAGGTAGCCCTGTTCGCGCTCTTCACCGGCCGAATCGGCATGTTTATTCTGCAGATGCCTCGGTATCGGATATATCTCTCCCTTTCCCACCGCGCTCATGGCTTCGCCTATCGCCAGATAAGAAGCATTACTCTTCGGTGCGGTCGCCACATATACGGCCGCCTGACTCAGGAGTATACGTGCTTCAGGCATACCTACGCGCTCCACGGCAAGCGATGCCGCCACCGCCACCTGCAGTGCCTGCGGATCAGCCATTCCCACATCTTCGGATGCACATATCATGATACGTCGGGCAATAAACTTGATATCCTCTCCTGCCTCGAGCATCCTCGCCAGATAGTATACGGCAGCATCGGGATCCGACCCTCTCATGCTTTTGATAAAAGCGGATATCGTATCGTAATGGTTATCACCGGTCTTGTCATACCGCACCACACGCTTCTGGATGCACTCCGATGCCACGTTGATGGTGATATGTATGCGTCCGTCCGCGTCCGGTTCCGTCGACATGACACCCAGCTCTATGGCATTGAGCGCCCGTCTCGCATCACCTCCCGCCATATCGGCCAGAAACTCCACAGCATCCTCATCTATATATGCGTTATATGCGCCCATGCCCTTATCTGCATCATATACGGCACGTTCTATCAGTGTTTTGATATTCTCTGCGCTGAGCGGCTTTAACTCAAATATCATCGATCGTGATATCAGAGCGCTGTTTACCTCAAAGTAGGGGTTCTCGGTAGTCGCACCGATCAGTATGATGGTGCCGTCCTCCACGAACGGAAGCAGATAATCCTGCTGTCCCTTATTGAAGCGATGTATCTCATCGATAAAGAGGATGGTCTTACGGTTATACATCCCCAGCGCTGTCTGTGCCTGAGATACTACCTCCTCCATGTCCTTTTTGCCGGCCACGGTAGCGTTGAGTTGCTTAAACTCCGCCGATGTCGTGTGCGCTATGACCTGAGCAAGAGTGGTCTTCCCGGTACCCGGCGGTCCGTAGAATATGACAGAGCTGAGTTTATCGGCTTTGATCGCACGGTACAAGAGCTTGTCGGGAGCCAGTATATGCTCCTGCCCGACCACCTCATCGATCGCGACCGGACGCATCCGGGCCGCCAGAGGTGACTCACTCTCCATATTCTTTTCCTTCATATATTCAAACAGATCCATCGATATATGCGTAAATCAAGTCCACAGCAACCCCGGAAGACCGTGAAACGCTCTTTCTTATGCATAACAAAGCGGACTGCCATAGGATAACAGTCCGCATAATTGTATCATATATACAGCACCCGGTGCCACAACTTTCACTTCGGTTACGGTGTCAGTCATTTATAAAGGCATTGGTGTCAGGATCATAATGGTATCCGGCCGCCTCCATACAGCTTACTATCTCCTCGCGATCCTCGTCGAGGTCATCACACAAAGCCTCCAGGCTCGGATAAAAGTCGCGAAGTTTCATATTCAATATACTGAGTAACATATTTGGATCTTTGGGCAGCATATTTACCTCCGGTTCTACTTATGTGCCATCTACACGCTCTACTTGAGCGCCATCTACACGTTCTACTTAAGTGCCATCTTTACTCTCCACTCATTGCCGGTGGAGTATACTTCAGCCATACTTCCGGTGATGAGCGGGACCATGGGACTTAAGTGCCCCACATCGGCATCCATAAGTATCGGCACCCGGTGATGACTGATGATATCATACACTGCCATATACTGATCAAGTCCCATCATAGGTTCATCGAAATGCAACGGTCTGCCGATGATAAATCCGCTTGCTGCATCAAACCATCCTGCGTGCTCCAGTTCCCAGACGGCCCTGCGGATAGACATCACGTTTAAGTCGCAGGCTTCCAGAAACCACAAAACTCCGTCTTCAGAATATTTTCGGTTGAATCGGCCGACATGGTCATACTTAGTTCCGCACAGATTTACCAGACAATCCAGACATCCTCCAAGCAATCTTCCTTTCATACTGATACTGTCAGTTTCTGCACGATCAGCCGGATCGCATGGCAGAGGCTGTCCGTCTCCTATGAATCGATGAAGTACGGTCTTTTCCGTTAAATTATAGGGCGCATACGGATGTTCCTCGTCCCGGCCTCCCTCGCGCTCCCACATGCCGTAGCCGGAGAACTCATATACACGCGTATCCGCTCCGGTGGCCGGATCAGCCGGCTGTCCATTAACTGCTCCGGTTAATATATTCGCGGCATCCTCCAGCGATTGATGGAGCGGGGCCGTGCCGAATTCCGATGCGCATGGCCCGTATATGCTCGCCACATCACACATCGTTGTCAGCGTAAAGGTAAAGTTCGTATTATCCGAGTATCCCATGTACCACTTCGGTTTTGCTTCCCTGATACGGTCAAAGTCCACATAGTCCAGGATCTCGCACATCAGCTCTCCACCTCCGCAGCTGATCAGAGCTTCGGTATCCGGATCACAGTAGCTATCTGTCAGTTCCCTGCCACATGACTCGGGACTTGAACTTATACCTATGCCTTCACCGGCATAGCAGTTCGGTCCAAGCTTGGTCTTATATCCGCGGCCCTGCCACATCTTAAGCCCCGCATCAAATGACGATCTGTACGGTTCTATATTGCATCCGAAGCTCGGTGCCACGAAGCCTATTGTGCCGTTACCGGGTATACTTTCAGGAAATCTCATATTACATCCTCTTGTGTATTGTTGTCTGCTTTGATCAGGCCTGTATCACGCCTACAGTCTTTATTTTGGTCTATACAACTGTTTTTTTCAACGGTTTTCTTGACCGTGTATGCCGCTCGCGATACAGTTAGTTCAGGTATCATACAATACACAGTATGCAAGCAATACACAATACGCAATACAGATAGCGGACATATGAGTATCCTCGTGACCGGTGGAGCCGGTTTTATAGGCAGCTGCATAGTCAGGTCGTTAAACGACCGTGGCAGGTATGATCTGATCATATCGGATAACACAGCCGGTAATGAGAAATGGCGTAACCTGTCCCCTCACAGATTCCTGTCATACATCCCCAAGGGTGAGCTGACAGGCTCTCTGGTATCAGGCAGTCTGGGCAATATCAAGGCCGTCATCCATATGGGAGCCTGTTCATCGACCACGGTCACCGACTGGGACTACCTGTATCACAACAACTTCGAGTATACGCGGTCGTTGTGGGAGTATTGTGCATCTCACGATATTCCTTTTATATATGCGTCATCTGCTGCCACATACGGAGACGGTTCGAAGGGATTCGATGATGAGTGCGATATAGGTGATCTTAAGCCACTCAATGCCTATGGCCGCAGTAAACAGATGTTTGACCTCTGGGCACGTGATGAAGCCAAAACCATGCCACCCCAGCACGTGGGACTCAAGTTTTTCAACGTATACGGTCCCAACGAATACTTCAAGGGCACTATGGCCTCCATGGTATATCACGGTTATAAGCAGATACGCGAGACGGGCCGTATGAAGCTCTTCAGGTCGTATAATCCGAAGTATGAGGACGGCGGACAGCTGCGCGATTTCATATATGTGATGGACATATGCGATGTCGTGCTCTGGTTTATCGATCATCCGGATGTAAGCGGATTATATAATGTCGGAACAGGCCGTGCGAGTTCGTTCCGTGAGCTGGCAGAGACAACATTCAGTGCGTTGGGACTTACGCCTGCCATAGAGTATATCGACATGCCTGACAGCATCCGTCCTCAATATCAGTATTTCACACAGGCTTCGATCGCCAAGCTTCGAGCGGTGGGATATGATAAGCCTTTTACACCACCGGGCGAGGGCATGCGTGAGTACGTGAAAGAATATCTGGATAAAGGATTTAAGATATATTGATGAATAAGAAGATCCTGATAGTCGGCGATATGATGCTCGACATATACCATAGCGGACAGGTTACACGGATGTCTCCCGAGGCCCCCGTTCCGATCCTGCACATAACGGCTCCCGACCGCTGCATCCCCGGCGGTGCATGTAATGTCGCCATGAATGTCAGTGCATCTGGCCATACCGTATATCTGGCCGGCATCACCGGTATCGATGAAAACGGTGATACACTCATCTCACTGTTAAAGCAGGCCGGTATCGACTGCTCGCTCGTACAGCGTGCGGATACAGATACCATAACCAAAGCCAGATTTATCACTGACCGCAGCCAGCAGCTGATCAGAGTGGATACCGAGGATCCCGATGACATAGAGGCGCACGCCGACCATCATCATATGCTTGATGCCATAGATGCGGTCCTGCCTGACGTAAGCCTGATCATCATCTCGGATTATCTTAAGGGGCTGCTGACAGCAGACTTCACACAGTCTCTGATCCGGCTTGCATCCGATCACGGACTCAAGACACTCATCGATGTCAAGGACCCTGTCACAGATAAATATGCCGGTGCATGGCTGCTCAAACCCAACAGATCCGAACTGGGATATATGACTCATATGCCTGTCGCCACACCTGATGAAATAGCGGATGCAGCCGACAGACTCCGTGCTGAAACCGGATGTGAATATGTGCTGACAACCTGTGGCGCTGACGGCATGGTCCTCACCGCCGAAGAAGGATCTCACCACATCCCGGCTTATGGACAGGATGTATATGACATTACCGGAGCCGGCGATACCGTCATAGCTTACCTCGCTGCCGGCATCGCTGATGGCATGGATATAAGAGAGGCTTCAGAGCTTGCGAACCGTGCCGCCGGCATCGGAGTATCCAGGCAGGGCACTGCGACCGTCTCCAGACAGGACCTCACGGATAAGCATATCGCTGACACACGCGAGACTGCCGTGCTTCCTGCGACCGCTTCGCCCGACCGCACCGTAGTCTTTACCAACGGATGCTTTGATATCCTGCATGTCGGTCATAAGCGATATCTGGAGCAGGCCCGTGCACTCGGTGACAGGCTGATCGTCGGAGTAAACAGCGATGCATCCGTACGCAGGCTCAAAGGTCCCGACAGACCGATCAATACGGCAGCCGACCGCATCGAGATGCTCTCCGCACTCAAATGTGTGGATGAAGTCATTATCTTTGACGAGGATACGCCTTATGAACTGATAGACCGTCTGCGCCCTGACATCATCGTTAAGGGCGGAGACTATAGCATAGATGAAGTTGTCGGTCGTGATATAGTGGAATCATACGGCGGCCGCGTGGAGATCATTCCCTATGTCGAGGACAGATCCACCACCGCCATCATAGAACGCATTTCACACGGAGAAAAGCAATGAGCAGCAGAGCCATATTTCTCGACAGAGACGGCACCATCAATACAGATAAAGACTATCTCTACCGGATAAGCGACTTCGAATTCATCCCCGGCTGCACAGAAGCGCTGCGTGCACTCACGAATGCCGGCTACAGACTGATCATCATATCCAATCAATCCGGCATTGCCAGGGGTTATTATACTGAGGCAGATTATCTGGCTCTGGATGAGTGGCTTAAGAATACTCTCCGGGCTCAGGGAATCGAACTCACGGCAACGTACTACTGTCCGCACCTGCCCGATGCCCCCGTGGAACGGTACCGCATGACATGTACCTGCCGCAAGCCCGCTATCGGTCTGTATGAAAAAGCAATACGTGAATGGGATATAGATCCGTCCCTCTCATATGCAATCGGTGACAGGATGAGAGACCTGGAGATATGTAAGAGCACGGGGTGCCGGGGCTTCCTGTTAAATACTACGGAGCCCGAAGCCATCATTGATGATGTAAAAAAGGGAATATATCCTGATATACGATACGCAGCGGACCTTTCAGAGGCCGCTTCGGTCATACTGGCTTCTCCCGTCTGGGATCCAGCTCAAAGTCATTCATAAGTCTGTCAATCTCGCGACAGACATGCCCGGCCGTGATCAGGCGGCTGCATTCAAACGCCCGATCTGTCCCCGCATGCTCGGGACAAGAAAAGAAATTCTTCAGATCCAGGCTTTTCTCCGGATTATTCCAGCACCCTGTACATGTATGATAATTGATGACTCTGTAAGGGGTATAGAACTCGGTAAAAGGCAGTGAGAATCCCGATATCAGGATGACCGGTGTGCCTGCGGCCCAGGCAAGCCACGACAGACCGCTCGATAATCCTATAAAGAAATCCGCATGGGCTAACAGATCAACTCTCTCCTGCAGCGGCAGATTACCGGTAAAATCTTCCGCTCCCTCCGGCATCGTGATCGATAACCCGCCGACCTCTATATTCCGATCTTTATCTATGCACAGAACCCTATAGCCTTTTTCTTTCAGATACGCGATCACCTCAGCCCATCCGGTGGGGTTATTCCAGAATTTGGCATATGCGGTGGTCTTAGTCGCTATGCATACATACGGTTCTGCGATCGGACGCTCGGGACAGTGCTTAAGCTCAGGACGCAGTTCTCTGTAGTCCAGTCCGAGCAGGGGCGGTATGACCTTTTGCAAGCCGGCTACGCGATGGTCGATGGGGTTATGTTTTTTCTCATCGGACATCGGGTATAGTCCCATATAGTATGTGGCATAGCAGTCGGGTACCTCTTCTCCCTCATGCAGATAGATGATATCCGGATATGAGAGCCTGAACAGGTCTGCCAGAGCATCCTGCATGGTACAGTACATCTTGCAGCCGTGTTTGAGGCGAAACTCCTCCGCATAAGGAAACCACGCGATTATATCTCCCAGTGTCCCTATGGGAAAAACAATATGAACATTCCTGCCCTTCAGATCAAGATCGTGTGTGAGGATCAACTGCCCGTCCTTCCACAGTTCGACTCTGAATCTCACATAATACTTCTTGGTACTCGATGCGACCGCATCACTGAAATCGGCTTCGAAGAGCACGTTCATCGTGTCCATATCCGTGAAGCGGACATGATAATTACCCGCAGGAACCCGGACACGCGCGCCGTCATTAAAATCTAAGGTATAATCATCAGTTTGCATCGGTAATTCCGGTGGCAGAAACGAAACCACCGCTGGTGACTGTCCATTCGTCATAGTGCTACGCATCTACAGGTCCTCTCGTGAATCACACGCTCATTATACCACATTCCGATGACTTCTTTATCGGGACGTTACCACGATCACTATATGATCTCCGTCGGGTGTGTTCACAAGCGTCGCAGGGCATTCCTCCCACTACTCTGGAGTAGTGGGAGGAATGCCCGTTTTAGAGACGCACTTCCTTTCTAAATATTTTTGTTTTCGCCAAAATGCATGATATAATGATCTTGGTGAAGAAAATAGGTATTGTATATGCAACAGACTATTACAGCAAAACTTCAGATTTTGGTAAACCCTTCTGAAAAGCAGATTCTCTGTGATACTATGAAGGCTTATTCTAATGCCTGTAACTATGTGTCTGGATACATATATAACACTCATAATCTTAGCCGTTATAGTGTGCAGGAAGATACTTACTATCAGGTTCGTGAAGTTTACGGACTCCGTTCCCAAATGGCA
>JAFSTN010000009.1 GCA_017450485.1 Lachnospiraceae bacterium
ATAGGCACCGAGTGTAAGTGTGGTAACACATTCAGCTGAGGTGTACTAATAGGTCGAGGGCTTATTCAAAAGAAAAAGCAAAGAGATAAGATCTCTGAGCGGCTTAAGTATGATACTTGTTGGAGATTTAATGGTATCTCCTTTGTTTGTATGAGGTTTTGAGTGTACATGTAAATAAATACTCAAGGCTTATTCCTCGATAGCTCAATGGTAGAGCACTCGGCTGTTAACCGAGGGGTTGTTGGTTCGAGCCCAACTCGGGGAGCTTTTTGTTCTAAGGCCCTGGGGTCAAGAGGTTAAGACATCGCCCGGTCACGGCGGTAACACGGGTTCAAGTCCCGTCAGGGTCACTTTCCTTCAATTCATGGTATGAATTGAAACATATAAAACGAGGACGTTTAGCTCAGTTGGTTAGAGCAACCGGCTCATAACCGGTCGGTCCTGGGTTCGAGTCCCCGAAGGTCCACTAAGAATCTGCGAAAGCAGATTCTTTTTTTGGTTATTCGTTCATATATCCGTGATATACTATAATCTATGAAATGTTCGGAACGATTCATGTATATCACCAAGATAATCTTCTTTTCTGTCGTGGCAGTAGGTGTGTTTGCGCTGCTGTATTTTTTCAGCATGGACAGATCCGGCCCTATCAAGGCTGACCCTCCAGTATATATAGATGAATGGACAGTTACCGTTCCTGATGGAAGTGTATTCACATCGGGACGTGAGTATCATAATACCGATGCGAAGAAAGGTACTTTTACGATGGTATCCGTTCTTCCGGCTGATATACATGATGATTCGCTTTTCTGTGTGATCGCCGGTGGAGACATAGCGATATATATTAACGGCGAGCTGAGAAACGATTTTTATGAAGACAGGGATATTCCATATCCCGGAGGCTGTGTTAAGAGATTCTATTTCCTGACGCCCGTATATCCGTCTGATTCGGGTGCCGAGATCCGTATGGAGCGGATCGGGACCACCAGACGCGGATTCATATATCAGGACACTTTTGTTGCGGGTAGTTTCGGGTTGGACCGGTATCTGATGCAGGAGTACGGACTCGAATTTATGCTCTCGGAGATCGTTATGATCTTTTCGCTGGTCATAGTGATCATCAGTATCGTCATGCGATTGTTTTATAAGCATCGGATAGAGGTACTATACGGTGCCATGTCGATACTGGTTCTTTCGGGCTGGCTGATCACCAATTCGTATCTTTTCCCCTTTATATACGGCCATTATCATGTGGACGGAGTTATGAACTATATGCTCTGTCTGATGATACCCTTTAATCTGGTCTTTTATCTGGACGCGCTGCAGCATGGGCGCTATCGCCGTGTCATGAACGGCGTACAGATATTGGGACTTGCGAATCTGATCGTATGGCCTGTTCTGCATTTTACGGAAGTATACTCTTTCCCGAATGCGCTGCTGTATCTGGATGCCATTATGGGTATCCAGGTTGTGATAGTCATGGTCGTTCTGGCTGTGGATACTGTACGCGGGCATGCTGCAGAGTATAAATATACGGCGATGGGTTTTGTAGGACTGCTGGTCTGCGGTTTGCTTGAGATCATAACGCTGAACTTCCTTCCTGTAGTTAACGGAAATGTGCTTATGCTGGCAGGGTTGACCATCCTGTTGGCTATGGCTGTGATCCAGCAGGTGATGGATCTGAAGAAGCTCAGCGATGAGAGACAGCGCGCAGTCGATCTGTCCGAAGCGAAGACCAGATTTCTGGCGAGCATGTCCCACGAGATACGTACGCCCATCAATTCCGTTCTGGGGATGAACGAGATGATCCTGCATGAGAATAAGGATCCGGTGATCGAAGAGTACGCGGAGACAGTGAAGAGCTCAGGTAAGATGCTGCTGATGCTGGTCAATGACGTGCTTGATTTCTCAAAGATCGAAGCAGGCAAAATGGAGATCAACAATGCCGAGTACAGATTCGGAACAGTTCTGAAAGATATCATCCCCATGCTTAAGGAAAGAGCGGACGGTAAGCAACTGAATCTTGGCGTCGAGCTGACCGATGAGGTGCCGGAAGGACAGAAGTCGGATGAATTCCGTATAAGACAGATACTGATCAATCTGATCAATAATGCGATCAAATATACCGACAAAGGAAGTGTTACTCTGATCATCGGCGGAGAATATGTGGGCGATGATGATTATCTGCTGAAGCTGGCAGTCAGGGATACCGGAAGAGGTATCAGAGAAGAGGATCAGGAGCACCTCTTCGAAGCATTTACACGTGCCGATATCAAGAAAAACAGTAATATAGAGGGAACCGGACTTGGTCTGGCGATAGTAAAGAGCATAGTGGACTCCATGGGCGGAGAGATCACGGTGGAAAGTACGTATGGCACCGGCTCCGAGTTCAGGGTGGTCCTCCCGGTGGAGGTTACTGACAGGAAGCCACTGAATGCGGATTTCATGGAGTCGGCGGACAGAGAGATATCCCGGGATGATGAGTGTGATTTCAGGGCACCCGATGCCGCTGTTCTGGCGGTGGACGATAATAAGACGAATCTCAAGATCGTTAAGTTCTATCTGAAGCGTTCGGGCATAGTGCCCGATACCTGTGACAGCGGTGCCGGTGCTGTCGAGATGTGCAAGTCCAAACACTATGATGTGATAATGCTTGATCATATGATGCCCGAGCAGGATGGAATAGAGACACTTAAGATCATCAGAGAAGATGCGGATTCGCTGAACCGAGAGACTCCTGCTCTCGTGTTGACGGCCAACGCGCTCGCGGGATGCAGACAGATCTATATCGAGGCCGGTTTTGAGGATTATCTGAGCAAGCCTCTGGACTGCGTCGCATTGGAGCAGACGATCAGGAAGTATCTACCGCCGGAAAAAGTGATGACTCTCCGGGACAAAGATGCCGATAATTAACGTGAAAAGCTTGCATAGTACACGTTTATAGAGTATAATCAATTAGTTCTGTGCCTGCCGGCATGGCGGAATTGGCAGACGCCCGGGACTTAAAATCCCGTGGGTAGTGATACCCGTGCCGGTTCGACCCCGGCTGCCGGCACTGTGTCGCAACAGTATATCATTACTATTGCGACAGCAATAGGTGTCAGTTGGCACGAAGTGCTGACTGCAGTAACCGCTGCTCAGGATACGGACGACTCCGACCCTTCCTTGGCAGACGGAAGTTTCATTAGAGAAAAGGAGAAAAGAAATGATTTCACCCGAAAAGAAAACAGCAATCATGAACGAGTATGCAAGGACCCCCGGTGACACAGGTTCACCCGAGGTTCAGGTAGCAGTCTTGACCGCCAGGATCGCCGAGCTCACCGAGCACTTAAAGGCTAATCCCAAGGATCACCATTCAAGACGAGGCATGCTCAAGATGATCGGTAAGAGACGTGGTCTTCTTGATTATCTGAAGGATAAGGATATCGAAAGATATCGTGAACTTATCAAGAAGCTTGGTCTGAGAAAGTAATTGCTTATGAAGGCGGCTTTTACAAAAGCCGCCTTTTAATAGTAGTACGTCTGAGGTGCTTCACCTGAGACGGTGTCAAGAAGCCTGTATCCAGGCAGAAGGAGAGAAAATGTATAAGACTTACACAATGGAACTGGCCGGTCGTACACTCAGTGTTGATATCGGTCGAGTAGGTAAGCAGGCAAACGGCTGTGCTTTCATGCATTATGGAGATACCACCGTATTAAGTACTGCTACCGCATCTGAGAAGCCCAGGGACGGTATCGATTTCTTCCCCTGCTCGGTAGAGTATGAGGAGAAGTTCTACTCCGTAGGTAAGATCCCCGGAGGTTTCAACAAGAGAGAAGGCAAGGCATCTGAGAACGCTATTCTTACGAGCCGTGTTATCGACCGCCCTATGCGTCCTCTTTTCCCCAAGGATTATCGTAATGACGTAACCCTCAACAATATGGTCATGTCGGTTGATCCCGAATGTCGTCCTGAGCTTGTAGCAATGCTCGGTACTTCCATCGCAACATGCATATCCGATATTCCTTTTGACGGACCTGTAGCCATGACCCAGATGGGCATGGTTAACGGTGAGCTGATCGTGAATCCGTCTCAGGCTGACTGGGATAACGGAGATCTGAAGCTCACTGTTGCATCTACCGCTACCAAGGTCATCATGATCGAGGCAGGTGCAAACATCATTCCCGAGGCAAAGATGATCGAGGCCATCTACAAGGCTGACGAGATCAATAAGAAGATCGTTGAGTTCATAGGCGGCATCGTAGCTGAGGTAGGTAAGCCGAAGCACGCATATGAGAGCTGCGCTATACCTGAGGAGCTCTTCAATGCCATGAAGGAGATCGTTCCTCCGGCAGAGATGGAGACAGCCGTATTCACGGATGAGAAGCAGGTACGTGAGGAGAATATCCGCAATATCACAGCCAGACTTGAGGAAGCTTTTGCAGACAAAGAAGAATGGCTGGCAATCCTCGGCGAAGCTATCTATCAGTATGAGAAGAAGACGGTTCGTAAGATGATCCTGAAGGATCACAAGCGTCCCGACGGCAGAGAGATCACACAGATCAGACCTCTTGCAGCAGAGGTTGACATAATACCGAGAGTTCACGGTTCATCCATGTTCACACGTGGACAGACACAGATCTGTGATGTGGTAACTCTTGCACCTCTTTCCGAGGCTCAGAAGGTTGACGGACTTGATCCCAACATCACTCAGAAGAGATATATCCATCACTACAATTTCCCTTCATACTCCGTAGGTGAGACCAAGGTAAGCCGTGGTCCCGGACGTCGTGAGATCGGTCACGGTGCTCTGGCTGAGCGTGCACTGCTTCCTGTTCTTCCCAGCGAGGAGGAGTTCCCTTATTCGATCCGTGCCGTATCCGAGACATTTGAGTCAAACGGATCCACATCCATGGCATCCACATGTGCATCCTGTATGTCACTGATGGCTGCAGGTGTACCGATCAAGGCTATGGTAGCAGGTATTTCATGCGGTCTCGTTACCGGTGATACCGATGATGATTTCGTACTGCTTACCGATATTCAGGGCCTTGAGGACTTCTTCGGAGATATGGACTTCAAGGTAACAGGTACTACCGAGGGTATCACAGCTATCCAGATGGATATCAAGATCCACGGTCTGACCCGTCAGATCGTAGAGGGCGCTATCGCAAGATGCCGTGAGGCAAGACTGTTCATCATGGACAATTGCATGAAGCCCGCTATCGCAGCTCCCAGACCGACCGTTAACGAGTATGCTCCCAAGATCATCTCCATGCAGATCGATCCCGAGAAGATCGGTGAGGTTGTCGGACAGCGCGGTAAGACTATCAACGAGATCATTGCCAGATGTGATGTTAAGATTGATATCACCGATGACGGTAATGTATCCATATGCGGTACCAACCAGGAGAACATGGACAAGGCTCAGAAGATGATCGAGATCATCACCACCGATTTCGAGCAGGGCCAGGTTTTCACCGGTACCGTAGTCAGCATCAAGGAATTCGGTGCATTCATCGAGTTCGCACCCGGCAAGGAAGGTATGGTACATATCTCCAAGATCGCCAAGGAGCGTATCAACCATGTTGAGGATGTTCTCACACTTGGTGACACCGTTACCGTGGTATGCCTGGGTAAGGACCGTATGGGCCGCATCTCATTCTCAATGAAGGATGTAGCACAGAAATAATCGGTTTTTTTGACAGTAGTTTACAGCCAGGGACGCTCCGTTTGGGGCGTCCCTTTTCTTTGACACTATACCTTGAAAATGGTATTCTAAACTGTAGTGTAATATGCGTAATCACGTGAGGCATCAATGGAAGTAAGCTCGATCGATTATAATGAACAAAGCCTTCCGGCCGAAGAACAGGTCAGGATACTTCAGAACAGGTATTCACGTCTGCTCGATATACTGGGTGCGGTTGTAGAGAGCCGCAGCCTGGGTGGGGGTGCGCATATAGACCGCATCAAGAACTTCACCAGAGCTCTGGCCGAGGAAGTGATGAACTCGTTCCCCGAGTATTTCATCAATCCTTACATGGTGGAGGTCATCGTATCTGCCAGTGTTTTCCATGATATAGGTAAGATAACCATTCCCGATGCAATTCTTTTCAAGCCGGGCAGACTCAGCCGCGAGGAGTTTGAGTTTATGAAGACTCATACCATACGCGGATGTGAGATCCTCGACAGCATAGAGGGCGCATGGAGTGATGATTTCCGCAAGACAGCGCATCAGATCAGCCGTCATCATCATGAGAAATATGATGGAAAAGGCTATCCTGACGGTCTGTCGGGTGAGGATATCCCCATCGCCGCCCAGATAGTATCCGTGGCTGATGTATATGATGCATTGGTATGTGAGAGGGTATATAAGGATGCATTCTCCAAGCAGGAAGCGTTCAATATGATAGTTTCCGGTGAATGCGGTATGTTCAATCCCAAGCTGATGGAAGCATTTCGTAACTGTCACGGCAGATTTGAAGAGCTGGTTGACGAGTACAGGACCAAGACCGGAGAGATATAATTGAAGATACTTTTGCTCATCCTCATAGTGATATTGGTCGCAGTTTTCGGCGTGTCGTATTTTTTTCTCAATATGGTGCTGAAGGCCACGAAGTCACGTAAAGAGGATGTACTGACACCGCTGCCGTGTAAGGACCGGAAGATCGAGGGGAACGAAGTACAGAACCGTTTCATCGATACCCGTACACGCATACGCGCGGAGGGCGCAGAGTTCGACCGGACCATGACACCCGTCGAGATAGTGAATAAGAGCGGGCTTAAGCTATACGGACGCTATCGCATGAGACCCGAGACCACGCACAGATGGATCATCAGCGTGCACGGATATCGTGACGATCACAGATTCATGCTCCCGTATGTGATGCGGTTCTACGAAGGCGGGTTCAATGTATTCACTCAGGATAACCGTGCGCACGGCTTAAGCGATGGCGATTATATCACTATGGGATGGCTGGACAAGGATGATGTCTATGAGTGGATAGACTGCATCAGACGCATGGATCCGGATGCAGAGGTGATAGTACACGGAGTATCCATGGGCGGCGCCACGACTATGATGCTCTCGGGGCTCAACCATCCGGCTGTCATCGGATATGTGGAGGATTGCGGATATACCACGACATGGGATATGTTCAAGGTCGTGATGAACAGGGACTATCACCTGCCGACTTTCCCTATCATGAATCTGACCAATCTGATGAGCCGCGTGAAGCTCGGATTTGATTTTAAGAAGTCATCATCACTGGCTCAGATCCGCAAGTGTGTGAAGCCGATACTTTTCATACACGGTGAGAAGGATAACTACATCCCGCTGGATATGTGCCATACGTTGTACGGCGCATTTAACGGGGAGAAAGACCAATACATTGCCCCCGATGCGGGACATGCCGAGTCGATGGATTACGATCCCGACACATATTTTTCAACCATATTTGAGTTTATCAGCAGACTGTAAGTCTGTGGAAATAAGTATCATAAGCCTGGAGGGAGAAAACAATGGGTATAATAGACAGATTTAAGGAAATCATGGCTGCCAACTTCAATGCATTACTGGATAAGGCCGAAGATCCGGAGAAGATGATCGACCAGTATATGCGTAATCTGGAGGAGGATCTGGCTAAGGTCAAGTCTGAGACCGCATCGGTTATGGCTGATGAGAAGAACGCACAGCGTAAGGTAGAGGCATGCAAGGCAGATATCGACAAGATGGCTGAGTATGCGCGCAGGGCTGTTACGGCGGGTAATGATGAGGAAGCTAAGCAGTTCCTGAAGAAGAAAGCAGATCTGACCGATCAGCTGGCAGTTCTTGAGAAAGATTATCAGCTCGCATGTGACTGCTCCGCAAAGATGCGTCAGATGCATGATAAGCTGGAGAGCGATATTTCCTCACTTAAGACCAGGAGAGATACCCTCAAGGCAAAGATCAAAGTTGCGGAGACACAGCAGAAGCTCAACCAGATCGGTTCGGGCCTCGCAAGTGCCGGCAACAACATGGCTGCTTTCGACCGTATGGAAGAGAGAGTCAATCATATGCTGGACGAGGCAGATGCTATGGCACAGCTTAACTCCACTGAGGACACCTCTAATGTTGAAGAGCTGACCAAGAAGTATGATGCAGACTCCAAGTCCGCAGCAGTGGATGACGAGCTTGCAGCCCTCAAGGCAGAGATGGGTCTCCTGTAATACTATTTACCTATATAGAAAGCTTTGGATGACATGGAATTAAGTAAATTACTTAACCCCATGCAGCTGGAGGCAGTATATCAGACCGAAGGTCCCGTGCTCATACTTGCAGGAGCCGGGAGCGGCAAGACCAGAGTTTTGACTTACCGTGTAGCGCATCTTATTGAGCAGGGTGTGAGTCCGTGGAATATCATGGCGATAACCTTTACCAATAAGGCGGCAGGTGAGATGAAGGACAGAGTGGAAGACATAGTCGGATCCGGTTCGGAGAGTGTATGGATCGCTACCTTCCACTCTTCGTGCGCCCGCATACTTCGCAGATATATAGACAGGCTGGGGTATGATACCAATTTCGCCATATACGATACCGATGATACCAAGAGTGTGATCAAAGAAGTGGCGAAGAAACTGAATATAGACACCAAACGCATCAAGGAACGGACCATCATGAGCGAGATTTCATCAGCAAAAAATGATATGATGGGCCCCGATGAGTATGCGAGGAGTTATGGGAGTGATTTCATACTCGGCCGCATAGCCGAGTGCTATGAGGAGTATGAGAAGACCCTTCGTAAGAATAATGCCCTGGATTTCGACGATCTGCTGCTTAAGTGTGTGGAACTGTTCAAAAAAGATGAAGAGGTACTTCGCGGATATCAGGACAGGTTCAGGTATATCTGTGTGGATGAGTACCAGGATACCAACACTGTTCAGTTCGAGTTCGTAAGGCTGCTGGCCGATGCACATCATAATATCTGTGTGGTAGGTGATGATGATCAGTCCATATATAAGTTCAGAGGAGCGAATATCCGCAATATCCTTGACTTCGAGCAGGTGTATCCGGAAGCCAAAACGATCAAACTGGAGCAGAACTACCGCTCCACATCCAATATCCTGAATGCCGCCAATGCAGTGATCGCCCACAATACCAACCGAAAGGTCAAATCCCTGTGGACGGATAAGGGTGATGGTGAGACTCTACATTTTGAGTTACTTGATTCCGCTTGGGATGAGGCTTCATATATAGCGGGGGATATAGTGAGAGCTGTCAGAAACGGCGCGGAGTATCGAGATATAGCTATCCTGTATCGTACCAATGCCCAGTCACGTGCACTTGAGGAAAGCCTGATAATGGAAGGCTTGCCGTATAATGTGGTGGGTGGAACGAATTTCTACTCACGCCGTGAGATCAAGGATATCCTGTCATATCTGAAGACCATAGATAACGGCAGGGATGATCTGGCCTGTAAGCGTATCATAAATATCCCCAAACGCGGGATAGGTGCCACGAGCGTTCTGAAGATCCAGGAGTATGCGGATAACCACGGCATGAGTTTCTATGAAGCCGCCTGCAATGCATCATCCATCGAGAGCCTCGGCCGAAGTGCATCGAAGCTTACCCCTTTTGTGAATACCATCAGGGTACTTAAGGCCAAGAACGGAGAGCTGAGTCTGACCGATCTTTTCGATGATCTGATGGAGACAATACGATATGAAGAATACCTTGAGGAACTGAACGAGGAAGATACCGACGATCGTATCGCAAACATAGACGAACTGCGAAATAAACTCGTGTTGTATGAGGAGACTGCAGACGAACCCACGCTCTCGGGATTCCTTGAGGAAGTGGCTCTGGTTGCGGATATCGACGGTGTCGATGATGATGATAACAAGATATTGCTCATGACACTTCATTCAGCCAAGGGGCTGGAGTTTAAGTATGTGTATATCGCAGGTATGGAGGATGGAGTATTTCCGAGCACCATGACTATCATATCCGATGATCGCTCGGAGATCGAAGAGGAGAGGCGTCTGGCTTATGTGGGGATCACACGTGCCCGAGAGCACCTCACATTAACAGCGGCCAGATCAAGAATGCTCAGAGGAGAGACACAGCATTTTCCGATCAGCAGGTTTGTCAGAGAGATACCGGAACCGCTCCTCAGGGATAAATTGACCGATAGAGTCAGAGGGATAGAAGATGTGCCTAAGGCTCCTAAATACGGCTCATCCGGATCTTCTGTCACAGTGCAGGCGAGGGTTAAGCCAACCGTACAGATAGGTACACGGGAACAATCCAAACCGTATATTTTGCAGGCTACCCAAAGTGCGGCAAGCATCATGAAGAAATCACAGTGTTCTACGGGAGGCGGGCTTGAATATGGGGTTGGTGACCGTGTCGGTCATGCAAAATACGGCGAAGGTACAGTTCTTGAGATCAAGCCCGGGCCTAAGGATTATCAGGTAACGGTATCCTTTGACGGAGCCGGTCAAAAGATAATGTATGCAGGGTTTGCGAAGCTTAAAAAGCTGTGATAAAATCATAGATACACAGGAACTTAAGTTGTCATCGGAGGTGATCATATGACAAAAGCGGAGATTCTCGAAAAGATAGAAGACATCTATGAGAGCGCGGGCAGTAAGCTTCCCGATATCGAGATGTTGAGTACCCTCAGTAAGTTCATTAAGAAAGAAAAAGAAGAAGAGGAAGAAGCAGCCAAGAGTTCGGCTGTCATCTGGGTGTTCGCGATCGTAGGTGTTATAGTGGTTGTTGCCTGCGTTGCATACTTCGTATACAGATATTTCGAGCCTGATTATCTTGAGGACTTTGAAGACGACTTCGATGATGAGTTCGATGACTTCGATGACGAGTTCTTTGAGAAAGACGAAGACTGATCTATAAGACTTTAATAGTGTTCATTAAAGGCATCTGGATACTCAATTCAGATGCCTTAATCATTTTATGGGGTAATGGGTTTTATCATGAAAAAAGGAACGGAAAAGATCGGAAAAGTCATACGCACGGACTATCCGAACAAAGGGATCGTGATGACGGATGAAGGGACGGTAAGAGTTGCCTGCGCTCTCCCCGGTCAGACGATAAAGTGTGTGATCAAGAAAACGAGGAACGGATCTGCTGACGGAATCCTGCGTGAGATAGTGGAGAGGTCTCCGGATGAAGTCGAAGCAACCTGTCCGCATGCGGGAATATGCGGTGGCTGCCTGTATCAGACATATCCATACGCGAGTGAACTGGATATCAAGGAAGGACAGGTCAGGAGACTGTTGGAACCGGTACTTGCGGAGCAGGGTGTCCCGTATGAGTTCGAGCATATACTGGCAAGCCCCGTATCTGACGGATACCGGAATAAGATGGAGTATTCGTTCGGAGATTCATATAAGGGAGGCCCGCTGGCTCTGGGGATGCACAGGCGGGGAAGCATGTATGATATAGAGACCGTGACCGGATGCCGGATAACGGATGCCGATTACGGGCAGATCATAGAGCATACGCTTGAGTACTTCGCCAGCAGGCAGGTGACGTATTATCACAAGGTGACTCACGAGGGGTATCTCAGACATCTGCTGGTGAGACGGACCCGCAGTGGAGAGATACTGATCGCTCTCGTGACTTCGAGTCAGGAACCGGTGATGAGCGGAGTGACCACATCCGATCTGATCTCCGGGTACCGCGATATGCTTCTGGCTCTGGAAGAGGCAGGGACTCTAACCGGACAGATACACGGTATCCTACATATCATCAATGATTCGGTGGCCGATGCCGTTAAGGCGGACCATATAGATGTGTTGTACGGAGAAGAGTTTATCACAGAGAAACTGTGCGGCCTCGAATTCAGGATATCGACTTTCTCGTTTTTCCAGACGAACACATACGGCGCGGAGGTGCTGTACGGAAAAGTCAGGGAGTATGCCGAGTCAGTCCTGACCGAGGAGGACGGAACCATATACGATCTGTACTCCGGAACCGGAACGATCGCACAGATCATGGCGGGCGGGCGCGACATCACAGGCGATTCACCGGCATCCGGCGGACGCAACATCAGCGGCGATTCACCGGCATCCGGCGGACGCAATATCAGCGACGATTTACCGGCTTCCGGCGGGCGCCATGTCACCGGTGTCGAGATCGTAGAAGAAGCCGTGGAAGCCGCGCGTGCTAATGCGGCCAAGAACGGTCTGGATAACTGCACGTTCATCGCAGGCGATGTTCTGAAGGTTCTGGATGATCTGACCGAGAAACCTGCGCTCATCATACTGGATCCCCCGCGTGAAGGTATTCATCCCAAGGCCCTGCCGAAGATACTCTCATACGGAGTGGACCATATCATATATGTGTCCTGTAAGACTACATCCCTGGCCCATGACCTGGAAACTTTCCTGGCAGCCGGATACGTCGTTACCAGGCTCTGCCCTGTAGACCAGTTCCCACGCACGGGGAATATTGAGACGGTATGTTTATTATCAAAACTTCATGAGGCAAAGCATCATGTCAATGTTAAGCTAGATATGGATGAACTTGATCTTACAAGTGCTGAAGCTAAGGCAACATACAAAGAGATTGAGGAATGGGTGCAGGAGCACTAGTGAAGTACAGGAAATATATAAAGGATACTGATACTATAGATCCTCAAATAGCGATGCTTAAGTCTATGCGTGATGGAACAGGGAAATTTTATCATGCAAATCCGTTCTTTGATTTGCAAACTGTATACAGAACTTTATAAAAGATGACGATAGCACAACGGTTGAAATCGAACTTCGAGACCTAAAAAGTGTATTAGATGATGTCATTGTTGGTGACTTTGCGGATTATCATATTGATAACTCCGATGGATACAGAATTATTATAGACAGATTTATTAGTGACCGGGTTACAAGCAAGATTGCTGATTTTAACAATAAGGCATTTCTAAATTCGACAGAGAAAAAGCCGTATAAACCAATCGTAATTAGTGAAGAGGGCTTGGAGTTGATTGAGCTTCTTAGCCTAGATTGCAATGGAGATAATGGCAAATGGCACTCTGACAAGGAGATTAAGATTGATAAAAACGGCTTTATGGTCGTGAATGGAGAGAAAACAAGCGAGTTTTGGGATGGTACTATTTCGTGTAAAGAAAAGCCATTAAGGCTAAAAATCCGAAATATTTGCGGTGATGAAACTGTGTATAAGCTGAAGTAGTGAGGATTGTTTATGGGGATTCCGTCAGACCTTTTACCGTATAGAAAACCTCATATAAAAAACAAAAGATTAACAGATCCGCATGTTGTAATAGTGGGTGCAGGTGCTTCCATAGCAGCGTGCAAATATGATAAAAATGGAGTGGAGGTTCCTGTACTTAAAAATATTCATAAGGTGTTAGGGCTTGAAACAGCAATAAAGGATTATGGATTTTCGGTTTCAGACATAGAAGATTTTGAGATGTTCTATTCTTCGATAGCTACGAAACCAAAATATAAGGACTTGGCAGCCTATTTAGAAAATGCGGTTAGAGACTATTTCAAGAAGTTAGAATTGCCGGATGAACCAACATACTATGATTATTTGATCCTTTCTCTAACTGAAAAAGATGCGATTATTTCCTTTAACTGGGATCCATTTTTGGCACAAGCATATAGAAGAAATTTGAAGGTTGGAAATCTCCCAATGATGATATTTCCTCATGGTAATGTTGGTATGGGAATATGCGAGGATTGTCATACCATCGGCTATGCTGATACATTATGCTCGGAATGTTATAATGAGTTTGGAGATATGCCGCTTTTATTTCCTGTTGGAGAGAAAGACTATGGAAAGCATTCTATAATCAAATTTCAATGGAAACAGGCACAGGAGTATTTATCTCATGCTGCCGGAGTAACAGTGTTTGGTTACAGTGCGCCAGTTACAGACAGAGAGGCATTTGACTTAATGAAGAATGCTTACCAAGAGAGTGGAATGAAAGAAATTGCACTGTTTGAAATTATCAATTTAGAAAGTGTCAGAGAAGAGCAAGTTACAAGATGGGAAGAATTATTTAACAAGAAGATGATGATATATACTGACACATTAAAAAACACTCAGCTATGGAAATTTCCAAGAGTTAGTTTAGAGGCCTTGTTTGATGCTATATTGCAGTGTCATCCGAGAGAAGAAAACAAGTCTTTTCAAAGCTTTAATTCATTAGATGATTTACAGGCTTTTGTTAAGACGATTGACGAATATGAACTATATTTTGAAACCGAAATATAGTACGCTTTCACCAATATAGTGAATAGCTATATATTTTTTGAATGTAAGCAGGTAATCATTAAGGGGATTTTTTTGCTTGGTGAAAAGATGAAAAGTACAGCTGAAATTATGGATTTAGGTATGAACTGTCTGCTTGAAAAGCTTGGGACAGTTGAAACGGAGCATTTTATATCTGTTATATTAAGAGAGAGTTCTGATTATATAAAATGGCGTCAGAAATATTTCGATAATGTAAGCTCCGATGATTTTCAAGCAGCTGCCGTGGATTATGCAAGTAATAATCCGCTGTAAAAAGGTTTCGATGTTAATTGGGTAGATTGGGTAGTAATTGCAACTACCCAATCTCCCCAATCGACTACCCAATGAAGATCTGGGTATGACTATAACACATAGAGCTTTGAGGACTGGACAAGAATCCAGCCCTCAAATTCTTTGGGGGGAGGATTGCCCTTTCTTAACAGTATTTTTTCTTTTCAAAGCCTCAGCCTTAAAAACCTCAAAAGAGGCTTTCATTTTTGAAAGCTGTCCCGGAGAAATGTCTTCGGATTTCTCTGCCCGGTGGATGATGTTACGCCAACGCTGGCATTCGTTTTTATATGTCCGGTCATAACTGTTCTCGACTGCCCGGGCATCAAATTCTCGCTTCTTAATCTTACCCTGTTCTTTGCGGCATTTCTCGCTGCATAGTTCATATTTCAGGCTTTCAGCTAAGAAATACATTCCGCAGACTTTACATTTTCGGATATTTAGTCCGGTAGATAGCAGACGGCTGTGATAAAAATTGACCACTGGCAGGAGACCAGCTATGTGGAACAGAAAACAGAATCGTATTATAAAGATCCGAAAGACAACATTGCCTTCGAGCGCTGTATTGAGGTCATGAGCAGGCTGATAATGAAATACGGTCCGGGTTTACTTGAGAAGATGGTTCAAGAAAAGCTTAAAAGCCTGATCAGTGCCGAGATAGAATCCGGGACGGATAAGGGGAGGTTTTCGGCTCGAATGTTCGGATACTGTAAGCTTATGACGGACGGGAAGTAAAGAGGCAAATGATACGACAGTTTCATGAAAAATATGCAGATTTATACCTTCCACGCATTGCGAAATAAGGTGTAATGTGATATATTATCTTTAGCGCAGTGCGTGGAGGTGTAGATCATGAATATAGCAGAGAAAATAACAGAACTTCGTGAAAGTGTCGGTGAGAATAGATATGAGTTTTCGGAACATTTGGGTATACCGGTTCGCACATTGGAGGACTGGGAAGCAGGGCGGCGCACCCCGCCACAGTATATCCCCCGGCTGATAGAGTATCAGCTGAAGTATGAGGAATTGGTAAAGAAGGAAAAGAAAGGCTAAACGCATCTATTTCGATACGTTTAAACCCGTCGAATTCGACGGGTTTGGAACTAAACTTATCGAATTCGATAAGTTTAACTTTAACCGTGTGTGATTCGAGGCGGTTAGAAAGGAAACTATATTATGGGAAACGCAATCAAAAAAGATGTTATTCATGCAGAAGGCATAGATATAGGAATATACACAAGTGACTATGAAAATGAGTTTATATCATTAACAGATATAGCGAAGAAAAGGGAAGGAGAGTATCCGGGATATGTTATACAGAACTGGATGCGGAATAGAAGTGTGATATCCTTTATTGGCCTATGGGAGGC
>JAFSTN010000001.1 GCA_017450485.1 Lachnospiraceae bacterium
ATGTGAAAGTTCTAAGTACGACAACTCTATACTGATCAGGCTGTTTGAGTACGGCTCACAGATTGCAGTGGATACTGCCGAAACCGGTGAAATGACAGTCCGGCTCACTTTTCCGAATACCGGACTGCTGCTTCTCAGGGGACCGCGCTCTGTTCGTGATAAAGCAGTGATGGTCATAGATACTCCGGACGGAAGTATATCCAGCACTATCCCCATAATGAAGATCTATGACTTCACCATCAAGGATATATTCGATCAAAAGCTGTATATGCTGATACCGTTTTATATATTCAATTACGAGTCGGATTTGGAAGCCATCAATTCGGATGAACAGCGGATTGAAAAACTGCAGGATGTATACAGAGATATTCTGAATGAGATAAAGGATTTACATGACGGGGGTGTCTTGTCGGCGTTTTCGTGCGGTGTTATTATTAACTCAACACGAAGGGTATTGTATAAGCTCATGAATAAACATGAGCGTGTTCAGGAGAAGGTAGGTGAAATCATGGGCGGCAAAGTATTGGATTTACCGGAAATCCGGATATTTCACGAAGGTAAGGAACAGGGCAGGCTTGAAGGTTTAACCGAGGGGCGTGCCGAAGGCGAAGAAGAAAGAAAGCAGCTTGAAATAGAAATCGATAGTCTTCGCAAAGAATTGGAGCAACTAAAAAATCAAATACCTGTATAGTATTATCAATTCGAAATCCGGTCCCCAAAGGACCGGATTTTAATTCTCTTCCATCTCTGTGCATAGTCAGCTGTATATAACGAAATCCAGCGGACGCATATAGGATAAGCGAACTCCGATGAGGCCGTTATGCATCTTATGAATACCGTGATACAGACAGCGTGAAAAGTGCATGGATGCACTTTTCAGCCGCAACTGAGCATGGATGCGAATTGCGGCGACGCGCCAAGCATAGATAACGTATATCGGCATTCATTAGATGCATAGGCCGAAGAGTAATGAGCTTATCCTATATGCGTCCGATGGATTCGTTAATTATCAGGAAAATACTCCCCTGACCCTGTTTACAGGATATGTTCCATCATCCAGAACAAGCGTGAACCCACGACCTCATAGTACATGGGCAGGCGGTCGATCTCCTTGTATCCATTGCGGATGTACAGCTTATAAGCCGGTATGTTCGTATCTATCACATCCAGCTGTACCGCCAGGTCTCCTTTTTGCCTTAAGTAGTCCTCGATATCCTTAAGAAACGTATAGCTGAGCTTAGTCCCCTGCATCTTGGGAGCTACGGCCAGCGCATGTATCGTCGCTATCCTGTCACGCGGGCCCTTCATCTCCCATGCGACATTATCATACTCGGGGATGACGTTATGATTTACCACAGCAGCCGCCGATATCCTGTCTCCATCGCGGATGATGCACATTTCCCCGTTAGACACCGCATTATGTATGAATGTCTTATCCGGGTACACATCCGTATTCCATCCCAGTTTCACGGTAGTCGTATTGACCTTGTCGACTACGGCTTTGTACATATCCAGTATCCTGCTCTCATCGGCAGGCTTTGCCAGTTCCATTTCATTGCTCCTTCGTCGAATATATGGCATATTGCACAATTATGTGGTGCCATATTTGTATATTTTGTATCCTTTACCCCTTGTTTATTACTCTTTAAGGCATAGAATATAGGCGTAAACAAAGTAAACATGCGCCGTCAGGAAGAGGCGGCAAGGAGGAGATTATTATGAAGATTCAAAATGTAACAGATGTAGACGGTTTCTTTAAACTTGTAGATCAGTGCAAGGGCAAGGTCGAGCTCGTGACCGGCGAAGGCGACAGACTTAACCTAAAGTCCAAGCTTTCACAGTATGTATCACTTGCAAAGATCTTTGCGGATGATATGATCCCCGAGATGGAGCTTGTAGTATACGATCCCGAGGATGCGGTTCACTTCATCAATTATATGGCAGGAGATGCTACCAGGCTTAGTGCCTGATAGCATCGTTTTTATCTGTTTAGCCTGTTTTCCTTAAACACCCTCATCATCTCATTAGTCAGGCTTAAGTTATTGGGCTGGAGCTCTATATCCTCCCGTCTCACCCATTCGGCGTATTTCAGTTCACCCTCATCCATGCGTATCTCATCATCTCCCACTGCGTCGCAGTAGAATCCGACGAGCATGTCCTGTGCCATGCCCCAGGGCTGCGATTTGTAATAGCGGATATTGGTAACACGTATGCCGGTCTCTTCCATGACCTCACGCTGTACGGTCTCCTCGAGCGTCTCCCCGATCTCGGTGAATCCGGCTACCAGTGCATTATGCCCGTATCCGGTACGGTATCTGGTCAGGAGCAGGCAGTCGCCCTTCGTAACTCCCACTATGACCGCGGGATTGATCCGAGGATATACTATATTGCCGCATTCGGGGCAGACCAGTGATCTCTCTGTCATGCTGGGCTTTAAGTCAGCACCGCATCTGCCGCAGTGCCTGTTATCGGCGTACCATCTCCACAGATGATATGCCGTGAATACCGAATAGACATCGCTCATGGATGTGCCGGAGAATCTGTCACGCACCTCTCTGATCGTTACATATTCGTAGCCATCGCGCTGACAGTCCGAAAGATCCAGGCTCAGGAAGAACCTCTGCTCATCTATCGAGAACAGATATATTGTCCGTGCATCCGGTATATCCTCATGCCTGACGAACAGGATGTGTCCTTCGTCATCTCCCAGAAGCACTCTTCCTTTTTCATCGAAGATATAGATGACATCCCCGTCTTTAGGAGTGCATTCCCTGTATTCGTTATATAGTCTGGATGGAGCTATATCCTGTATCATATTAATCTCCCGGGCCGTAACTCTAATAACTGTTTATCTCATCCCCCGTGTCATCGGTATTCTCAAGAGCGATTATCTTTAAGTCATACTGTACGGCGTCGTTTACTATTACATGAACCGTATCGCCGACCTTATGTCCGATCAGAGCCTTGCCGACAGGCGATTCGGGAGTGATATAGCCGCCCAGCGAGTTGGCACGCACGGTGGTGACGATCTTGAGTTCCTGAGTGCTGTGATCGTCGAGATACTCCACTGTTACGGTATTGTTCATGCCCACCTCGTCTTCAGCGGAACTGTCATCGATCACATGCGCGGTCTTGATCATGTTTTCCAGATATCGGATACGGCTCTCGTTCTGGTTCTTGAACCTCTTGGCCGCATAGTATTCGAAGTTCTCGGAGAGATCACCCTGTGCACGTGCCACCTTCAGGTCCTCGAGGGCCTTGGGACGTACCACCAGTTTGCGGTGTTCTATCTCTTCCTCCATCTTGCGTATATCGGATTCCGTCAGTTTATCATGCATATCACTCTACCTCAGGGCTTCATGTCCTTGAGCGAATTGAACAGATCGATATCCGACTGCAGGACCTTCATATTCGTCGTCACTGTCTCTTCGCCCGGTCTGGTCACGGATATCTCTATTATGGTTCCTTCACTCATGCCGCTCATGAAGAATCTCTCCATGAAGCTGATAAACTTGGGATGATTGTTCTTGAATGTGCCGAAAGCCGCCGCCATCTGCATCATTGCCTGTGGATTCATATGTGCCTCCTTATTCCGATAGTATTCTCAGTATATCTGCAGGTGTGTCGGCGACATATGTCGCTCCGGCCTGCTTCAGTTCCGTTCTGCTGCCGTATCCGTAGAGAGCTCCTATCGAGTCGACTCCCGCCTCCACGGCACCCTCTATATCATAATGCCTGTCACCTATCATCACAACCGAACTTAAGTCCGCTCCAGTGAGTCCGATCGCTTTGCGTATCAGCGCCGCCTTGCTCGGATCCGTCATCTCGGCACCGGGCCCCACGATCAGCGGGAAGTACTTGAGCAGTCCCGTATGCTCGATAACCTTATCGGCCATGTTCTGAGGTTTCGATGTGACGACGAGCAGTGTCCTGCCTTCGGCCGAGAGTGCATCGAGCACATCCGTGATACCGTCAAACACAGGAGCTTCTTTATATGCATCGGTGTCATAGTATTCCTGGAAATATCTGACAGCCTCATCACACTTGGATCCGGAGATCCCGTAGTATTTATCAAAAGAATAGTACAACGGAGGCCCGATAAATCTGAGAAGCTTATCCCGGTCAGGTTCCTCTATGCCGAACTTCGACAACGCATGTCTCGCCGATCTGATGATGCCGAACTCGGACTGTGTGAGTGTCCCGTCCAGATCAAAAAATATGTGTGTGTATCTCATCCTGTCTCTCCTGTTTCGTATCTTCCTGCCTGTACTTTCCACATCTGTGCATATCTGCCGTCCATCTTAAGCAGGCTTTCATGCGTACCTTCCTCCATCACCAGAGACGGACATATATTAAAAAGCAGACCGCACGCATAGATATTGTTCCTGAGTGCCCTGCTATTTTTGATCCTGTCTTTATTGTCTTTTGATTTTTCTATATTGGGATTATTCACCGGTATATCGCTCTGCCTGTGATGTGGCAGCCTGTGTTCTGTGCGGCATTCTGCTCATTGCTATATATCCTAACACGACTCCGACAAAACACACAACACTTCCGGTTATGAGCATCACTACGATCCCGAGATGGTCAAGTATCACTCCGCTGACCAGATTGGAGAAGACTCCGCCCAGAGTGATCGCACTCGTGATGAAAGCCTGACCCTTGACCTGATCAAGCTCATCCATGGTACGGCTCACGTAATATGCCCCTGCGGGGATGAACACTGCATATGCGAAGAGCTGGAAACACTGGCTCAAATAAAACATCGGCATTCCATGTGCGAATACCAGTATCAGTATCTTGATGAAAAAGGCGATACCCGAAATGATCAGCAGCTTCTGATCCGAGATCTTCTTAAGGACTATACCGATCAGTGCCATCACGGGCAGCTCCAGTATGGCCTGGAGGAAATTCGCATAGCCGAGTTCGGTCTCGGCACCGCCCAGGCTGCGTATGATCTGGATCATGAAATCATTGATCATGTTATGGGCGAAGAAAAAGCATACCGTTGCAACCATAAACATAGTATATGCCGGATACATCCGCGCAAACTCGAGCGGATTATTATGAGCTGTGAGCCTGTCTGAAGCCTGCGCCTCCTTGGGTGCATCTGCTGCAGCGCCTTCTGGCTTAATGAACGTGATGATGAGCACCAGCGACACTATCATCACTACGATCGTGACTATGGGGAGCAGCATCACGCCGTGTTTCTCCACAGCGCCACCAATAAAGGCACTGGTCACTGCGAATCCGGCCGATCCCAGACCTCTCGCCAGTCCGTAAAATATATTGCATCCGGCCTTCTGATACTCGAAGCACAGAGCAGTCATGACCGGCTGATAAGCGAACTGGATCATATATATGATCGCATATACAACGAAAATGATGATCTTATTGTTCTGAACGAACATAAGAATGACCGAACCAATCAGGATGACCAGAACGGATATCATGATAAAGCGCCTGTTCGTAAGCGGTCCGGGCTTGTCGATAATGCCTGCGATGACAGGCTGCGCCACGGCCGAGATAACATTTGCGATAGCTAGCAGTATCCCGATCTCCGTATTACTGAAACCGTGCGCGAGCAGATAAACCGCCGCGCACGCATGTACAGTACAGAATGCCGCAAAATAGGCTATGTTAAGTAATGCATATTGTACAGTTTTCATTCAGTATCAGTTATCCAGTATCTCTGAAGCTTCTTTCATCAGGTCTATGATCGGCAGATGCTGAGGACACACTCTCTCGCACTGACCGCAGGCGATACAGGCCGATGCTCTGCCACTGCGCTGTACGAGACCGTTATAGAAGTTCTTGCTCCTCCAGTCATCGGGATAGCGCCTGAGTGTGTTGATGGTACGGAATACATCGGGGATGCTGATCTTCATCGGGCATCCGTCGCAGCAGTATCTGCAGGCCGTACATCCTATCTGAGGCATGCTCAGTATCTCTTCGGTCACTTCATTGACCAGAGCAAACTCGCTGTCGCTTATGGGCTCGAAATCCTTGAACGTAGCTATGTTATCATCCATCTGCTCTTCGTTCGACATGCCAGAGAGGATAGTCATCACGCCGGGCTGTGATCCCACGAACCTCAATGCCCATGAAGCTACGGATGCATCAGGTCTGGCTGCCTTGAACTTCGCTTCGATCTCGGGTGCCATATTCGCGAGCATGCCGCCGCGTACAGGCTCCATTACGATGATCGGGATATTTCTCTCATGCAGTATCTCATATAACCTCTGTGATCTGACAACCGGATTGGTACGATCCAGATAGTTATACTGTATCTGTACAAACTCGACCTCAGGATGTGCATCAACTATCTCCTCGAGGAGTTCGGGACTGCCGTGAAACGAGAAGCCGAAATGCTTGATCTTACCGGCTTCCTTCATCTTCACACCCCATGAGAAGCAGTCATACTTCACATATGTATCATAATTCGAACCGTCCTCAATGGAATGAAGCAGATAGAAATCAAAATAATCAACACCCGCACGCTCCAGCTGCTCGTTGAACAGTCTGTCCACATCCTCGGGTTTGTGTATCTCCCATGCAGGAAGCTTGGTCGCTATCATGAAGCTGTCCCGGGGATAACGCTTTACAAGTGCCTCTCTGGCAGCAACCTCCGACTTGCCTCCGTGATATACGTATGCGGTATCGAAGTAATTCATGCCGGCAGCCATATACTTATCAACCATACGGCATACATGCTCATGATCGATCACGCCGTCCTTCTCGGGCAGACGCATCAGTCCGAATCCGAGTTTCGGCATTTTGATCAGATCAATACTCATTTACAATCTCCTTTCTGAACCTTCTCAAACCCATATGTATTTACCGAATATTCCGGGTTCGAGTACTACATCCGCTACATATTCTTCCCGTTCTTCAAAGTCTTCTCTGACTGTCACTTTATTTACAGGGAATTCCCATCCGTTATCCACACATTTAAGTGCTTTCACCGGACGGCTCGTATGTATCCTGACGCGATCGGTGTGCAGATCAGCCTTCGCATACCGGTACAGTATCATGCCGTTCTCATAGGTGAACATCGAGAAATCAGTACCTGTAGCATACAGATCATCCGAAAGTGTTCTGCGCAGAACATCGAGAGTGCTCTTCGGCATCCTGTATATGTCCGCATCGTTATCCGGCACAGCCCATATATACATACGGCCTTTGCCATAGGTATTTCTCAGGAAAAGCGATGCGTGCAGGTCTCCGTTTCCTCCGTTTAAGAGTGACCAGCCGTCATTGTTGCCATGTACAAGTTCAGGGAAAAGTATCGGTTTACGGTGCTCTATATATCCGGCTTCATCACCCGTTATATGGTATCTGGTCACGGCATATCTCCTGCCGGTCAGATGAGCCTGGGTCAGCCCTGCGTCGAACAGCCACTCCTGTGCTTCACGCATGAATCCGGTAGTGATCACCGCATCTCCGCCGTTATATACATAATCCCGCAGTTTATCTATAATATCGGGATCGGCAAGTGCGGACTCGGTCAGAAGCATCTTCGGTGCATCTGCGGGGAACTCGCTTACCGGCTCTATCGGGATGCCGAGCATACCGAGACGCATCTCGAGGTGATTCTCACCTGATGATGCATGCGGTATATACACGGGTACTCCGCCGGCCGTTCCTATACCATCCATCATATCATCTATGCGTGCGAGCTGCATACCCATCGCACATACAAATCTGTTGCCGACCAGGTCGCTCCACTGGAAATGCATAAGTTCATGTGCCTGTGCAAACGCTGTCAGATATGCCTGCTCAAGATATCTCTCCGTAGACCAGCACTGATAAGGATCGAACCATCCGCCTCCGCATCTGCCGGGCCATGCATTCTGCATGAATCTGGCCAGTGAGTAGCTTAAGTACTCGGGAAGATGCTGATCGGTATAAGCGGGACTCCGGGTCTCGGTACCTATATATGTGGCATCGAATATCTCATCCTGAACTTCGGGCACATAGCCTGCGAAATGATAGGATTCACGCCAGTTCGGATACTTGATGACCATCTTCACTTTGGGATTGACAGCCTTGGCAGGTCCGACTATCAGGTTCTCGGATACATCCTTCATCAGCTCTCTGCGGAATGTCACCCAGTCTCTGTCACCTTTCTCGCGGATACAGCGCTCACAGGTACAGTTGGTGAAATAGAAATCATCAAGGATGATCTCATCAAAGAACTTCGCCGTGTATTCGGATATCTCCTTTATACGTTTTCTCATGGCAGGATCGGTATAGCAGAAAGTATCGAAAAGCCTTCTCTTGCCTCCCTCTGCACCTTCGAAATCGCCAATGGTGGTCGTGATACCGCCGGATACCTCTACTCCTTTGGACTCAAGGAAGTTCTTGGCCATCAGAAGCTGATCTTCGTCCACATCACAGTTCGAACGGTGTGTCTCCAGATAGACTTTGTCCAGGCCTATATATTTCTCGAGAAATGCATAGTCCTTATCCAGACTTTCGGGAGTAAACTGTGCTGCTACCTGCGCGGGGATGTACACGACTGTCTTGAAATTCTTATAATGTCCGCCCATAAATGATCTCCTCTCTTTTTATATAATCTTTTACTTCAGAATGATGACGGTTCTCCAGGAAAACCCACAGGATCACGGTGCCCAGTGCCGATATGACCGTACCGACTATCAGCATCATATCCACACCAAACGCATCTATGATGCGGCCTCCGCTGAATGTGGCGATCACATTCCCGAATGTCATGGCTATGCCGGCATAAGCCTGGCCCTGTGCTTTGTCATCTTCCGCAGTATATTCGTTCACATAGTAGACTATGCCGATAGCCAGCAATCCCCAGCCGAACATCTGGAAGCCCTGGATCAGGAAGAATCCCGGGATATTCGCTACGGTCAGACTGAAAAGGGTCTTCAGTGTAAAGAATATTCCGGATATTCTGAGCAGATTGACCAGGCGTACTTTCTTCATGTATACGGAGAAAAGGAGCATGGTGACCAGCTCGCATACAGCCGCTATGGCCGCCGCACTGCCCATGTCGGCACTGCTCCCGCCCTTGGGTGTGACTATCTGCAATGCAAATGTATTGATCAGAGTATGACTGTAATATATGCATACCAGGCCGAGCAATACGCCTGCCAGTCTTTTGTATCTCGTAAGGAAAGTATACGGATTTCCGAGTACAAACTTTTTCGCCGGGGATGATGTGTCGGCCTTCTTCTTGACCGGATAGGCCAGGACTATGACAGTGAGCAGAAAATACACCAGTGCGAATACGGAAGGAATGATCCGCGGACCGGCCTTGACCGATACGATACCGAATACATACGATGCCGCTGCATATCCCATGGACCCCATGGCCTTGCCGACGCCGAAATTGAGTTCGTAACCCAGATTCAGTGCTTCCATACCGAGCGCATTCAAGAAAGGCTGAGCCAGATACAACAGCATGATGGGTACGCCATACAGAACCGAAGTGAGGCCGGCACTCCTGCCGGGTGTAAGCATCAGCATGATACCGAAGACTGCTATCAGGATACTGCAGACAGCCAGTACCGTCTTGCCCGATACAAAGGGATGTCTGTCCATCAGGATGCCGACTACGGGCTGCAGCACAGCGGAGATCACTCCCCCGACTGCCAGGAGTATGCCTATCTCTCCACTCGATAATCCCACGGACAGCAGATACACGCTCGAGAACGCGGACATGACCACAAACCCGAGTGAATACACTGCCATTATGATACCGTAATACAAGGTAACATTCTTCTTCATAAATCCGATTATATATCCAGTTGGTTTTACGTTCAACCTCTTTTGCAAAAAAATATAAAAACGAGCTAAGTTACCGAATCCACACTCTTCGCAAAGGTTCTCCAGGTGAAGTTTTCCTGAGCCTTGATCCTGCCTGTGTCGGCTATATGCTGAGCAAGATCCGGATCACGCCTAATACGCATCGCAGCTTCTGCGATACTCTCCGTGTTCCCCAGTTCAAAAGGCGCATGATCCTCCCACGGGGTGATGACCTCATCCAGGTATGCCGAGGAATCGGTCAGCGACACGCAGCCTGCCAACATCGACGAGAATATCCTGTCGTGGGCACCTGCTTTGAAATGCGGCATTACATTCAATGATATCACTGCTCTCTCCAGGGCTCTTACACAATCTGCGCTCGTCATCATCCTGCCGGTATGTATCAGGTTTTCGGGATGAGCGCACTCGAGCTGATCCCAGTCTTTGCCATAACAGTGTACCTGTATGCCGGCATCGACCAAAGCCCGTACTGTCTGTGCTCTGAAGTATGATCTCACGTATAGATCCACGAACACACAATGATGCATGGCCTCGGGAAAAGCTTCGTCAGGTTCATCGGGAAACGCATCCTTCAGACACTTATACAGCGTATCCTCCAGAACAAGCGCCGGCTCTCTGATCATCTGATTGCATATGTCATACAGGAAATCACGGTATTCACGATCGGCGGTTTCGATTGCATCCGTGATACCGGCCGGAGTGATATAGTTAGCTATAAATACGGCCTCAATATCTCTGTCCGCAAGATGTGAGCCGGAGTATTTACCGATATGGCCCTGTCCCTTATATATCCCGGGGATCGGATTTTCTCCGTCTATCGGCTCATTCCCGCACAGAGGCATGAAATATACATTCTCCGTCTCCGGGTGCCATCTCCTTACATAGTCGGTGTGATTCCTGTCTATGCATGCGACACTTAAATGCCTGAATCCGTGCTTCAGCAGCCCGTAATAGTATATCGGGGAATCAACCATGATATTGAGGATGTCGATCCCGTTCTCTTCCCATATGGTGGACTTCTCTCCTCCGAACTGACCTTCACCGGTCAGCCCTATGAAGTTAAAGGTGACGAGCACGCTGTTTGCTTTATCCTCAAGAGCCTCGAATGCAGATATGCTGTCAGCCGGATGCGTAACATCCCATATGAATATCTCCCTGCCCATCTCATGCAGATAAGCGGCCAGTTCGCGCGAGAAATATCCGAGAGTTTCGGTATCGCCGACTATGAGTATTATCCTCTTACGATCCATATCACTGCGTCCTCACACCCACGACTGCGAACCTGCCGTCCTCGACCTGATAGGCACAGGTGGACAGGATTATGTACTCATCTCCCCATCCCGACTCCACGTCCCGTATATACAGTGCCATATTGTCGATATTCTCGCGCCAGTATTCATACTCCTCTTCCGTATCAAGCTGATTATAGTTGTAATACTTGAAGTCATCACTGTCCTCGGGATATATCTGCGAGTAAAATGCACATATCACCTCATACGTCCTGTGCTCATATATGCTGTCATACTGGATAATGCTGTGTCTGTCGGCATATGATTCGTCGGCGTATTTTAGAAGCGAGCCGAACATTGTGCCGTTACGCATATTATGGCCGTGCACAAGCTGGATCGTGGTGGGCTCATACCCTTCCAGATATCCGTCCGCGCGGGTTCCTATGCCTATCTCCGAGTCAGCATCCAGTATGATGCACCCGGGCTCGGACTCACGTCCATCGATATCGCGGTGCAGATAGTACTCATAGTCAGCCAGAGTCTGCAGTACCGGCGCATCTATCACTGTACCGTCGATATATATATAGCCTATGACAGCATTATTATAGTCATACAGTTCCCTGTATTCGGGCAGGATGGAATCTTCATAAGGAGGCGTGACTTTCTTGCGTTCGGCATCCCGCAGAGCATCCTGTTCCTCGAGAGACAGCGCTTCGTATTCCTCGTACGTCAGGCCGCCGATATATTCGACTCTCTCCGGATCGTTTTCGGCTTGTATTTCGGTATCGTTATCATCGGCGCCGGAGACTGTATCCGTTCCGGCAGTATCAGCACCCGCAGCAGTATCGCCCTCCACGGCCGAAATATCCGGAGACGATGTATCGGATGTATCCTCATAGTCTTCCTCGATAAATGCATCCAGCTGTGCCTGCGTAAAGCCGTCTTCCGCGACATCTCCGCATCCGGCAAGCATCAAAGCTGCAGCTGATATGATAAAAAGGGATTTAACAGATCTGTTCATATGCGATTCCGTATGCATTTCATACGCGATAAAGAGAATGTGCTCTGATATACTCGGCTACCTTCGCCGGAATCAGGTCATCTATCGATCCGTCCCGGAAAACCAGCTCTCTGATCCGGGTGGATGATACGGGCTGAATATGCCCGTGCAAAAAAACGCATCGGGCTTCGGGACAGATATCCGTGAGTGTTTTATGCCGGTCATCTGCTCCGATGTTCTGCCAATCACCGCTGTCCGTCTCGCGACCGAATACGGCAAGCGTGGCCATACGCAGGACCTCATCCGGTTTCATCCACGAACCTATGCTCGTGAGCACATCCATACCGCAGATAAAGAAAAGCTCGCTGTCAGAGTATTCTTTTTTCAGTCTGTTCAGAGTCTGATATGTATAGGTGGGATGCTCCTGATCTGATTCAAGGAGGCTGAGTTCAATATTTAAAAACGGTGTCTCTCCCCTTCCGGCCTCCGTGCCTGCGATCTCCTCCAGGGCAATCCTCACCATCTCACATCTCATGTCATAGGGTGTAATACGGCCTTTGAAATAAGGCTTGCCCGCAGGAATGACCAGAAGCTTATCAAGGCACAGCTCATCATACGCAATTCGCGCCATAGCCAGATGTCCGTTATGTATGGGATCAAACGTCCCACCCAGGATGCCTATACGTATCATCCGGCTGTCTGTCATCTGCCCTGCTTGTCAAAGAAATCCTTAAGCTTCTTAAGCAGAGTATCCTTATCTATGGTCTTCAGCAGATAGTCAACGGGGCTCAATCCGACTACTGATAATACACTGTCCTTATCACCGTGTCCTGTCAGGAACATGACCGGTATCTGGCCGGTCTCGCTGTCGTTTCTGAGCATGGAGAGGACCTGGGGCCCGTTCGCAATGGGCATCTCATAATCAAGCAATACCAGATCGGCCTTGTTTCTTGTCAGATAGCTGATAGCCTGTACTCCGTTTGAAGCCATGCCGATATGATAGCTGCCCTTTAGCCACTCATATACCGTTCGCATATATGTGATGTCATCATCAACGATAAGTACGGTTTTTTTACGTTTTTCTCCCGTATTCTCATCGAGGTAGGATGTCACCTTATTTATCAGTTTATCTATATCCAGCGGTCTCTCGAACCATTCTGTTATCGCGGAGTCGGGAAGGGTCTTCTTCACTGCCTCATATTGCTCCGCATCACCTATGAGTATCAGACCGCGGTCTCTGTCCAGGACCGTATCCTTGAGATATACCAATGTCTCCGAACCCGGCTCTATCTCCTCACTCAGAAACAGGATCGCCAGCTCCATATCCTCATCATACGGATCTATCTCCTTGATATTCGCATGCGCAAATACAGCTTTGATGTCCGCTCCGGCCAGTTTGGTTATCAGACTCTTAGCCAGAAAAGAATCGGAAGCACTTATGATCAGTACCTTACATGTCTCCGGTTTGATCTCCGGTATATTAAAATCCATAATGTCCTCCAGTCTGCACACGATATAATACTCTAAATTACATCATACCACACCGACACCGATCGTGTGTTATACTTATGTGTATATGTTTGAACACTTCATTAAAGGACTTTGCAATGACTCAATATGAGAAAATGACGGAATCCCCCGTCGAGAAGCTGATCGTATCCCTGTCTATACCCACGATCATCAGCATGCTCATCTCCAACATATATAACATAGCTGATACGGCCTTTGTCGGAAGGCTCGGTACCAGCGCATCCGGAGCTGTCGGTATAGTATTCGGATTCATGGCCATGATACAGGCAGTCGGTTTCCTGTTCGGTCAGGGCAGCGGCAGTCTGATATCCAGAATGCTGGGAGCCAAAGACAATTCACAGGCTGATATCACAGGCTCAACAGGATTGTTCTATTCTTTCTTCTTTGGACTGATGCTGACGGTATTCGGACTCATATTTACAGATCCGATCATCAGCTTCCTGGGCAGCACCCCAACCATCGCGCCGTATGCCAGGCAGTACATCACCTGCATAATGGTAGCGGCTCCATTCATGACCACCAGCTATACCATGAACAATCTGCTCAGATACGAAGGCAAGGCTTTCTACGGAATGATATCCATGATGACCGGCGCCCTGCTGAATATCGCTCTCGATCCGATACTGATGTTCGGGTTTAAGCTCGGCGTACTGGGAGCCGGGTTATCGACAGCCATATCCCAGTTCATCGGCTGGACGATCATGATAAACATGTTCGTCAGAGGCAAGAGCGAACTCAGGCTCTCCTTCAGAAAGATATGCTTCAGGCCGGCTCTGCTGGGCAATATCGCCGCAACCGGTCTACCCTCGATGATCAGACAGGGATTGAACGCCCTCTGCACAATTTTGATGAACACAACCGCCAAACCCTACGGAGACCCTGCTATCGCCGCAATGAGCATCGTTACGCGTGTCTCATTCTTCACTTTCTCGCTGTCACTGGGTATAGGCCAGGGATTCCAGCCCGTCAGCGGATTCAATTACGGTGCCGGACGTTTCTCCAGAGTCAGAAAGGGCTATCGCTTCGGTCTGATCATTTCTCAAATATGCATGGTCATATTCGCCAGTTTCGTATTCATCTTTGCGCCGCAGATTTCCAAGGCCCTGCGCGACGATCCGGAAGTTATCGTGATCGCCACACGTGCCATGAGGCTGATGGCGGTATCGCAGCTCTCCATGCCCGTTACGGTCATGACCGAGATGCTGCTCCAGACCACAGGCAAGAAGCTCAAAGCATCCGTTCTGAGCGCAATGAAGAGCGGAGTCATACTCATCCCCGCTCTCCTGATATTAAGCCGCTTACGCGGTCTGAACGGTATCGAGGAAGCACAGCCTCTCTCCTTGGTGCTTTCCGTCATACCCGCTGTCATATTTGCATTATCTTTCTTCAGAGAATTGCCCGCATCAGATCAGCGTCCCCTCTGAAATCCCATATAGTATCTCAGGAAACGTATCGGATACAGCTTCTTTAATTTCTTAAGAAGCTCTGTACGCGACATATATGCTGCGTCCAGCGCCTGAGGCATATCCGTGCTTCCCCTGTACAGATACTCACCGTAATAAGATATGAATCCGAGGTGTTTATCCTCCAGCTCCTCACTCAGGCGACGCGCGTATTCGTTAAGAGTTTCCGAGCCTCCCATCTCACACTCCATGAGTCTGAGCAGGCTCATATCCTGCCTGCACAGTGTCTCGAATCTGGCTTCATCCCCTTTACGCCTGAAGCCGTATATCACTATCAGATTTCCCATAACTATGAAGATCACAGTCAGGCTGACCCCCGAAACTGCGGGTATCACGATCGCATACCACGGAATGCTTAAGCCGCTGTCCACTGTCTCTTCATCCTCAGCAGTCCCTGGTTCCGTCTCCCCCTCTGCATTCTCACCCGTATACGCACCTGCAGCTTCATCATACATGGCTCTGGTCTCTTCGGCCGATCTCCAATATGATCTGACATGATATATCGGAGTGGGTTCATAAGCTATCCAGCCGGCGCCATCATAGTAAACCTCCGGCCAGGCATGGGCCATCGAAGAATCCACACTCACGGGGCCGGATGAACTCGTATCGGCGATATACCCCTGAACATATCTGGCCGGTATGCCCTCGGCCCTGGCCAGCATCACAAAAGCGGTCGCATAATGGGTACAATATCCGCTCTTCGAATCCAGCAGAAAATGATCCAGAAAATCAGCAGCGTTGTCCATCCCGTCGGGAAGAGGTCCGGGACTGTCCGTATACTTAAATGTACGCAGATAATTCTCCAGCCGCCGCATCCGGTCATAAGTATCCTCCGCCCCGTCATATACCTCATCCATCAGGCTTCTTACCTCATCGGACAGCTCTACGGGGGTGGCATATATGTTTTTAACATGATCGATATGTGCCATCAGCTCATCATAGGTATAGGATTCATGCCCCGCCGGGCTGAACATCCGCGACTCCAGCTCGAAGTTATCGCGGGCAGGGATTTCACAGTTTCTCAGATAATCCTCGAAAAGCCCGTTATCCGTATTTATGCGATAAAAAGGTATCGTATATTCAGTCTTGTATGATCTGATATCAGGCCACATCATATCTCCGCCGGCATAAGTCATCCCCGCTTCCGCTATATCACGGCCCCCGGTCAGAGGTTTCAGAGGCATGAATACGTATGAAGTGTTTATTCCGCTGTATCTGATACGCAGGGATGCCTTTTTGACATAATCCTGCGGCTGATCGGAATAATCTCGTACTGATGCCAGCAGAGACAGCGTATCAAGCATGGCATCCGGAGCATCGGATACGTCACTGTCCGTCCATTCATATCCGTCAAAGGTATCAAAAGTTCTGCCCGCAAGTTTCACGGACGTCATGCCTATGGGGACATCGTAGATAGTGAGCATTTCTCCGGATCCGCCCTTCACTTCGTCATGTATCACACCTCTGCCCGAGAAACCGATATTCGCGGCAGCCGGATCGTAGGCCCCCTTAATATCAAACAACTCACTGATCTCCTGCACCTTGTCATATGCCATGCGGTACAGTTCCTTAACGAAGTGCCAGTCATATGCTTCATCCGGCACGGATATGACCGATACGGATATCATTGCGCACAGCAGGAATGGAGAAACGAATACAAGGTGGCCTTTATGATCCGTATAGCCGTCTTTGTCCCATCCTGTCTGGATCATTTCCGTCAATACTACCAAGACCAGCGCCAGAACCCCCACAACAGTCGTATGCTCCGGCTGATGCCCCATAGCTACGGCTGTCACACATCCTCCTACGGCTGCAAGAGCGGTTATGATCCCGACAAACCCGAAATGCGAGCACAGTTCCCCAAGCACAAAAGCCGACACTACGGGTACAAATATCCATAACACGTACAGGTGAGCACCGACGACTTCACCGACTGCTTCATTCCGGGATAACAGTAACACCGCCAGACTTACAGCCACAAGCACCCCGATAATGATGAACCTGACGGACCAGCCAAGCTTCTTAAAGGCAACCGCTCCGCCCATGAAAACAACTCCTGCTATGGTCGCTGCAACGGATGCTTCTCCCATTCCCAGGAAAGGAACGGCAGCCGATACGCATATGACAGCACATATGGCTGTATATATGAATTCATATACAAATCCGATCATATGAGCACCTCGTTCAGCCTATCCTCACACCCGATATGCACAAATCTGACTGACTTAAGCTCCGATGTGTCCGGCATTACATCCGAATCACTGATCAGATATACCATGACGGGTATACGATATCCGGCCAGCTGTCCCGCATACGCTCTGGCTTCATCGCTCCACTCATGCAGGATGAATACGTATGCTGCAGAAGTTACCCCGGTCTGTTCCCCGAGGATACGGGCATACATCTCACCCTGTGTGTTTTCAACGAAATGATAGGCGCTGATACCGGCATAGAAATCCTCAAACGAATCTGTCGATGACAGTGCGTATACCTTCAGACGGGAATCATATGTATACACCCCTGCGGTTATGCCTTTTGACAGACTGTAATATGAAATGGCGAGCAGAGCTTCGATCATCTTGTTTTCTATGGGAAGATAGACCGCAGGCTCATTCGAATACCTGTGAGGATCCATGATGATGCTTATGTCCGATGTATTCTCGCCTATATATTTACGGATCATCGGTTTGCCCGTTCTGGCCATAGCCTTCCAGTTGATCCTGCGGATATCATCACCGGGCAGATAATCCCTCAGGAGTACATCAGGCTCGTTCTTCTCGGCCTGAGCATCCCTCGCTGCGAGCAACACCTCATCCAATCCGGACATCTGCTCAAGTATTTCCAGCCGTGGCAGCACGGTCACTCGCAGCTTCTCTCTGTTCCTGAACCTGATGGAAAAAAGACGCAGATAATCCGTGATCGTGACTGTCCTGATACCGACCTCATAATCACCTCTGTATCTGCATATGAGCAGCGTTTCCCTGTTAATACCGGTATCGGGCAGAAGCTCGTACTCGGTATCGGGTTCTATTCCGCTTATATCTGAGAAATCCGTGTAAAATCCCACTTTTACAGAGCTGTGGGCGAATTTGTCCTCGTTCCTCAAAACAAAATAATAAGTGGCCGGAGTACCCGCCACAGGCGAGCTCACATCCAGCCTTTGATATACCTTGAAACGTATGAATACAATGATCGAATAGATCAGCGATACCGACGGTACGATCAGCACAAAGAAGAAAAAGCCGTAGGTGGCAGGACCTCCGACCAGAGAAATGGCAACCAGCGAAAGGATAAATGCTCCGAGAGCGATCAGACGGTTCCTAAGCATCCTTTACCATAGGCACCTTGGCCTTTAAAACATCGGAGTAGATAACGGCATCCACGCTCTCATGTGCGATCCCCGCATCATAAGTAAGCGCAACCCTGTGATGAAGTGTATTAACGGCCAGCGACTTGATGTCATCCGGGATCACGTAATCACGCCCCTGCATATACGCTTTAGCCTGAGAAGCCTGTACCAGCATGATCATGGCTCTGGGGCTGACTCCCATCACGAAACGAGATTCCTGCCTGGTCAGATTGACTATGTCATTTGCGTATTTCATTACACTGTCTGCTACCCTGACCTGTCTGACCTCCCGGCGGAGCCTGAGTATATCATCGGCATTCATGATACTGTCAATGGCCTCCGGCTGCTTGCCATCGATAGCGTCACGTGTGAGTGTCATCTCGCTGTGTGCATCCGGATAGCCGATCGAAAGTCTCATCATGAAACGGTCCAGCTGTGCCTCGGGCAGCGGATAAGTACCGACGAACTGAGACGGATTCTGTGTGGCAATGACCATGAAGGGCTGCGGTAATTGCATTACCTTACCGTCTACGGTAACCCTCCCCTCTGCCATGGCTTCGAGAAGGGCAGCCTGGGTTTTCGGAGATGTCCTGTTGATCTCGTCAGCCAGAAGCATCTGATTCATGATCGCTCCTTCACGGAGTTCAAACTCTCCCGTCTTCATATTCAGCACGGATACACCTGTCACATCAGAAGGCAGTGTATCGGGAGTAAACTGTATGCGCCCGAACTTCAGATCCACGGCATTTGCGAGAGTTTTAGCCAGAGTCGTCTTACCGACTCCCGGCACATCCTCGATCAGGACATGGCCACCGGCCAGCATACATATGAGGACATTTTCGACTACTTCCTCTTTTCCGATAAAATATGAATTGATCAGTTCCTCAAGTTTCCGGATCATATTATCACCATATTAACAAAATGCCTGAGGGCAACTTTTGTCACGGTTACTCTCAGGCATATGTATCTCTATAAAGTCACGATCAGTTGTTGATCAGTTTATCCTCTTCGTTATTCCAGCTGTACAGCTTACGGATCTCCTCACCAACCTTCTCGGCAGGATGCTCTGCAGCCAGCTTACGCATAGCCTTGAAGTGTACCTGCTTGCCTGCAGGAGACATATCCAGCAGGAACTGCTTAGCGAAGGAACCGTCCTGAATATCGGACAGGATCTGCTTCATGGCCTTCTTGGTCTCATCGGTGATGATCTTGGGGCCTGTGATATAGTCACCATACTCGGCTGTGTTGGAGATGGAATATCTCATACCGGCGAAGCCTGACTGATAGATCAGATCTACGATCAGCTTCATCTCATGGATGCACTCGAAATATGCATTTCTCTCATCATAGCCTGCTTCTACCAGAGTCTCGAAGCCTGCCTGCATCAGAGCGCATACACCACCGCAGAGAACCGCCTGCTCACCGAAGAGGTCTGTCTCGGTTTCGGTACGGAATGTGGTCTCAAGTACGCCTGCCCTGGCACCGCCAATACCAAGTGCATATGCAAGTGCCAGATCAAGAGCCTTACCCGTGGCATCCTGCTCTACGGCTACCAGACAAGGAACACCCTTGCCTTCCTGATACTCGCTTCTGACTGTGTGACCGGGTCCCTTGGGCGCGATCATGGTTACATCTACGTCAGCGGGAGGAACGATACATCCGAAGTGGATATTGAAGCCGTGTGCGAACATCAGCATATTGCCTGCTTCAAGGTTGGGCTCGATGTCCTTCTTGTACAGATCGGCCTGCTTCTCATCGTTGATCAGTATCATGATGATATCGGCCTTCTTTGCAGCCTCAGCTGCGGTATATACGTCGAATCCCTGCTTAACAGCCTTATCCCAGCTCTTCGATCCCTCATACAGACCTATGATGACCTTGCATCCGGATTCCTTTAAGTTGAGCGCGTGTGCATGTCCCTGGCTGCCGTAACCGATGATGGCTATGGTCTTGCCCTCAAGCAGAGACAGGTTACAATCTTCCTGATAATAAATCTTTGCCATAATGTTCTCCTTTACATATATTGATCCGCCATAGATTAAGGCAGATAGGTAACATTCTCAATACCGCGTCCCAGGCCTGCCAGACCGGTACGGGCCAGCTCAAGTATCTCATAACCGTCGAGCAGTCCGATGAATGTATCGATCTTGTCCTGGTTGCCGGTCAGCTCCACGATCAGAGCTTCCTTACATACATCGATGATCTTTGCACGGAAATTATCTGTCTCGGCCAGAGCTATGATCTCCTGTCTGCGGTCAGCCGATACACGGATCTTGATAAGCGCAAGCTCCCTGTATACGCTGTTGCCGGGTTCAAGCACCTTGATATCCCTTACATCGATGAGCTTGAATACCTGCTTCTCGATCTGATCAAGTATCTCGTCATCTCCGCTCGTAACTATAGTAATACGTGTATACCTCGGATCGGCGGTCACACCGGCTGTGATAGACTCTATATTATAACCTCTTCTGGAAAAAAGCCCCGCTATACGGCTGAGCACACCTGACGTGTTGTCTACAAGAAGCTGAAAAACTTTACGCTGCATACTGATTTCCTTTCCGATATGCATAAATCCGACTGATAAGCCTTAGGTTCGATTTTAATGTCAGCACCGGTTATTGTCAAGAATCCGCACACTTTGGAAGCGCCAGGGTGCCGGTGCGGGCTACTTCGACGATGGATATGGAGCTCAGCATGCTGATCAATACTCTGGTACGTTCAGGCACATCACATATCTGGATCATCAGCTGTGTTTTGGACATATCCACTATATCAGCCTTCATGATGTCGCATATCTCAAGTATCTCGGCACGATTCGACTTGGTATATTTGACCTTCAGAAGCATCAGTTCTCGGCTGATGGCTTCGGATTCATCAAATGTACGTACCTTGATCACATCTATCTTCTTGTTGAGCTGCTTCTCGATCTGCTCCATGGTCCTCTCATCTCCCGAGCTGACCACAGTCATGCACGATACCTCTGCGGAATCGGTCTCTCCCACAGCCAGTGAATCTATATTGAAGCATCTCCTCGAAAAGAGTCCGGCTACCTTAAACAGCACACCCGAACGGTTTTCTACCAAAACCGAATAAATACGTTTCATTATGCCTCCGTTCTATTTGACCAGATCCATCGGATCTATGATCAGCTCAAGCAGGACCGACTCATCGGTACTGAGGAAATCTTTTATCACGGCATCACAGTCCTTCATGTTCTCCAGGCGCAGATATTTGAATCCGTATGCCTCGGAGATCTTGGACAGATCCGGCGAACCGCTCAAGTCCACCACGCTGTAATTATCCTTGTAGGTATAGTGCTGGTACTCTCTCACCATACCCAGATATCCGTTGCTCATCACGACGATCTTACCCTGTATGCCATGCTGTCTCATCGTAGCGAGCTCCATCATGGACATCTGGAAAGATCCGTCACCGCAGACAGCTACGACCTGTGTATCCGGGCACGCATATTTCGCGCCCATGGCTGCCGGGATCGAATATCCCATCGTTCCCATACCGCCGCTGGTCAAGAATCTGCCGTCTCTGACAATGGCGTATGCACATGACCATATCTGGTTCTGTCCGACATCAGCCACGTATACGGCCGTATCTTCCATGCTGTCGGTCAGCCTGCGTATGAATTCTCCGGGATCCACATAAGCGGGATTCGGATGACGCACAACAGCCATGGTATTACGATACTCCTCCAGGGTATCCACCCAATCGGAGGTACTGCATGTGATCTCGGACTCGAGCATCTCGGTCAGTATGCTCAGCGCATCTCCGACTATGGGGATCGTAGCCTGGGCATTCTTGCCTATCTCTGCGGGATCGACATCTATATGTATCAGTGTCTTATTATCAAATATGATATCGGGCTGGCTGATGGCTCTGTCTGCTACTCTGGCACCTATCATGATCAACACGTCGGCTTCATTCATTGCACGGTTGGCATATGGTTTACCGTTATTGCCCACCATGCCGTAATTCAGCTTGTATTCGGAAGGCAGGGCTCCTTTTCCCATCATGGTATGTACGGCTGGGATCGAATATCTCTCACTCAGCTCTCTGAGCACTCCGCAGGCATCCGCAAGCAGCACTCCGCCGCCGGCACAGATGATAGGTCTTTTTGCATGATTCAGTGCTTTAACGGCTTTCTGGATCTGTACAGCATGACCTTTGACAGTGGGCTTATACGTGCGCATATTGATGCTCTCGGGATATTTGAACTTGGATGTGGGAGCATTCTGTATATCGATAGGCACGTCTATCAGCACAGGGCCTTTACGTCCGGTTGATGCCAAATGGAACGCTTCTTTGAATATCCTGGGGATATCATCTGCATCTCTGACGAGGTAGCTGTACTTAACGAAACTCTCAACAGCACCAGTTATATCAGCCTCCTGGAACACATCCGATCCCAGAAGTTCGGAATTCACCTGACCCGTGATGACCACGATCGGGATCGAATCCGCAAAAGCCGTAGCGATACCGGTGATCACGTTAGTCGCACCGGGGCCCGATGTTACGGCACACACACCTACCTTACCCGTTACTCTGGCCAGACCCGAAGCAGCATGAGCCGCATTCTGTTCGGTCCTGATCAGTACCGTCTCGATACCGGAGTTCAGTATGGCATTGTAAAAGGGACATATCGCAACTCCGGGATAACCGAATACTACATCTACGCCCTCTGCTTCCAGACATTTAACTATTGAATCCGCACCTGTCATATCTAATCCTTTTTACACAGATATTTATCCTGCTTATTTAAACTTGCCGAAGAACCTGGCCATAGGCTCCACTACCGCCCCCAGATCGGTTATAGCTGCATTCAGTCCCTCGAAATCTATCGAATTAAGCTTCGTCATGGACTCGGTAAGCACCGATGAATTATCCTCAACCAGACCGTTGATGCCGTCAGCTGCGGTCTTGATCTCGGCCGACATCTCATCTATACCTTCCAGAGTGGTATTGGCATTCTCTACCAGAACGGATGCTTCCTGAGCCAAAGATTCGATCTGCATCATCGTGCTTACTGCCTTGGGTACCAGTATAACACAGGCGATCACAATGGCGACTGCCAGAGCCAGAACAGCCAGACCTGACAATCTAGTTATCTTGAGCATCTTCTCCTGTTTTTTCAGGAGTTCTTCAAGTCGTGCTTCAGTCGAACCGGCATTGGTATTAATATCCATATTATTATTCCTCCATATCCTCTGCATCCCCGGTACCGTCATCCGGTACCACCACCAGATCCTCCGGCATCTCACCGTGCAGAATCTCTCTGATATATCTGATCCTCAGATTGGCTCTCTCATAATACTCGTAAGCGCCGGCCGCAACATCCTCATTATACTCCGCATCATCATACAATTGATGATACAATACCACGGATTTGGACATATTGTCGGAAGCTTCGATCGCCAGACTTTCGACTATCCTGAACTGCTCGGGAACCGTGAACTGCGCCATGTCGGAAGTGATCATATCCAGCTGATCCAGATATCCCAGCAGCTGAGTTCCGTCGATATCGGATTCGGGATCTATGGAATTGATTCCGGCATCTATCTGAGCGACCTGGTCATAGTAGCCTTCCATGCTCTCCTTATACTCCTCGAGAGCAGCGTCCTTACCACAACCAGATAGCACCCATGATAACATGAGTGCTACTGTCAATGTCCGATAGATTTTTTTGATTTGTATATTTCTCATATATTAACAGTAATCACTTGGTGCCGAATATCCTGTCTCCGGCATCACCGAGTCCGGGACAGATATATGCATTTTCGTTCAGGCATCTGTCGAGGTGTCCTACATATATCTGGATATCGGGATGATCTTTATGAAGCTTCTCCAGGCCCTCGGGAGCGGCTATGATGCACATGAACTTGATGTGCTTGCCACCGTGCTGCTTGATCTGCGTGACCGCATCCGAACCGGAACCGCCCGTGGCAAGCATGGGATCAACCACTACTATGGTCCTCAGCTCTATGGGGGAAGGAAGCTTGCAATAATACTCAACCGGCTTGTGTGTCTCGGGATCTCTGTAGAGACCGATATGACCGACCTTAGCCGTAGGTACCAGCGCTTCTATACCGCTCACCATGCCCAGACCAGCTCTGAGGATGGGAACTATAGCCAGCTTCTTGCCTGCTATAACGGGAGACTTGGTGCTCTCTATGGGGGTCTCCACATCGATATCCGTGAGCGGCAGATCCCTGAGCGCTTCATATCCCATCAGGGTTGCGATCTCTTCCACGCACTTGCGGAACTGCTGAGTTCCGGTATTCTTATCGCGTATCTGGGTTATCTTATGCTGGATCAGCGGATGATCCATTATAAATATGTTGTCTTCATTCTCAAAGTTATACATGGCTTGTCTCCGATCAGTTGTCAATCATTTACCATCGTCGATATTTGCGGTATTCTCCACATCCTCATGCAAAGGATTAATGGATATGCCTCTGTTGATATCACCATCGGGATTTGCACCGAATTCATAATCGTTACCGGGCAGTATCGCATTCAAGATGATACCTGCAAGCGCTGCTATCGCCAGAGAGGTAAGCGTGATGCTGGTAGATCCGATCTGGAATGTAAGTCCGCCCGAAAAGCCGAGACCGCATACCAGAATAACCGCTGCGATCATCAGATTACGTGACTTGGTGAAATCAACTCTGTTCTCAACTATATTGCGTACACCTATTGCAGAGATCATACCATAAAGGATGAAGCTGATGCCTCCGATGATAGCCGAAGGGAGTGAGCCGATGATCTCGGATATCTTGGGTATGAAGCTGAGCAGGATCGCAAATCCGGCTGCAATACGGATAACTCTGGGATCATATACATGTGAAAGCTCCAGCACACCGGTATTCTCTCCGTATGTGGTATTTGCGGGTCCGCCGAAAAGGGCCGACAGAGATGTTGCAAGACCGTCACCGATCAGTGTTCTGTGAAGACCGGGATCCTCAAGGAAGTTCTCACCGGTGGTTGCCGATATGGCTGATATGTCTCCGATATGCTCCATCATGGTAGCGATAGCAATAGGCGCCATGACCAGGATAGCCGTGATGTCAAATTTGCAGATGGTGAATGGAGGAAGTCCGACTACGGAAGCCTGGGATACCGATGCGAAATTAAGTATGGCGGAGCCGTCGGGATTGGTCATACCTACTGCATTCAGTATGAGCGCTACAACATATGATACGACTACACCCATCAGAATAGGGATGATCTTCCACATACCCTTTCCCCAGATATTGAATACGATAACGGTCGCAAGCGCGATGAATGCAAGGAGCCAGTTCGTGCTCGCATTGCTGATAGCCGAAGGCGCAAGGCTCAATCCTATACAGATGATGATAGGGCCGGTAACAACGGGAGGCAGGAACTTCATTACGCGCTTTACGCCTACCAGCTTGATGATAAGTGCCAGAACCAGATACAGGAGACCCGCTATAACTATACCGCCTGTGGCATAGGGAAGCTTCTCTCCGTAGCTCATGCTTGCGAATCTGCCCTGATCAAGCTCGGCGACCGTAGCAAACCCGCCCAGGAAGGCAAATGAACTGCCCAGGAATGCGGGAACCTTGAATTTAGAGCACAGATGGAAAAACAGAGTGCCGACGCCGGCGAAGAACAATGTGGTCTGGACCGAAAGACCCTCCCCGTGGAAATAGCTCGTAACCAGGATCGGAACCAGAATGGTCGCTCCGAACATCGCGAACATATGCTGGATACCGAGTACGAGCATCTTGGGTATGCCCAGCTGTCTCGCATCAACAATAGGTGTAACTTTTTCGTTCATGACTTTCCCTCCAATATAAAATCATAAAAAAACTCTAAAAATGATTATAAACGCAACATCTAGTTGATGCAATACGGAATTACCACAAAATATGGTTTACATATTATAGAAATCGATCTCTTTTTTCAGCTCCGGAGTAACCGGCTGCCCTCTGCTGTTCAGCTTTTTAACAATGTTATCAAGCTTATGCAGCTGCTGTCCTGTCTTGATACGGTATCTCTCGGATACTTCGGCATATATCGGATTATCCGCAAGCTTGGCTCTGATATCGGCCGAGAAAGGACACTGCGAGAACAATATGCCTCTGGCAACCTTGTTCAGATGAGGTGAGCCCGCTGACTCATACCCGATATATTCGCAGTAATCGTTAACAAAATACTCTTTGAAATTCTGCTTATATCTCTGAAGGCCTATCTTGACCTTTTCCTTGTGCTCGGGGCTCAGGTCCGAATTCTTACGATAGAACTGCAGATAATCGCAATACAGGCTGGTCAGCGACGGATCGGTCACATCATTCCATCTCATACCCTGCATACGCTTGCATATTTCCCATCTGTAGTTGCCGAGTACCTTTGCGACCATCTTGTCAAGATTCTCGACGTTGATCACGGGGAAAACGAACCTGGCCGGAGTTGTCCTGTCACGACCGGATATTTCCTGCCACATCGCTCCTCTCGTACCTACAACGGGAGAAAGGATAATATCCGGCTTCACTTCCACATGGATGACATCGTGTATGTTCTCTTTCTCACTGAAGACACACATGGTCTCCCTGTAGAAAAGCGAGTAGTCTATGGCTCTGATGCTCTCTATCGCCTCAAGGATCGTATGCGGATCAAGCAGATCCTCCCTCGGGCCGCGTATCATCTGATAATCACATAATACAGGCATGAAAGCCAGAATCTGGCCCGAGCACATCTTGGATGTACGCCTGAACATGTTCTGTATCTCGAAAAGGACCTTCTGTGAGCGGTCAGCCACTATAGCCTTGGCCTGAGCGGCCTGTATGCGTCCGTTGGTCACCTGCTCCTTGATATACTCTTCATAGCCCTGTTCGAATTCGTTGATACTGGGTTCACGCTTCTGATACAGGATAGCCATGAGCCATTCGGATGCGGTATATACACCTTTGTCGGGGTTTCCCGCGAATGTCAGGCAGATATTGTACAGATCACAGGCATTCTTCATGCCGGCAAGTTCTTCGTCCAGATATCCGAAATCCAGGAACATCTTTATGATGACAGGCACATCCTTCTGTCCGACCCTGACCTGGAGAACACTCAGATAAAGCTGATAGAAGCCCTCTTCTATCACCTGACGCAGCCTTCGGACCTCATCCTCCGACGAGAAAGGATCCGATACCTGCTTAAATGCATTAACGGCTTCTTTGAGCTTCGTTGCTTTTTCTTCGGGGAAATTCGCATACTCCATGATAGTATTCATGCTGCCCACCAGCTTGGATGCAACGGATTTATCCTCTTCGGATTCATCGGAGTCTTCTCCCGAAGACGAGTTCATGCTCTCTGCCTTACGCTCATATACGTAATGTCTCGAATCAGCCAGTTCCGGTGAATATCCGCTGACAGCATTACTCAGCCCCTCCATGAGCTCAAGTATGGCCGGATACAGAGAATGATCCCTGGTCGCCTTGATGGCAATATCACCGAGTCTGCCGTACAGGTCATCCTCCGACTCACTCATCATGAGGTCGAGACACTCATCAATGACCTCTCTCACATACTCTATGGCCCCTGCTATCTCATGCAATTCGGAGACGCTGTGGATCATATATCCCGGAATAAGACCGCTGGCTGTGATATTTGCGCCCGCATCCTTATTCGACAGGGTACTCGCCATGCCCTTCTGGGTGACATACAGGAGTTTCTGATTGACACTCATATATACAGGCTCGGGGGCATCGTTCATGGTTTCCATAGCCTCTATGGAAGCATGTACCTCTCTGGTATATTCGCAATATCTGGAATACGTATCAAACAGCAGCTTGCTCAAAGACTCGCTGGCAGCGCACATATCACTCAGTACCGTATAGGAATCCCTAAGGATGCGATTGATCGATAAGGCCAGTGCTCTGCTGTTCTCCGGCTTGGATGAATAGAAAGCCGTATTATAGAGATTTTCACGGGTGGAGAAATTCATCAGCTGGGTATCAGCCGATGCATAATACAGAAAAGAATGGACGCCTGTATCAAAATCGGCAAGACCTATAAAATCACCTTTTTTCAGAGTGATCTTATATGCTCCGGAATCCATGGTCACGGTACCGTCCGCGATGTACCACAGATTCTCTATAGCGCTGTCTTTCCTCGCGATTATCTCGCCTTTTTTGATCTGTTTAGCGTCCATACAGAGTATCTGAATTGTCTATGATTATGATCAGTTAAGCATCATTCTGTCATTTGCAAAGGAGCCTCCGCTGACCTCCTCGAACTTCGCCAGCAGATCGCTGACATGGAGATTCTTCTTCTCTTCGCCCGATACATCATAGATGATATTTCCTTCATGCATCATGATCAGGCGGTTGCCGTGTGCTATGGCATCCTTCATATTATGTGTGATCATCAAAGTGGTTATATTATCCGCATCAACGATCTTCTGAGTAGTATCGAGAACCTTCGCTGCGGTCTTGGGATCCAGCGCAGCCGTATGCTCATCCAGAAGCAGAAGTCTGGGTTTCACAAGTGCAGCCATAAGAAGTGTCAGTGCCTGTCTCTGACCGCCGGAAAGCAGACCTACCTTGGTAGTCATTCTGTCTTCGAGACCGAGATCCAGAGTGGCCAGTCTTTCTTTGAAATAAGCCATCTCCTTGCTCGTGATTCCTTTCTTAAGGCTTCTGATCTTACCGCGTCTGGCCGCAAGTGCCAGATTCTCATCGATCTGCATTGTAGCGGCGGTTCCGTTCATCGGATCCTGGAACACTCTGCCCAGATACTTCGCCCTCTTATGCTCGGGCAGCTTGGTCACATCATCACCGTCTATGGTAATGGTTCCCTCATCCACCAGCCATACTCCCGCGATCGCATTGAGCATGGTGGACTTACCGGCTCCGTTTCCGCCTATGACGGTTACGAAGTCGCCTTCATTAAGCTTTAAGTCCAGGCCGCACAAAGCGGTCTTCTCATTGACCGTACCGGGGTTAAAGGTCTTGTGTATGTTTCTTAACTCAAGCATCTTTTGTATCCCCCTTCTTTACGACCTTCCTGGGAGCATAATGTGACTTCAGATAAGGCACAGCAAGGAATGCAGCCACGATAATGGCGCTCAGGAGCTTAAGATCATTGGAGTTGAGTCCGAGCCACATTACGATCTGAAGTACTATATAGTATATGATAGCACCGAATGATACACTCACAAGCTTAAATGCGAAATTTCCCTTTATTCTGCCGAAAATGACATCTGCAATGATAACGGCAGCCAGACCTATAACGATGGCGCCGCGTCCCGCATTCACATCTGCAAATCCCTGATACTGCGCGTACAGTCCGCTTGCAAAAGCAACGATGCCGTTACTGATCACCAGTCCGATAACCTTCATCGCATTGGTATTGATGCCCTGTGCACGACTCATGTTGTTATTGGATCCGGTAGCTCTGATCGCACTTCCGAGCTCAGTACCGAAGAACCAGTACAACACTCCCACGAGGACAGCTATGATAATGGCTACGACCAGAATGGTATTCTTGTAGAAAGGAACACCCTTTATGTATCTGAGCGATACCAGCAGGTTGTATTTATCAACATTGATCGCCTGATTGGCCTTATTGTCCAATATACGCAGGTTCACGGAATACAGTCCCAGCTGTGTCAGTATGCCGGCCAATATCGCGGGAATACCGAGTCCCGTATGTAATATACCGGTCACCAGTCCCGCAAGGCATCCCACTATGAAGGAAACCAGCAGCGATACCCCGAAGCTGTGCCCCGACAGCATCATCATAACGCATACGGCTCCGCCTGTTGCCATGGTACCGTCCACGGTCAGATCCGCCAGATCAAGTATCTTGTAAGTGATGTACACGCCGATCGCCATGATACCCCATATGAGACCCTGTGCACAGGCTCCGGGCATGGCTCCGAACAGATTCATAATATTCAAGAGATAAACCTCCTAAGAAGCAGGGCCTAAGCCCTGCTTCTGATGATCATTATATGTTTTACCGGTGGATTATTCGGCTATAGCCTCATAACCGCTGGGAATATCCACACCGAGTTCCTCGGCGATGGTAGCGTTATACTCCTTGGTAACCTTGGGAGCATACTGAATATCCATGGTAGAGATGTCAGCGCCGTTAACGAGTACCTCGTATGCCATTTTACCGGTAGCATAGCCGAGATCATAATAATCGATAGACAGAGTAGCTACGCCGCAACCCTTGCAGAGACCTTCCTCACCTGCGATGATCGGAACACCGGCGGGAAGACATACATTGTTGATGACCTCGGCGTTGGATGCCGCGGTGTTATCGGTGGGAACATAGATAACATCACACTCTGCCGCTGCGGTTGTGGTTACGCTTGCGATATCGTTGGAGTCAGCGAATGTATACTCTTTTACATTGGTCATTCCGTATGTGGACAGAGCCTTGGTCATCTCGCTTGACTGATACTGTGAATTGGGCTCAGCTGAGCAATAAAGGATGCCGATCTGCTGTGCCGAAGGGAACAGCTCGTTAAGGATAGCTGCCTGCTCTGCGATGGGAGCCAGATCGGAAGTACCGGAGATGTTTACGCCGGTAGCTCCTGACCAGTTATCGATCTCAAGTGCGGTAGCATAATCGGTAACGGATGTACCCAGGATCGGGATCTGATTCGTAGCAGCTGCTGCAGCCTGAAGAGGTGCTGTAGCATTGGTCATGATCAGATCGACATTGGAAGCTACGAACTGATTTGCTATGGTAGCGCAGGTAGCTGAATCACCTGCTGCGTTCTGCTCATCAAATGATACCTTGTCTCCGAGAAGCTCGGTCAGGGAATCCCTGAATCCCTTGGTAGCCGCATCAAGTGCGGGATGCTGTACAAGCTGGCATATACCTATGGTATATGAATCTCCGCTGCCTGCGTCTGCAGATTCAGTTGCAGCAGCACTGTTGTCTGCAGGTGCGGCTTCACCGCCGGCACATGCGACCAGGCCAAGCGCCATAACGGACGCAAGTATCACACTTACAATTTTCTTTTTCATAAAACTACTCCTCCCTGTAGAAGCAACGCTTCCGATCACAACTTTAGTGCATAACCTGCACCGTGAGTAAATGTACCAAAAATAGCACTAATCGTCAAGTACGATGAACTATCTCACCCGCTCTTTTATATATCGATCCGGCAGGAACATGCCCCCTCACACTGGAGGTGGGATATACGCTCGAAGCACGTCCTATGACGGTTCCGGGATTAAGCACCGAATTACATCCTACTTCAACGTTGTCTCCGAGCATGGCGCCGAACTTCTTGAACCCGGTCTCGATGTTGCCGCCATCAGATTTGACTACCACGAGAGTTTTATCGGATTTTACATTGCTCGTGATCGAGCCGGCGCCCATATGAGCTTTATAACCCAGCACCGAATCACCCACATAATTATAATGAGGAACCTGTACTTTATTAAACAGGACTACATTCTTCAGTTCGACTGAATTACCTACTACGGCTCCTTTGCCGACTATGGCGGCTCCTCTGATGAATGCGCAGTGTCTGACTTCGGCCTCTTCATCTATGATGCAGGGTGCGCCGAGATAGGCTGACGGGAAGACTTTGGCGTTCTTCGCGACCCATACATGCTCGGATACTTCATCATATGTATCCGCAGGCAGAGACTCACCCAGTCTCACGATATACTCCTTGATCTCGGGCAGCACCTCCCATGGATATGTTTTGCCTTCGAAAAGTGAGGCTGCGATCGTTTCGTTCAGATCCAGCATCTCCTTTATTGTAAGTTCCGTGATCTCACTCATGTACATTCTCCTCTTCTGTTTGTTTCCGTTATTTATAATACTGCTTCACATATGCGAAACGTTGTTTGAAATACCCGGCATTCTGATCGGCTTTTTTGACATGATTCGTATATTTGCTCACGAACCCGGCCAGTTTCTCCATATATTCATCGGAAGAGATCGAGCCGTCGGCAACGCCGGATAATCCTTTCTCCCAGCTGGCTGTCATCTCGGGCGAAAGCAGCGGTTTGATCGACACCGCAACCACCTCATATATGACTTCCCCAAGCATCGTCGGGGTGTAAATCTGTGTCTTCGGATTCAGTGCCAGATATTTATTCCGTACCAACTTCTCCAGGATATCGGCCCTCGTAGCGGATGTGCCTATTCCCGAACCCTTTATCTGAGCTCGCAGATCCTCATCTTCGATGAACTGGCCTGCGTTTTCCATTGTCAGTATCAGAGCTCCCGAGTTATACCTTTTCGGAGGCGTGGTCTCGCCTTCCTTTATATTGAATTCTTTTACAATGATCTCAGTGCCTTTTTTCAGGGCCTTGATCTTCTCCAGAGTTTCCGCATCTATGGTCTTGTCCTCGGTATCATCCTGTGAAGACGCTTTATTGTCCCCGTCCGCATCAGGCCCGTCCCCGGTTTTCGCCGGTTCGGCATCTTTACCCTCGGGGGCATTGTCCTTTTTCGAAGCCAGTCTGATCACATCCAGAAATCCAGGCTCGGTGAGCACCTTGAATGATGCAAAGAAGCTCTCATCACCGACCTTCAGCGTCAATGCGCTCTTCTGGTATACGGCGCTCTTCATAAATATGCTCAGGAACCTGCGGACTATAAGTTCATACACACGCCCGGAGGTTGCACTCAGAGATTTGACCGCCCCGGTCTGTCCCGTCGGAATGATCGCATAGTGGTCGGTTATCTGCTTGTCGTTGACATACTTGGTCTTCTCAAGTCCCTTATGGGATCCGTGGGATAATACTCCGGCCGCATACTGCGGAAGCACAGGTCCCTTGGCAAGACCGGACAGGTTCTTGTCTATCTCCTTCGCCACGGCTGTCGAGAGAACTCTCGCATCGGTACGGGGATATGTAGTGAGCTTCTTATCATATAATTCCTGCGCGATCTTAAGAGTTTCCGCCGGTGAAATCTTGAATATCTTTGAGCATTCGTTCTGAAGCTCGGCAAGATTAAACAGAAGCGGCGGATTCTTGGTTTCTTTCTTATTGGTTATCGCCTCGAGCACGGCTTTACATACTCTGCCCTCGGGTGTGTCCGCTCCGTGACGGGTCCACAGATCATCTATTAGCTTCCCGGCACTTTCCCGTGCCTTGAAACCGTTCTCCTTATATAACAGCGGTGATTCATGGTATGCGCTCTTCTCGGTATCTCTCCACTCCGCATCGAAAGAGAATCCGCCCAGATCCGCCCCTGCCAGCACCCTGTAAAAAGGAGTTTTCACGAAGTTGCGTATCTCGCGTTCGCGGTCAACCACGATACCCAGAACACAGGTCATAACACGGCCGACGCTGACCGTCGCACGATCCGTATTCAGGAAATCCTTGATGGGATTCTGAAATTTAAGCGTCAGGGCACGCGAGAAATTGATGCCCATCAGATAGTCTTCTTTTGCACGCAGATATGCGGAATCCGACAGGTTATCGTATTCAGACAGATCCTTTGCCTCGCGGATGCCTCTTAATATCTCCTCCTCGGTCTGCGAATCGATCCACACACGTCTGCGCTCCTTTGCGGCCATTCCGGACAGACGTTCTACCAGGCGGTATATGTATTCTCCCTCGCGTCCCGAGTCTGTGCATACATATATTCTGTCCACATCATCACGCTTCATAAGGCCGGTCACTATGCCGAACTCCTTATGAGCATCAGCTATGACCTGATATTTGAATTCCTGCGGGATAAATGGAATGGTGTCGAAACGCCATCTCTTAAGGGCAGGATCATATTCCTCCGGATAGCACATGCTCACCAGATGCCCCCTGCACCAGGTTATGATATGATCGTCGGATTCCAGATAGCCCTTTCTGTCCTGTTTGTCGGACATTTTCAGGGCATCGGCAAACTGGAGCCCGACACTCTTCTTTTCTGCTATATACAGATCTTTGGGCATAGACGTACCACCTACATTTCAGAAGCAGGTATCAGCCTCAGATTGTTCTTGACCTTGGCTTCCAGATGCAGTTTCTCATCGAAACGTGCGGAAGAGCATAAGAATATGTAATCAATACCTATGCGGGCCTTGCGGGCACACATAAGCAATCTCTCATAATCCTCATATGTCATCATCGGTTTATCCCAGTTGCACAGTACGAGCAGGGTCTGATCCTGATCATTCTGGGCGATCAGGTCTATATTGCCCATTTTGCCTACCCACTCTCCGCTTCTGGTATAGCGTATGGGCAGACGCCCCGCTCTGTTGAGCTCCTCGAGACGTTGTGCGCAGATCTCCCTGAAGTATCCGCTGACATAGGATTTAAATGCCGGTCCCACATATTGTTTATAGAAAAGACTCGGCGATGAGGTCTCTCTCTCCGAGAGGTTTGAATACAGGAAATAGAAATAAAAATGCAGTATATGATTCTGAATCCTGTAGATACCCTTCTGCGTGTTCGCCTTGCCTGCGGTATCATACGAGAAAACCTTCTCGACCAGCTCGAGTTCGATAAGATTCTTCAGATATACACTGATCTTCGCTCTCGAGAAATCTGTTTTCTCAAAGAGATCGTTCAGCTTATGATTGCCCTCGGCTATGGACGCCAGTATGGTGCCGTAAACGCTGGTCTCACGAAGAGAATCCTCCAGGAGTCGCTGGGGTTCGTTATACAGTATGGATCCGGGATTGAGCAGCGTCCTGCAGATGTTTTCCCTGACGCTGATACGGTCATCAAACATCTGCCACAGTCCCGGGAAACCACCCAATACGGCATATGTCTCGATGCACTGTTCGATGGAATATCCGGGAAAAAACGAAACCAGTTCTTTGAACGGCAGTTCCCTGATCTTCATCAGACCGCTCAGTTCGTAAGCAGACTCTCCGATCGCGCTGACCATCTGATTCTCAACCCATCCCACAGATGAGCTGACGAGTATCACGAGCACACTGCGCTTCATCCACTGGGAATGGATAAACTTCACCAGTTCGGGCATAAAGCTCTCACTGGTCTTGACGATACGCGAAAACTCATCTATAACGATGACCTGTTTGCCCTCGCCGGAATGAGGCAGAGATTCGAATATCTCGGAAAAAGTCGGAAACTGAGAAGTCTTGACGCCTTCTCTGCCGAGCTGTCTTCCCCACTGGTATACCTGCTCTCTCTCGGAGCATATACGGGCAGTATAATAATAATGATCCTTATCGGCTACGAACTCTTTGATAAGAGATGATTTGCCGATATATCTCTGTCCGTACATGACCAGGATCTGACTGCCCTCACGATCATAATAATGATTCAGATTTTTGCGCTCTGCGCTTCTTCCCGATAACACTAACCCCACTCCTGTCAAGCTTTAAGAATACTCTCTATATCCTCTTCTCTCTGCGGTTTACCCGTCAGAAACCCCTGTATATTGTCGCAATGGATCGATTTGAGATACTCAAGCTGCTCCGGTTTTTCCACACCCTCGGCTACAGTCTCAAGTCCGAGTCGTTTGACCATGCCCATGATAGATTCCATGATAATGTTGGAGTTCTCATCCTGGAGCATGGTATCCACAAATGTCTTGTCTATCTTCAGCGTATCAATAGGCAGGCTCTTCAGGTAAGACAGTGATGAATATCCCGTACCAAAATCATCCATCGAGATACGTACGCCGTAATCCCTGAGAACTTTCATTTTGTCAGTCACATCATTGTAATTGTCTATAAGTGCGGTCTCCGTGATCTCCAATTCGAGGTCGGTCGGATTCATCCCGTATTTTTCTATCGTATCTATAAGCTTGCGGACAAAATCATCGCGTTTGTACTGTATGGCGGAAATATTGATAGACAATATGAAGTCCCTGTCATATTCGGCTCTCCACTGCATATATGTGCGGATACTGTCCTCAATGACCCATTGTCCGATAGGAACTATGGTACCGTTTTTCTCCGCAAGCGGAATGAACTGCGCGGGAGATATCATGCCCTCTTCGGGATCCTGCCATCTGATCAGCGCTTCAACACCTCTGAGACTGCCGGTAGATGCCTGATACTGAGGCTGGAAATACATCTCAAAGCGCATATCATATAACGCATCCCTGAGTTTATTCTCTATGTTGAGATTGCCCATGAATTCGGCCAGAAGCTCCGAGTCAAAATACTGAATGGAATCCTTGCCGTTATGCTTCGCTCTGAGCATGACTATCTCAGCATAGTTGATGAGCTCCAGTACATTCTCGGAAGCATCCGGATATCTGGCAACACCGGCCGTAACCTTGATATTGATCTCACGGCCGTCCGAAGTCATGAACGGCTGTCTGGTACGGTTACGGATCATGTTGTAGACATACTCTATATCCGACTGGCCGCGCGGATCATATATGGCCAGGCAATACATATCACCGGTAAAATGCGATACGATCACATTATCAGCGGAAAACTCAGCCAAAAACTGTCCGAAATTCATCATCAGCTCATCGCCGATGATCAGCCCCATGCCGTCGTTAATATTTCTGAAGTCATCTATATCAACGAACATGACCGCAACTTCACGCTGCTCTTCGCGGGCTTTGTTTATGAAGCCGGTCAGACGGCTGATGAAATAATTGCGGTTATACAGGCCGGTCATACCGTCATAGTATGCCATGTACTTCAGCTCTTCGTTCTTGTCATTAACTACCGTGACATCCTTGAACCTGACAACCTTATCCGAGGGTTTGCCTCCTGCGCCGTATACTATACTCGCTTCACACTCCACCCATTTCCCGGAGCCCGCAAGCTTAACCGTGGTCACAGCCCGTTCCAGCCCACGGCGCTCAAGATTGATGCATCCGGAGAACTCATCCTGATATGCCTCATCCACATAATCGACTGCACGCTGCAGATCTCCGATCCTTCTGACGGTGAAATCGAAATAACTCTCCCAGTCACCCATGACATGTATTTCGTCACGGTCATAACTGTAATAGACAAAGGCGGATGTAGATGTCTCAATGATCATCTTCATCATCTTCTGTTCATTCTGGAGTTTTTCGTTCATTGCATTCATCAGGTCGACCTGATACTGCATTTCGTTCATTATATGTGTCTTCCTTTTCAGGGTTTATTTTGCGCTGATATAGCCCTGTGCTTTCAGGAGTTCGGCGCATTCAAGCGCACCTCCCGCAGCACCTCTTAACGTATTGTGTGAAAGTCCGACGAACTTCCAGTCGTATACCGTATCCTCTCTGAGACGACCGATGCTGATGCCCATTCCGTTCTCGAAGTTTACATCAAGCGCAACCTGAGGTCTGTCGGGCTCCTCCATATATCTGATGAACTGCTTCGGTGCCGAAGGCAGGCCGAGCTTCTGAGGCAGTCCGCTGTACTCATTGAGAGCGGCAACCAGCTCGTCCTTGGAAGGCTTCTTATTGAACTTAACAAAAGCGGCGGCCGTATGTCCGTTAAGAACGGGCACTCTGATACACTGTGACGTGATCACGGGACTCTTGGCGGGTACGATCTCGTCACCCTCAATATGCCCCCAGATACGGAGAGGCTCTTTCTCGCTCTTCTCCTCCTCGCCGCTGATCAGAGGAATGATATTGCCTACCATCTCAGGCCAGTCTTTGAACGTCTTACCTGCTCCGGATATGGCCTGATACGTCGTAGCAACCACTTCCACAGGTTCAAAAGGCATCCAGGCCGTCAAAGCAGGCGCATAACTCTGGATGGAGCAATTGGGCTTAACCGCGATAAATCCTCTGGACGTCCCCAGTCTCTTCTTCTGTGAAGCTATGATATCGAAATGCCCGGGATTGATCTCCGGTACTACCATGGGAACATCAGGCGTCCAACGGTGGGCGGAGTTATTGGATACAACAGGCGTCTCCGTCTTCGCATATGCCTCCTCGATAGCTCTGATCTCATCCTTGCTCATGTCTACCGCAGAAAAACAGAAGTCAACCTCCGATGCAACAGCTTCTACTTCATTTACATTCTTTACTATGATCTTCCTGACGGCTTCAGGCATGGGAGTATCCATTTTCCACCTGTCACCGACAGCTTCTTCATAGGTTTTGCCCGCACTTCTGGGACTTGCGGCTATAACCGTAACCTCAAACCAGGGATGGTTCTCAAGCAGCGAGATGAATCGCTGTCCGACCATGCCCGTGCCGCCTAATATACCGACTCTCAGTTTTTCACTCATCTTCAATCTCCTTTGCTTTTCATAATTGCCGTCGGAATATATGATCCCCCTTGCTGCGACCCGACAGTACTCGCTGCGGGGGACATATATTCCTCCGGCTTACTCCTCTATATGCCTAAATATACTTCCGCTTCGTCAATTTCATCCTGCATGGGATCAAGGCCCGGCGCTCCTTTGGTACGTCTGCGCTCCACACATGCCTGCAGAGATATTGCTTCGTATACATCTTCCCTGAACTCGGGACATATCTCACGCAGCTCGTCTATAGACAGATCCTCTATCGCACATCCGCGCTCGATGCATTTAAGAACTATCTGTCCCACATACGAATGTGCGTCCCTGAACGGAACTCCGCGGGTGACCAGATAATCGGCTACATCCGTCGCATTCGTGAAGCCCTTGACTGCCGATCTCTCCATTGTGCCGGGGTCGATCTTCATGGTCGCGAGCATTCCGTTCATCAGTCTGACGCAGCCATGCACGGTATCTATCGCATCGAAAGCAGCTTCCTTGTCCTCTTGTATATCTTTATCGTATGCCAGCGGTATACCCTTCATAACAGTAAGCAAAGTCATCAGATCTCCATAGACTCTGCCGCACTTGCCTCTGGTCAGTTCTGCGATATCGGGATTCTTCTTCTGCGGCATGATGGATGATCCCGTTGAATATGCGTCATCAAGTTCCACGAATCCGTATTCGTTACTGTTCCATATGATGATTTCCTCGGAAAGTCTGGACAGATGCATCATGATTAGGCTCAGATCCGACAGAAACTCTATCAGGTAATCTCTGTCCGATACGGAATCCATGGAATTGCGGGTGGCAATATCAAATCCCAGCAGTTCCGCGGTATACTCGCGATCCAGCGGGTATGTGGTACCGGCCAGCGCACCGCTTCCGAGCGGACATTCGTTGAGCCTCTTCCTGCAGTCTGTCAGACGTCCGATATCACGCCTGAACATTTCAAAATACGCTCCCATATGATGTGCGAATGTCACGGGCTGCGCTTTCTGCAGATGGGTAAAACCGGGCATATAGGTATCTATATGCTCTTTCATCATATTTAATACAGTCTCAAGCAGCTCCCTGAGCAATACAGTGATCTGATCGATCTCATCCCGTATATAAAGCTTCATATCCAGGGCCACCTGATCATTACGGCTCCTGCCGGTATGCAGTCTCTTGCCGGCATCACCTATCCGCTCGGTCAGAACAGCCTCCACGAAGCTGTGTATATCCTCATATTCGGAAGTGATCTCGAGACGTCCCGCTTCTATATCATCAAGTATAGAATCCAGTCCGGACAGTATGCTCCCGGTATCCTCCGCGCTCAATACGCCCTGTCTGCCAAGCATCGTCACATGAGCTTTCGATCCGGCGATATCCTGTCTGTAAAGCCGCTTATCAAAATTAATGGACGCATTAAAAGCGTAAACCAGATCATCGGTTTTCCCCTTAAAGCGCCCGCCCCACAGCTGTGCCATGAAGTGTCTCCTTTATTAAATCATCATTTGATGTACGAAGAAAATAGTAACATAAAAAAGACCCTGTATCAACAAGGTCTTTCAAAATAATAATATAAAATATCGAATATGAAAATCAGGATATTTGAATCATAATCTCCTGGGATTACGCAACGTATACTCAACGACAGAGCCGCTTTCAAGTGTTTTAGGAACATCAATGATACGCTGGTTCTCCGATCCTCTGAAAGGAATGGTAAGACTCTTCAGTTCCAGGACAAACTCACCGTCCACGAGAACATCTATATAAGAAAGCATTTCATCGGTCACTTCACAATGTGCTTTTCCGTCCGGGGGTATCAGATCGACATCCAAAGTATATCCGCTGTATGCCCATACGGTCTTGTCCGGATACGTTTTCTTCACACGCTTAAGTGTGGAAACAAGTGTGCGCTGGTTATCGGGCTCGAACGGCTCTCCACCCAGCAATGTCAGTCCGGAAATATGAGAATGCGCGAGTCTGTTGATGATCAGGTCCTCTGTCTGTGAAGTATACGGCACACCATAATCGAAGTCCCACGTCTCGGGCTGAAAGCAGCCCTTGCAATGGTGGGTACAACCGGAAACGAAGAGGGTTATCCTGACACCCTCTCCGTCCGCAACATCATTTGTTTTTATATTACAGTAATTCATAGATGAAGAACTCTCTCGCGAATCTCCTGAGTACGTCCCTGATTCCAGAACTGTGTACCTATATAACCGCAGGTACGTCTGGCCACATTCATCTTATCCTGATCGGTGTTATGACAATTCGGGCACTCCCAGATCAGTTTGCCGTCTTTGTCCTCATGTACTTCGATCTCACCGTCATATCCGCATACCTGGCAATAATCCGACTTGGTGTTCAGCTCTGCATACATGATGTTATCATATATATGCTTCATAACTGCAAGCACAGCATCCAGATTATCCTGCAGGTCAGGAACCTCTACATAGCTTATGGCGCCTCCGGGCGACAGGGCCTGGAACTGAGCCTCGAAGCTGAGCTTATCAAATGCGTCGATCTGCTCGGTCACATGTACATGATAACTGTTGGTGATATAGTTCTTGTCGGTAACGCCCTTTATGATACCGAATCTCTTCTGCAGACACTTTGCAAACTTATATGTGGTAGACTCAAGCGGTGTACCGTAGAGCGAGAAATCGATATTGGACTCTGCTTTCCACTTCTTGCAGGCATCATTCAGATATTTCATGACATCCAGAGCAAAAGGTGTAGCCGTAGGATCGGTATGTGACTTGCCTGTCATATACCTGGTGCACTCGCACAGTCCCGCATATCCGAGAGATATGGTTGAGTATCCGTCAAACAGGAGCTTATCGATAGGCTCACCCTTCTTCAGCCGCGCAAGAGCGCCGTCCTGCCAGAGGATCGGAGCCACGTCGGATAATGTACCCTTCAATCTGTTATGCCTGCACATCAGAGCAGTGTGGCAGATCTCAAGTCTCTCATCCATTATCTTCCAGAACTTATACATATCTCCTTCGGATGAGCAGGCAACATCAACCAGATTTATGGTTACGACACCCTGATTGAATCGTCCGTAGTATTTACGCTTACCGGGCACGTAATTTCCTGCATTGGCTATATTACCCACACCGGCTTCGGTGAATCTGTCGGGAGTCAGGAACGAGCGACAACCCATGCAGGGATAGCAATCGCCGTCCTTCAGTTCCTTCATCATCTTCTCAGAGATGTAATCCGGAACGAGCCTCTTTGCTGTACACCTGGCCGCAAGTTTAGTCAGATAGAAGTACTTGCTGTCCTCGTTTATATTGTCTTCTTCCAATACATAGATGAGCTTGGGGAATGCAGGGGTAATATATACTCCCTTTTCATTCTTCACACCCTTGATACGCTGATTGAGCATCTCCTCGATGATCATGGCAAGGTCATCACGTGTCTGTCCCTCAGGAACTTCATCTATATACATAAATACAGTGATGAAGGGTGCCTGTCCGTTGGTTGTCATCAGAGTGATAACCTGATACTGCATGATCTGACAGCCCCTGTTGATCTCTTCTTTGACACGCATCTCTGCGATCTGATTGATCTTCTCCTCGGATGCTTCTATATCCATGAGTTCGAGCTCTTTGCGGACCTCTGCGCGCAGCTTGGTGCGGCTCACCTGTACAAAAGGAGCAAGATGGGCAAGTGAAATACTCTGTCCGCCGTACTGCGAGCTGGCGATCTGAGCTATAGCCTGTGTTGCGATGTTACATGCCGTGGAGAAGCTCTTGGGAGTATCGATCATGGTCTCCGATATAACGGTTCCGTTCTGAAGCATATCCTCCAGGTTTACCAGACAGCAGTTATGCATATGCTGCGCGAAATAATCGGAATCATGGAAATGTATGAGACCTTTCTCATGAGCCTCCACTACTTCCTCGGGAAGAAGAAGTCTCTTGGTGATATCCTTGCTGACCTCGCCGGCCATATAATCACGCTGAACGGAATTAACTATTGGGTTCTTGTTTGAATTCTCCTGCTTGACCTCTTCATTATTACATTCAAGAAGACTCAGGATCTGATCATCGGTGGAATTGGATTTACGTGCAAGCGCATGTCTGTATCTGTATGTGATATAGTTACGAGCCATTTCATAAGCTCTGTATTTCATGAGCTGATTCTCGACCATATCCTGGATCTCCTCCACATTGGCCGATCTGCACATATCTTCACAGGATCTGGTAACCGCATCCGCTATCTCCTGGATCTCATCCAGGGAAAGTTTCTGTGAATCGTTAACGCTGTCATTGGCTTTATTGATAGCTACGATTATCTTATTCTGATCAAATTCTACTTCCGCACCGCTTCTTTTGATGATCTTCAAAACTATTCCCTCACTGTAAATACTATAAATATAGAATAAAACTGTGATTTGCCGTGATTATGTAAGCATTAGTTATGTAACCTAGAAAGCAAACCGGCAACTACAACATATTGTAGTCGCCGTATTATCTCGTGTCAAGATATTGTGGGTTTAATAACGGGAGAAATATATACAAAATAACGCACACAATTTTGTATATAATATATATAAATCCACAAGATATGGTTGGATCAGTTGTTCTCCGACCCAAGATATTGTGCCATAAACTCTTCTTCAGTCAATACGGCAACCCCAAGCTTTCTGGCGGTCACATTCTTGGTTGAATTGGAGGCTGCATCGTTATTGATCAGGCATCTGGTATTCCCCGTCACACTGCCGGTAAGCTTGCCTCCCAGACTCTCTATACGCTCCTTGAGTTCATTCCGGCTAAAGTGGTCAAGAGACCCCGTGACCACAAAACTGAGGCCGGCAAGAGGCTGCTCCGTCGAACCGTCCTCCGGCTTCTCCGGTTCCACTTCATCAAGAAGCTTCTCCCACATATCCATATGATCCGGATCGGAGAAATAGTCACATACCGAAGCGGCTATAACCTCACCGACCCCCTCTATCATGGCCAGCTCATCTGCCGTTGCATGGCTGACAGCATAGGGATCATACCCGAAATGCCTGCAGATCAGCTTGGCTGTCGCAACACCGACATTTTCTATGCCGATGCCGTAGAGCAGTCTGTGAAGCTGCGTATGTCTGGATCTGTCTGCTGCATCAACAAGATTATCATAGGATTTCTCCCCGAAGCCTTCCATACTGACTATCTCGGCTTTATGATCCTTCAGATGATAGAGATCCGGAAAAGCTGAAATGATGCCGACAGCAATAAACTTTTCGATACCCGCTTCGGATAATCCGTCTATATTCATCGCATCACGGCTTACAAACTGAACAAAAGCGCCGAGCTGCTTCGCAGGACATCCGGGATTCGTACAATACAGATATGCCGTACCCTCAGTCTCTCTGAGTTCGGTAGCATGACCACAGACGGGACAGGTTTCCGGAATCTCAAGACTTCCGGAAGAGGTCTTATTCTCGGCGATCTGCGGGATGATCATATTTGCTTTGTAGACCGTTATGGTATCTCCTATCCCGAGTTTCAGGGATCTGACTATACTTACATTGTGAACGGATGCTCTCGATACGGTGGTACCTTCAAGCTCTACCGGATCAAAAACAGCCACCGGGTTAATAAGGCCCGTACGGCTTGCTGACCACTCCACATCACGGAGCACGGTATCTCTGGTTTCGTCAGTCCATTTGAATGCTATGGCATTACGGGGAAACTTGGCCGTCACGCCGAGTGACTCGCCGTAAGAGATCTCATCCAGAAGAAGAACAAGACCGTCCGACGGAATATCATAATCAGCAATACGTTTCTCATATTCTTCTATACGGCCGACTATATCCGATCCGGATACGAGGATATGATCAACGACCTCAAACCCCTGCGCTTCAAGAAAATCAAATTCAGCCATATGTCTGTCACCGAAATCAACTCCGGGTGCAGACACCAGAGAAAATGCATAAAACCTTACTCTCCTTTTGGCTGTAACGGATGAATCAAGCTGTCTCACCGCTCCGGAGCATAGATTTCTCGGATTCTTGAAGCGCTGAGCCTCATCCGGTATCGAAGCGTTGATCGTTTCGAAGTCCGAATACGATATAACGGCCTCCCCGCGCAAAACAAGCTCACCTTTATATTCAATAGTATGAGGAAGGTTAATAAAAACACGGGCGTTATTCGTAACAACTTCTCCGATCTCGCCATTTCCTCGAGTAACAGCTTTTGCAAGTTTTCCGTCATTATAGGTGAGAACCGTCGTAAGACCGTCAAGTTTCCAGCTGAGGATACCGGGGTGACCGTTCAACCATTCGGCAAGCTCATTCCGGTCTTTGGTCTTCCCCAGACTGAGCATCGGTTTTTCGTGTCTTTCTTTGGGCAGTTCGTGCACAGCTTCATAACCTACGTTAACAGTAGGTGAATTGGACAGAACGAATCCCGTTTCCTCCTCCAGAGCAACCAGTTCGTCATACAGACGATCATATTCATAATTGCTCATAATCTCATCATCTTGTGCATAGTATTTTTCGGATGCACAATTTAATGTGGTGACAAGATCTCTTATACGATTTTTCTGAGCTTCGGTTGCAGACATAAAAACACCTCTGAAAAGCACCCTGTTTTTGAGCGCCATTTATAGTTTATGACATGTATTTGTTTTTTCAAATAGGTGAAAATTGATGAAAATCAGAGAGTAGATTTGGATGATATTTGATGACTTATTTACATAATAGAACGAAACTGCTAGATATGTAAACCACACTCCGAATAGAGTGTTTTTTTCTCCTCGGATGTCAGTTTTCGACTTGCACCAACTTGCAAATTTTCAAGAGTCAGGTTCATAACGCGTGTCCGCTTAAGGCTCTGAACCTTCAGTCCGAGACTCTCACACATCCGTCTTATCTGACGGTTCAGGCCCTGTGTAAGTATTATATTGAAGCTTTTATCTCCGGTCTGTCTGACCCTGCACGGTCTTGTGACTGTGTCCAACTCTTCAAGATAAATTCCGTTACGCATGTTTTTTATGTCGGATTCCTTCAATATATTATTGACTCTGACTTCATACTCCTTCTCATGCATATTCGATCCCTTCATCATTGCATCGATCAGATCACCGTCATCGGTCAGGATGATGAGTCCTTCCGAGTCCTTATCAAGTCTGCCGGCATATGTAACTCTTTTTCCGCCGGTGATCTCCTCCGGAATCTCATCCGAAATGATCCTGTCGGCGTGAGAATCTTTTCCACTGCATACCACACCGACCGGTTTATAGTATGCTATGACGATCGTTTCATCGGGAAGCGATATCTTCTTACCGGATACAGACACCTCATCCGAATCTTCAACCTCATCTCCTATAACGGCTGTTCTTCCATTGATCGTCACAACACCGTTTTTGATCAATCCATCGGCTTCCCGTCGTGAGCATACACCACACCTGGCCATGAATTTATTGATCCGCATATGTTTTTCTCTCCAAAAAACAGGCTTTGAATATACGTTTATTTTCTTAAATCAGAATTAAACTATTGCAACTATTATTTAATGACTCAAATCGCGTCTCAATCCTTTTGGATAGTGGTTTTTGAGGGTGCCGCCCGTCAGCTTGCCCCACCCCATACTGACACCGTTTATTGAAGCGATGATCCAGCCTGATACGGTCTCGACGTTTCCTTTTTCTCCGATCCGGCCCGGACCTGTCGATGGCACAAAAGTCTCTCCCCTCAAAAAAGCATAAGCTTCATCTATCGTTAAATTGCATGTGTTATATATTTGTCTTTTGGATACCGCCATGGCAAGTGCATGAGCCGGTTCGAGTCGGTTTTTTTTCTTACTTACAAGTTCAAGACCGGGACGGATCACTCTGATCCCGCTCATACGTTTTACATCAAATCCATCCGGAAGAAGAAAAATACTGTCGGATGTTTCATATATACATTCGGGCGACAGTGGCACTCCTTCCAACCCGAGCTCTGTATGAAGAAATTGCGACACCTCATCGCACAATGCCGCATTTCTTTTTCCGAAATCGGAATTACGGCCTTTTCTTTTGGGCGTCTGATCCGACATTCGGCCGTATGGATCATAGCTGTCAGCGGTACCTGTAAGTGCTGTGGCTCCGTCTTTGACCAGCTTGGCTATGAAATGCCCCTCTCCGCGCGATATATGCGGCCAAATGCGCGTGGTAAGTCCGACTTCCGGACAGCCATCCGCCCATTCCGCACGTCCTCGTGTCGGTATCGATGTCAATCCGGTATCAACGATATGCCAATCCGGATGCCGGGATACGAAGGCCGTTATGGTTCTTTCATTTTCTGCCGGTTCAAATGTACAGGTGGAATATACAATCATGCCTCCCGGCATAACCATGTCTGCTGCTGCATCAAGTATTTCGGCCTGTCTGTCAGCACACATATCTACCACCGACAGGCTCCATTCTCCGGCCGCGTCTTCATCCTTACGGAACATTCCTTCTCCGGAGCAGGGCGCATCCACACACACCTTATGGAAGTATCCCGGGAATTTAAGTGCCATATCCTGCGGCGAAGCATTGGTAACAATGCAGTTTGACACTCCCATCCGCTCAACATTTCTGGCCAGGATTCTGGCCCTGTCAGGAACGATCTCATTTGCGACCAGGATACCCTCACCCAGCATTCGACCCGCAATATGAGTCGTTTTGCCTCCGGGTGCAGCACACAGATCACATATCCTTTCACCGGGGACGGGATCCATGGCGCTGATAACGCTCATCGCACTGGGTTCCTGGATATAATATGCTCCCGCATCATGATAAGGACTCCTGCCGGCTTGACAGGAGTCCTTATTATAATAATAACCTTCATCACACCAGGGGACAGTCTCCCCCGCGTCCGCGCCGATATCGGAGAGTATCCCCTCTATATCGGCTTTTCCCACTTTCAACGGGTTGATTCGCAGCCCGTAATATCTGTCTGCATCGTAGGATGCTTCAAATGCCGGATATTCTTCTCCAAGCAAAAGCCGCATCCTGTCGATATAATCCTTCGGCAGATACATCAGAGGATCTTCAGAGATCACATCCCCCGGTCCGGTCATGAGTTGCTCGCATTCTTCAGCAGATCGGCGTCCGAATTAAGTGATTCAACGATTGAATTGACTTCGTTCAGTATATTCTGGTTCTCCTCACTGGAGTTATATGTCTCCTGAGAATGTGCGGATACCTCTTCACTTATAGCGCTTATAGTCTGAATGCTGTTTACGATCTCCGTGTTGGCATCATCAAGCCTGCTCACGAATCCGGCCATAGCTGCTGTCTGTGAACTGATCTCGGTCACATTATCTGCAATGGTATTGAAGCTGACAGCCGTATCCGATGCAGTCTGTGCCTGACGTGTGTTGGAATCGATCAGCTTGTTGATGGTCTCTACCATAACATCAAGCTGCTCGGATATATTTGCTATAAGTTTTGTAATATCATCCGTGGCACTCGTCGTCTGATTAGCCAGATTGGATATCTCCTGAGCCACTACGGCGAATCCCCTGCCGGCTTCTCCGGCTCTGGCAGCTTCTATAGATGCATTTAGCGACAATAGCGATGTCTGTTCCGCAACACTCGTGATCATGCTTGTTATGCTGTTCATCTGACCGGTATATTCCTGGAAGCTTGCAAGCGCTCCAGCAACATCGGCTCCTGCCTTTTCACTGTCAGCGGTCAGGTTGTTAAGCTCCGTGATATGATTGCGTCCCTCTCTGACAGCTTCATCGGTTGAATCCATACTGGCGGATATGGCATTGGATGCATCCTTGACGGAATTGATATAATTCTGGATCTGTTCTGTCTTGACCAGCTGGTTTTGGATAGCCTCGGCAGTCTCATTATTTCCGCTCGATACTTCCTGCATGGCAGTAAGTGTATTCTCCATGGAGTTTCTGAGTGCACCTACCTTATCATGTACATCACCGACTCCATCCGTGATATCTCCGGATATACCCAGAACTTTCGTCAGGAGGTCGGATACCTTCTCTTTCTCGACATCCAGACGCTCGCCTCTCATCTGCGCAAACCTGTCGTAAGTCTGATTGACAACAATGAAGAAGATAACGCACAAGAGCACCAGAAGTACCTGTATCTCATAGGTCGCTGATTTAGCGGCAAAGCTTCCGTTTCTGACCGAATCGATGATCACCGCTACAACATTCAGCACAACAGCTCCGACTCCTATGATCATGATGAATCTTTTCTTATTAAAAAGCATGAGGATCAGGAGCATAGGCATTACATAGGTGAATACCAGGTCATTGTTCGACGTGAAAAGGAACGTCGAATACATTGCGGTAAAACCTATTCCCAGAATACGCATGATGGCCTGCGGGCAATCCGGATCCTTTTTATACATTATCCATGATGCTATTGCCGGCCATGCACACAGAGCCGCTATGATCAGTGTATAGACTATTCCTCTGGCCCCTTTGAAAAACTCCAGCAGATATGCAGCGCCGAGTATAGCATTCAGAACTGTTCCGCATACCGTACCACGATAGTTGGCTAAAGCACGTTCTTCATCAAACTCATCATAGCCGTTTTCGATATTGATCTGATCTTCTGCCATTAGATTTCTCCCTTCTTAAATCCTTTTTACCGGCTCTTGCCGGGGCAAATTACACAAAGCATTTCCCTAATATGGTATTCATATGGTAATTATAACAAAAAACACTTATCATTTGACATTTTTTCATAAATTGTATTGCCTTTTTCACAAAAAAGAGTAGATTAATCTTAATTACTTGGTTAAAGGTTAAACTAAATCCATATGAGCATCATTCGAAACAAAAAAAATAATACGGAAAACTCACCCTGGCCCTACCCTCTGACCAGAATGGAATGGCTGTGGGCAAATATGAAGGGATACCGTGCTCTGTATATCCTTGCGATACTGGGTACATTTGTATACAACGGACTCCAGCTTACGGTCCCCTATTTCTCATCACGTATCATAGACGGATTCCTGTCGGGGCCGCAGGCTGCCGAAAATCTGTCTGCTCATCGGGATCAGTTCTATATGCTCATCGCATTGATGATCGGGCTTACCGTCTTCAGATGTATCATCGTATATCTCGACTGCATGGCTTATGAGACCGTATCCCAGGGTGTTCTGTTCAAGATCCGTAATTACCTGTACAACAAGATCCAGCGGCAGGATATGAAATTCTATTCAACCTACAGGACCGGCGATCTGATGACCCGAGTGACCGGTGATCTCGATGCGGTACGTCATATGATCGCCTGGGTCATCCGTATGGTGATCGAAGCCTTCTCTCTGCTCGGCGCGGTTGCGGTCTACTATTTCTATATGAACTGGAAGCTTGCTCTCGCTCTGCTGTCCATGGCTCCGATCCTGTTCGTCATCATATATCTGTTCAAGATCAGAGTGGCTCCGATGCATGCCCTTCTCAGAGAAAAGCTCGCGGTCATGAACACCGTTGCTCAGGAGAATATATCGGGAAACCGTGTGGTAAAGGCATTTGCACGCGAGGATTACGAGATATCCAAGTTCGACGACTGCAATGCAGACTACCGTGATACGAACAAGAAGACAGCACGTGTCTGGCTGACCTTCTTCCCTTATATAGAGACTCTGGCCAATCTGCTGCCGGTCATACTGTTGCTGGTCGGCGGTATCTTCCTGATAAGAGGGGCTCTTACCATGGGCGAATATGTCGCATTCAGCGGACTCACATGGGCTATTGCCAATCCCATGAGACAGCTCGGCAATATCATGAACGAGTTCCAGAGATTCGCAGCGGCATCCCGCAAGGTCATGGACATATACTACTCCGAGCCGGGTATCAAGGATAAAGATGATGCCATCGAGCATCCGGAGAGATTCGAAGGTCTGGTTGAGTTCAGAGATGTCACCTTCCGTTATTCAGACGGTAACCTGCCTGTGCTTAAGCACGTATCGTTCACCGCGCACCCGGGAGAAACGATCGCCATCATGGGAGAGACCGGATGCGGCAAAACATCGCTCATCCATCTGATACCCAGATTCTATGAACCGCTTGAAGGACGTGTGATGATAGACGGCCATGATGTCAGCGCATACAAGCTCAAGGATCTTCGAAGCAACATCGGTCTGGCCACACAGGACGTACTGCTCTACTCCGATACCATAGACGGAAACATCGCCTACGGAGATACGAATATGCCCAAGGCCGAAGTCATACGCTACGCACGTACTTCCGCTGCCGATGATTTCATTGCAAAGATGCCCGAGGGTTACGAGACCATCGTCGGAGAACGTGGGGTCGGCCTGTCCGGCGGTCAGAAGCAGCGTATATCGCTGGCCAGAGCCCTTGCTGTCCAGCCTTCCATCCTGATACTCGATGATACTACTTCTGCGGTGGATCTGGAGACGGAGAAAGAGATACAGCACAATCTCGATGAACTGCCTTTTACATGCACCAAGATAATCATTGCTCAACGTATATCAACCACCAAAAAAGCTGATCAGATACTCATCATGAACCACGGTGAGATCACGGAATCGGGTACGCATGAAGAACTCATCGCCAAGGGCGGATACTATGCCGAGCTGGTCAGACTGCAAACCGGCGAAGACACCACCGCTCATACAGGCGAAGATACACATATACAGTTAGGTTAAGATAAATGGCACGTAATACTTATAAAGAAGATGAGCTCCTCGAGGAGCCTTTTGACATAAAACACCTGCTTCGTGCATGGATATATATTAAGCAGTTCTCAGGACGCATGGTGCTGGCTTTGGTTCTGTCCGCCATCGGCGGAGCAACCGGTCTGGTATCACCCATGATCGTGGAACGTGCTCTGGACGTGGCCATTCCGGACGGAAATGTCCGTATGCTCATATCCCTTGTTGTAATGCTGGCCGTATTCTACTGCCTGAGCATCATTTTTTTCACCATACGCGGTCATATCATGAACAATGTCAGCCAGGACATCATATACAACATCCGTGCCGACATATTCAAGCATCTCCAGAAGCTGCCATTCCAGTATTACGATGACAGGCCCCACGGCAAGATCCTGATCCGGGTTGTCAACTATGTCAATTCCGTATCGGATATGCTCTCCAACGGTCTGATCAATGTGATCCTGGAGATCATGAACCTGATATTCATCATCGTCTTCATGTTCATAGTGGATGTGAAGCTCTCCCTCGTAGTAATGGCAGGTGTACCGGTACTCGCGGTCTTCATGTTCTGGATCAAAAACAAGCAGCGGAAAGCCTGGCAGCAGGTTTCCAACAAGAACTCCAATCTCAATGCATATCTGCAGGAAAACATCGTAGGTGCCCGTATTACACAGATTTTCGCAAGAGAAGACGAAAATGCGGAGATATTCGAGAATCTTTCCAACGGATGCCGCAAGACCTGGATGAAGGCAATTGAATACAGCACTCTGGTATGGCCCGGTATCGATACAATATCGGTACTGGTTCGTGCTGCCATATTCATCAGCGGTCTGATCATCTTCGGCAGGGGGAACACTTCACTCGGTGTGATCGTCGCCATCTCAAGCTATGCATCCAGATTCTGGCAGCCCATCATGAACCTGGGCAACATATTCAACAACTTCATCAACAATATCGCTTATCTGGAGCGGATATTCGAAACCATCGACGAAACCGTGGAGGTAGATGATGCTCCCGATGCGTATGAGATGCCCAAGATACGTGGACGCATAGAGTTCGAACATGTCCACTTCTCATATGAGCCCGGAAAGGAGATCCTGCACGATGTTTCATTCTCGGTCGAACCCGGCGAGAGCATCGCACTGGTCGGCCCTACCGGAGCCGGCAAGAGCACTATCGTGAGTCTCGTCTCCCGTTTCTATAATCTGGATAGCGGACGCATCCTCATAGACGGTCATGACATATCCAAAGTCACCTTGAGATCCCTCAGAAGCCAGATGGGTATCATGCTTCAGGACAGCTTCATATTCTCCGGCACCATAGAGGACAATATCCGATACGGCAAGCTGAATGCCACGCGCGCAGAGATCGTACAGGCTGCCAAAACCGTATGTGCCGATACCTTTATATCATCCATGCCTGACGGTTACGAATCTGAAGTCAAAGAGCGGGGATCGCTCCTTTCACAGGGACAGAAGCAGCTGATTTCATTCGCCCGGACTCTGCTCTCCGATCCTGCGATAATGGTTCTGGACGAAGCCACATCAAGTATAGACGTACAGACGGAAAAAGCCCTCCAGCAGGGTCTAAACGCCATACTGAAGGGCCGTACAAGCTTCGTTATAGCACACCGCCTCTCTACCATTACCGGTTGCGATAAGATCATGTATATCGATGACGGTGGCATAGTCGAGTGCGGTTCACATGCCGAACTCATGCGGCAAAAAGGCAGCTACTACAAGCTGTATACCGCTCAGATCGAGGATATACAATAACCATATTCTGCCCGCTCATGTGCTTATTCAAATCTGAAAGCTTCGAAATCAAACGCACTTCCGGGCAGGAACACAAAGGATACATCCCACATACCCTCTATGTGAGGGAGTTTAAATGTCTGTGACACATACTCTTCACTTCTTGTGAATTCACAGACCTCCTTCAACGCTTCATCCCCTCTGAACAGCCTTACATGGATCGGATTCGTCTCGTTCGGAGTACGTCCCCATATGGTTATTGAGTCGGCGCCTTCAGTCCCGAAATCCATATCTTTATACTCCAAGGAAACGTTGTTACCGATCATTTCGACAGCGGTTCCGGTTTTAGTGAATTCATCGCCGTATATCGCATCCGCTTCCGTTGCGGAAAGCCTGGAATGAGCTTTATCCGATTTATCAAACACAAATCCCTTTACATGCACTTTGCGTTCGAATTCGAAGCTGATCGAAGCAACTCCACTCACCCTGTGCATCAGAGGCCAGCTGTCTTCTATGAATACAGCCCATTGTCTGGGTTTGGAGTAAACGGTATCAAGAAGCAATATCTCATCTCCGCTTCCGGGCACTCCCTTCCATACCTTAAGAGGTACATCATCGGAATCCAGTGCAAATATCGGTATCGTGATCCTGTCCGCGCCGTATGACCCGAAATCGAGGCCGTCAAACGTGACCACAGTCCTACCGCCACGTGCTGTCGCAAATCCCTTTTCATTGCCGCTGCCGACCTCGCCGATCGATGATGAATAAGTGCTGCCGGCTATGAATTCATACGGATTGCGGAATGCATCACCGCATCCTTCCACATCAAACTCAAGATCCGATATCACACGAACAGCCTGTCCTTCCCCGCCGGCCGTCGCACGCAGTCTGAAATGGCCGTCACCCAGCGCGGTGATCGTCAATTCATCCCCGGTTACGGCCGGGATCTCTCCGGTATTCGCGCCGGATTCTGCCGTAGCTCCCGATACATCCAAAGTCGCCAGATGCGAGCTGATACCCATATCATCGACTATGCGGTATGTCATCTTATGTCCCGCAGCAGCCGGAGGCTCTATACGGCTCCTGACCTTCACGGTTCTGTGATCGGGAGTAAGCACTCTGTCATCCTCACACATAAGGGATATACGACGTACATCCTTTTCGCCGTCTTCGAGTTCGATCCTGATATCGGGATCACCGACGTATGAACCGCATCCTTCATCAATTACTCTTTCTGATTCATCATTTGCTTTATCAAGCGCAACGGCAACCATCAATTTGCCGTTAAACAGTCTCCTGCTGTCGGTTCTGTATCCGTCAGGATCGGAGCTGTCACCGTTATCCATGCCTATCAATCTGCCGCCTGATACGACCCTTACATGCACCCTGTCACAGGCATTTTCAACGGCATATCCCTCCGAATCCACCGCCGATATCTCATAGAACGCTATATCCTGCGGCTCATCCGTTGATGAGAAAACATAACGCCGGGCTACAAGATGATCGGTATCTCCGAAGCTATGCACGGATGCCCGCACAGCGACATCGGCCGAACCGGCAGATGCATATGCCGTCGCTGTCAGTTCTCCTGTTTCGTAAGCTATCCGGTAATCGGCGATCAGATGATATCCGCTGCCCGGCTCGTGATCGAGTGACTGGCGCCCCAGGCTCCTGCCATTTATAAAAAGCTCGACTTCGGGAAGATTGGATACAACTCTAACATCCACTGTCTGGCCTTCATTGAAATCCCAATACGGGAAAATATGAACAAAAGGATCCTTATCCGCACTTACCCAGCAGGACTTCCAGAAATAATACGAATCCTTGGGAAAACCGGCAGTGTCGATCTGACCGAAGTAGCAGCTTCTGGTCTTGTACGGCGTAGGTTCTCCTATATAGTCAAATCCGGACCACAGAAACTGCCCCTGCGAAAAAGGTGTATCACGATCTATCGCAGCACACAGTTCATAACTTTTAGCTGACCAGCTGGTGGTAGAATTCCCCAATGCCGAGCATTGCTCATCCTCTTCACCGAGAGAATTAGCCGACAACGGGAGATGATATACGCCTCTGCTCTGTGTGATGGATGAAGTCTCACTTCCGTATATTACCCAGTCGGGATGCTCTTCGTGATGCTGTGCATAACAGGATTCTCCATAGTTGTATCCCGCCACCTTCAGAATATCGGCACATTTCTGTGCATTCTCCCACGGCATATAGTTGGAACCCTGGGTGATATAGGCATTTGCCATATAATCGTGACAGGCAACCAGTTCCATCAGGTGTTTCGTCATAGCCTGTCCCTCTTTTTCATAATTATGGATATCGGCTATCTCGTTGCCAATACTCCACATGATCACACAGGGATGGTTTCTGTCCCGTCTGACCCAGCTCGCCACATCACGCTCGTGCCAGTCATCGAAAAATCGCGCGTAATCATAATCCGTCTTGGGGTGATTCCACATATCAAAGGCTTCGGAGATGTACAGAATTCCCATCTCATCGCACAGTTCAAGAAGCCCTGCCGCCATCATATTATGGGTTCCGCGTATGGCATTCACACCCATCCCGCGCAGGATCTCCAGCTTACGTCTCATGGCGGCCTTATTGAATTCCGCTCCGAGAACTCCCAGATCATGATGCTCGCATACACCGTTCAGCTTCATATGGCTTCCGTTTAGGAAAAAGCCTTTATCGACATCACAGAAAGCTGTCTTAAACCCGATCCTGTTCATCACAGTCTGTCCATCCAGAACTGTCTCCAGACAGTACAGATATGGATCTTCCACGCTCCACTCACGGGGAGATACAACATGGTAAACATCTATCGAATATGCTTGTACCTTCAATCCCAAAGGATCACCGGACGTCAGTTGTCTGTGTCCCATCGGAGAGCCTTCACATATATGTTCCTCATACTCATCTGGAGACAAAAGCTTATGTAAAATATGAGTTATGTCAACCATATTGCCGGTTTCATCGGTCAGACTGTTCGTAATCTCGCAGCCAGCACCCGACATTCCGCATATCTCGGTATCTACATATACATCATAACCATCGTCCGCCTTTTGCATATGGATATAGACGCCGTTCTCCGGGATATATACGGCCGGAGTCTCAACATATGTTACATCACGGTATATGCCGGCGCCCGAATACCATCTGGAATTGGGCGACCTGTAGTTTACCGTTACCAGGAGTTCGTTACCGGATTTTTTCAGCAACGCCGCGGGCAGTTCAAGCACATATTGCGAATAACCATACTTCCACTCTCCGATCCTTTCTCCGTTCAGATAATAAGCGGAATCCATATACACGCCGTCAAAGACCACAAATACATGCGTTCCTTCCGCTTTGATCCGCTCCGCATCCGTATCAAACGCCTTACGATATCGGCCGTATCCATCACGATACAGATCTGTCGTATCATAGATCAGCCAGTCGTGAGGCAGTTGTATGCTCTCCCAGTCTTCATTATTCAGTTCTTCCGGCGAGTCATTCAGATTGAATTTCCAGCCCTCATTCCATATTTTTCTCATAGTATTTCCTAACAAAAAACCCCACAAAATAGTGAGGTTTGTTTTCAAGAGCTTGTGCACGATCATACTCACGGCGGGTACCTCCGAGCGGCCGGTCCTTAGGTCGCGTATTACAGCGACCTTAGTACCGCTGCACGCGAGTAGGTAGCGGGAGCGTGCCCGCGGGAGTATTGGTCGTGCGCAAGCCAAAATAACAGTTTTACAGGAATACGTACTTGAGTACGAACAGAACAGCCAGCACATACATCAGAGGGCTGATCTTCTTTGCCTTACCGCAGCATGCGTTGATAACCACATAAGAGATAACTCCTACAGCGATACCATCGGAGATGCTGTAAAGGATGGGCATGGCTACAAGTGCAAGGTAAGCAGGTATAGCTTCCGTAAGGTCGTTGAAGTCGATGTCAACAACAGCCGTGATCATCAGGAATCCTACAAAGATAAGTGCGGGGGCCGTTGCGAATCCGGGGATTGCGATGAATATGGGTGACAGGAAAATAGCTATCAGGAACATAAGACCTGTAACGATAGCCGACAGACCTGTACGTCCGCCTTCGGATACACCAGCGGAGCTCTCTACGAATGTAGTAGTCGTGGAGGTACCGAGAACAGCACCTGCACTGGTAGCTATGGCATCAGCAAGCAGTGCCTGCTTAATGCGGGGAAGCTTACCTGATTCATCCAGCATGCCTGCCTTGTTCGCACATCCGATCAGTGTACCGATAGTATCGAATACATCAACGAACAGGAATGAGAACATGATGATGATAAAGTCAAGTATACGGAAGTTCTCAAATGCGGCACCTGAGAAGCACTGTCCGAAAGTAAGTCCCAGAGCAGCCAGATTGAAGTTGCTCCAGTGAGGAAGAACCGACATACCGGTGTAAAGACCTGTAAGCTCACAGATGATACCGAGTAACCATGTGATGAGCACACCGATCAGTATCGAGCCCTTAACCTTCTTATAGTGAAGGATGGCGATGATGAATGTACCGATGATGGCAAGCAAAGCACAGATACCAACGTTGGTGAAGTCCTCTTTGAAGCTTACCAGACCTACGAGCGTTGCATCGTTATTAACAACGATGGAACCGTTCTGCAGACCGATGAATGCTACGAAAAGACCGATACCTACGGATACACCCTTCTTCAGTGTCAAAGGGATCGCATTGAATATGGCCTCACGTACATTGGTGACTGAAAGGATAACGAAAATGATACCCTCTACGAATACCGCAAACAGAGCAAACTGCCATGAGTATCCCATAGCGCCGCATACAGTATATGCGAAGTATGCGTTCAGTCCAAGTCCGGGCGCAAGCGCAAAAGGATAGTTAGCCAGGAGAGCCATGCATAAGGTACCGATGAATGAGGCCAATGCAGTAGCCATGAGTATAGCTGTCGGATCCATACCCGATGCAGCCAGGATCGAGGGATTCACGGCGAGGATGTAAGCCATCGTCATGAACGTGGTCAGACCGGCTACGACTTCTGTTTTGACGTCTGTGCCATTGTCTTTGAGTTTAAAAAAGTTTTCCATCTCTTCCTCCTTAGATTTGGATGATTAATAAACGCATACTTATGCGTTATTTACCTTCGTAGGTGATGACGGATTCCACATCATACCCGGCCAGCTTATCTCGTCCCTTGAGACCTGCCAGCTCCATAAGGCAGATGATCTTCACCACTTCTCCTCCCAATCTCTCAACCAGCTTCGCACTGGCTTCAAGAGTACCTCCTGTAGCGATCAGATCGTCCACGATCACGACCTTCTGTCCGGGAGTGATGGCATCCTTATGCATCTCTATGGTAGCTTTGCCATACTCGAGATCATAATCCTGAGAAACAGTTTCGCAGGGCAGCTTTCCTTTCTTACGGACGAGTATGAAAGGCTTATGTCTCTCATATGCCAGGGGCGCTCCGAGGATGAAGCCGCGTGACTCCGCTCCTACTATCGCGTCGAAATCAAGACCTGCGAGAAGCTGATTCAGCTCATCTATAGCCAGATGAAAGCCTTCGGCATCCTGAAGTACCGTGGTGATGTCTCTGAACATGATGCCGGGCTCAGGAAAATCCGGTATGGTTCTAACGTATTCTTCGATCTTTTTCATGTATTTTCCCTCACATATAAACTCACGAATTCACATTAGCATAGGCCCGTTTTTCAGTCAATCCAAAACAGCTGTTATCGGCATGCATCACGCTTTCTTCAGGTACTCTTTCACTCGCAGGGCATCGGTATACCCCTTACGATACATTCGGTTCAAAACCGTCACATCCTTTGTCAGGGTTTTGAGATTACTGATGTCATCGGGGGCTACTATGATGAGCCTGCCCTCTTCCTCAAGCTTAAGAGCATATTTAAGCTGCTCATTATATACATCGCATCTGACTTTGATGGCATCAGCCGCATAAGGGAATCTCAGAGAGACCAGTTTCGACACATGCAGATCCGTTCTGGGCTTGCGGAATGCCTTCTTGGGTCTGGTCAGTATTACGATAAGTTTATCGCAGCCGAGTTCAAACGCCTTTTTGATCGGTATGGGATCACTGATCCCACCGTCAAAATACGGTTTACCGCGGAACACATACGGCCTGTTGACTCCCGGAACACAGCTCGAAGTCATCAGTGTCTCATAATGATCCCTGCTCATGTCATCCTTGTCAAAGTACACGGGTTCTCCGGTGAACGCATCGGTCGTCACTATGATAAACTTGGCGGGGTTATCCATAAATTCATCAAACGCAAACGGATTCTCTCCATCTTCGCTCGACAATGTACCGTATATGTATTCGAGATTGATATATGAACCGGTCTTCATCATATTACGCAGGCTCATATAGTCCTTGCGGAATATGTACTCGGTATAGAATCTGTAATTGCGGCCTCGTTGTCCGGCCAGATATGAAGCGCCATTGGCAGTGCCGGCAGATACTCCTATAAAACAGTCAGCCATTATATGCTGGTCCAGAAGATAATCCAGCACTCCCGCGCCGTATATCCCGCGGGTACCTCCGCCGACATCTATGATTCCAAGCATATTGCTCATAATTACATAACCACCTGATTTTTACCATGGTTTTTACCATAGTATAGTTTCTCATCGGCTTCATCGATGATGGTACGCAGAGGCATGAAATCCTTATACTCCGCAATACCGAATGTAGCAGTCACACCGAAAGTGCCCTCATACTTGTTCTTCAGCACAGTCTCCTCGAGCTTACGACGGATCCTGTCCGCTACGAAATATGTTTCCTGCTTATCTCCGTGGATCAGGAGCAGGAACTCCTCTCCGCCCCATCTGCAGGTGTAATCGCCGCCTCTGACTTCCTGTGTGAGCAGATCGGCCAGAGTGATCAGGACCTTGTCTCCGATATCATGCCCGTATGTGTCGTTGATATGCTTGAAATCATCGATATCCAGCATGACGAGACAGCATTTCCGAGGAGTATCGTTACTCAGTTCCAGCTCATCACTCATAAATCTGGTCATGCTCCTGCGGTTCAGAAGTCTGGTCAAAGGATCATAGCTGGCCTCTATCCCGAGCTTCACATTTTCTTTCTCCAAAAGCTGCTCCATATATTTCGTTTCAAGAGCAAACAGTGCCGAGAAAGCAAGCTGCATGAAAAAGGCAATGACCATATTGAAGAACCTCAATCCCTCCCTGGCAACGGGACTTTCGATCCAGTAATAATACGGTTTTACATGAGGCTGTATGAGGCTGGCCACAAAGTAAACCACAATGACAAAAGCCGACAGACAGATCGCATAAGCTATATGTTTGCTCCTGTTGGCCAGGGAATTGGCCAGATAAAACGCAGCCGGTATAAGCGCGATCGTGTACAGCATAAAGCCCCACTCCCATCCGAGGAGCAGAGATGCCAGAGTCGAGTGGATCTCAACCTCAAGGAAGAAAAGGACCATAATGAGCCTGAACTTCTTACGGTTCGTAAGCATGATCCCCATAAAGCAATACAGGTACACAACAAATACATTGTAATAACACAATATATTTGCCCCGATACTCCCCATCACGACACAGAATATCAGATGGATGAATGCGGTAGACAGGCATATGATGCGATACTTACTGGAATTATCAATAAGCTGTTTGCCTGACAGAACCTGTCTTATGGTATGAAAGATCAGTTCAAAGCTCTTCACATCATCATCCTTTATAACGTAGAGTATCCGAAACCGTTACAGATGGCATCAACCGGCGTTCCCGCTTTGCACAGAGGGCAGTTATCGGGACTGTAGCTTGCATAATCCGGCAGATCCTTGGTCGAATACAGTGCCCTGATCGGAATATTGTCGACCTGGGTCGCTACGGAGAAGATAGCCGATATCCCGGCAACCTGTCCACCGTAATAAGCTACGGATCGCATGGCACTCCTGAGTGTTCCGCCTGTAGTAGCGGAATCAATGAGGATCAGGACCTTACGGTTTTTGATCATATGCTCGTTATTCTCACGGAACATCATCTGTCCTACGGTATTATACTCCGGACTTGTGATATACATGGTGTGATGGGAATTGGCATTTACTATACCGATCTTGGTCAGTTTGTTTGCCAGATAAGCCGCAACCACTTCCATGCCATTCAAAACCATAATGGTATCTATCTGATCAGATGACAGATACATCTCGGCAAGTTCTTCTCCCGTCGCCCTGGCCTCACGCTGTCTGGCTTTCATGTCACTCAGATCCATGTAATAGTTTACATGCGAATGAGGTGTGATGAAATGTCCGGGGATATACCTGAGGACTACATCCTTGTTTCTGGAATAATCGATCTTTTTGTAAGTCTGCATATGTTACTCATCCTTTCTATATTCGTTAAGAACTTCTCTGACCTCATCCTCGGCATTCAGGAATGCCCGAGCCACATATGGATCAAAGTGCGTTCCTATTCCCTCTTCTATGATGCTGAAAGCTTTCTCGGGCGGCATGCCTTCCTTATAGCTTCGCTTGGACACCAGTGCGTCAAATACGTCGGCAACAGCCATGATTCGCGCGGACAATGGTATCTCCTCACCCGAAATGCCATGAGGATACCCCCTGCCGTTCCACTTCTCGTGATGGAACTCGGCTAATTCCTTGGCTGTATCCAGATAACCGGCTTCGGGAACAGTTTCAATAACTCGCTGCACGATCTCACTGCCTGCGGTGGTATGTGACTTCATCTGATCGAACTCATCATCGGTCAGCTTGCCCGGCTTGTTGAGTATGGAGTCGGATACGCTGATCTTGCCGATGTCATGCAGAGGAGCCGACTTGACCACATCACTCATGAACTCGGGGGTAAGCACATCAGTATATATGCCCTCTTTGCACAGTTCGTTCATGATGATACGGGTATAAATGGCGGTCTTGCGTACATGATCGCCCGTATTCTTGTCTCTGCTCTCAACCATATCAGCCAGAACAAGGATCAGGCTGTCCTGCATGCGGCGTATCGTGGCATCCTTGTCATTCAGCTCATTGACATAGGTCACACTGTCCTCGGTCATCTTGGAAAATGCGCGGTACAGATTCTCGATCTCATCACCCGTACTGATCTGCAGTTCCTTGATATGTTCCACACTGTTCTCGGACATATCCTCAATGTGATATGCAAAATCGGTGGCAGCCATGGCCATCGTATTTACCGGGAATATCAGATTATACCTGATAACCCACAGACCGACCGCGAGAACCAGTATGAAAATACCGACGAACAGTGAAATCTGCTTCGCAAGGAATGAATAGCCGTTGAGTCTGAGCTGATCCATCGAGATATCCACGCAGGCATATGCCTGACATACTCCGTCCTGATCATATATGGGCTGGTATACGGTCAGCAGCCAGCCGAAAGTATCATCCGTGATGATCGGGTCGATCTCCTTGCCTGCCAGAAGAGCATCTATATACGGAGCAAAAGAATCGTCAAACGGAATGATGTCACCGGCCAATGCTCCCTGAACTTCGGGGGTATCCAGGTCAAATACAACCTGACAGCCCTCGGGAACGATCCGATAAACATAAATATACTCTATATCTTTGGAACTGCTGCGAAGGGCATAGAGACTGTTCTCTGTCCTGACATAACCTATCGCGGCATAACCCTTGTCGATGTAATCATCGATACGGAAGGGCTCCACGACTCCGGCAGCCGTTGCAGCCACACCTCTGGCCAGAGCGATGTGATTATCGATGCTGTCGTCCATATAAAGCTTATATCCGATGCCTGTCGAAGCTATGGCCACAATCAAAAGTGCTCCGGTAATAAGCCCCAGCATTTTGGTACGTATCGAGGCGGAACGGTTATCACTTACACCGGCCGCTCTCTCATCGTGAACACTCAGCGGCTTCTGTTGCCAGCCTGTCAGCTGGAAGATGTCCTTGATCCTGGCGGGCAACAGATAATAGATCGGCAGGATCACGATCATGTTCACGGTCTTATCTGCCAGATCCAGCAGAAAATCACCTGCAAACTGCGCCTGGAAAAGAGAAAACTTCCCGCTCTCATACAGGGATTTCACAAATCCTATGCTGATGCCTTCAGCGGCAAACCCATAGAGAAACCAGGTCAGGACCGCTCCCAGTCCTCCACCGATAAGAGCACACAGTAATGTAAGAGAAATGACACCCCATATCTTCTTCAGCCAACCGCGTTCTGCATAAAAAGCAGTCACAACAGCCATGATCACGCTGAGACATTCATAATAGATCGCACTCTGATCCGCATATGCCTTGATATAGTTACTCACAAAACCAACGACGATGCCCGGCAGATATCCGCCAATGGCTGCCACCAGAAGCGTGCCTATCGTATCCAGATACATGGGAAGTCGTAATTCGCTTGCGACAGCCGCACCCGTCAGATTCAGTATCCAACCGATCAGGCAGAGCAGAACGACCCATTTGAAATTCTCTCTTTTTTTGACCTTGAGGTTCACGTCATCCATATCAATATATTATATCACTTTCTGTGTCTTCGGTACAGTTCGGCGACTCCTGCCAAAAGCGAGGAATAGAACACAGCAAACCCGTATACCATATATCTGGAGATACACATGATGATCATTGCGGTACCGAAAGCATTTCCAAGTATAATAAGCAGGCTCAGAGCGATCATCATCGCTCCCGGACTGCGCTTATCCTCCCTGAACAGGATGATCATAAGGCATACGGCAGTCACAAACAGAACCGCGGCGATCGCATAGCCGGCAGCCGTGCAAACCGACACGCTCCTGACCAGACCGCGTAATCCCATGATCAGCATATCCGGGATCCATCTGCCTATACATGCCGGAAAAAGCACCGGGATCATCTGAGAACAATACTCTTCAGCTATGATGTTGTAGTCTATATAATCATGTATCCCCGTAGCTTCCACAACATCACGCAATCCGTATTCTATGACATCAAACTTGACGCGGTCATGCATGTCCTCAAGGTACACGGCTCTGTCCGCAGCGGATTCTCCGGCATACAGATAAGAATAACCGTATGCATCCATCTGATCATACAGTACGTAAAATATCCCTTTCAGTTCATCATCCTCTATCCTCTCACCGGCAGCCCGGTCCGTAGCATAGAAGATATTCGCCAAAGCGGTCTGCTTCGTGAATTCATTGCCCACATATCGATCATTGAACCTGAGATTATAGCTTTTGGTGGCCACATCTCTGACCGTAAAGGAACCAATAAAAGCAACTATGATCAGAAGGATACCGAAAAGCTTCTTACCGGGTACATATACAGCCAATGCAACTATCAGCCAGGCAACAAGTAATATGATCAGATTGCTCCTGGTCAGTGATATAATGACGGCCAGCAGCAATGAAGATATCGCATCGCCCACTCTGCGTCTGTTAAGCATCCTGTGAAGCTCAATAAAAAAGCCGAGGAAAAGTGGCATCGCTATCGACTCGCTCATGATACCCACCGACAGATTTACATGCATGGTCGAAACGAAAGGTGTGACCATATATGGCAAAAGAACAAAAAAACAAACCATAGACGATCCGACGGTTTTCAGCCCTGCCACATCGGAGACATACTCAACGAAACGATATGAGGCAAATATCACTATGATCGTCTGGATCACTCCCGCCGCCGTCATCCAGCGTTCGCCGAACAGGCTTCTGATAAGATACAGAAACACGGGATATACAGGCTCTCTGCGTACATGCATGGTGATATACTGATCGGAATCGTTATATAGGCCCACACCGAACCTGATGAGTATACCGGTGAAGAACACAACCAAGACTGCGAATATGATTATACGGGAAACGGCTTTTCTGCCTGCCGGATCCTTCATTCTGATCCTGTTATTCATCCGCTCGCTCACACCTCTGTCAGTCTGATGTCTGCTATACGGCCGAATACCGGCGGTGAAGAAATACGTACACCTACGCTGACACTTTCGGCATCAAGCTTGATGGGCTCCATGCTGTAGGTTTCAAATCTTAAGTCCGACGGATAGATCGGCTTCTCATACAACTTTTCACCGTTGCATGTAATGACTTTCAGGAACAGACGTATATCAACACCGGTGGTGTTGGTACCACGATAGCTTACCGACAGACAGTAGACCCCCTTCTTCGATATACGCAGTTCTCTGCACAGTTCGAGTGTGAAGTTCGTCTGAGATGTCAGATATACTTCACGGTTCTCGCAGACCACGGTGACGGAATCCGGATTTCTGGTCAGCCACCATCCGTTCAATTCATTGGAGAAATCACCGTTCGGTATAAGATTAGTACCAGCCGGAAGGATCCGGGCATCATCATACTCATACATTTTCTCTATATATGAATCAATATCACCGATTGGCGGATTCAGCGGGTCAAACTCCCTGAAAGCCGCAAACGACGAAAGAGCTTCATGAGAAGTATTGAGCATCCCCATATTCTCATCCCAGCTGCCGAAATCCATATCCGTAATGCACAAAGGTTCCCAGTAGTATACGCCAGTATCACGGCCATCCGAAACCTCCGCTGCTATCTGCATCACCAGCTCCAATGACTTCTTCTGCTCTTCTATTCCGGCCTGAAGACCGGCAGAATGCATCATATCCTCCGACACATGTTCACCCTCGCAGTGTCTCCAGGGGTGCGCCGTCTCTACTACATACACGGGCAGATCGTAACGGTCTATCAGCTGCGTCATGGAGTCCTTCAGATCCGCAAAGGTGCCGTGCCAGAATGAATAGAAACTGATACCGATCGCATCTATCCGATCCATTCCGGCCGCAAACATGGCGTCAAACCAGTCTCTGAGATAATAGAATCTTCCGCCCTGATCGAGGTGGATCATGATCTTTATGTCCACTGACAGATCCCTGACCGCTTCTATCCCGGCATTTACCAGTTTAGCCAAAGACTGATAATCGGGAACGGCTCCATCCGGGAACAGCATTCCGCTCCTGATCTCATTACCTATCTGTACCATATCCGGCAGCGCATCCACCTTGGATAATTCCACGAGAACATGTGTCGTATAATCATATACCGCCCTAACCAGCTCATCAAAAGTCAGTTTCTTCCAGGATTCCGGTTTACGTTGCTGTCCGGGATCCGCCCAGTAGTCGGAATAATGAAAATCAAGGACAAAGCTCATGCCTGCGGACTTGATACGTTCGGCCATTTCGAGCGTATGCTTCAGGTCACAATATCCTCCGGATTCGGGAACATTTCCGGGCTCATTCCATATCCTGAGCCTGACGGAATTAACCCCGTTCTCAGCCAGCAGTTCCATGGGATCCTTTTCATTTCCTTCGGAATCATAGAACCTGCAGCCCCTGTCTTCACGTTCAGGCAGATTGGATATATCCACACCTTTCAGGAAGTGTTTTCCGTAATCATCCGGGTCCGGGCTCAGATCGGGCCGTGGTATCTGCCCTGCCGAGAACATTCTCGACAGCAGTGAACCCTTTCTCTCTTTTTTTACTTCATACATATGCTGATCGGCCATGACCAGGTACTCATCAAGTGTACGGTCGCTCCCGGGATCGGTCATGATATAACCGCAGCTCATCTCTATCCGTCTTGCTTCCAGCCGCCTGTCCACCTTGTATATGAAGCGCTCAACCTTTTCTTTGTACGCATAAGGCATAAATACAACGAATTCATCGCCGCCGAACCTATACGCAAAGGAATCCTTCGGCTTGGCCTGCTTAATGGTATTAGCTATCATGATCAGCACTCTGTCACCGAAATCATGTCCGTACGTGTCATTGATCCTCTTGAAGTAATCCACATCAAAGAAAACCATCGCACATGTAACTCCCTCGCTCTTATACCTACCGAATCTGGGAGCGATCATCTCATTGTAGGTGATACGGTTAAACAGTCCCGTCAGAACATCCTTGTTATACAGATTCCTCATCTCCTCGGCGGCATTAGCCAGCTGAGTCTGTCTGTACAGGTTCTGAAGACGCTCTATAAAAGTGTTATGGACATCATAAAAGAACGGATTATTATACAGAAACACGGGTTCGAGCAACGTCGTGGCACCGACTGTCTCGTCCCTGAAATGGATCGGGAAAAACACGTAGCTGCGTGATCTCTTTGCAGATCTCAGATAATCAAGCAAATCATCATAATCCCTGACGGAATATATCTTCTCCCCATTATCGCATCCGTATACGACCTTCATACGGTTTCTGTCGATACCCTGAACCGACAGTCTGCCGTCCGGTCTGGCTTCAAGAAGAGTCTTGTCGACCCATATGAACATGCCGGTGCAGTCCAGAGTGCTCACGTAATCGGCGAAGCTTTCAAACAGTCCGTCCATGTTTTTACATTCGGCAAATCTGTTCTCAAGCTCCAGAATGTTTTCTTCATGTCTGTCACGCTCTACACCCCAGTCTATCTGCCACTTGGCGAACAGCCTGTAGTCCACATCTCCTGTGTTGCCGCATCCGCAGCTCTCCGCAGGCACGATCTTGCTGCTTACGTATGTATACTGATCCACCTGCTCTCCGTCCATGAGCCTCAGCAGGATGTCCAGTGCTCTGCTTCCGAGAATACCGCGGTTATGATTGACCGTAGCTATCTGAGGCCTGTAATACGCCGCCTTATCGAGATTATCAAAGCCCGTGACCCTGAAATCGTCGGGGATCTTCAGTTCGCGGCGCTCGGCTTCGGCGCACATACCGGCAGCTATATTATCATTGGCACAGATGAACGCATCAGGCAGATCTTTGCCGGATGCAAGCCATTCGCTCAGGTAGCGGACTCCGGTGTCATAGTCATAGTCACCGAACATATAGTTTTCTTCGGTCAAAGGCAGTCCGTAGTCCCTGTGTGCCTCACAGAAAGCCTCGAAGCGTTGCCTGTTCTCATAATTGTTCTCGGGTCCTCCCGCATACACCATCCGTCTGCATCCGTGATGATGATACATATGATCGATCATCGCCCTGATCAGACCTTTGTTGTCATTTCCGACATAATGGAAGCCTTCCACAAAATACGATATGCTGACAACAGGTGCAGACTGGCCTTTCAGCTTACTTACCACCGAATCGATCACAGCAGGGTCCGTGGTATTGGTGCAGTCAAATATGAAGCCGTCATACGAATCGTAATCAGGCAGTTCATACAGTCCGTATTCACCCCGGTTATATTTCGCATCATGGCTCAGATTGCCGTTTGTATTGAAAGTATACAGACATATATCGAGACCGAGTTCCTTGGCACGGTTGATGATCCCGTCAACCCATGCATAGGTTATATATCGTCTCCATCCGTCTGTTATCAGTGCTATCTTCTTCATCACGATATCCTCAAGACCAAAGCTTCATAAGGGTAAGCGACAAAAGCGGGCCTGTTCAGTTCGTATTCCGTCCCCTGCTCTCTTTCGTGCGGATAATTGGTCAGCTGCAGTCTGACAGTTGTGCCTCTGTATTGCTTGGGTATGATACATGGCATCTTTTCTCTGCAAAAAGAGCATATGATCAGATATTCCTCGCCATCCAGTCTTCTGGAGTAGATATAGAAATTCGGATCATTGGCCCTGAACTCCCTGTATGTTCCGAAGAGCAGAGCCGCGCTTGATTTGCGAAGTTTCACACATGCCCGGTAGAAGTTGAGTATACTGTCGTCCTCTGTCTCCTGTGCGCTTACATTTATCTGCTTATAGTTCGGATTGACGCCGAACCAGGGTTCAACATCGGAGAACCCCGCGAAATCACTGTCATCCCATTGCATGGGGGTACGTGAGGAATCACGGCTTGACAGGTGTATACGGTGAAGTCTGGACTGTTCATCATCTTTCAGATGGTACGAATAATAATTATTCTTCGATGAAACATCCTTATACAGGTCAATGGACATCAGACGGATATTCGTCATGCCTATCTCCTGTCCCTGATAGATAAACGGAGTTCCTTTCAGAAACAGATATGCCGCTGCCAAAGCTGTACCGCTCTCCCGATGATGTCTTTCGCTCCCGTACCTGCTCAGGACACGCGGATGATCATGATTCTCCAGATACAGAGTATTCCACGCCTTTCCCTCGAGCGAATACTGCCATTTGGACAGAGCTTTCTTCAACCTGACCAGCTTGAACGGCAGGTGTACATATTCGGTAAAAAGGCAGTCCGCTGTCATATGATCAAACGAGAACATCATGTCCAGGGATTTGCTCCTGCCCGTCAGATACTTGAGAGCCGATCCCACGGTCGTCATCGGGCCTTCGCCGATCTGTACCGCATTATACTCGTTACATACATCACGGAACTCCTTCATATACTCATGTATATGAGGACCGTCCTTGTAGTACTTCATCTCATCCAGGATCGGTATGATACCTATCCTGTTCGGAAGCCCTTCCTTCTTGGAAATGAAATTTATGACATCTTCACGGAATCCGTCGACGCCCATTTCCAGCCAGAACCTGAGGATCTTTTTGACTTCTTCTCTGACTGCCGGATTGTCCATATTCAGATCGGGCTGCTTCCTTGCAAACAGATGCAGGTAATATTGCCCCCGAGTCTCGTCGTATTCCCAGGCTTTGCCCTCAAGAACCGAGCTCCAGTTATTCGGTTTATCGCGCCAAATATAATAATCGCTGTATGGATTATCCCGACCTTTCCTGCTCTCACGGAACCACTCGTGCTCGTCTGAAGTGTGATTGATCACAAGGTCCATGATGACCTTCATCCCCAGCTCATGCGCACGGTCAAGCACACGCTTGAACTGGTCCAGATCACCGTAGTCCGGGTGTATATTGCAGTAGTCGGATATATCATATCCGTAGTCCGCATTCGGCGATGGATAAAGCGGATTAAACCATATAGCGGTCACTCCCAGAGACCTGACATATTCGAGCTTATCATAGACGCCGTAGAGATCCCCTATGCCGTCTCCGTTGCCGTCGCAGAAGCTCCGCACCCAAATCTGATAGAATACCGCTGTTTTATACCAATCTCTTGAATCACTCATTGTTCGACATCATGCCTTCATACAGTCTGGTCAGATCATTGGCTATCGTGTCTCTGATATTACGCGGTACACTGATGATCTTGTTAAGTCCCTCCGCCACATCTGCCGCTGTCTTGATGAGCAGGTCGGATTTATGCATACGTCTGCGCCTGATGGTACCGTCAGCTACCAGATCCCTTATGATCTCATATCTGTCATAAGCCCGGCGCACGGAATCTTCCCATGAGATATAGATCTCTTTCATGGCATTCTCGCCTACCTGACGTACACTCTCCATATCATGGCATACATTCTCCAACAAAGCCGCCATAGCTTCAGGAGTCTCATCTATCAGATATCCGTTACGTGCATGCGTTATACCTTCCGCAGCACACGAGCCCTCGATGAGCACGCTTGCCAGTCCGCACGCGGCTGCCTCACGTACTACTATCCCGTTGGTATCGTATGTGGAAGGAAAAAGAAACAGATCGGCACGTGTGTTGATCGCACGCAGGACCTCCCTGTCCTGTATCGGACCGGTAAAAATCACTTTGGATGAAATACCGTATTCTTCAGCCTTTTCTTTGAGACCGTCCGCATCCGCTCCTCCGCCGACAAAAACCATACGGAAGTCCATGCCGCCATCATCAAGCATTTTCATGGCATCCATGATCAGCGGAAGTCCCTTGTAATTCATCAGTCGGCCCACGAAAAGGAACATCGGCACATCCGCCGGAAGATCGTACCCCTCTACGGCCGACCTGACCTGCTCGGGTGTAGACATGCCACACGGAAAATCGACACCATTCGTCATCACATGATACTCACCTTCGTATCCCAGCGAACGCAGATTAAGCCCCGCGCCCTCAGATACGACCCACACCTCATCACATGCCGATATGTTACTGATCATCGCACGTATGGTTTCTTTCTTAAGAAACCCTTCTCCGACCGCACGCTCTATATCCACGTCAAACTTGGTATGATATGTAAAAACAACAGGCGCTCCGGTTTCATACTGCAATATCCTCGCCATCAGAGTAGACGCCGCCGGACAATGTGTATGTATGATCTCCGGACCGAACTCCGCTATCTCATTGATCTCTTTGACGGATAATGAATAACCGGTCCTGTATCCGTTCACAAGACGTGATGTATCTATACTGGGATAATCCAGCACTCTGTACGGATAACCCGTATAGTCAGCATCAGGGTAACGCGGGGTTGCAACGACTACTTCACTGTCCTCCCTCTCCTGGATGATACGGGCATAGTTCATGACCGTATTGGCCACGCCATCTATGACAGGCGGAAAAGAATCATTCAACAGGCATACATTCAAGGTTCATCATCGATGGACGTTTTTATGATCTCATCCATCTTTTCCTCCATTTTCTCTATTTCTTTTTTGCGTTTGGGATACGTCAGCAAATCAAGACCCAGGAAATACAACCCGGCAAGAAACAAAAACAACGACAAAAATGTACTGAAGGTCCCGGATACACCAAGCGCGGGCAGCGCTTTATATACGGCAGCGGCGCTGCCGATAAGACTCACGGTCGTCCTCACGAATGACAAATGTGTCTGCTCGACTGACAGCTTACTGTTCTTAAATGCCAATGTAGTCCTGAGGACAGAAAGATCAGTCCTCTCATGGGACAGAATGGTCCTCTCCTGAGCAAGTTCCTGTTCGAGATTCCTGATCTCATAATCCGCTATATCAACTTCAATACTGCTTTTATCTGTCATATACCTTTCCCTGTATGTCACTGTGCACTTCTGACGTCGATGTAATAATCATCTACATCATAAGCGGACTTTACCATGTTTTTGATCAGTAGCTCGGCATTGCTGTCTGCACGTTCAAGCACACCTTTCTCGATCGCATCCGCCTTGGCAGCTTCCAACATTTCATCCAGTGAATCATTATAATCACTGATGTGGATCGGATTGAACACGCTGTTCTTTTCGTCATATAGCTCAAACGTATCCGGATCGATGCTGCAGTCAAGTATCTCCGAAGCAGGCAGGGTCACGGTTATGGTCTTTTTCAGATCATCCTTTTCAACCTCGATCGCGGTAAAATCAATACCTGCCTTCACCATACCGTCATAGCTGTATACGAATCTGGATGTGGTAAACGGCACCTTGAATCCCTTGATGTTCTTACTGCTGTCATAGGTCTCCACTCTCGTAAAGTAATACTCCTCGGTGGCCAGCTCCCCTATATCGTTCAATCCGTCCCGGATCGTATCTCCGGTAAGAGAAACCGTTGTTTCCGTTATCAGACCGTGATCGACCGTTTCATTTACATTTGCATTCAGATATTTGTTCTTTGCATAATAAAATACACACGCGCATACGGTCACAAGCAAAAGAGCAGCGATCAGGATGAGTTTTATCTTTTTGACGGTATTCATTATCTGTACTCCTCTAGTTACCCGACTGCCCCACCAAAAAACATGGTATATCAGCGGTTATAACAGTACGCACGATTGCATTTGTTATCAAGAATAAAGATATCACAAAGCGTGACTCTCAACAATATCATCAAAATTGTCGTGCATTATTTCCGTAAAGCTATATAATGGTGTTATGTAAATGACAAACCCGTTGTCGGGAGAAAGGATCTGCCCTGTTTTATGGGGTCGGGGGAAAGATTTATGAAGAAAACACTCACACGTTTTATCGGTATTTTTACCGCAGCGTTGATACTCGCGCTGTCATTCGGCACTGATGCTCAGGCTTACAGTGAAAGAGAAGGCTTTTGGGATTTTGAGCAAACAGTGATCAAAATGGATGCAGGTTCTACCAGAGATATTCGGGTGATATCCAACTACGATTATACATATTACGTAGGACCTCATACAAGCGCAGGCACCTATATGGAATGTACTTTTAAAGCCGGTACCGAAGTTGTCAGGCTCCACATCGGTGCAGATGAAACAGTGAAAAATGTCTTCTTCCACTTCTATGCCGATGATGTAAGACTCGGAGTTGTTGATGTACATGACTGCATAGAGGTATATGTGCAGAACATCAATCAGACCGCAGCACAGGGTGGACAGGAATACCGTGCCGCAGTAGAGAATCTCAAGAAATACGCAGGCAACACGAACGAATTCAATGCATATTATTATTACGTGAATTACGCCGATCTGCAGAATGCATTCGGTCCCGACGGCGATAAGCTCCTCGAACACTACAATGTATTCGGTAAGAACGAAAAGCGTATAGCCACCAGGTTCAAATAAACGCTCTTAAACTTTGCGAAGCATAAGCCTGACGGTGAATCCGTTATCGTTATAGTATTCCATATCGCCGCCCTGCTTCTGCATATAGAGTTTGACCAGATACAGACCCAGACCATATCCGGACTTATCGGATGAATTAGATCCGCGGTAATACTTCTGGGCTATGAGAGGAAGGTCATCTTCACTCACACCGGGGCCCGAATCACTCACCGTGATCCGGATGAAGCTCGACTTACTTGCGTCCGGCATCATATAATCGGAAATCTCATCGAAGCTTACGATTATATCGGTGCCGGCGTATTTATGTGAATTGCCGACTATATTGTCTATAACCTGCTCCATCCTCTTTTTGTCCATATACACGAGACATTTCGGGATAGGATTCTTTATGATTATATTTCCGTAGTTACGCAGATTGCGGAAATAATCCTCGATCAGGGATGAGAACTCTTCCTTCGGATCAACTGCCAGCTTCTCCGAATCCTCCATATTGGAATGCATCAGATCGGTCATGATGGAGCTTATCGTATGAGCCTTGTTGGAGATCACCGCGATCTTATCGATCAGTTCTTCCGTATCTTCCTGTTCACGCCTCTCTCCGGGATTCTCCGATTCACGCTTAAGCCGTGCATCCATAAGCTCACATGTGGCCTCTATGACCGCGACCGGAGTCTTGATGTCATGGCTCAGTGATGCCACAAGCTCACGTCTTGCTATCTCAGCCTCCATACGTCGTTTCTGGGAGGACTTAAGTTCCTCTCTCATCAGATCAAAGGCTTCGGTAAAGCCTCCGAAAGGATTGTATCTGCGCATAGGAAGCGACACATCCAGATTGCCCTTTGCAAGTTCGGCCGAGAAATCCGTCAGATCCTTTGTAGGTCTTACGAAGCTCAGGTATATAATAAAAAGAAGAAGATATCCCAGGATCAGGATAGTTAACCACATAAACATGGTTGCCCTGAAGAATCCTTTGCTCAGGTTCTCGTTTCTCTCCTTCAGATCCTGCCACGCAACCTTGCCTGTATATTCACCGTTAACTACAAGATCCAGAACAAAGGCTTCGTTCCTGTAGAGTTCGGCAAGCACAGGGTCGTCTATCTCCTTGGAGAGAACTACGGTACACTTATACTCCTTCTCTATATCCTCTATAGCCCTGCCGGCCGCCAGATCTTCCTCGACTCTGTACAGCAGATCGTTATAATACACGATATTACGTCTCTCAAATCCGGTCATTGAAAGCAGGGTGGTAAACAGCAGAAGAAAGAAAAGCATCACGACCGTGAAAAGTATGACCAGTTTCCTGATACGCATGTCGGTCTTCCTCTATGAATCGGTGCGGAGTTTCAGATAATACCCCGTGCCCCACACGGTCCTTATGAGCGAAGGTTCATTCGGATCCGCTTCAAGTTTTTCACGAAGTTTCCTTATGTGAACGTTCAGAGTGGAATCGCTGAAGAATACGTCTCCCCACACCTCATCGAACAGTACTTCTTTTTTGACTATGGTGTCATGATGGCTGTACAGACAGCTAAGAAGCGCATATTCCTTGGCCTTGAGTTCGATCCGCCTGCCATCCAGCACCGCGGACATAGTCCCGGGATCCAGCATAAGATCGACATCCATCGCTTCATCCGCAGCATCAGTGCCCGCAGATGCTCCTCCCGCTCCTGCAGCGCTGTCTGCTGTATGATCGATGTTCTTCGACTGCTCGAGCCGTTTCAGGTTGACTTTGACCTTGGCCAGGAGCACCGAGAGACTGTAGGGCTTCTTGACATAATCGTCTCCGCCTATGGAGAGCGCTATGAGCACATCATCATCACTCTGTCTGGCACTGATAAAAAGTATCGGCAGCTGCATATCTTCTCTCAGGCGCTTACACACATCAAAGCCCGATCCATCCCCGAGATTGATGTCCAGCAGGATCAGGTCTGCCGTATTGTCCCTGAAGAAATCAAAGCAGGCCTCTGCGCAGGTTACATACTGCGTAGAGACCTCAAACATATTGAAGTATTCGGCCGTGGTCTCGGCAAGTTCGATTTCATCATCAACTATCAGGCAATTGTAGTGCATCACACTCCTCCTCAGATGAGTATATCACAGGCGGTTATTCTTCGGTTATCATCTTTACGGGCTCCAGCGTACGGATGCGGCGTCCGATCCATGCACTCGTGAGTAACGCAATGCCTGCGATCAGAACGATCGCTATCACATACGATCCGGGATTGACATAGAAAGGTGCCTTTCGGAATTCGAATAATGAAAACAGAATCCTCATCAGTTTTTCCGCGGAGAAAAATGAAACGATAAGTCCCAGAACGATACCGATCAGCACCGACGGCATATTTGACAGCATCGTCTGCATGATCAGCTGGCCGGACGTATACCCCAGCGCTTTGCTGACTCCGAGGTCTCTCCAGGCCCTCGTGATCTGTGTCTTGATGATGAGCGATTCAACGAAAGCCACTATCAATGCAGTCAGCAGCGCTATCAGGATCGCTATGGCTTTTACACCGAGCTTGATGACTCCTACCGTACCTTCTGCGTTCTGCTTGAAGTCCACGACCTCTACATCGGGATATCTGTCTCCGAACTCAGCGCGGAAATCATCCAGATCATATCCGTCCTTCAGGAATACTTCATAGTTATATTCCTTGACAGGGCCGTATGACACGCTATAGCCGTCTATAGTCATATATGCCATCATACCCATATTGTTCAGGACCTGAACGAGGCCACTCACAATGTAGTTTTCCTGTCCCGTAGCGGTTACGACCGTTACCACATCGCCTACCCCGACTTTCATCCTCTTGGCTGCATTCGTCGCAAACATCATCTCGTTGGGATGAAGCGGTGCCCGGCCTTCTATTACCTTAAGGCCCTTCATCAGCGAGAAATCCGTGACCGATCTCGTAGTGATGACCTGCTTGTCACGCACTTTCTGCGAAGTATAGTTTACGGCCCCCCAGTAATCACCGTAGTACATCTGTACACATTTCATGGAGTCCAGTGCTTCTCCCATGGCTTCATCTCCCTCGACCTCGGAATCCGCATAATCTATACCGACCATCTCCATCAATGCATCGTTACTCGAGAAAGTGTCAGCCATGCCCAGGCCGAATATCGTCGCAGACATCAGTATCATGATGATAAAGATGATACCTATATTGCTCTTAAACCGCCCGAAGGTCTCCTTGAGCGACAGTGTTACCGCTACAGGGAATGCACTCTTTTCAAACGGGAAAAGGTTCTTTTTGAAGTTATGGGCATTGATACCGCCCCTGAGTGCCTCCAGTACCGTGGTCTTACCGTAATCCCTGCCTATCATCAGTGTCAGACAGACTACTATCGCACATAACCCGATAACTACTGCCATAGCGACGGAGACATTAACCGGCTGGTTCCAGTCCAGCCCAAGCGTCATGATAATGATCACTCCCAGTCTGCCTATGGTGAGCGCTCCTATGATCACGCCGATCAGACCGCCTGCCAGTGAGACCGCACCCAGCTGGAATATCAATATGGTCACCATCTCTCCGACCGTATATCCGGCTGCCTCCATGACACCGGTGTTCTTCATATTGGTCATTATGAAGTTCTTGACACTGAAGTGTATGATGACCATCGCTATGACGAATATGATTATCGCAAAGAGACATACGATACCTATGAACATCATGGGCAGTACCATGGCCGAACTCCTCATGATCTCAAAGGGAAGCACATTATCTATTCCTCCGGGGCTGTCCGGATGAGACATGGCATATACCGAATACCAGTCATTATGCTCATTGAATATGGAATCACTCAGGTCATTGCCGCTTACACCGTGCTTGACGGCATTCTTTGTCAGCTTCATCTTACACATCTGCGTGACAAGTCCGGAATAGGCTGCGTTCTCAAACCGGATATCGTTATATATGTCCTGTGATACATAACAGAGATTAATACCTATGTTAAGCGGGGAACAGTATAGAGAATCCTCAGTGAAGCCCGCTACTTTCAGATCATATATGTTTTCGTCTATCTTGACTCTGAGGGTGTCGCCGATCCGGAATGATGTACTCATGCTTATGGGAAGTACGGCGTCGTTGCCGCCCATACCCTCTGTAGACGTATCGATCCGCTGGATCTTGATATCCTGATCATATGATATGAACTGAAAAGAGAATTCCGTCAGTTCCTTGTCGCCTTTATGACCGTACTTAGCCAGTGCCATAAGTGATTCGGTAACTTCGTATTCACCGATCTCCGACCTGCCGTGAACTATCTCTGCAAGTTTATCAAGAGATGCCCGGTCATCCTCCACCATCATCAGTATATCCGGTCCGTTTATCCTTTTATGTACCGTATCCAGCACATGACCGATCCCTGTCATAAATGAAAAGCTGATGAACAGCAGACATGCACTTATCATGATCATCAGGAAGAATGTGATCATATCACTCTTCTGTTTTCTGATATTGTTTTTGGCTATAAAGAAATATCTGTACACTGCAATCTCCAAATCAATACTGTATCCGGTCTACCATCCCATATCCTGAAGGAAGTTCTTAAGGCGGGCATGACGTTCTTTGGCTTCATTAAGATGCGGGTTTGTTTCATCCTTGTAGCTGCCCATATACGGTCCCAATTCGACCTCGTCCGATATCACTCCGTCGGCCAGGTATATGATGCGGTTACCCCGCTCCGCCGCCATGATCGTATGTGTTACCATGACGATGCTCTGACCTTCGTTATTTAAGTCTGTCAGAATATCCAGCACGTTCTCGGTATTCTGAGAATTAAGCGCTCCTGTGGGCTCATCCGCAAAAAGAACCTCAGGGGAGTTGATGACGCCTCTGACCACCGCTACTCTCTGCTGCTGTCCGCCGGACATCTGTGTCGGAAATTTACCCCAGTCATCTTCACCTATCTCAACCCTCTTTAGCAGTTCCTTTGCTTTGGCTGCCAATTCTCTGCGGTTATGTGACTTAAGCAGTCCGCAGACCATGATATTATCGAGGGCACTCATGGAGTCGTTTAAGTAGTTCTGCTGGAATACGAATCCCACGTGGTCACGGCGGAACATCGCCAGTTTGTCGTTATTGAATTTAGATATCTCCGTCTCTTCAATGCCGGATACCTCTCCGTCCCTGCCGGTCTTCGGTGTGAAGTAAGTGATCGTACCCAGCGTCGGCCGATCCATCCCGGAGAGCGCATACAGCAATGTACTCTTACCCGATCCGGAGTTACCCATGATGACCGTGAAATCACCCTTGTATATCGATATGTTCAGGTTCTTCAGTACATGCTGCTGCACACTTCCGTTAGAGAATGTTTTGGAGAGATCTCTTGCTGAGAGTATTTCTCTTTTTGATGCTTCCATTTACCGGTCTCCTCCGATCATTTAATGATCTTAACGTCCTGCCCGTCGGTAAGCTCCGTTTCATCGTTCCAGATCACGGTATCACCTTCGTATAATCCGGATACGATCTGCACTTCATCGTCATTTCTTACGCCGGTTTCCACGAAACACTTATCTGCCTGATCGTCATTAAGTATGAACACATACTCACCTTCCTCATCTTCACACAGCGCGTCGAGAGGGATGATCAGGATGTTTTCAAGTGAAGCCGAGTCGATCCTGACCTTGGTCTCCAGGCCGAGTATGATATTCTCATCGGGCTCATCCAGCGTAACCTCGACACCTATCCCGGATGTTCCGTCATTTCCGGTCATATGCTCTATCCTGCTGACCTGTCCGGTGTATTCCTTACTCTTGATCATGCAGCTTGCGGACTGTCCGACTTCCATATCCAATATATCATACTTGTTGACGTTCATTTTGATCACGACATCTTTCGTTGACTCTATGGTTATCATGGGGGTTCCGGTCATGACCGTGCTGTTCTCTATGACTCCGATGGATGTTACCACTCCGTCAAACTCTGCCTTGATCCCGTCGCGTGCCTCCTCATATTTATCTATGGCTACCGTGCCGTTCAGTTCACTCGAAGCTTTGGTTGCCTCTACCTGCTCTTTGGCACCGGAGGTAATGAGTCCCATGGTGCTTGATGTCTTCTGGGATACCATCTGTGCTTTCAGTTCCTTGTACGAGGCAAGCTGTACATTCAGAGTGTTAAGCTCTTGCTGAAGACTGATTATCTCGGGATCGTACTGTTGAGCGTATGCATTACTTGCCGCCATTTTTGACAGGTTCTCATAATCCGATGATGTCGGATCGTCCGAATAGTCAATAAGTGATATCTGAAGTTTGGCTCCGAAGTCCGCCAGCTGAGCCTGCTTGGTGACAAGCCTGTTCTGCGCTCTGTCGATGGCGGCCTGGGTATCCGTTATCTGTTGCTCAAGAACTTCCAGATTATTCTTCGCCTCGGAATAGAGCCCCGCATTCCTGCCGCCTGTCTGGATAACATTGTCACAATTGCCTGCCGTCTCTTTCATAGAATAATCCGTGAGTGATATCATCCTGTCTATCTCTTCGGTGTCGTATGCGATCAGCAGATCACCTTTCTTGACAAAATCACCTTCTTTTACCGCTATCTGAGCGATACGACCGTCTATCAGTGAATAATATGATTCGGTTTTGTTGCTTACCACATTTCCGTTGATCTCGGTAACTCTGGAAAGGTTTCCGGTTGATGCCGTATATGAGTTTACCTTGATCGCTGCGCTGGCATTGAGCGAGATGCCTCCCACAGCCAGGGCTGCTACGGTGATCAGACTGATAACTGTAACCTTCTTCTTGTTGATTGCTGAGTTCATTTCCTATCCTCTCCTTAAGAAACTGTCTTCATTCTCCCCGGAACCAAAAAAGACTCCCATCGGCTCCTCTGATGCTACTTTACATCAGGGATAGATGGAAGTCTTAATCTGTCTCTTGCGTAATCCTTAACTGTTTCTTAACCGGACAGGATCAGGAACTGTTGTTTTTCCGGATTCATCATAGGAGCCCCCTTATCACTATTTGACCAAGAACCCTGCATAAGGAAACTTATACAGCGTCACTTCAGTGCCAAACATATCCACGACCTTTCCTTCGGCTTTACCGGCACGGATCTCTTCTGCACCGGTGATAAGCTTACCTACCAGTTCGGGGGCTACCGGAAACGAACCGTGCATAGGGTATATTTCATCATATGTACCGTCATACTCCGAAAGGTGTCTGAGGCTGCTGATATAAGTATCAAGATCCCTGAATCTGCCAAACATGAAGATGTTTCCGTCCTGAACGGTATCACCGCTTATCAGGATCCTGTAGTTTTCATCAAGAATGGCTATACTGCCGGGTGTATGTCCCGGAATATCAATTATCTTAAGCGGACGGCCTCCCAGATCTATAACGTCACCCTCCTTCACAGGTATCAGGGTCCCGGTGCCATTGTGTTCTCTGTAGTTTTCCTCTTCTGCCGGGCTCATATAGAACTCATCAAATGCCCCATTCCCCGATATATGATCAGGATCCGCATGTGTATTGATCAATATCAGAGGCAGTCCTGTAATAGCTTTGACAAGCTGTACGGCGTCGGGGGTATTCATACCCGAATCGATCAGTGCCGCCTTCTCGCTCCCGCATAACAACAGGAATCGGACATGACCATCCTCTATTCTCCAGGTATTGTCATTGATCCTTATGATATCTGCCATATGGTACCTCACCTTACATACTTATGATCACTACTGCAACGGGAAATACTTCCTTAGCGCTTCTTTATCAAGATCTTCTCCTATCAGTATAAGAACATTCTGAGCTTCCCCGCAATCACTTATTTCCACAGATTCTCTTGTGGCGTTTATCTGTACCCATCTCCCCTCTGTGGTATGCATATACCCCTTTATACGGAAAACACCGGCACATAAGGGATCTTGAAATAACCCTTCAATACGTTTTTTAAGTTCATTTTCGGGAAGTTCCAGATAGTAGCAAAACTGTGACGAGAAATGCCCGGACTCGATTATATGCTGTTTCACATAGTTGTCATGCACATATCCGGATTCTGAAAGACGTTTGAAGTCCTCCGGCGAATAATCATCCCATGCAAGTCTCTCCGTATCATCAAGAGAAAAGCGCCTCTTGCTGCCTATCTTCCCCATCACCGAATTAATATGATCGATCACTCTTTTCTGCTGTATTTCCGGGTATAACTGAGTACGGCTCAGTATCAGGCGGCCTGCGCAGGCACATTGAGATGCAAGCAGATAATCGGATTCATCCGACAGCACATCCGGAAGCCCCGTGTCAACGATCGTAAGAACACTCCCCATCTCATACCAGGTGTCTAACGGTTCCTCATAGAGCAGATCAAAAAGCTCGTCTACGTCAAAGATACCTGACGGTTCAACGATGATCCTCTCATAGCCGTTCATCGCCATTGCTATCAGTTTGGTACGCATTCTGCGCTGATGTGACTCCTGCCCGTCTCCGCCTACGATCATTTCCATACCGCAGTTTTCACCCAAAAGATCCTGCAGGAGAACCCTGTCCACATTGATCGCGCCGAAATCATTCTCCAGTATGCAGATACGCTTGCCTGCATCGAGGAAGCTGCGGGCATAATGTCTTATGAACGTTGTTTTACCGGAACCTAAGAAACCGGTGATCAGATCAATCTTAATCATAATTCTGCTTAAGTAACGTCATGACCGGATAAAGCCCTCATCCGATTCCGGCATTTCATCCGTAATGAATCTTTCCACCTTCATGTGCAGATCATACTTCTCCCGTAACTCCATAATGGTATTCATCATCGGGGATGCATGATGTACATCTATGGCATCCTGGTCAGTCCATGCATCGATCAAAAGCACAGTCTCCGGATCGTTCATTGGAAAGAAATACTCGTACCTGATATTCCCTTTTTCGGAACGTATCTTATCAGCCGTTCCGCTCGATTCCATCTCCTCCGCAAATTTACGTGCATTTCCGTTTTGTCCCGTATAATACAGATTAACTGCTATCATCTCATCCTGCCTCTCATATAATTATCTGTCTCTATATGTATTTCCCTTATATATCAAAGTCTTCGGTCTTCAGGTCGCAGTAATACCGGCCTTTTACGGCTGTAAACTTAAGGACACAGTAATCCAGGTCGGTGACACCGTTTTTATAAAACATGGTATCGCCTTTTCTCCATATCATATCCTTAACAGTCTGGTCGGTCAGGACCTCCATAGTACCTTTCAGCATGACACCTTCATACTTTATCAGTCCCTTATGATAAAAATATATGCTTGCATTTGGATTGTTCTGATACTGCTTAACCCTCATTGATGATGTATTCGTGGAAAAGTAGAACTCTTTCAGACCTTCCCTTTTTCTGGGACGGAGCATCGCTTTAACATTCGGAAAGCCATCACTGTCTACAGAGCATATAAAGCTGACTTTCTGCCTGTCTATGAATTGCATGATCGAGTTTTTATCCATATCGCTTAACTCCTTTTCAGACGCGGAAACATTGGAAAATTGTTTTATTCGGGAGGGATAATGCTCATGATCCCACTGCCACTCCATGTCAGGAAAGTCTTATATCCGAGCTTCGAATACCATCCTGTTTCATAGGTGTAGTGGATATAACTGTAGTCATACATTTCTTCACGCAGGATCCGTGTGACATTCCTTACCATGGTAAGTCCGATGCCACGGTTACGGTATTCGGGAACCGTTCCGACACAACCGGGGCCGCCTATCTTCCACTTCACCCCGTCAACTGTATGTTCACCGAAATCCTCGATCATACAGAAGGATGCGATCTCTCCGTTTACATACCCGCAATATACCCTTGAATGTCCGTCGAAAAACTTTACCCAGTGAGGAACGACAGATCTGACTGCCTCTATAAGAGTCTCCATGTTTCCTTCATAGTATCCGAATGATATTTCACCATTAAATGATTTCTCATAGACTCCTTCGTCAAACTCCCGGAGATTTATAAGCATCTCTGATGCCGGCTCACTGTCCGAAACGGCTTTAACATAATCGCGGTCGAAATACCCCGGGTGCATCTCATTAAATAAAGTGACATAAGCTGTTTTTTCCATCATGCTCTTACCTTAAAAAGTTTCTTACCGCAGTCTTGTATTCGCTGCCGTTACGTGATTTGCGGATGGCCTTAAGCTGTTTTTCATTCCCGGGAAACGAAACAGCCATAAAATTCCACAGATCCTTCATCTTTACGATAGCCGTTCCTTCGGACAGTTCCCGTTCATATTCCTCATATAATTCTTCCAGAAAGCCCAGCAGATTCTTCTTTTCCTCTTCCGAAAAAGGAGTTTCTCCCGCATCGTCTCCCAGCCAGATCCTCTTCGGCAAAAAGGGATCTGCCAAAAGGCCCCGGCCGAGCATGATGCCTGAAAGCCCCGGAAAACCACGGTAAACCATCCTCACATCCTCTGTGTTCCTCAGATCTCCGTTATATACAAGCTTATCATGAGATATCCTGTCGTAAAAGACTCTGAATGCATCCTTGTTCGGCACATTTTTATAAAAATCATCTCTTATGCGTGGATGGACTATGACCTTCGCAAACGGATACATCGCATATATATCCGCAATATCCTCCGCCTCGGAGTAAAACGAAACTCCGACTCTTGTCTTTACGGAAATCTCCGGGAGATCCCCATATTCTTTTGCTGTGAATACTTCATCCAGAAATGCACGTAAAGCACGGGTATCTTCTAGCATTCCCGCGCCTTTTCTCTTCGTTGTAACAGTGGCCGAAGGGCATCCCGCATTCAGATTAACCTCTCCGAATCTCGCTGATTTAAGGACGCGTGCCGCCCAGATGAAGTGCTCGGCTTTGTCAGTAAGGATCTGCGGGATCAGATCCTGCGAGCACACCTCTGTTTCCTTCTTCTCCCGGGTCTTGAACTTATGTGTCCTGTTGGCAACAAGAAAAGGGGTGTACATTCTGTCTATCCCCTCAAACCACTTCCTGTACACCCTTCTATATACTGCTGTTGTGATACCCTCCATCGGTGCCATCTCAACCGATACGGAGGGTTTTTCTGTTAATATATCATCCATAATGTTTCCCGGTATTATTCATTTCTTTTTGAGTTTATTGACCATATTTGCCAGGGACAGGAAACTTTCTGATTTTACTATGGCTATCCCCTGGCCTTCATCTCCGAGCACGACCAGCTGGTCCCCGGGAGATATATCAAACAGTTTCCTGGCCTTCGCGGGAATGACGATCTGTCCTTTGTCACCGACAGTGACCATCCCAAACAAATGCTTTCCCTTCGGAGGAACCGCCAGCCCCAGATTATCTTCGGGCTCGTAATTGGCCAGATCATCCAGCGACACTCCGAAGATGTCGGCAAGCTGCTTGCATTTATCCAGATCCGGAATACTGTCTCCCGCTTCCCATTTGGCTACGGACTGTCTGGTCACGCCGAGCTTTTCCGCGATATCCTCCTGCGTCATCTGCAATATTTTGCGCATCTGAACCAGATTATCCTTGAACATTTACGTTCTCCTTTTTCTTCTTGATCCCAAGCACTGCCCATCTGAAGAACGGGATCCTCGAAATAACGGCATACAAGCCGTAACCGAATGCAAATCCCGCCAGAAGACTCAATATGTAACATGCCGGTGCCGGAAGCAATTCGGGTTTGGCAATTACCAGAGCAACGGATGATATTCCGAGGTAATGGAATACATAGAGCCCGAAACTGTGGGAGGACATCCACTTCGTAAATGCATTTGCGCGATCGCCGAAGCGTGCAAATCCCGAAAGCATGGCCAATGACCCCGCATAAGCATCAAGTGCATACAGGAAACCTCTGTTGATCGGTTTGTCCGCATAATTCTCACCAAAATACATTACGGTGAAAGTGAGGCATAACAATACGGCGACTGCGATCAGGGGCACTGCGATCTTCTTCAGTTTCTCCATCACTTCATCATTCGAGAAAACAAAATACCCGAGATTGAAGAATACGAAGTAAAACGCGATCCTGTATACGGAAATGATAGGTGTGTTCAGGATCTGAGATGCTCCCCAGATCGGAAGGATAAAAAGAGCGATCAGCCACAGGGGAGTTTTCGCTCCGGCCGCCGTGAGTCTGCCTTTCTCGATCTTTCTGACGGGCACGAGCACCATGCAATATGCCCACAGAAGATGCATAAACCAGAGCACGCCGCTGCCGGATGCGACCATTATCAGGAAGATCAACGGCTTCGGAACGCCCTCGCTTACCAGCCCGTCAAAGCCTCCGCCCAGAGACATGCTCACATATCCCTGGATGAACTGAAAGAAGAAAAGTCCTATCGTTGACGGAACCAGAAGTTTTAATGTTCTGGACTTAATGAATTCCCTGTCCGAATGCGATTCAAGATATAATCTGGCACTGATACCCGAAACCAGGAACAGTACCGGCATAAACCAGGGGTAGACCAGGTACTGGAACGCGTCATAGTACTGAACCGGCAGATCGGTGATCCTGCCTAATCCCCCAAGTACACCCTCAGAGTTGTACATGTAGAATACATGATAGATTACGACAATGACAACAGTGATCCATCTGATGTTGTCCAAATAGTATTTCCTCATATTTTTCGCACCTCCGCAATTATTATTAACATAATAATATGCGTGCGATCTCCGGCAGTCCACCAATCAAACTTAACATTTTCCGACAGATCATGTCAGTTTTGGTTGCTTATGCTACTGCAGTAGGTATTAAAAACGGGAACGCCACGCCGAAGCCATAATATATGCAGCCTGCGCTTCCGCAGAAGTTCCCTGTATAACAAAGTCCGGGCACCCGCTCACTTCCCTGATGATCCCGTAATCATCGATCTTACCGGAGACTGTTTCGTATGCACGGTCTGCGTTTTCTTTGTATGATCCTGAAACATATCCATTCAGAATCCCCCTGTATACCGATGCGGCCATCATCATTGCAGCGGTACCGTCTGTAAAGGAATCCTCATCATCAAGAATATCCCTAAATCTCCCGTCCGGCAGTTGAAATCTCATAAATGTCTCAAGAAGTCCGTTGAAATGCGGCTCCAGTTCGGCACATATATCCTCTCTGCCCATGTCCCGGGCCTTCTCTATCACCCTGGCAAGTCCCATCAGGGCCCAGCCGTTACCGGTGGCCCAATGAACCTTTCTCACGAACCTGTTCTGTGCGATATCCTTAATATGATAAAACAGACCTGCTTCGGGATCATACAGGTGCTTTATATAACCCCTGATCTGAGTCAGTGCTTCATCAGGCTCCCCCATCACTGCCAGAAACGGCGGAACCATATACAGTCCGTCTATCCAGAGCTGGTATTTGGAAAATCCTTCGGCAAAAGAGACATTATTATGACATATGATACCGTCCGAAGTACGCGGTGCCTTATTCATCAGGTAATCAAGCATTCCCCGGGCGCCGTCTATGAAGAACTCATCTCCGGTTTTTTCATAAGCCCGAAGACACACCTCACCTGCTGACGCAGGGTCCGAGACTGTCTCCCCGCCTCCTGCCATGGCAAGACGTCCGTCAGGCGATCTGCGTACTACCGCATCATAGGCCATGGGAATCCACAGTTCGTCTTTTCCTGCTTCAAATAAAGCCTGCGCACATACTCCCTGCTCCCAGGGATATCTCTGCATCGCAAGCATGGCATAGATCACTTTTTTCATATATTCCGTCCTCCGACCGGGCGATTCACCTAACCGACCGTCACCAAATTTGTTTACAGCAGATCATATACTCCGTCTTCTGACAGGACTCCGCGCTTAAGATAAGCCGGCAGAAGGCCCGCCTCATCAAGTTCATAGTCCGATCTCCATTCAGGACTCGTATAGTAAGCTTCAAGCTGTGCCAGATCTTCGTCTGTTCCACGGCCGCTTTCGACTTTCTCGAACAGTTCCTCCATGGCGGTAATACGCTCAAATGCCTTTTCCTCATTCTGCCCAATACTGAAGATATGCTTCTCCATGCTCTGTTTCAGGTCATGAGAATCATCTTCGATATGCGAAAGAAACGTAACAATGATCCCGGACTGAGGCACTACATAACACTTCTGCTTCCACTTGCCGTTAATGCTGAATCCGCCTCTGTATTTCCAGATATAGAATCCATAACCGCCTTCGCGGTTCATCTGCTGTACCGACGTGGCCATATCCGTATATTCCTCGGATACGATCCTGACATTGTTGTATATACCCTTATTGCAGAGAAGAAGTCCGAACTTGCTCAGATCGTGAACCGAGAGGCGCATGCCTGAAGCCCCGTAGAAATATCCTTCCGGGGATCGGATATATTCATACGAAGTAATCTCCATCGGGGCAAATATCCGCCTCTCAATGAACTCTCCAAGGTCGCATCCGAGAGCAGCGTGTAAAACGACACACATAAGATAAGCAGGTATATTGCTGTAATCGAATTCTGCCCTGTCAGGCTCCTCTATCCCGCAGTTAAGAGAAAACTCCAGCCAATTGTCTCCCTCGGGGCGGAACGGAAAACCTTTTACGGACATCGTAAGAAGCCGTCTGATACTGATCCCGGCGAACAGATCTGACTGTTTTCGCGGAATCGACCCGAGCAGGCTTAATGGAATATAGTCAAGAAACGGTCTGTCGAGTTCAATTCTGCCCTCATCATAAGCAATCCCGACAGCTATGGACAGCACGGTCTTGGTCGCCGAATAGATCTCATGAAGGCCGGTAGTATCACCGTAACTGTGTTTAAGCGCGCCGTCACGGTACACTTCCACGCCGAATACATTCCAGTTATTATCCTGAATATCTTTTATAAACCCGTCAAAATCCAAATATTTTTTCACAGAAGTCCAAGTGCCTTTTCCGCCAGAGCCTTCACCATCGTGGATTTGCCGGCATACGAAGTACCTATGATAAAATAGGCGTTTTCAAAAAAAGGATTATCCATGTCCGTTATTTCATCACGATCAGTTCATATTCGCGTGAGCCTATGCCGAGTCTCTCCGAATGTTCCAGCGTCTCCGCCCAGGAAACATTGGGGTTGCTGTTGTGCCATACATCTCCGTGGTCATGGAAATGCTCATGGGCCATGTTATCACCGAGCTGGCTGTTTCTGATGGGTTCAGCCTTCTGGCACAGATCCACACATGCCTGATCCAGAGCCACCGGATCGAATGAAGCCAGCATACCTATATCCGGAAGGATCGGTGCATCGTTTTCTCCGTGACAGTCACAGTTAGGCGACACATCCGTGATCAGACTGATATGGAAATTCGGTCTCCCATTCAGTACTGCATATGAATATTCTGCCATCTTCATCCCGAGCAGCTGAGGCGCATTGGAATTCACGTTCTCTATAGCATCAAATGCACATGCACCGATACAGCGCCCGCACCCTTTACATTTCTCCGGATCGATCCATGCCTTGTTATCCTGATATACTATGGCATCCGAACCGCATTCTCTGGCGCATCTTCTACAACCCTTGCACTTTTCCGTGATCACGTGGGGCTGACCGCTGTTGTGCTGCTGCATCTTGCCAGCACGGCTTCCGCATCCCATGCCTATATTCTTGATCGCACCTCCGAAACCAGCCTGCTCATGGCCCTTAAAGTGATTGAGCGAAATAAAGATATCCGCATCCATGATCGCACGCCCTATATATGCTTCCTTGCAATACTCCGCGTCAGGAACGGGAACTACGATATCATCGGTGCCGCGCAGGCCGTCGGCAATGATGATCTGACATCCTGTAGTCACGGTATTGAATCCGTTTATATTGGCACAATCAAGGTGCTCAAGTGCATGCTTCCTGCTACCGGGATACAGCGTATTACAGTCGGTCAGAAAAGGCATTCCTCCCAGGTCCTTGACTACGTCAGCTACCGCCTTGGCATAGTTAGGCCTAAGATAAGCCAGATTACCCAGTTCTCCGAAATGCATCTTGATGGCTACAAATTTACCATCCATATCGATCGTGCCGATACCGGCCATTCTTATCAGTTTCTGAAGCTTCAGTGTAAGGCTGACCCCCAGTTCGGTCCTGAAATCAGTGAAATATACTTCTGATCCACTTCCCATTTTAGTTACCCCTCCTTTATAAATTCATAATCGATCAGTGTCATTTTATCATTGACCGGCTTTTCTTCTCCGACTCTGACAAAGCCGCATTTTTCATATAGATGGCAGTTCGCCGGCTCCTGCAAAATAGTCTCAAGTTTCCAGCAGGTGACCTCCGGCAGTTTTTCAAATGCTTTCTCTATGGCAGCATATCCTATTCCATGGTTCTGATACTCCGGCAGGATAAAGATCGGACTGATAAAGGCTACCTTTTTCTCATTCGGATCGTTATGGCCTATATTGATCGCGCCGACTCTGGCACCATCCTTCATAATGAAGTAGTATTTCCTGTTTACCACGGCATATCTTCTTCGGATCCTGTCTATTGATTCGATCGCAGGTGAACCTGCATCATGATATTTTTCATATAATGGCATAAAACTCTCAACCTGCATATCATACAGTTCGGGAATCTCCTCTTCGGTGACTTCCACAAGTCTTACTCTCCGCATCATGTCGCTAATGCTTTTATCCGGCAGGTTAAAGTATTCTTTTATCCTCCGGGCACAGATATCGGGGGTAAGACCGGTATTGTCTATATTTATATAGTTTTTAAACGGGACCTCCCCGTCGTTGCTTACGAGCCGATAATGTGCATCTTCGTATATCAGCCTGTTATCCGAAATATCGAGGTCCCGTTTGGAGGCTTTGTTGCTCAACCGGTTCTCCGTCCGGTTCCTCTTAAGCCGCTCCTGCTGATCGGCCACGAGCTCAACGTAATATACAGTACCGCCCGTTGCCTCAAACTTTTCTGAAAGACTGCCTATAAATTCCCATTCCGAAGGCATATCAAACGCCATCATATATGTGAAAATAAGTCCCTGATACTCTGTCTTCAGAAACTCGTCGAATATATCGTCCCTGAGTTTGGAGATCAGGGATCCCTGGAAGCCGCCAAATACCTCCAGAACAGGCTCTATCATCATATGATTGTGAAAGAGTCTGAAATCCGTTATCTTCATCAGTTCCTGACCGACGGTCATCTTTCCGACCGCACCGCTGCCCAGTATCAATATCAGATCCATGCATTTACTCCTTCGGAATCTTCACCGACTTAACAAACAGAAAATCAGGTTTATGATACAGATCATCATATTCCGGATAGTTATTATGGATCTCCGGAGTCTGAGAAGGCTCTGCCATCCTCTCTATTCTGAATCCCGTATCCGCCAAAGTATTTACAATGGTGGAGATCATTCTGTGATACTTCTGAACGCCGTCAACAAACCATGTCGAATCATTTCTCTGTTCCACACAGTAATTCGCAAGGTTCGCATGAATCTTAGTACCGTTTTCATCACGCGTCCACCTGTCTCCGTCTCCGGAATAGCAGGTATTAACAGGGTGCTCCTGCGAAAACAGAAAGATGCCTCCCTCATTCAAAAGCTCATAAACGGCCGAAACGACACCCGTAAAGTCTTCGACATAATGAAAAGCCAGTGAACTGATCACCACATCGAACTTCTCCTCTATGCTTCCGATATCTTCCATCGGGATATTAAGATACCGGATATTCGGATCGCTGTTCTCAGTGCGTGCCACCTCCAGCATCTTCTCGGATATATCAACACCGACAACTCTGACGGCACCCTGATCGATATACTCCTTGCAGTGCTCACCGAATCCGCAACCGAGATCCAGTACTCTTTTCCCCTTCAGCTCCGGAAGGAGCATCTTAAGCGTCGGTATTTCGAACAGATTATTGGCATTAACCTCGCGATCCCGGAGCTTACTGTACCCTTCGAAAAAAGCTTCATTGTCGTATATGTTTTGTTTAGCCATCGTCACATATCCTTACCTGTTAATATACTCCGTTATATGGCTGAGGAGTTCAGGCATGCGTTTAATGTCAGTCAGGGCATCTCCCGTCTCCAGAGAATGATTTGCATCTTCGATCTCATACAACCTAAGCCCAAGTTCCTCACATTTCGCTTTGGTAAGATCGTTTTCACACCACGGATCAGCCGTGCCGTGAAACACTATCCCGCTTTTATTCCGCAGATGGGCAAATGTCTCCGGCACCGGTGTGAACACGATATGCCGGGCATTGATCCCATTCTCTTTATCATAATATGCCGCGACTGCCGTTCCTATGCTTTTCCCTATAAAAAGCACATCCTTATACTCCGCAAACTTCACAGGCTCAAGCTGCTTCGCAGTCTCATCGACAGCATACTTAAAAGCCTCCCTCTTTGCATCGTCATCATTCATGACGTCACGGGCTCTCTTATTAAAAACATAAGAGACTTCCAGGAGCTCATATCCATGCTCTCTGGCCAGTCTCTTAGCATAATACAAAAGCGGTTTATCGCTGTGATAACCCATACCAGGAAATATGATCGCTATCTTATCCGTCTTCACCACCGGTATCCTTTCGCTTCTCACATAGTCTTCCGATCCTGTCGGCCAGGAACGTATAACAATATCCTACCACAATCAGGAAGACAAGTAACAGAAGTATCCACCAGGCGGTGCCCATATACGGAAGCTCCCCGGTAAATCCAAATGCTCCGGCGGGACTTCCCCAGTTCAGGAAAAAGTACGGATAATTGTATCCTCTGGCGAAATGCCAGTCTTGCGCATACCCGATCCCGGCATAGATCGCATACAGTAACGGAGGTATTATCACGGATAATACATTTACCGCGGGGATCTTCTTCCCGGATACCACTACAAAATAATCCGCTACTGAAACTATCGGAACAACAGCATGCGTGAGAGTATTCTGCAGATTCCATGCCTCAGCTCCCAGTACCGGAGCAAGCAGAAAAGCAAATACCACTCCCGTCAGAGTAATGGAAACTGTACCGACCAGCTTCATCGTATACCAGGTAACGCTGACCGCTCTGTCACGCGCAAGCAGGAATAACCCCCATGCGCAGATCGCCGCTATGAGGATATTTGACTGGATCGTAAAATACATAAACACCGTTTTGCCGCCCATAAAAGTACTCCTGCCGGCAAACGCACTGATAAGAGTACCCGCAACGGCACATACGATCACTGTCAGTTTCAATATATAGCTTATCCGTTTTCTTGTCTCCGATATTGCCTTCATACGATCACCCTGACCAGTGTGTCCGGTTTAATTATGACCTTTACCGTTCAATACGGGTCTGGCTATATGCACGTTGAAGAACTCAATAAGCGGTCCCATGAAAAATGCCGTGATGACAGTTCCGATCCCGGCTATGGTCGGAATCTGTGAGACCTTCCCGCCCGCCATAAGAAACAGCACGCATCCGAGTATCACGCATACGACATCCGTAATAATCCTCACGTATTGGAATTTGCCCTTCTTCCAGGTATTGCATATGATCAGTGCAATGGCATCATATGTCGACACACCCAGATCTGCGGTCATATAGAATGCCGAACCGAAACAGATGATGACTACTCCCACGACCAGACATAGGATGCGTACCGCGATCGACGGATCAACTATTACGGTCTGCAGGAACTCATACGTAAACTGTGTGATATATCCAAGAAGAAACAGGTTAATGAATGTCGCGATCCCGATGTAATGCCTGTCAAATATAAGTGCAAACAGCAGCAAAACCGCATTCGTGATCACATATAATGTCCCGAATTTGATCGGAACCACCGCATCAAGTCCTGCCATAAATGACTGAAACGGATCCACACCCAATGCCGCGATCTTGAATATACCCACGCTGATAGCGCATATGATCACGCCAAACAGGGACATAGCTATTCTTTTTCCGATATTGTCTCGTTTCATCATTATCTCACACCCGGATCAGATCTCCGATACCGACTTTACGACCTTTGCCTCAGCAATAGTTCCGCCACTGATCGAGGGTTCCAGTTTCTCTGCTGTCTTGCCGATCCCACTGCCGCCCGAAGTGGCAAACAGATGTATACTCTTATCTGTCCAGTCATATCCCTTGCAGAAAGTATGTATAACTCTCGGTGCCTGCCCGTACCAGATGGGAAATCCTATATATACCGTGTCGTACTGTCCGAAGTTTTCGATCTTACCCGACACAGGGACTTCCTTATTCCCGATCTGCTCACGATTGCATCTGGCTACCGGATTCATGAATTTGATATCCGCATCACTGTAGGGTTCTTCGGGACATATCTCAAAAATATCCGCGCCGATCTGTTCTGCATAGTCCTTTGCGATCTGTGCTGTTTTACCCTGTGCACTAAAATATGTTACCAGTGTTGCCATAATTTTTCTCCTTTCTCCGTTCCTTATCGACTATATACTCTTATGCGCCAAGCCCATCCTTCATGAGCTGCTCAACAAGCTCACGTTTCTCATATAATACACATCCGCCGTCATGGTCATCCATCAGGATATCTCCACTTTGCAGTGCCATAAACAACGGAGAATGCATTGCCTCACGAAGTGATGAGTTCTTTATATTTACGTCCGAATACGGCGAGAACGGACACGGTTCTGCTCCGCCATGTGAATTGATATGGAAAAACCCTCTTCCGGCCGCTACACATCCCCCCGACCCCTTTTCATCTCCGGGGAATGAGATGTATACCATTTCAGGACTTTCTTCTCGCAACCTGTCGATTTCTTTCTTCAGATACTCCCGCTCGGCATCGCCGGGAGCCAGTTCCTTACTCTCATCCGTAACCGGAACGAACTCCACATAGATCACTGCTTTGCAGCCTCTGTCTGCCAGCTCATTCAGGAAGCTTTCGGAAGTAACCTCCGTTAGATTCTCTGTTGTAACGGTTACGGAAGCCCCGAATATCAGACCACGCTCATGCAGTTCATCCATGTTCTTTATAAGGCAGTCATAGATCCCGGTCCCCCTTCTTGCATCCGTAACCTCTTTCTTTCCCTCAATGCTCATGATCGGGATGAGATTACGGCTTCTGTCAAACAGTTCGAAATATCTCTCATCGATATATGTACCGTTTGTAAATATCGGGAACAGAATGTTTTTCTTCTTACCGGCTGCTTCTATGACATCACGCCTGAGCATAGGCTCGCCTCCGGCAAGCAGAATAAAACTGATCCCCAGATCATCCGCCTCATCGAATATCCTGTACCACTCTTCGTCAGTGAGCTGGGTTACAGGTTCGGTATCGACTGTGGCATGATTGCATCTGGAATAACAGCCTGCACAGTGAAGATTACATTTGCTTGTGATGCTTGCGATCAGAAAAGGCGGAATGTGTTCTCCAGCCTTCTCTGCCTTTTGACGTTTCTTAGAAGCCTCTGTACTGGCCTTGGCGAATCCGAGCATAAAAGCACTTTCCCTCGGATTCTTAAGAGTGGCTTTCAAAGCATCCGAAACTACTCTTTCCACTCCCTTTGTCATATATTCCTGTATATCAAATTCTTTTTTCATATAACTAACCTTCCAAAAACAGATACAACAACCGGTATAATTCCGCAGCATCCTTTTGGGTGAGTGCGGATCCCGTTGATGCCATCTTCATCGGAATATCCTTACATTTCTCCTTCAGTTTGTTTCCTTCCGGAGTGATGCTGATCACTGTAACGCGTTCATCTTCTTTTGAACGCTCTCTGGTAACATATCCGGCCTTCTCCAGCCTCTTAAGGAGCGGTGTCAGTGTTCCGGCATCCAAATAGAGGATATCTCCGAGCTGTCCCACATTGACACTCTCTTTCTCCCACAGCACCATCAGAACTATATACTGAGTGTACGTAAGCCCCAATGGCTTAAGAAAAGGCGTGTAATTACCGACTATCTTGCGGCTGCATGCATATAGAGGGAAACATAATTGATTTTTCAACAAAAGCTGTTCATATTTCTGTGCCATATACCTCACCTCTTTTGTTTTAATGCTTTTGTCATATTATATTGCGCGCAATATTTATTGTCAAGAAAAAAGTGGTCATAACCACTTTCTCTTTTTAAAAAACAGAAGGCTGCCCATAGCGATCAGAATGCATACCGCTATTACTGCCGGATACCCCCATCTCCACTCCAGTTCGGGGGCTGTCGCACTAAGAAATCAGTGCGACAGCCCCTTTGTAATGGAGCATATGGGACTTGAACCCACGACCTCCACACTGCCAGTGTGGCGCGCTCCCAACTGCGCTAATGCCCCGAAAAACTAGTATCTAAACAGCTGTATCTATGATAACATACGAAGTATGAAAAGAATAGAATTAAACACATCGAATTTTAAATTACTCGGACGCACGCTTCCATTCGAAAACGGATTACTGCTCTCGTTATCGGGGACCGGTATAGAGTTTGATTACACCGGATGCGGGCTTGATATCACTCTGAAGGCCGGTTCGGCATCGGAGATTCCCGATAATGATGCCAATTACGCACGGATCGCAGTATATGTTGATGACAAACGGGTTATCGATATGCAGCTGGCTTCTCCGGAGACCGTGCTTCATATTGCGGAGTCCGATACGGTACGCACTTCACGCATCCGTCTGATCAAGCTCTCTGAAGTGGCTATGTCTCTGGCATATATCGCAGGGATCGAGATCGGGGACGATGAATCGGTCACTCCCGCCCCTGTGTCCGATCATAAGGTTGAGTTCATAGGCGACTCGATCACCTGCGGGTATGGTGTGGATGATGAAGATCCCCTCCATCCGTTTAAGACCGCCACCGAGGATGTCACCAAAGCATATGCATACAAGACCGCTATGCAGCTTGGGGCCGATTACAGCATGTTCTCTGCCAGCGGTTACGGAATCATCTCCGGATATACCGATGATCCTGCCAAACGAAATGAGCCCGAGCTTATACCACCCTATTATGAATCTATGGGATTAAGTCATGACAGTCTGCCCGATATCCCCGATACACAGGACATAATGTGGGATTTCTATCGCTTCATACCGGATGTGATCGTGATCAATCTGGGAACAAATGATGACAGTTTCTGTCAGGACGATAAAGATAAACAGTCCGAATTCATCGCGCGTTACACGGATTTTCTGAAGGTCGTGCGCTCACACAATATGGATTCTCATATAATATGCATTCTCGGTCTGATGGGTGACCGTCTGTACCCGTGCGTATGTGACGCTGTCTCGGACTATGTTGATGAAACCGGTGATATGCGGATAAGCACGGTTCATCTGACCGAGCAGGATGCCGAAGCAGGTTATGTTTCAGATTACCACCCGCTGGAATCGGCACATACGATAGCCGCCGGGGAGCTTATCCGGGCTATCCGTAGAGTGCCCTCTTTCGCTCGATCATCTCGCCCGTCCGCGTGATATAGTTCTCTATATCCTTCGGGTTCTCCGCTCTTTCTATGTTTATCGGGGAAGCTGAGCCATCCTTATAATCCACGCGTTTGGATATGGCACCGGCACCGAGTGCCACTATCGATTGAACCTCTTCCATGATCAGTATGTTATATATACATTCCTTTCCGGGAACGGCATATCCGGTATTCTCGAAATTACCGGACATATTCTTCTGCCTGTACAGATAGTACGGCTTCATCCCCAGATCACGTGCGCAATCTGCGGCCAGTGCCATCGTCTCTTCGGTATTTACCAGTGCCTCTATCCCAATCTCATCCAGATGCTCACGCAGTGCAGATGCCCTTTTGATCGCCAGTGAATGTACGGTCAGCGAATCAGGGGTTAGTTCCGATATGCATTCAAGTGTATCTGAAACCTCGTCTTTCCCTTCACCCGGAAGTCCGAGGATGATATCCATGTTTATATTGTCAAATCCGGCTTCACGTGCCATGCGGAAAGCCTCAATGACCTGACCGGGTGTAGCTTTGCGTCCTATGATATCCAATGTTTTCTGTTGCATGGTCTGAGGATTTACTGATATCCTCGTTACGCCGTATCGCTTAAGTATATCCAGCTTCCGACGGGTGATCGAATCGGGGCGTCCCGCTTCACAGGTAAACTCCAGACACCGGGAAATGTCGATCCTGTCGGTCAGATACTTAAGAAGCCTTTCCAGATGTTCTTCATCCAGACTGGTAGGTGTACCGCCGCCTATATATATCGAATCGGGACAGCCGCATAATCCGGTCCGTACAGCTCCGTCCCCGTCTGTCCCGGCTGTGCCGGCTGTCCCGTCTATCCCTGCTCTGCCGGCTACGATATCATCCGCGACATAATCAATCTCCATGAATAAAGCATCCAGGTATTCATCCGCTCTGCTCTTCCATGCCGCATACGGGTAGCTCGTAAATGAACAATACAGGCATGTGGTCGGACAAAAGGGAATATTCAGATACAGACTGTACCCGTGTCTGTGATCGATCCTAGACAGAATATCCTCTTCACGATGTGCTATATCGAGAGCCAGATGCGCCTTGGCCGGACTGACCTTGTGATGGGACATCATATACTCAAGCACCTGCTCATCGTCAGCCCCTTCACGCATCCGTGCCATCGCGATCTTGGTAGGTCTCACTCCCGTCAGATTGCCCCACGGAAGTGTTTTCCCCGTAATATCGCACATCACATCATACAGTGCCAGTTTGAAACTGTTCTTGGCCCCGAGTCCGGGGTCTATGCTATAGGTATGATCTGCTCTTCCGACACTGATCACGGCATCTTCCACCCGGACGTCCATCCAAATACTGCCGGCTTCCCGGTCTGTCACAGGCACATCATTCCCCGGCTCTATGACCCTGATCTCCTTATCGGGATAGAAAGCCTTCACTATAGCGTTGATATCATATTGAAGTCCGGGCGCATCCACCCGGACTGTCATAGTGTTGTTACTGTTTTCCGTTTCGTTATTTTTCATACTGCTCTCTCAGGCTGTGATCGCATTACCGGTATAGAGCTGATAATACTTACCCTTGAGCTCTATCAGTTCTTCATGTGTACCGCGTTCTATGATCCGCCCCTGCTCCAGGACCATGATGCAGTCGCTGTTCCTGACGGTGCTCAGTCTGTGTGCTATTACGAACGTGGTACGGCCTTTCATCAGCGAATCCATGCCTTCCTGAACCAGTCTCTCTGTACGAGTATCTATCGAACTGGTAGCTTCATCCAGTATCAGTACCGGAGGATCTGCAACCGCAGCCCTCGCTATCGCGATCAGCTGTCTCTGTCCCTGACTTAAGTTTGCTCCGTTACCGGTCAGCCGGGTATCATATCCATCCGGAAGCATGGATATGAAGTTATGTGCATTGGCCAGTTTAGCCGCAGCTATACATTCCTCATCGGTGGCATCGAGTTTGCCGTATCTGATATTCTCCATCACCGTCCCGGTGAACAGATTGGTCTCCTGCAGAACCATTCCGAGACTGTGTCTCAAATCATCCTTCCTGATCTTGCCGATATTTATATCATCATATCTGATCTTACCGTCCTGTATGTCATAGAATCTGTTGATCAGATTGGTGATGGTAGTCTTACCGGCTCCCGTACTTCCCACAAAAGCGATCTTCTGTCCGGGTTTGGCGAAGAGCTTGATATCATACAGTATCTGCTTCTCTTCGTTATAGCTGAAGTCCACGTCATCCATGGTGACTTTGCCTTCCATCCTCTGGTAAGTGACGGTACCGTCAGCCGAGTGGGGATGTTTCCATGCCCATACACCGGTGTGCTCCTCGCATTCGGTAAGAGTTCCGTCCTCAGCCTCACGGGCATTTACCAGGGTAACATATCCCTCATCGGGTTCCGGTTCCTCATCGAGCAGTTTGAATATCCTGTCGGCACCGGCAAAAGCCATTATGACGGAATTAAGCTGCTGGGATATCTGACTGATCGGGAAGTTGATGCTCTTTGAAAGAGCCAGGAATGCTACCAGCGTTCCTATCGTAAGTCCGCCCACACCGTTTATGGCCATCACCGCTCCGGCTACCGCTACCAGCACGTAGCTCACATTTCCGAGCTGTGCGTTGACGGGGCCGAGTATATTGGCATTTTTGTTTGCATTCTCAGCGGAATCACGGAGTTCTTCATTGAGACGTGCAAATTCCTCTTTAGCCTTTTCCTCATGACAGAATACTTTGATGACCTTCTGCCCCTGCATCATCTCCTCGATATAACCGTTCAGGGCACCCAGATCTTTCTGCTGCTTGATAAAGAACTTGCCGGACAGTGACACAAGCTTCTTGGTTGCGATAACCATAATGACGAGCATGACCACGTTAAGAGCGGTCAGTATGCCGCTGAGCGCTATCATGGTCCCCATGACCGACACTATGGTCACGAAACTTGATATGAACTGAATGATACCCTGTGATATCATCTGCCTGAGAGTATCGATGTCATTGGTATACAACGACATGATATCTCCGTGCGAATGTGTATCGAAATATCTGATAGGCAGGCTCTGCATATGATCAAACATCTCTATACGCAGATTAGACAGAGTGCCCTGCGTTACATTGACCATGATGCGCGCCTGTCCGTAGTTGCAGATGATACCCGCGGCAAATATGCCTATCATCTGTGTGATCCGGGCTGCCAGAGCCGAGAAATCGGGATTCTGTACGCCGATATAAGGTACGATATATACGTCTATCAGTTCCCGCGTGTAGAGCTGGAAGACTATGTTCACATATGCATTGATACCTATGCAGCACAGAACCAGTAATACATGCAGCCAGTACTTCGAAAGTATCCTCTTGAACAGTCTGGCCGATATCTCTCCGAGATTATCTATCTTGGGGCGCTGACCCATGGCAGCCATGTTTCTGCGGCCCATTTTGACCTCTTTGACTTCTGCCATTATGCCTCGCCTCCCTTCTCATCGAAGTCTCCCGAGCCCTGCATCTGGCTCTCGTAGACTTCTTTGTATATTTCGTTGGACTCAAGCAGCTCGTCATGCGTACCGAATCCGTTCACCTCTCCGTTCTCCAGTACCACGATACGGTCCGCATCCTGTACGGATGAGATACGCTGAGCGATGATGAACTTAGTCGTATTCGGGATCTCATCACGGAAGGACTGACGTATCCTGGCATCTGTCGCCGTATCAACAGCCGAGGTGGAATCATCGAGGATCAGGATCTTCGGTTTCTTGAGCAGCGCTCTGGCGATACACAGACGCTGCTTCTGACCTCCCGATACATTCGTTCCGCCCTGCTCTATATGCGTCTCGTAGCCATCCGGCATCTGTGATATGAACTCATCGGCGCATGCCAGTTTGCATGCCCTGATACACTCCTCTTCGGTCGCATTCTCATCTCCCCAGCGCAGGTTATCGAGAATGGACCCCGCAAACAGTACATTCTTTTGCAGCACAACGGATACATTGTTACGCAGCGTCTCGAGATCATAGCTGCGCACATCCTTGCCGCCCACCTTCACGGATCCTTCGGTCACGTCATAGAGACGGCTTATCAGGTTTACGAGCGATGATTTGGACGAACCGGTGCCTCCTATGATACCTATCGTCTCACCCGAAGCGATGTGCAGGTCAATATCCTTAAGTACCGGTCTGGTACCGTTGTCGTTATATGAGAAAGTAACATGATCGAAATCCACGGATCCGTCAGGTACATCGAAATCGGGATTCTCGGGATTGGTCAGGGCGGTCTCTTCGGACAGGATCTCATATATACGTCTTGCACTGGCCGCCGACATGGTCAGCATGACGAATATCATCGATACCATCATCAGACTGAACATAATAGCCATGACATACGACAGAAGTGTAGTCAGCTCACCGGTCGTCAGCTTCTCCGATGCGATCAGATGCGCTCCCATCCAGGATATGCTGAGCACACATGTATATACGGTCGTCATCATGATCGGACCGTTCAGGGCTATGTTTCGCTCGGCTTTGACGAACAGCTTGTAGATGTTCTCTGCAGCCGTATTGAATTTCTTTTTCTCGTAATCCTCACGTACAAATGACTTAACCACACGGATGGCCGTAACATTCTCCTGCACGGACTCGTTGAGTGCGTCGTACTTCTTGAAGACCTGATCGAACAGGCGCATCGTGATCCTGATTATGCAAAAGAGCAGACAGCTCAGGAGCACCATGGCCACCACAAATATCGATGCTATCTGAGCATTTACCAGAAAAGCCATGACCAGAGCACATATGAGGGTCATGGGGGCTCTCACACACATCCTTAGGATCATCTGAAAAGCGTTCTGCAGGTTGGTCACGTCTGTGGTCATACGGGTGACCAGACCTGATGTCGAGAATTTATCTATATTCTTGAAAGCAAATGTCTGGATGTTTTCATACATGGCCGTCCTGATATTCGCCGCAAACCCGGCGGATGCATTTGCCGCAAGGCGTCCGGCAGCTATACCGAAGCTTAAGGAAGCTATGGCCATAACGATCATGATGGCACCGTACTTGAATACTTCGACCAGATTTCCCGGCATGATGCCATTGTCTATGATGCCTGCCATCATGAGGGGCAGTAATGTCTCCATTACAACCTCAAGGCCGGCCAGTATAGGTGTGAGTATGGTCGCAGTCTTGAACTGTTTGGTCTGCGCAGCCAGTGTTTTGAACATAATGATCTCCTGTGATCGAGCCGGGAAAACCCGGATAATGATCAGAATGAATAAATGAACGGATTATTCTCTCTCTCATATCCGATGCTCGTGGATGCTCCGTGACCGGGATACACACGTGTCTCATCGGGCAGACACATAAGTTTGTCGGATATGGAACGGATAAGTGTGGATTCGGATCCGGTAGGAAGATCTGCACGTCCCACGCTTGCCTGGAACAGTGTATCTCCGCTGATGAGTATGCCGGCTTCCTCTATGTAATAGCAGCAGCTGCCTATGGTGTGTCCCGGAGTATATATCACTTTGAATGAAATATCTCCTTCGGTACGGATCTCTCCGTCACGCAGATATTCATCCACTTTTACGGTATAAGGTCTGCCCGCCTGTGCGGATACATTGGTCTCTGCATCCTCACACAGAACACGCTCTTCTTCATAGGCATACACTTTCGATCCCGTAAGTTCACGGAGCTCGTTACATCCCCATATATGGTCGAAATGTGCGTGTGTCAGATAGATGGCCTTCACTGTAAACCCTCTATCCTTCAGCTGCTCATATATGTATGATCCGGAATCAGCAGGATCAAAAAAGATCACATCCTGTGATCCCTCTCTGTACACAAAGTAGCAATTAGTGCCCACTGCTCCGAGCATCATACGCCCTATCTTGATATCAGCCATAAATTACCTCCGTAGGATCAACGAACCGCACATCGTCATCCCGTGGTACGTTCTATATCGACTACACTCTCGATGCCTCTGATCTTCTCGATCATATGGTCGAGTTCCTGTCTGCTCTTTACTTCAAAGCTGATATCCATCGTAGCCGTACCCTGCTTGGATACACGTGTATTCACGGACAGTATGTCTATACCGCGCTCAGTGAACATCCTGGAAACTTCAGCCAGCAGACCGCTTCTGTTATTTGCATAGATACATATCTCGGCCAGATATGTCTCCCCTGCTTCGCCGTCAGGCCTCTGCCATTCGGCATCTATGATACGTACTCTCTCTTTTTCCGGGAGATTCAGTATATTGATGCAGTCGGTCCTGTGTATGGATACACCCCTGCCTCTGGTCACGAATCCGACTATCTCATCACCCGGCAACGGTGAACAGCACTTGGAAAACCTGACCGCCACATCATGTATTCCCTTGACCGTGATCGCACTTCCGCCGTGTCCTGTCTTGGGTGAGATCTGATTGGCACTCTGAGCCACCTGCTCAAGTATCTCTTCCTCGGTAGGATTGGCCTTGTGATCCTCGGTATAGTACTCCTGCATACGTGAGATCACCTGGCCCTCTTTCAGGGCACCGTGACCTATGGCCGCCAGCAGCGAATCCCAGTCGGAGAAGCCATATCTGCGCATGACTCTCTCTGTATATCTGGGGATCATTATAGTGCTGACAGATACACCTTTTGTCTTGATATAGTTATTCAGAGCCTCACGGCCTTTGATGATATTGTCGTCCTTGAGGATCTGCTTAAACCATTGATTGATCTTATTGCGTGCCTGTGAAGACCTGACTATGTTCAGCCAGTCACGGCTGGGGCCTTTCGTATTCTGGCTCGTGATGATCTCTACACGGTCACCGTTCCTGAGTTCATAGTCTATGGGCACCAGTTTGCCGTTGACCCTCGCTCCTATCATGCGGTTGCCCACTGCGGAGTGTACGGCATAGGCAAAATCTATGGGGGTAGATCCGGCAGGCAGGTTTTTGACTTCGCCTCCGGGGGTAAAGCAGTATACATTATCCGAAAACAGGTTCAGGTCGCTCTTCAGCATCCCCATGAACTCGGCGTTATCCTGTGAATCCTGTTGCCACTCCAGTATCTGTCTGAGCCAGGTCAGCTTCTCCTGTTCGGAATCATCGACCTTCTTGCCGTCGGATGCATCCTTATACTTCCAGTGGGCTGCGATACCGTACTCAGCGGCTTTGTGCATCTCATGGGTACGGATCTGTATCTCAAAAGGCTGCCCGGACGATCCTATCAGAGTCGTATGCAGGGACTGGTACATATTTGCCTTGGGCATCGCTATATAATCTTTGAAGCGGCCCGGAATAGGCTTATACAGGGCATGGATGACACCCAGTGCCGCATAACAGTCCTGTATGCTGTCTACGAGGATGCGTATGGCAAATACATCATATATCTGATCAAGGGTCTTGTTCTGATTGAGCATCTTCTTATAAATGCTGAAGAGATGCTTGATACGGCCATATACCTGTGCATTGATGCCGGCACTCAGGATATGCTCTCTTACCTCATCTACGAGCCCCTGTATATAGGCTTCTCTCTCTCCGTTATTGACATCGATGCTCTCGGCCAGCTCCTGATACGCTTCGGGCTCCAGATACATCAGCGACAGATCATCAAGCTCTACCTTAACCTTGCTGATGCCGAGTCTGTGTGCTATCGGCGAGTAAATATCCAATGTCTCACGTGCTATGCGCTGCTGTGCCTCCTCGGGCTGATATTGCAACGTACGCATATTGTGAAGTCTGTCGGCCAGTTTGATCAGGATCACGCGAATATCCTTGGCCATGGCCAGGAACATCTTACGCAGGTTCTCAGCCTGCATCTCCAGACGGTCTACCTGCTGGTCGGATCCGGTGAACTGGAGTTTATCCAGTTTCGTCACACCGTCGACGAGCAGAGCCACATCATTACCGAAATCCGTTTCAAGCGTCTCGATGGTGGTATTGGTATCCTCCAGAACATCATGCAGCAGACCGGCGATAATGGTCTCCTTATCAAGCTCCAGATCAGCCAGTATGATCGACACATGCAGAGGATGCATGATATAAGGCTCACCGGAACGTCTGACCTGACCTTCATGAGCTACGAGAGCCGTCTTATATGCTTTTTCGATCATGGATATATCATCGGAAGGATGATAGAGGCGCACACGGGATATCAAGTCCTGATACAGCTCATCAGGGCTCTTGGACTTCTCTATGGCGGTGTCGGTATCTATATGTAAGACACCGGATCTGTCCACATCAGACATAGTCCGCACCATCCCGTATACATACGGGTCCCTCAAACAGATTATAACTCCCCAATGATACATGCAGGCGCAGAGCCCGCATGTATGTAATTATAAAACAAACCTGCGGGCGTAGTCAATAAATGAGACTTTCTATGAAACTCCCGAAATGCTATAATGATTATCGTATCTTTCCCGTCCGGAGAAAGATAAGGAGAACATATGATTACTGATCTTCACGTACGTAATGTCGCTCTCATCGATGAGGCGGACATCACCTTCACCCCCGGCCTAAACGTCCTGACAGGCGAAACCGGTGCCGGCAAATCCATTCTCATAGAAGCTCTGGGCCTGGCTCTCGGAGACAGGGCGGATACCGGGCTCATAAGACAGGGCAGCGATTCGGCCAATGTCGAGCTCACTCTGCGTCCCGAAGACAGATCGGTCTATGAGTTGCTGCACGATTCGGGCATCGACACAGACGAGGATGACATCATCATCAGGCGCAAACTGACTCCCGGCAGCTCCGACTGCTATATTAACGGCCAGAAAGTCGCTCTCAGGGAGCTCTCCCGTCTCACATCCAGAATGATAGATATCTGCGGGCAGCGTGAATCCCTGACTCTTCTCAGGGAATCTTCATTGAAAAACATGCTGGATTCGCATGCCACTGACGAACTTCGCGAGATACTTTCCCGGATCGGCGAAAAATACACGGATTATTCCGATGTGTTATGTAAACTCAACGATACAGATGAGGATGAATCGCTCCGCAAGAGAAAGGCGGATCTGGCCGAGTATGAAGTTAACGAGATCGACAATGCCGCCCTTACACCAGGTGAAGATGAGGAACTTGAAATCGACTATCGCAGGATGAACAATGCTTCCCGCATCAACGAGTCCCTGTCCGCCGTATCCTCTCTGATAGACGGCACGGACGGTGCATCCGATCTGATATCCCGTGCACTCAAAGCTCTGTACAGTGTTACGGAATATGATGAGTCACTTCAGGACATGGCTTCATCCCTGTCTGACATCGATGCGCTCACAGCTGATCTCAGCCGCGAGATCGGCTCATATATGTCCTCATCCGAATATGATGCGGCATCTTTCAACGAAATCACCGCACGTCTCGATCTCATAAACCATCTGAAGGATAAATACGGTCGGAGCATTGAAGCTATACTCGCATACAGAGACGAACGATGCGAAGAGCTCGACAGACTGCGCGATCATGAAGCATACAGAACCAAACTGGAAAACCGGAAGGCTGCCCTTGAAGAGGAACTGCTCTCTCTCTGTGCCCGTGCTCACGATCTGCGGGCAAGCGCAGCTGCTTCGCTGGAATCAAATCTCATGAATGCGCTCACCGACATGAACTTCCTGAACTGTGATCTGAAGATAGAGGTAAAAGCCGATAAAACTCATATCACGGCAAGCGGATATGATGATATAGATTTCCTGATATCCTTAAATCCCGGCGAACCTCTCAAGTCACTTAAGGATGTGGCCAGCGGCGGAGAACTCTCCCGTATCATGCTAGCGATCAAATGTGTGTCCGGTGACAGGGAAACTACCGGAACTCTGATATTCGACGAGATAGATACCGGCATATCCGGCGTCACCGCATGGAAGGTCGGTGAGAAGCTGCACTCTCTCGGTGCATCTCATCAGGTCATATGCATAACCCATCAGGCACAGGTGGCCGCACAGGCAGATACCCATTTCGTGATATCCAAATCCGTGCATCAGGACAGAACACTGACTGCCGTGGATGTACTTGATGAAGACGGAATGATAGATGAACTGATGAGAATGTCAGGCTCCGGAGATTCATCCGAAGCCGCCAGAAACGCTGCTGTGGAGCTCAAAGCCAAAGCCCGTCTAAGCTAATCAGACAAGTTTCTCATGAAGAGTGTTTAGGAAGCTCTCTCTTCTGATCTTAATGATGCGCGTCACCTCGGTAGACCTGCATATCTGGATAGAATCACCCGCCTCGAGCATATAGGGATCACGACCGTCAAACTGCGCCGCCACAGGAACGGTCTGTCCTTCGACGATACGGACTTCTATACGGTCATCGGGGCTCAATACTATGCTCCTCGTGTTGAGGGTATGCGGGCAAATCGGTGTCACAATGATCAGATTGGCTCGGGGCTGTGCTATCGGACCTCCCGCTGACATATTATATCCCGTGCTACCTGTAGGCGTGGAGATGACCAGACCGTCGGCAGAGTAATTATTCAGATATTCATTATTCACATACAAAGCATATCTTATCAGACACAGTGCACCGCACCCGGTGATCGTGATGTCATTAAGACAATGATCCTCTGTCTTGGCCTTCTTGGACTTGTATATCTTACCGCACATCATCATGCGGTTCTCTATCGTGATATCGCCGTCTATGAGCTTGCGCATATCGCGCTGCAGATCCCCGCCCATATCACATTCGGTCAGATAACCCAGATTGCCTATGTTCACGCCGAGTAAAGGTATGTTCCGTCCGAAATTGTTGCCTGCGGCTCTGAGCATCGTGCCGTCCCCGCCGAGTACGATAATGGCATCGGTATCATCCGGAACCGAAGGACCTATAGTCACATGTTCTGCTCCCACACTGCGCAGGGCCGCAGTGATCTGTGCGGTATATACTCCGTTCGGATCCTTTGAACTGTTGACTATGACATGAAATCTCTTCATTTATCCAACTCCTTATGGGCCCGGTCGACAACGTCATCTATAATATCGTCTCCGATGACTGCTTCTGCATCCGGGGCTTTGATCAGATACATCAGGTATTCTATATTGCCTTCAGGTCCCCTGACCGGTGAATAGTCCAGTCCGGCAACGATGAATCCGGTATCACGTGCGTATCCGACACAGTCCTTTATCACTTCGATATGTGTGGCTTTGTCTCTGACCACACCCTTTTTCCCCACCTTATCCCGTCCGGCTTCAAACTGCGGCTTAATGAGCACAGCCATCGAAGCTTCGGGCTTAAGCAGAGCATATGCCGGCGGAAGGATCTTGGACAGAGATATAAACGAAACATCCACCGAGGCGAAATCTATCGGCTCGGGTATGTCCTCTGCGGTCACATACCGGAAGTTCGTCTTCTCCATGCAGATGACACGTTCGTCGTTCCGAAGCTTCCATGCAAGCTGTCCGTGTCCGACATCTATGCTGTATACACGGCTTGCTCCGTTCTGAAGCATGCAATCCGTGAACCCGCCGGTGGATGCGCCTATATCCATCGCCACCGCCCCGGTCAGATCGATCGAGAATACCTGCATGGCTTTCTCAAGCTTCAGTCCTCCCCGGCTTACATACTTAAGAGTTGTGCCCCGGACTTCTATTTCGGATTTCTCAATATCAAAGGTCGATCCCGCTTTATCCTCTTTTACACCGTTCACATATACGATGCCGCTCATTATCAGGGCTTTGGCTTTCTCACGGCTCTCGGCATATCCGCCGCTCACCAGCAGCACATCAAGACGTTCTTTCATCTATGATCCTTTTCGAGATGCTTGCGGCATCTATGCCGATCATCTCCTTGAGTATGTCTACGCTGCCGTGCTCCACATACGTGTCGGGTATGGCCACATGCATGACCTTCACATCACCGCTTAACCCCTCTTCCTCTATCACTGCGGTGACGTGTTCACCGAATCCTCCGCTTTGGACATTTTCCTCCATGGTGACTATCAGATCATGAGTCTTCGCGGCTTTTATGATATATTCCCTGTCCAACGGCTTGACGAAACGCGCATTGGTCAACGAACAATAATATCCCTTGTCTTCAAGCAGTTTCCTTACTTCCTCTGCTGTCTTGACCATACTGCCCACTGCATAGAGGAGTATCTCCTTTTCCTCATATATAGGCTCGGACTTGCCGTACTCCATGGGGGCTCTGTAATCCTCAAGGCCGGTATATGCCGTACCTCTGGGATATCTGACAGCTGCAGGTATGCCGGATCTGACAGCGAATTTGATCATGTCCGAAAGCTCCCATTTATTCTTGGGGGCCATGACCATGATATCCGGTATGCTGGACAGATATGACAGATCGAATATACCCTGATGTGTCTCGCCGTCACTGCCTACCAGTCCCGCCCTGTCTATGGCGAAAACCACAGGGAGTTTCTGCAGGCATACATCATGTATGATCTGATCATATCCCCTCTGCAGAAAAGATGAATATACCGCTACGATGGGCTTCAACCCTCCTGCAGCCAGGCCGGCAGCGAAAGTCACCGCATGTTCCTCGGCGATGCCCACATCGAAGAAGCGGTCAGGGAACATATTGCGGAATCTCTTGAGTCCGGTACCGTCTGGCATGGCTGCGGTGATTGCAACCACTTCGGGATCTCTTGCTCCGAGCTTACACATGACCGTGGAGAAAATATCCGTATAGTTGGCAGATGTACGGGGTTTGGCGGGGAGTCCCGTCTCTATCTCAAAAGGCTCCGCTCCGTGGAATCTGGCGGGATGCTTGATCGCAGGTTCATACCCTCTGCCTTTCTGTGTCAGGACATGCACGATCACGGCTCCGCGGACCTTCTTGGCCTCACTTATGGCTCTCGTAAGAGAATCTATATCATGACCGTCCACAGGCCCCAGATATGTAATGCCCATATCCTCAAAAAACATGCCCGGAACTACCATGCTCTTGATCGTCCTTTTGGTCCGTCGTATACGCTCTATCAGCTCATCAGCGCGTTTGGACCTGCCGGCCAAAGAATAATAGATACCGTCACGCAGATTCAGATATTTCTCTGAGGTACGGATACTGTTGAGATATTTGGACATACCTCCGACATTCTCGGAAATGGACATCTCATTGTCATTCAGAATGATAATAAAATTAGTATCCAGCCTGGAAGCGTTATTAAGTGCTTCATATGCCATACCGCCGGTCAGGGATCCGTCTCCGATCACGGAAACTATAGTTCTGGACTCTTTCTTCAGATCACGTGCCTTGACCAGACCGAGTCCCGCAGATATGGATGTGGAACTGTGACCGGTATCAAATGCATCGCAATCACTCTCGTTACGCTTCGGGAATCCACTCATGCCGCCGTACTGACGCAGGTGTACGAAGCCCTCACGTCTGCCGGTCAGTATCTTATGCGTATATGACTGATGGCCGACATCCCAGATGATCTCATCATTCGGCAGATCAAGTGACAGATGCAGAGCCATGGTCAGTTCCACCGCTCCCAGATTGCTCCCTAGATGTCCGCCCGTTACCGAGATGGTACGGATCAGGAAGTCCCGGATCTCATCTGCCAGCTCCGGCAATGCCGATGCTGGGATATCCTTTATGTCATTAGGCTGTTTGATCTGTTCCAGATACATCTCACTACCTGTCCCTGTTTATCATCCATGTAATGAGATTCTCCAGAAACTCGTTACGGTGTCTCATATCTCTGACTATATCCAATGCTTCTCTGCTCAGCCGTTCCACGGCTTCACGTGATTCCTCGATTCCATGCAGAGTCACATATGTGGTCTTATTGTTTCGCTCATCGGATCCCACGGGTTTGCCCAGAGTCTCATCTGTACCCGTGACATCCAGCAGATCATCCTGTATCTGGAATGCTATGCCTATACAGTCTGCTGCACGGTCTATCAGACGTATGGTCTCATCTTCCGCCCCGGCAAGTACCGCTCCGATGGTCATTGCAGCACGGATAAGAGCCGCAGTCTTGTTACGATGGATATATATGAGCATATCCTCCGAAAGATCCCTGATCTCCTCTGCCTCGATATCGGCACACTGTCCGCCTATCATCCCGTATATTCCGGCATGATGATAGAGTATCTTCATGGATGCTGCGATCCTGATATAATCCTCATGATCCTCTGCCATATCAAAAGCCAGAGCAGCAGTTTCCACAGAGTAGTTGAGCAATCCGTCACCGGCCAGTATCGCACATGCTTCATCATACTGTTTCCAGGTGGTGGGCTTGCCTCGTCTGAGCTCATCTCCATCCATCGCCGGCAGGTCATCATGCACGAGTGAATATGTATGTATCATCTCCAATGCCGCCATGAAAGGGGCAACCAGTCTACCGTCTCCGCCACACAGGATATGTGTCTCTATCATCAGCAAAGGGCGTATACGTTTGCCTCCGGCGAGAAAACTGTAGTTCATCGCCTCCATTACGCGTGCACCGTAGTCTCCGGGCTCAGGCAGATATGCGGATACTATCTCCTCTGTTCTCGATATTCGCGTCTTTAACTCTTCATCAAAATTCATTCAGCTCTCCATTTTCACTAACAGCCAGGACCTTTTTCTCTATACGGTCAAGCTTGTCATTGCATCCCTTGAGCAGCTTCATCCCCGATTCATACTCCTTGAATGCATCCTCTATGGCTATATCCGGATCCTCGAGCTTATCTATCACATCCTCGATAAGCTTGAATATATCCTCTAATGATTCCTCCGGAACCTGTGTACCGAGTTCTTCGATCTCCATGTTCTCATTCCTGCTCATGTTTACCCTCCACGCGACTGTCCAGATAACCGTTACTCAGATACAGTCTGTATGTATCTCCGATCTCCGCATCTTCTATCCTGCGCATACGCACACCGCAGCCCGATACAGCCACGGTATACCCCTGATTCAGTTTGTCGAGCGGTGACAGGCCTTTAAGCTTCGTGATGTACATCTCAAGCATATGTCTCTTACGTGTCATCAGGCCTTTCATGGCGGTCTCGATCCGGTCCTCCAGATTCATGGCGTATGTGCGTTTCTGGATGAGCCTGTTCGAAGGGCTGACCGTCTTAAGCGACAGCGCCAGTCTCTCTGTGCGTTCACGCCCTCTCCTGATATGCTCATACATGGCCGACTCAAGTCTGTCACGAAGTAAGCTCATATCACTGTCCAGTCTGTCGGCTTCGTATACAGCCAGTTCGGCAGCCGCTGACGGTGTGGGTGCTCTCATGTCAGCCACGAAATCCGCTATCGTGAAATCCGTCTCATGACCGACCGCAGATATGATAGGAACCGGTGAATCAAATATCGCCTGGGCAACCGTTTCTTCGTTAAATGCCCACAGATCTTCTATGGAACCGCCGCCGCGACCAACTATCATCACATCCACATGTCTGCTCTCCAGATCATGTATACCACGGACTATCGACTCCGCAGCTCCGTCACCCTGCACCTGTGCGGGATGAAGGATGATCTGCACATAGGGATTACGTCTGCGTGTGATATTGATGATATCGCGGACTGCCGCGCCCGTGGATGCTGTCACGACTCCCAGGGTACGTATGTATCTCGGAAGCGGTGATTTGTACTCGGCAGCGAACATCCCTCTCTCTTCGAGTTCCTTCTTGAGAGTTTCGTATCTGAGATAGAGGTCTCCCGCTCCTGCCCGGAGTATCTTCGTCGCATACAACTGATACGATCCGTTTCGTTCATATACATCGACACGCCCCTCCGCCTCGACCTTCAGGCCGTCGGAGAGTGTGAATCCCAAACCGCTTCTGTTTGATGCAAACATGACACAGGCCAGTGATGCGTTCTCATCCTTCAGGGTGAAATAAATGTGTCCCGATGAATGATATTTGCAATTGCTGACTTCGCCGGACACCTTCACAGACTTCAGGACGAAATCCTGACTGAACATATTCTTGATATATCTGTTTAGATCGCTGACTGTATATGCGTTTTTCACAGGCCTCTTAATGCTCACAGGCAGACCCATAATATACTATGAGTCTGCCCATGTGTCCAAATTCATATATATCATCTATGCAAACTTTGCCAGAACACCGTTTACGAAACCTCCGGATGAATCCTGACCATATTTCTTGGCCAGTTCGACTGCTTCATTTATAGCCACTGAAGTGGGAATATCATCATCATACCGGATCTCGTATATACCCAATCGGATGATCGTCAGGTCGGACCTCGACATACGTGCAGTCGTCCAGTTCTTGCTGTTTTGGTCTACCGCTCCATCTATCTCGGGGATTTTCTCAACTATTGACCTAAATTTATCTCTGACATAGCTTTGCTCGCTGTCTTTGGCATTCGCCGGCCATTCATCGGACTCAAAAAAAAGTGTGATCTGCTCGTCCAACTGCTCGGGCGGATAGAATTCAACCCTAAACAGGAGCTTATATATAGCTTCACGCAATCTGCTTCTGGTCATTGATCTTTACCGGATACGCTGATGCCGGATATCTTGACACTGACATCGACGACTTCGAGGCCGGTCATATTTTCCACAGTGGTCTTGACCTTATCCTGAACCCGCTGACATGTAGTGGGGATGTTATAGCCGTACTCCATAACGATGGACATGAAAAGTTTCACATCCTTACCGTTCACGTCGACCTTGACGCCTCTGCCGGTAGGACGGACCCCTACCTTATCGAGCAATTCTCTGGTCGCATCGCCTGCCATCCCGTGTACTCCCTCAACCTCCGATGCAGCAAGAGCTGCGATCATTCCGACCACTTCATCAGCGATCTTTACAGAGCAGGGACCCTGCATGCCTTTTTTGCCTTTGGCCGTCTTCTTATCTTCCATAGTTTATCCTCTCTGTGTACTCTTACACACTCATTAAGTATAGCAAAACCACCTGTGAACTTCAATCAAATACGGAACTGTCCGAACCCGGGATCCGGCCTCACCGGTCTCCCAATCCGAAGCTGATCGTCAGCAGATCCCTGTTTTCCCAGTAACTGATCGTGGTGCCCAGTTCACTGGTATTCAGATAGTCAAAAACATGCTGATCATCCAGCAGGTAACGCTTTATGTCTGCGTATGCTGTTTCGTTTGATGCTTTCAGGGACACGAACTTGCTGCCCTGAGCGGATGCCTTTTCAAACAGCGTGCTGAATCCCGCTTCATCCAGCGCAGTAAAATACGCTCCCTCCCTGACATAATAGTTGTCGGCTATAGCTGTGCAGTTAGGGAGATCCACGGGTGAATCGGGGGTGTGAGTCTTGAATATCTCATATCCGGGTACGCACAGATAATCATAACTGATGGACGGAAAGCTTCCTTCCAGGCCTTCCTCCCTGCGATAGTTCGCATCTCCCCATGTGGTATCCATGTAATAGTACGAACCGTCGGCTCTCACCAGATTCCATGAATGATTGCCCTGATCCTTCACTGTTCCTCTGACCAGAGTGCAGGGGATCCCGACCTTATTCAGCAGATACTGGGTAGCCTTGGCATAGCCCTGACACACGCTCCTGCCGTTGATGAATACCGAGCAGATATTCTGGTTATCCGCCGAATCCTGGTCATAATCGGTATTCTTGATGATATATTCGTATACGTATTTGATACGTGTGTAATCATCGGCTTCGGGCATGCCCGCCAGACAATTGTTTACATATGCATCTATGGATGCCTGTCTCATGCTGATCGTATCGGAATCCATGGTGCTCACGCATCTGAAACCGATAGCTTCCAGCACATCACCGCGCGTATATCGGGTATAAACATATCCGTTTACCCAGAACAGCTCCGGGTGATCCATCATCACACACAGGAATATACGGTCGATCTCGTCCGTATCCTTGCAATCCAGTTCATAATCGTCAAGCCGGTCTCTAAGTGTCAGATATATCTCGTTATATACTCTTTTACCGGTCTGATCCAGCCTCTCATAGGCAAATCTGCCGACATTCGATGCACCGGATGCCGCTATTTCTTCATCGGTATATCCGTAGAGGCCTTCAATACCGCCGGTACTCTCCGCGCCTTCGACCTCATACTCGGTCTCGTCCGATCCGCCGTCATAAGCATCCGGGAATACAGCCTGCCCCACTTCATGGGACTGACTCTGTTCAGTGCTGTCCGAATGTCCGTTGTCTGCGGGAATAGGTTCGATCTGCCGCTCATAGTCATCCGGTGTTTCTATGGAAAAGGCACAGCCGGTCAGACACAGGACAAGACACATCAGCACCGTGATGCATGTGATCAGATATTTATTCGGCCGAACCGAATTCCGACAAAACGAGGCCTTCATTTCTCTCCATTGTCATGCCGATGCTCCATTCATTGACAAACAGCAGCAACGGTCTGTCCTTCAGATCGGATACCTTCTTCATGTCGGATGTGCCGGTCAGTCTGGCTACGTCGACCTCATTATAGTTCTGTATCCATCTGATGTATTCATACGGCAGTGGTTCCAGCTTGATCTCGACGTTATACTCATTCTCAAGCCGGTATTTCAGAACATCAAACTGCAGAACTCCGACGACCCCGACAATAACTTCCTCCAGGCCGCTCCCGAGTTCCTTGAATATCTGGATCGCGCCCTCCTGAGCTATCTGGGTCACTCCCTTAACGAACTGCTTGCGTTTCATCGTATCGAGCTGTCTGACTCTGGCGAAATGCTCCGGAGCAAAGGTCGGTATACCTTCGTATCTGAAATCATCCCTGGGACATGCGATAGTATCGCCGATAGAGAAAATACCCGGATCGAATACGCCTATGATATCTCCGGCATAAGCTTCTGTCAGGATCTTGCGGTCATCCGCCATGATCGTCTGAGGCTGCGAGAGTCTCATGACCTTTCCCGACTGTATATGCTTGACTTCCATCTGAGCATCATACCGCCCGGAGCATATCCTCATGAATGCCAGCCTGTCCCGGTGGGCCTTGTTCATATTCGCCTGTATCTTGAAAACAAATGCGGAAAAATCATGTTCCGTAGGATCTATGATACCGGCATCGGACTTACGTGCCAGAGGAGTCGTGGTCATCTCAAGGAAATGCTTCAGAAATATCTCCACACCGAAGTTGGTCAATGCCGATCCGAAGAACACCGGAGTCAAATCACCGGCGCGGACCGTATCCAGATCAAACTCTGCGCTTGCACCGTCCAAAAGCTCTATCTCGTCAACGAGCTTCTGATACGCAGCATCGCCGATCTCGGCACGCAGAGCATCGGCATCATCCAGCCCTATTATATGTGTCTCTCCCTCTTTGGTACCCTTCTGGGTATCATAGTAAAGGTTGACCGCACGTCCGTTCCTGTCATATACACCTTTGAAGTTCTTGCCCGATCCTATGGGCCAGTTAACGGGGCACGTGGCTATGCCGAGCTCCTTCTCGATATCATCGAGCAGATCGAAGGTATCGTTCGCATCACGGTCCATTTTGTTTATAAACGTGAAAATAGGTATATGTCTCATGACACATACCTTAAACAGCTTTCGCGTCTGAGGTTCCACGCCCTTCGCAGCATCTATGACCATCACGGCGGAATCGGCTGCCATCAGGGTACGATATGTATCCTCCGAGAAATCCTGATGTCCCGGTGTGTCCAATATGTTGATACAGAAGCCGTCATACTCGAACTGAAGAACCGAACTGGTAACAGATATACCACGCTGCTTCTCTATCTCCATCCAGTCACTGACTGCGTGTCTGGCGGTTGCCTTGCCCTTTACCGAGCCGGCGAGGTTGATCGCGCCTCCGTAAAGAAGCAGTTTCTCCGTCAATGTTGTTTTACCGGCATCCGGATGCGATATGATCGCAAATGTACGCCGGCGGTTTATCTCTGAATTAATATCGTTAGGCATTTCATCTCCCGGATTAATCTTTTACAGCATGCTCTTTCCTGAAAACTCAGGTTTGATTCCAAAAATATCAAGTACGGTGGCTCCGATATCGGCAAATGTGTCCCCTGTGCCGCGGTTTCCCTTACGAACCCGCTCTCCTGCCATCAGGAAAGGAATATACTCTCTCGTATGATCCGTGGTCTTCATATATCCGGGATCACATCCGTGATCTGCCGTGATCATCAGATAATCATCGGGTCTCAGCTTATCCAGCATGATCGGCAGTTTTTTGTCAAAATATGTGAGTGCTCCGGCATATCCCGGTATATCTCTGCGGTGACCGTATATCATATCGGTGTCCACAAGGTTCACGAAGCACAGGCCCTCAAAATCTCTGTCCATGATAGCGATGGTCTTATCGATCCCGTCCGGATTACCTGTGGTCGGGTTGGACTCGGTTATGCCTTTTCCCGCAAATATATCTCTGATCTTGCCGACAGATATGACATCAAGTCCGGCAGCCTGAAGCTGATCGAGCATCGTCACACTCGGAGGCAGAAGTGAAAAATCATGTCTGCGCGGTGTGCGTGTATAAGCTCCGCTCGTTCCTATGAAAGGTCTGGCTATAACACGTCCGACCGCATGCTCACCCTTAAGCATGTCTCTGGCTGTCTGACAGTACTCATAGAGTTGCTCTACGGGCACGATATCTTCATGGGCCGCGATCTGAAAAACCGAATCTGCGGATGTGTAGACGATCAGGTCTCCGGTCCGCATATGCTCATCACCGTATTCATTGATGACTACGGTTCCTGAGTAGGGCTTGTTACAAAGGACTCCGCGTCCCGTCAGGCGTTTAAACTCATCTATGACTTCATCGGGGAATCCATCGGGATACGTGGGCAGAGCCTTGGGTGAATATACACCTGCTATCTCCCAATGACCGATGGTCGTATCCTTGCCGTTTGAGCGTTCCGCAAGTCTGGCAAAAGCACCCTTCGGATCACTTACCCCTTCCAGATAATCTATGCCGTCTATATTGAAGAGTCCGAGCTGCTTCATATTGCTCAGGTCAAAACCCGGATCCGTCGAGCAGCTCTTAAGTGTATTCGCTCCCGCATCACCGAAACTTGCCGCATCCGGCATCTCGCCTATGCCACAGCTGTCAAGCACTATGATGAATACTCTGGACATGTTAATCCTCCTGCAATTTATGTGTATTAACTGAAGCTTATGACCTGATCCCTGGGAGACGGTTCCTTCGCCGGAACTACCTCCAATGCCTCCAGAACAGGTCCTTCATGACCTTCATACTCCGGCAGTGCGGCTTTATCCACCCGTGCCGTGATCGTGATCCAGTCCTTATTCTCAAGTTCGGATGTTTTGTCATACCTGCACAGATATCCGAGAAAAGACATATCTTCCGCACAGCATGTCATAGCCATCCTGCCCGGCACGAAATAATCGGCTCCTACTCCGTCGGGCTTCATGACCTGAGCGAGATATCGTATCTTTTTCCCTAGATATCTGTCAAGATGATCCATGGCATCGATGAAAAAGATACCGAATCCGTAATTATCCAGTTCTATGATATCCGCATTCAGATCAAACGGCAGATCCGCTTCAAAAATCTGACTGATCTCGCCCTGAGCATCCTCAAAGACTATGTCCGCCTTGGGATTGACCGCCTTTATATTTCTCTTATATGTGGCGAGTTCCTCTCCCAATCCGTCACATCTGTTGAATATGATGAGTTCAGACTTCTTGATCATCTCATTTAAGAGTGACTTCATGTTGCTGTAGTACATCGGAAAAGTGGATGCATCTATGGTAGTGATCTGCTGTTCTATGCTCCAGAACCACGGCAGCTTCACATTCTTATAATTCCACATCCCGTTGAACTCCACGATCACTCGCGCGGGCTTGTAAGTCTTATCGAGCTCCTGTAGTTTCTCGGGGGTAAAATCGGCCTCGTTCTCAATGACTTCCTTGACGGTGCGTGTGTTTCTGAGAAGTTCGGGGTCATACTCGATCTCGCCCTCTTCACACAGTATCAGAAGCGTGGTCCCTTTCTCCTGAAAATAAGGCTGTGCCAATGTGTAGTTGATAAACTCGGATTTCCCGCTCTCCAGGAAACCCGTGATCATATATACCGGTCTCACTTCTTTATCAGTCCTTCCAGTCCGTGCACATCCAGCTCGGCACCGATCACACAGAACTTACCCGTGACATCGGGCTCACCGGTACGTACGTTCTTCTCTCCGGGTACGTAATCGAAGTATATCCATCCGCCTTCGGTATCGGGAACCATTCCCTTGGCCCTGAGTACGGCGCCATACTTCTCCGAGTCGAGTTCATCAAGGATACGATCGATCTCTTCTGTCGAATATTTGGCCGGAGTCTCATATCCCCAGCTGTCAAATATATCATCCGCATGATGATGGTGATGATGGTCATGTCCGTGATGGTGATGCTCGTGCTCGTCGTCATCATCGTCATCATCGTCATCATCGTGGTGGTGGTGATGATGCTCATGCTCGTCGTCATCATCGTCATCATCATCGTGGTGGTGATGATGCTCATGCTCGTCGTCATCGTCGTCATCG
>JAFSTN010000010.1 GCA_017450485.1 Lachnospiraceae bacterium
AATGCCCGGTTTCATTCAGAGGCTTGCGTAGCAAGGCTTCCTTTTCATGGGAATACGTGGTAGGATAAACATTGTTCAGAATCTTATCACAAACAGGGATAGTCTTTTCTGTTTATTCCGAGTACAATTTTACACTGCCTTGCGGGGCGTGTTTTCTTGACGCAATGCCTTGATCTGTCGTACAATTTGGCTAATATGTGATCCTTTTTTCAGGAAGGAAAGAAGAGATGGAAGAGAAAAAAAAGAAAGAGAAGAAAGCATTGATGATCATCGTGATCATTTTGGCCGTGCTTATGGGAATAGTTTCATCTGTGATCATATTTATGAATCCCAGGTCAAACACACCGGCGTTTCCCATATTCTGCATTTCAAATATTTTTGAATCAGTGGCGGCAGGCATCTTTCTCGTGCAGCTGATCCCCTTTCATAAGATATCCAGGAAGATGGAAGAAAAGGCAGGGGTTCCGTGCCCGGAGTTTAAGTTTATACTGCTTAACTCCATTCCGCTCGTAGTGATCAGTACGCTGATAGTGGAAGCGATCGTATGTCTGCTGAATATCGTGATGGCACGTTCATCCATTCCGGCAGGACAGGCACCGCCTTTCATTATTATGTACCTGTCAAGTTTTCTGCCGATCATACTGCCATCCATGACCATATGCTATGTGGCAGCTATATTATTAAGCGGGATCATCTATAAGACAGTTGGCATCAGATCAAAGAAAGACAGCGAAGCATAACCGATATGAACGACGAAATGATAGTCGGCGGTTTCATCTTTGGTACGGCAGCCGATGCGGATCTGGCCAGAGAGGAACTGGCCAGAATTGAATATCTGGATGCCAACATGAACTACTCCAACACATCCAAGGTTAAGCAGCTCTACGATAAAGCACTGGATACCAAGATGTTTCACACTCCCGTCGGCTGGCGATACATGGATAAGCTGGCGGGCATTCTTAAGGACAGCGGGTATGTTCCGGAGGAACTCAGACCTATTCCGTTGTACAATGTTTTCGCCAGAGTGGAAGAGGATCACAGTGTACTGGAGCGGATACGTCCGGTCAAGAAGAAAAAGGATCCCTACAAGCGCAAATATGCTTTGTCAGTGATGCTCATCGGAGTGTTGATCGTGATGGTCATATTCATGTTCGTGATAGCAATGAAAGCCGAGACACCGAACATGCTCAATTATCGCAATGCGATCATCAATGAGTACGCCGATTGGGAGCAGGACATCAGAGACAGAGAGAATGCCGTGAGACTTAAGGAACGTGAGCTCAACATGATCTCCCCGCTCACTCATGATGAGCAGAAGGAACTTCAGGAACAGCAGCAGGAATTTCAGGAATAACAGCAGGTACAGGGCGAAGACCGATCATGAATGAACATAAGATACTGGTAGTAGATGATGAGGCACGTATGAGAAAGCTGGTAAAAGACTTTCTTGTACGTGCCGGTTATTCTGTAGTGGAAGCGGCAGATGGTATGGAGGCATGCGATCTGTTTTTTGATACCGGTGGATTTGATCTGGTGATAACGGATGTCATGATGCCCAAACTCGACGGCTGGGAGCTTACCAGACAGATCAGAGAGTACTCACAGGTACCGATCATCATGCTGACGGCCAAGTCGGAGGAGCATGATGAGTTAAACGGGTTCGAACTGGGAGTGGATGAATATATATCCAAGCCGTTCAGTCCCAAGATACTGGTGGCACGTGTCGAAGCGATCCTCCGAAGGACAGGCGGAGGAGAGGCCGCGGATATCCTCGAAGCCGGTGGCATACATCTGGACAAAGGAGCTCACATCGTGCAGATAGACGGAGCTCCCGTAGACTTAAGTTTCAAGGAATTCGAGCTTTTGGCATATTTCATGGAGAATGCGGGACTTGCATTGTCACGTGAGAAGATACTCAACGGAGTCTGGGATTATGATTATTTCGGCGATGCCAGAACCGTCGATACACATGTCAAGAAACTTCGTGCCAAGATGGGAGACAAGGGTGATCTGATCAAGACCATCTGGGGCATGGGCTATAAGTTTGAACCGTAAACTCATCAGGTACCGGGTAGCTTCCGCTCTTTGAGACGGACAGCTGATGACCGGCTTCGGAATAGGCAAATGTGACATCACAGTATCGTCCGTCTTCATATGTGTAGCCGTCTCCGTCATCGACATATAGTGTGAATTCACAGTCACGGCCTTCATATACGCGGATCACATCCGGCAGGCCGTTCTTTTCATCCGCATAGCTTATATCTGAAGACATCGGGATTATCGAGCCTTCACGTACATATACCGGGATCCTGTCGATCGGTGCATCGGCATCCGTATATGTTCCGCCTTCATAGTATTCTCCGGTATGGAAGTCATACCAGCCGCATCCTTTAGGCAGATATACCTTTCTCTTTTTGACGGAGTCCTGTATCCTGACCGAATCGGGATTATAATACATGGGAGTGTATACCGGAGCCACGAGAAAGGCGGGCCCTAACAGGTATTCATCACAGATCCCGCGTACCTCTTCATCATCGGGGAAGTCCATCAGCAGACTTCTCATGATCGCATTTCCGCTTCGGTGTGCGGCGGCTCCCAGTGAGTACAGATAAGGAATTAGACTGTACCTTAATCTGATATGAGCCAGGATCGCATCATAGAACATATCCCCCTCATCACCGAATCTCTAGGGTTCCCTCGGGGTGTCGGTGCCGTGTGAACGGAAGACAGGCAGGAAAGTACCGAACTCGAGCCATCTCACATACAGCTCACGGTACCCTTTGTCTTCTACGCCGTCATTGTAATCACCGTGCCAGAACCACACGGGAGTGTGACTTTGGTCGTTGCATCCGCGGTTCTCGTATTTATCGTTTACGACAAAGAAACCTCCGATATCGAGAGTCCAGTAGGGCATACCCGTAAGCCCCATTTTGATGCCTTCCGTGATCTGTTTACGCAGGGTATCGTAGGTCGCACAGATATCGCCCGACCACAGGATGGTACCGTATTTCTGGATGCCCGTATAACCGGAGCGGGTCAGGTTTACGACACGCTTATCGGGCAGGGTTTTTCGCCAGTTATCATAGATTCCTTTTGCATGATATAGGCCGTAGGAGTTTAGCATCTCAGGATCCATGGACTGCTCGGACAATTCTTTTACGACTCTGTAGCGTTCGTTTTCCGGCTTTTTGACTTCACCGCTCCAGTCCGCATCCGAGAAAGGCTCTGCGTTATCGCACCATAATGCGTCGGTTCCGCTGCTCATGATCTCTGCCTGCGCCTGCTTCCAGTACAGATTGCGGGCATTTTCATCGAAGACATCATACAGATTGGAATTGGGGAGAAGCAGATCCTTATCGGCGAACTCCGAGTAGTTATCCGAATCCGTACTCATATTGGGCCATATGCTCACCATGAAACGGACATGATCATCATGGAGCTTCCTTACAGTGGAAGGCAGGTCGGGATATCTTTTTTTGTCGAATTTCTTTTCACCCCAGAGTCCGTCTTCCCAGCTGAACCAGTCCTGCACGATACAGTCGATCGGTATGTTTTTTGCCCGGAAAGTTGATACGATGTCTTCGAGTTCGACGCCGCTTTGATAGCGTTCCTTACTCTGGATGTAGCCGAAGGTCCATCTCGGAAGCATGGACGGCATACCGGTGATCAGGTGATAACCGTGTATGATATCGTTGATGGTTTCACCGGTGATAATATAATATCCAGGCTCACGGGCACAGTCTATGGTGAAGGTGATCCGGTTTCCTTCGGATGTAAATATCATGGATGATTCCGAATCTATGAGGATACCGTAGTTGCCGGTGGTGACCAGGAACGGGATAGCGATCCTCATATTGGATTCATACAGGTATTCGGTATGGTTCCTGTAATCATATATCCCGTCTTCGTATTGCCCCATCCCCAGCAGGAGCTCGTCATTTCCGATGTTGAAATCAAGCTTTACCGAATATGCATCATGATCGGCGATCTTCACCTTTTTATCCGTATATGCGACTTCACCGTTGGCTGTCTGTTTTTTCAGGAAAGCAGAGTCACCTGCCTCGTATCTGTAAACGGTGACCGGGGTGAGTTCCGCGCCGGCCTGAGTGATCACGATTCTGCCGTTCCATGTGAAGTCTATGGGAGCGGTATCGAGAAGATCATCATCGCCTGCATCTGCGGTGTATGTCACCTTCGTTATTTCTTCGTTTATCTTTTCAACTTTTCTTTTCATTTTCTCTCGCTGAATGACCCTCGGGTGTCAAAAGCTTCAGACTACGACGCCCTTCTGGAGCATGATGTTCGCATAGAGGGCGGATTCGCCGGTAGTCACTATGGCGTAGGCCTTGGATGCTTCCTCATAGAAAGCGAATCGCTCTATCTGTCCTATCATTTCCTTTCCTCGTTTATCGTGCTTTCCGATTATTTCCGCATAGGTATCCCATATGGGTGTTTCAACGGGATCTCCCTTCATGACTTCCATCAGATTCACGGGATGCTCGACATATGTATCCAGAGGGAAGACCGTGAGTATGGCATCGAGTATTTCCGGTACTCCGTGTCCGTCGAGGCGGACCACGATCGCATTTTTACCGACGGATTCGGCAGGGAAATTGCCATCGGATATCACTATACGGTCTGCATGTCCCATTTCGCACAGAACCTTGAGCAATTCCGGGGACAGTATCTTGGGTATTCCTTTTAACATGTTTATTCTCCTTAGATTTCTGTAAGATCGGGTGATCACTCCCAAAGCTGTGTCCAGTCATCGGCTCCCGACCACAGGAACACCTGTCCTTTGACCAGACGGCAGTCACGGTCAGCCTTCTTTAAGAGCTCCATTTCTTCCGGTGTGAGGGGATCCTCCGTCGTGCACTTTAAGTTGGAGATGTACTGAGGCTCCTTGACCGAGAAGGGAATGGTGCACAGGCCGCGCTGTACAGCCCATTTGATGCAAACGACAGCAGGATGGATGTTGTGTGCGTCGGCAACTTTAACAACCTCGGGAAGCTCTGTGTCGGCCACATCCGTGTCACATCTGTCCCTCTCGGGTCTGCTGGGAGAACCGATGGGACAGAAGCCTATCGGAACGATGTTATGCGCTTTGGCATAATCGAAGAGCTCCTGCTGCTGGAAAGAGGGATGGCATTCCATTTCAAGTGCGGAAGGACGTATCCGGCACAGAGGCAGCACGGCTTCGAGCTTGGAGATGGTCATGTTCGACATGCCGATTGCTTTTACCAGACCGGCATCATATAATTCCTCCATCTGTCTCCAGGTGTCCATGAACTCATTAACCGAGAAGGGTTTTGAATCGGGGTTGCGCGAATCACCGTCGCATCCCGGTGCATGATAGTTCGGAAATGGCCAGTGTACGAAGTAGAGATCGACATAGGATAGCCCCAGGTCCTTAAGACTTTTTTCGCAGGCTTTCCTTACTTCCCTGTGCCGGTCGTTCCATACCTTGGAAGTGATGAAGAGGTCCTCCCTCTTGATGACTCCGTCCTTGAATAACCCGTCCAGAACCTTGCCTATCTGATCCTCGTTCTGGTATACCGATGCGCAGTCCAGCATCCTGTATCCGATGCGGACTGCACCCGATACGGCTGCGGCTATTCTGTCGGGAGAGTATTTATCGGAGCCGAAGGTACCGAGTCCTACCGCAGGCATCACGGCACCTGTATTCAGAGTATATGCCGGAACATTTGTGATCAATTCGCTCATGTATCGGCCTCCTTATTTTTCGTTCTGGTCACCGAAGACAACGGCTACCTTGCCGCAGTTTCCGGATGCCATGAGTGCGTATGCCTCGGGAGCCTGATCCAGAGGGAATTCATGTGTGATCAGCTTATCGGGATGGATGTTCCAGCGTACCAGCTTGTCCACGAGCTCCTCCATTTTCCACAGTGATGTAACCCATGAACCGTAGATGGTCTTCTGACCGTGAATGATGTCGGGGCTGGGGTTGAAAGTGCATGTACCGCCTTCACCTACGAACGCGATCTTGCCGTATGAACGGGTGGCACGGATCGCAAGCTGTCTTCCGGGATCGGAAGCGGAGCAGTCGATCGCTTTCTCAACGCCCTGTCCGCGTGTCAGCTTGAGGATCTCATCCAGAGTATTCTCTCCGGGCTTGAATACGTAGTCGACGAGACCGAGTTGGTTCGCCAGGTCTATACGATAATCGTTCATCTCAACACCGATCAGCATATTGGCGCCGAGAGCTTTGCTGAGCATGAGTGCAGCCAGTCCGACAGGCCCTAAGCCAGTAACGAGTACAGCATCGTTTCCGCTGATACCGATCTTCTCGATAGCTTCATATACAGTACCGAAACCGCAGGCGACCTGGGCGCCGTCCTTGTATGTCAGCTCATCGGGAAGCGCGATCAGATCTTTTTCGTCGGCCAGTATGTACTCACCCATTCCGCCGTTTCTCTGCCATCCGTATGCCGCACGAAATTTGGATGTACAAGATATGTAGTAACCCCTTCTGCAGTTGTTGCACACACCGCAACCGGAGATATGATATACGATCACGCGGTCACCATTTTTGAAACGCTTGAGGCCTTCGCCTTCTTCGATGATCAGACCGCAGGGTTCGTGACCGGCGATCATGCCGGGAATGTAACCCTCGGGTCCCTTACCCGTGTGCTCTCTGTAGATGCAGCGTATGTCGCTGCCGCAGATCGTAGTTGCCTTTGTGCGGATCAGTACCTGTCCGAATCCCGGCTTCGGGACTTCGAAATCCTTTAACTCAACAGTTGAATTTCCGGGTAGGATCGCACCTCTCATTTTTACAGCCATATTACCTTCTCCTTTCAGATGACAACTATGTTGGAGGCTCTGCTTTCCACGAGCCGCCGTTCTGATTTGAAGTATAGGCAATCACGGGTTTACGGATAAGAGATATTTATGACAGGATGCGGACTATTATGTCGTATTTTCGCAGGTGGTGTGTTATTATAATCGCATGAATGATAAGACAGCCTATCAGGATACCAACATAGCCTTTTTGATGGACGGCGAATCGGTATATGTGGGAAACATCGTGTATGAATGCTTCCACAGATCGATCCCCATGCATTCTCATTCTGACAACAGCTATGAGATCCACTATATCTCATCCGGGCACGGCAAGGTCACCATCAATGGAAGCGAATATGATACGCTGCCGGGGACGCTGTATATCACGGGGCCTCATGTCAGGCATTCCATGATACCGGATGACAGAGATCCTCTGTCCGAATATTGTATATATCTCAAGCTGTCAGCGGAGTCCGGAAGCGGCAAAAATGTGCTGTCTCCGATAAGCGCATTTCGGGACATGAGCATCTGGTACGGAAAAGACGGATATGGGATATATGACCTCATGAACGCTCTTTTCACTGAACTTGAGAAAAAGAGCATAGGTTACAGGACAGTTGTTGAATCGATCATTAAGCAGATCATAATCTCATGCGTCAGGAATTATCCTGTCAACGATGATAACAGTGCTCCCAAAGGGATATCATCAGCCGATAATCAGTATCTGATCATAGAGGAGGCTTTTCTCTATGAATATGCCTCGCTGACGCTCCCCATGCTGGCGGGACGCCTGAACTTAAGCACCAGGCAGACGCAGAGACTGCTGACCGAACATTACGGGATGAACTTCCAGAGCAAGAAAACGGAAGCGAAGATGAGTGCGGCGGCACTCATGCTCAGAATGCCCGATAAGACCATCACCGGTATAGCTGATGAGCTGGGGTACTCCTCCGTGGAGCATTTCTCATCCGCCTTTAAGAAATACTACGGCATGAGTGCCAGCAGGTATCGCAGTCCTCTGTGAACATTCTGTGAAAGCCTGTGTAGATTCTGTGAAGTCTATTGTAAATGCCCGTTCGGTGGCATAAATTAATCCTAAGCCAAAAGAAAAATACGATCGTAAAAGTGAAAGCACTTTGTTCGGCTATAGTTTCGTGAAATGACAACATGGGGGACGGATAAGACATGAACGATAAGAAATACCGGCATGAATGGAAACATGAGATCAACTACATGGATATGATCTCGATCCGTCAGAGGCTTAAGGCGGTGGCAAGATATGACCCGCACGCACCTGACGGACACTATCACATCAGAAGCCTCTACTTCGACAATATGAACGACAAGGCTTTGCGGGAGAAGACAGACGGCGTGAACAGACGCGAGAAATTCAGGATCAGATATTATAACGACGACATATCATATATAAACCTGGAGAAAAAGAGCAGACTGAACGGAGTCGGAACCAAATACAGCGCTCGATTAAGTACGACCGAAGTACAAAACATCATAGACGGAGATATCGACTGGATGATGGGAGCGGACAGCGGACTGGTGAGGGAACTCTACAGCAAGATGAGATCACAGGGACTCAGGCCGAAGACCATAGTTGATTACGAGAGAGAACCATATATATACGGACCGGGTAACGTGAGGGTCACATTTGATTACGATATCAGAACGGGAATGGGTTCGACGGATTTCCTGAATCCCGGATCCGCAACCATACAGGCAGGAGATCAGGGCATAATAATACTGGAAGTAAAGTGGGATGAATATCTCCCTCAGATCATCAGGGATTGTGTGCAGACTCCGGGCAGACATGTAACGGCTTTTTCAAAATATGCACAATGCAGGATATACGGATAAGGAGGAAAAACAATGACATTTTCGGATATATTCAAATCAAGTTTCCTGGAGAACGTAACGGCAGTCACGCCGTTTGACATGGTGGTGGGATTGCTTCTCGCTTTCTGTGTGGGACTTTTCATTTTCTTTATATACAAAAAGACATACGCTGGGGTGATGTACTCCTCGGGTTTCGGAGTGACACTGATCGCACTTACAATGATCACGACGCTCGTAATACTTGCAGTCACCAGTAATGTGGTACTGTCACTCGGTATGGTCGGTGCGTTATCCATCGTACGTTTCCGTACAGCGATCAAGGAGCCTATGGATATCGCCTTTCTTTTCTGGGCAATAGCAGCAGGCATCGTGCTGGCAGCAGGCCTGATCCCGCTGGCTGTATTCGGCAGCGTGCTGATAGGCGTAGTACTGCTGATCTTTGCCAATCATAAGGATATGAGTAATCCTTATATACTTGTGCTCCGTGTGGACGGACATGAAAGTGAACAGAAGGCGGATGCTTTTCTGAACGCACATACCAAAAAACATGTTGTTAAGAGCAAGTCTGCTCAGAAGGGTGAGGTCGAGCTGAACCTCGAGATCCGTCTGAAAAACGACAATACCGATTTCGTAAATGAACTGTCCGAAATGACCGGTGTGCAGAGTGCGGTGCTGGTATCCTATAACGGTGATTACATGGGATGATCGGATTAAACGTGAGGTTAATATGTCTACACATAAAAACATAGATAAAATATGCGTTATCATAACGATCCTGGCAGTGATAGCCACCATACTGTTCATGTTCGGAAAGAAGCTCGGCATACAGGCTGTGGTGGATGAGGATTCGGAAGCTCATGAAGGAACCGCCGATTTCACGGCAAAAGATCTGGACGGAGACTGGGACACATCAACCGCAACCGTGATCAAACTGTCGGGAACAGAAGTGTCGGTGAGCGGTACAGGGGCATATTCAAACGACGGAAGTGTGTTTATATCTGCGGCAGGTGACTACGTGATATCAGGAAATCTGACGAACGGACAGATAGTGGTGGATACCGACCAGTCATCGAAAGTACGGATCATGCTTGACGGAGTGAGTATATACTGCGAAGATGATGCGGCACTCAGGATAGATCAGGCTGACAAGGTATTCGTGACTCTGGCGGAAGGCAGTACAAACTCGCTTGAAAGTGGCAGTGAATACTCGGAGGCTTCGCTTGAAGATAATACGGGCGGCGTGGTATTTACCCATGATGATCTGACTGTCAACGGGAGCGGTGCACTCACGATCACAGCGAGCTATAAGCATGGCATAGATGCCAACGATTCCCTGGTCATCACCGGCGGAAGCATCACGATCTCGGCACCCGGAGACGGGATACATGTAAATGATAACATGAGAGTATGCAATGCCGATATCACGCTTCAGGCTGCAGATGATGCGATCACGGTGGGTGATTCCTTCATGATCGAATCGGGCTCCGTATATGCCGACGGATGCTATGAAGGCATAGAAGCCCGCACTATAGAGATAAGAGGCGGTGATATAGAGTTATATCCGGAAGACGACGGACTGAACGCAAACGGTGAAGTGGCACGTACAGGTTTCGGAAAAGCAGCGGATACCGGTTCCGACGAGAATACCGATGATGAGGATTCTGATGATGACGAGACATGGATCCACATATCGGGAGGCAGTCTGACAGTGGTAAATGACTCAGGTCGTGATGCCGACGGTCTGGATTCCAACGGAGACATCATCATATCAGGAGGAACGGTCAAAGTGAGCATGACGGGCACAGGGTCCAATAATGCCATAGACTGGGGTTCCGAAAGCGGGGGAGTATGCCGGATAGACGGCGGTGATGTGATAGCATGCGGCGGCTCATCCATGGCTGAGTCGATTGATACCTCATCCGCGCAGTGTGTGATCATGTATATACATAACGATGGTGCGGAAGCCGGAAGCGAAGCCGGCATCAGGGATTCGGCAGGTAATACAGTAATGTCCTGGGAAGTACCCTGCAGCTACTCGATAGTATACTTCAGCTGTCCCGAACTTCAGCAGTCGGAGAGCTATACAGTATATATGGGGTCGTATGAAGACAGTGTTACGCTCGAAGAGACATCGGCAGCGTACGGAGACGAGCTTGCAGGCGGATTCGGAGGAGGCTTCGGCGGAGGCTTTGGCGGTGATGGAGGCCCTATGGGGAACGGTGAGTTCGGAGATGGTGATTCCGATACCACCGGCAACCCGATGGGAGGTGGCCGCGGCGGTAAATTCGAAGGTGATGAAGGCGAGCGCCCGGAACCGCCAGATGGGACGGACTTCGGAGAAAACGGCGAGCGCCCGGAGCCGCCTGAAGGGATGGATTTCGGAGAAAACGACGAGCGCCCGGAGCCGCCTGAAGGGATGAGCTTCGGAGACGGAAACGAACCTCCCGAGCCCCCTGACGGTGGGGTTACAACACAGTAAGCATACGCGGGAGACGGTTTGTTTGCTTTCCAAGGGAGATGTCAAGTCACAGAAATTGCAGGTTGAATTCAGTCTGGAGGATATGGATACGGACGGATTTAAGCAGGGTGCGACCTACAATGCGATTAGGGATTGGATCAAAGCAAAGTACGGATACCGCTTGACGAATTTGAACATCGCGCAGGTGAAAGACAGGATGTCTTAAGAGCCTGTTCTGAAATGCATGGATGCATTTCAAGGCTCAGCAGAAGCATGGGATCATTGAACGGGAGAATTATAATAAGCCGAAATCATCGGACAGTAAGCAACCCGGATGCCCAGAAGAGAAGGTTAAGGCGCTAGAAGATGCTATGAGGCATTTTCAGATGATTTAAGAGAAAAGAACGACTGGCTGAAACCTGACGGTTTCGGTCAGTCTATTTTTTTATCTTGACGGGCTAATAAACATTAGCTATAATGAGGCTAATGGTTATTAGCGGAATGGAGGATACAATGTCTACCAAAGAGAAAATACTGGATGCGGCATTAACGCTATTTGCAGAGAATGGATACGATGGAACAAGCGTGGAGCAGATCGCAAATATTGTCGGGATCAAAGCTCCATCGCTATATAAGCACTATAAAGGCAAAGAGGACATCCTGAATGCGTTGATTGATTCTGCGGAAGAGCGGTATGAGGTAATGTTTGGATCTGAGAAAAACATCGGGAAGGTGCCTGAGAGCCGGGAGGAGTTTAT
>JAFSTN010000011.1 GCA_017450485.1 Lachnospiraceae bacterium
CGGATAGTCTTCTTTCTGTATACGTTCCGTTATATCGGCGCCCCATGAGGCATCCCTTTTATCAAAAGCTTCTTCCCAAGCCGCTTTATTTCCTTCAATATACTTTTCCATAAAAATCTCTCTTTCTTCTCGTCATTAAAACTGAAATATAATTATTCAAAAAACTACAGATTTGTACTATTCTATCATGATTCTCCCACTAAAGGTTTCAGGTCTACCCAAGAATTCTGAATATCATGCCGCCTAAAAGTAAAGAGTCTTGATACCCATACGTCATAAGGAGCGATTTCTTGTTATTTTGATGGGGGATAAAGACGAATTATTAGAAAATTATTAGAAATGGACATAAAATCAGGGTTCCCAGAAACCCGAGAACCCTTGATTTTACTGCATCGGAGTGACAAGACTTGAACTTGCGGCCTCTTCGTCCCTAACGAAGCGCTCTACCACCTGAGCCACACCCCGATATGGATGTATCTGCTGTGTTTTAGACAGCTTATTTATAATAATCTATGCGTCAACGAGTGTCAAGGGGAAATTGTATCATTGAACAGTCACTTACAGGTCATTAAGCAGCCATGCGAATGCTTTGGCGGTACGCAGTTCCGGATCCGCGAAATGATTACCTGAGTTCCATTCAAGCGTACTATCCACCCCCGCTCCCAACAGCAGGTCATGCGCCTCCTCTATCCCGGCCCCGACAGCCGACATGACAGGATGGCGGGTGCGTGGTTCAGCATCTCCCAGGCTCAGATACACGCGCCCGGCCCGGATATCGTGTTCTCTCATATAGTCGGTAAATCCCGGATACCACACCGAAGGGGATGCCGCAGCAACGCCGCTGAAAACATCCGTCTGATATGCTGCCCACAGGGCAAAAAGCCCGGCCAGGGAATAGCCGCCTATACAGCACTTCTCGGTCCCCTTCCCGGGTAGATCGTGCGATGACATATACTTAAGGATCGCATCCAGCGTACGGGATGCTTCGCCTCCGAAATCCTTTTTTCCATAAACCGCGGGAGCGTTCCACGGCGACAGATCATCGTTCCAGTCATCCACCGTCACGGCTATCAAAGCAAACTCCGTATCGGTCAGTTTGCGGATCTCATGTATTTCTTTCTCAACAGACTCGGATTCCCGGCGGTCAAAAGGCTGTACCAGGAGCACCGGTGCTTCCGGATCTCTGTAAAAACCGAATTCCATATATATCCTCTCAAGTTCTGAAAACATAACTGTCTTACAACTTATCCTAATCCTCCGTATATGATAAAATCAAGAAATAGAGTTCACACTCATAACTAATATCAAAACGGAGATGTCAATATATGAAATATGATGTGATCATAATAGGCGCCGGCCCCGGCGGGATCTTCACGGCATATGAACTGGTGAAGCTGCGCAGCGACATGCGGATCGCCGTGTTTGAAGCCGGTGGCAAGTTGAGCGAACGCAAATGCCCCATCGACGGAGTTAAGGTCAAGAACTGCGTTCATTGCAAAACCTGCTCGATCATGAGCGGTTTCGGCGGCGCGGGCGCCTTTTCCGACGGAAAATATAACATCACCAATGACTTCGGCGGAACTCTCTATGAACATGTGGGGCGAAGGGAAGCGCTGGATCTGATGGAATATGTAGATAAGATCAATCTCGAGTACGGCGGCGAGGGGACCAAACTCTACTCAACGTCCGGCACGGACATCAAGAAGAAATGCATGCAGAACAAGCTTAAACTCCTCGATGCATCCGTGAGACACCTCGGAACGGATATCAACTATATCGTGCTCGAGAACCTCTATAAGCATCTGGAGGGAAAAGCAGATTTCTATTTCCATACCGCTGTGGAACATGTATATAAAGAAGCGGATGGATACCGAATCACTACTGCTGACGGTGAATACACCTGCGAAAAATGTGTCATATCCGTAGGCCGCAGCGGAAGCAAGTGGATGGAGACCGTGTGCGAGGAGCTGTCCATCCCCACCAAGTCAAACCGTGTGGACCTCGGTGTCAGAGTCGAGCTGACCGCGGACCTTTTCTCGCATCTGACGGATGAACTCTACGAGAGCAAGATTGTATACCGCACCGAGAAATTCGAAGATCTGGTCAGGACATTCTGTATGAACCCTCACGGAAGTGTAGTCGAAGAGAATACCAACGGGATCGTCACCGTCAACGGGCACAGTTATGAGGATCCTGCCAAACAGACCGAGAATACGAACTTCGCCCTGCTGGTTGCGAAGCATTTCTCGGAGCCATTCAAGGACAGTAACGGCTACGGAGAAAGCATTGCCAGGCTGTCCAACATGCTCGGAGGCGGCGTGATAGTTCAGAGATTCGGCGATTTGATCCGTGGCAGACGCAGCACGCATAAGAGGCTCGACGAGAACTTCGTGGTACCCACACTGCAGGCGGAGCCCGGAGACTTAAGTCTCGTGCTGCCCAAGAGGATCCTGGACGGCATCATTGAGATGATATATGCACTCGACAAGATCGCACCGGGTACGGCAAATGATGACACATTGCTGTACGGCGTCGAAGTAAAATTCTATAATATGGAAGCAGAGGTTGATGAGAATCTGGAGACCTGCCACAAGGGGCTGTATATGATCGGTGACGGCAGCGGCGTGACTCATTCACTTTCTCATGCATCAGCCAGCGGAGTATATGTTGCCAGGAGGATCACACTATGAAATTACTGTTCTATGCTGCTAAAACCTATGACAAGAAGTCATTCGATCCGGTTCGGGACGCGAGCTTCCCGGATATCGAGATCGACTATATAGACCACGAGCTCGAACCGCTCACTGCTACACTCGCCAAAGACTACGATGCGATATGTGCATTCGTAAGTGCCAATGTGGGCAGGGAGACTCTCGAGATCCTGCACGACTGCGGTGTCAAAGCCGTGCTCATGAGATGTGCGGGCTTCAACAATGTGGATACCGAAGCCGCCAAAGAGTTCGGGATCACGGTCAAAAGAGTGCCGGCTTATTCACCCGAATCGGTAGCCGAGCTCGCGATGGCTCTCGCGATGGCCGTAAACCGCCGTTTATATAAGGCATATAACAAAGTCAGAGAAAACGACTATTCATTAAAGGGACTGCGCGGGGTACTGATGTACGGCAAAACTGCAGGTATCATAGGAACGGGTAAGATAGGAGCGGCTATGTGCCGTATATGCCACGGATTCGGCATGAACGTGATCGCTTATGATGTATACGAGAACCCGGCACTCAAAGATTTCGTGAAGTATGTGACACTGGATGAGCTTCTGGCCGAAAGCGATCTTATATCGCTCCACTGCCCTCTGATGGATTCAACCTATCATATGATCAACATAGAGAATATCAAGAAGATGAAAGACGGTGTCATACTGGTCAACACCTCCAGAGGCGCACTTGTCAACACGGAAGAACTGATCGAAGGCATAAGGCTTAACAAGTTCCTCGGTGTAGGACTGGATGTATATGAAGAAGAAACGGGTAACGTGTATGAGGACAGATCCGATGAGATCATGATGCATTCGGTGACATCCAGGCTGCTGTCCTTCCCGAATGTAATGATCACGTCGCATCAGGGATTCTATACCATGGAAGCTCTCGAATCCATCGCAGAGACTACGCTTCAGAACATGGCCGATGCCATGAACGGTGTGAGCACTGCGAACGACTGCTGATCATTACAGGGCTTTCAGAACTTCACACAAGTAATCCCACATCCGGGCGGTCGAAGATATACTCAGACTCTCGGACGTCGTATGAACATCAGACATATCCGGGCCTATGGACACACAGTCCAGGCCCGGTATCTTATCTGCGAAAAAGCCGCATTCCAGGCCGGCATGTATGGCCTCCACTACGGGCTCGTGTCCGTACATCCGGGCATATGTGGTTGACATAACCTCGCGTAGTGGCGATTCTTTTGAATACTTCCAGCCGGGATAATCCCCGCCGATCTCTATATCCACACCTGCCAGAGAAGCTATGGCACTCAGCTTGTCTATCAGGGCCTGCTTCGCCGATGCCACCGAACTTCTGACTGCGAACTGTATACACAGAGCATTCTTATCCAGGCCCAAAACACCGAGATTAAGCGAAGTCTCCACCAGTCCGGGCACATCACTGCTCATGGTCATCACTCCGTTCGGAAGACTCATCAACAGTTCGGCGATATATCCTGTGTCGTCCTTATCTATTATGGTTGTCCAGATCGCTTTTCCTTTTTCGTTCTCCCTGTCACATACGGAGAAAGAGATATCCATATCCGGGTCGGTCGTCGCATATTCGGCTTTGATATCCCTGCGGATCTCATCAACCATACGCTCCACCTGATCCGCGCTGACAGCAGAAAATCCCTTGTCACTAACGGCAAAGATTAGATGAGATGATACCGGGATCGCATTATCCACAACTCCTCCGCCTATGTCTACAAGCTGTACCTCAGCCTGCCGGTGAAGTTCATACAGGATACGGCCGGCCAGCATATTTGCGTTGGCCCTGCCATGATGGATCTCACTGCCCGAGTGACCGCCGGTGCACCCGGTTATATCTATTCTGTAGGTCGCAAGACGGGGCAGCGGAAACCACAGGAGTTCTTTTTTGATATACACTCTGGCACCGCCTGCGCATCCGGCCAGCAGGTGCCCCTCTTCTTCGCTGTCGATATTGAGCAGTCTCCTGCCGTTTAAGAACGAAACATCCAGCCCCCGTGCTCCGTCCATGCCGGTTTCTTCATCATTCGTAATGAGCACTTCCAGCGGAGGATGCGCCAGCTCTTCGGACTCAAGCACAGCGAGTGCATAAGCTATCGCTATTCCGTCATCTCCTCCCAGAGAAGTATGTACGGCTGATATCCTGTCACCGTCCACGCGAAGTTCGAGCGAATGCTCCGTCATGTCTATATCTGTACCGGCATCATGCACTGCCACCATATCCATATGCCCCTGAATGATCAGCGCGGGATGGTCTTCATATCCTGCCGAAGCGGATTTATATATGATCACATTTCCTGCTTCATCGGCGTGGTATTTAAGTCCATGCTCCTCAGCAAAAGCGCACAGATACTCCCTGATCCGATCCGTATGGCCTGAGCCGTGCGGGATAGCACATATCTCTTCAAAATAGTAAAAAACTCTTCGGGGTTCAAACTCCGATAAAACTGACATAGTGGTTAATCCTCCGCTTAATGGGCGGTTCTGTTAATCCTCCGCTTAACGGGCGCTTCTGTTAAGCCTCTGCGTACCGCTCGATGATACCCTCACATGCATCATACAACTGTCCGTATACTTCTTCAAATCTGCCTGTATACCAGGGATCATCGATCTCCTCTCCGGGACGTCCCGCCAGATCCATACACAGCACTATCTTATGATCGGGATCTCCTCCGAAAAACCTCTCCTCCATGATCCGTCTGTGGATCTCCTCGGTGGCAATGATCAGGTCAAACTTATCATAATCCGCTCTGCGCACCTGTCGGGCATGATGCCCGGAGCAATCGATCCCATGCCTGGCCAGTTCAGCCCGCGCCGGCGGATATACCGGGTTGCCGATCTCCTCTGTCGATGTGGCAGCAGACTCTATATAGAACTGATCCTCCAGCCCCCTCTTGCGTACCATATCCTTCAATATAAACTCACCCATCGGGCTGCGGCATATATTGCCCCAGCAGACAAAAAGCACTCTAACCATTGATAATTGTCCTTTCAATTCGAATTTATCTCTTTCATTTATTATTTAAGTTATTTCAGAAAATCGACAATCATTTTCTTTTCTTCCTCAGTCAGAAAATGCATATGTCCCCGGTCTCGCAGAAGATAGGTTTGGCAATTCGGAATAATCCGTTTTGCTCGCTCAAGAACTTTTGCCCCCGGAAAGAGACAATCTTTTTCAGCGCCCATAACAAGCGTCGGCGCTTTGCATTTTGCCATTCTTGAAGCGGCAACATTTGTGGGCATGGCTGTTTTAACCTTCACATGATCTATGCTGAGTTTAGCAGTCTCATATATATCCTGTGTAATATTTTCTTCAGTTATTGCCATGGGCATCATGGTCTTTTTAAGCCACTCATCCTTTCCCGTAACCCAATACATAATCATGGGGAACATCATAGTGGCGTTTTTAAGCTGAAAAGCA
>JAFSTN010000012.1 GCA_017450485.1 Lachnospiraceae bacterium
CGCTGATGTTGAGCCTGCCGCCGAGGAACCTGCACCGATAGAAGTCACTCCGGTATCCGACGATCCGAATGCGAAGCTCACACCTGAGCAGATAGCAGCTATGTTTGCATCGGCAGCCCCCGCAGAGGAGCCCACCGCAGAACCCGAACCCGCAGCCGAGGAAGCAGCGTCCGTCGTTGAAGAAGCGACAGCAGAAGAACCGGCCCCCATAGAAGTCACTCCGGTATCCGACGATCCGAATGCGAAGCTCACACCTGAGCAGATAGCAGCGATGTTTGCATCGGCAGCACCCGCAGAGGAGCCTGCCACAGAACCCGAAGCCGCAGAAGAAGCAGCGCCCGAGCCCGTAGCCGAGGAACCTGCAGCCGTTGAGCCTGCTGATGTTGAGCCCGTAGCCGAAGAGCCTGCACCTATAGAAGTCACACCTGTATCCGACGATCCGAATGCGAAGCTTACACCTGAGCAGATAGCAGCGATGTTCGAGTCGGCAGCACCTGCAGAGGAGTCTGCCGCAGAACCCGAAGCCGCAGAAGAAGCAGCACCTGAGCCCGAAGCAGCACCCGAGCCTGTAGCCGAGGAGCCTGCACCGATAGAAGTCACTCCGGTATCCGACGATCCGAATGCGAAGCTTACACCCGAGCAGATAGCGGCAATGTTTGCATCGGCAGCACCCGCAGAGGAGACCTCCGCAGAACCCGAAGCCGCAGAAGAAGCAGCGCCCGAGCCCGAGGCCGAAGCAGCACCCGAGCCCGAGTCCGTAGCTGAAGAGCCCGCCGCCGAAGAGCCTACGATCGACGATCCTGACCTTCTGTCTGTTCTGGATGAAGCACTTGCCGAAGATGCATCGGCAGCATCTGCAGAGTCCGACGGTGATGATGACATCCTCAGTGCCGATCAGATCAATGATCTCCTGAACAATGCCACGGCCGGGGGAGACGCCGGCTTGGAGGATGGCTTCGTGCCTGAGGAGGACGGCAATCTGTCCGAGATAGAAAATCTCCTGGCCATGTCCGATAACCATGAGATGGTATCCGATGACGGAGACGTACCTGATGTCGCAGCTCCCGAAGGGGAGGCATTTGATATATTCGCCGAAGGCGGTGAGAACGGTGAGCTGGCAGTGGATGAGATGGATATCGATGCTCTGCTGGCTAAATCAATGCCCAATCGCAGCGGCGGAGACGATTCAGAAGATACGGACGAAGAGGACGGGGAAGAGCCCCGCAAGAAACGCAAGAAGAAACCCAAGAAAGAAAAGAAGTCCCGCAAGAAGAAGGGTGACGGTGAATCCGCTGATGGCGAAGATGGAATAGACCTCGGTGAGCTTGAAGATGACGGTGAAGGAAAAGCCTCATCGGGTGGTCTGATAGGGGCTATCAAGAAAATGCTTATGGCCCTTACCGAAGAGGAGGATGAGGAGTCTGAAGGCGCTGCAAACACCGAACTTGCCGATGGTGAGATCCCCGCATCCGCTGCAGGTGAAGAAAATCTCGCTCTTCTTGAAGAGATTGATGCAGAGGATTCCGGAAAGAAAGGCAAAAAGGGTAAGAAAGGCAAGAAAGACAAGAAAGGCAAAGACGCCGACGACCCTAAGGCCAAAGCAAAAGCCGAAAAGGCAGCTGCCCAGAAGGAAGAGAAAGCCAAGGCAAAGGCCGAAAAGGCAGAGAAGGCAAGAAAAGCCAAGGAAGAAAAGGATGCCAAGAAAGCTGAAAAGGAAGTATCACTTCCTCCGATCAAGAAGCTTCCGAAGAAGAAAGTGATGATGATATTCCTAGTATTTGCACCTGTACTTGCGGCATTGCTTGTGATAGGTCTCGTGGTTCCGGCGGATATGACGCTCAAGGAAGCACGCACCGCATACAGCAATCAGGAATACGATACGGTATATACCAACCTGTACGGCAAGAAACTCGGACAGGATGACCAGCGTATCTATAATAACTCCAGCTGCATCCTGCAGATGCGCAGATGGGAGAAAGCATATCGTACATTCAGCGATATAGGCATGCCGAGAGAGGCACTTGATTCGCTTATCAGCGGTGTGGCCTGCTACGATTATCTGATGCGGCATTATGACACGACCGAAGTTCAGGCTGAACTGGATATGAGCTATAACAATATCCTCAATCTGCTGTCTGCCCAGTATGGAGTAAGTCCTGAGTTCGCGCGTAAGATCATAGCTGCCGGCACAGACAGAGATTATACGAGATTTATAGACAGTATCATCTTCGGTACACCCCAACCGGGTAAGAATATCGATCCCGGTATGGGCATGCCCGGAGGCTCCGTCGATGAGGCCGTGCCCGGATCTGATGCCGAGACATTCCCCGGAGACGGTTCCGAGGGACCTGACGGAATGACCGGAGGAGACGGGATGCCCGGTCCGGACGGCGATATGCCGGCTCCTCCCGAAGACGGATCGGTTCCCGAAGAAGATGTATATTATCAGGCTACCATAGATGCGAACGGCAACGTCATCCCCGACGGAGCACCGACCGGCGGAGCTCCTGTAGAAGGCGGTAATGTCGGCGACGGCGATGACGCACTTATATATCAGATTTATGCCAATTGATGAGGATACACGATGGTCGCTCTCATAGATTATGATGCAGGCAATGTAAAAAGCGTAGAGAAAGCAGTGGAACATTTGGGTTACACTGCTCGTCTGACCCGTGACCGCGAGGATCTTCTCAATGCGGACAGCGTGATACTTCCCGGAGTCGGATCTTTCGGAGACGCCTGTGCCAGGCTTGATGAGTATGGTATCAGTCCCGTGATCAGAGAGGTGACCGAAGCCGGTATTCCTTTTCTCGGTATATGTCTCGGGCTCCAGCTCCTTTTTGAATCAAGCGAAGAAAGCCCCGGCGTCGACGGTCTGGGACTGGTCGGCGGCCATATCAGGCGGATTCCGGATGTCGGATTAAAAGTACCTCATATCGGATGGAATTCACTTTCTTTTCCTCATTCCGGACGTATGTTTCGAGGTATAGATGAAGGGGCGTATGTCTATTTCGTCCATTCGTACTATCTTGAAGCGGCGGATGAGAGCGTGGTTACGGCGACGACCGAATATGCTACGCATATACATGCGGCCATAGAAAAAGATAATATATTCGCAGTCCAGTTTCATCCGGAGAAAAGCTCCGATGTCGGACTCAAGATGCTGTCGAATTTCCTGGAGATCAGATAATGCACACTAAACGTATCATCCCTTGTCTGGATGTCAGAGATGGCAGAGTAGTCAAGGGAATTAATTTTGTCAATATAAGAGATGTCGGCGATCCTGCCGAGACAGGCGAGGCATATTCGAAATCGGGCGCTGATGAGCTCGTTTTTCTGGATATCACGGCTTCATCGGATGCACGTCATACCGCAGTTGATATGGTGCGTGCGGTAGCCGAGAGAGTGTTTATTCCGTTTACTGTTGGCGGAGGCATCAGGACTATAGATGACTTCCGCGATATACTGCGTGAGGGTGCCGACAAGGTGGCGGTGAATTCCGCAGCTATCATAAATCCGACTCTCATATCGGAAGCTGCCGACAAATTCGGTTCTCAGTGTGTGGTTGTGGCGATCGATGCGAAGCGTCGTACCGATGGCTCAGGCTGGAACATCTATAAGAACGGCGGACGTGTTGACATGGGCATAGATGCGGTCGAATGGGCTATCCGTGCCGTCCGACTCGGTGCAGGCGAACTCCTGCTCACCAGTATGGACTGTGACGGGACCAAAGAGGGATATGATCTGGAGCTGACACGTCAGATCGCTGACAGTGTTGATGTTCCTGTCATTGCTTCGGGCGGTGCCGGTACTATGGGTCACTTCTATGATGCTTTTGACAAAGGGCACGCCGAGGCTGCCCTGGCGGCATCTCTTTTTCACTATCATGAAATGGATATCATGGATCTGAAGCGGTATCTGAATGGCCGCGGAATCCCCGTACGCTTATAGTGTGTACGGAGGCGGATCCGATTTCTGACAGGATACAGGTGGATCGATCATGGCGATGTTGACCGGAGACTGGGAAAAAGCCGTCTCTGATGAATTTCATAAGGACTATTATAAGAAGCTGTATAGTTTCGTGCGTGAAGAATACAGCACAACCACAGTCTATCCTCCGGCAGAGGATATATTCAATGCGCTTCATCTGACACCTCTGTCAGAAGTCAAGGCGGTCATACTCGGACAGGATCCGTATATCAATGAGCATGAAGCACATGGATTGTGTTTTTCGGTGCTGCCCGATGTGGCACCCAAGGATATCCCTCCGTCACTCAAGAACATTTATCAGGAACTGCATGATGATCTGGGGTGTTATATTCCCGACAACGGATATCTGGAGAAATGGGCCAGACAGGGTGTACTGCTGCTGAACACGGTTCTGACGGTACGTGCGCATCAGAGTGCATCGCATCAGAATAAAGGCTGGGAACAGTTCACGGATGCGGTCATCAATGCAGTCAATGCGGTGGACAGGCCTGTGGTCTTTATGCTTTGGGGGAGTCATGCCAGACACAAAAAGGCCATGCTGAATAACCCGAAGCATCTGTATCTCGAAGCTCCGCATCCGAGTCCGCTCAGCGCTTACAGGGGATTTTTCGGATGCAGGCATTTCTCCAAATGTAACGATTTTCTGGAATCGCATGGCGTATCCCCCATTGATTGGCAGATAGAGAATATCAGATGAGTATACGCGAAGAAGAGATATTTCTGGCTAAAGTGCTTGAACTCATCGACCGGAAAATGGCCGAGCTTGATGCCAGAGTTGATATAACTGATAAGGATATGGCTGATTTCCATGAATACTTTTGGAACAGCTACACTGAATTCGATGAATACGGCTACGAGTTGTATGACAACACCAATGCCATCAGGCAGAAGATCATGCAGAAGGCCGATTACATACGCGAGAAGTTTTCATATGAACGTATGAAAGACTCACCGTATTTCGGCCGCGTGGATTTCGTCTTCGACGGCGAGAGTGAACCTGTACCATGCTATATAGGCATATCCAATCTGTCGGAATCGGCGGGCATGATGCCGCTTGTATACGATTGGAGAGCTCCGATATCATCCCTTTTCTATGATTATGATGCGGGACCTGCCGCTTATGATGCTCCCGCGGGACGTATCACGGGACGGATCACTCATAAATACCAGTACAAGATATCATCCGGACATATCGTTTACATGCTTGAGAGCGATATGAATATAGATGATGAGATCCTGCGTGCGGAACTGGGCTCTCATGCATCTGCTTCGCTGAAGGCGATAGTTACGACCATTCAGCGGGAGCAGAACGCGATCATCCGAGATACGGGTCACAGGATACTGGCTGTACAGGGATGTGCCGGCAGCGGCAAGACCAGTGTTGCGCTCCACCGCATAGCTTATCTGCTCTATCATAACCGCAATACTCTGAAGGCTTCACAGATACTCATACTCAGTCCCAATTACGTGTTTGCCGATTATATCTCACGTATTCTTCCCGAACTTGGCGAAGAGAATATATGTGAGATGAGTCTGGATGTGTGGGCCTATCGCAGGCTTCGCAAGTACGGAGAGGCGCAGGATCGTTATGACAGGCTGGAGGAGATCCTTTCTCCGGATATTCACCCCTCACATGCGAGCACGGAAGCGGACTACAAGCAGAGCGAAGATTATGTCCGTGAGCTGGATGGTTTTATTCTGAGCCTGGAATACGACGGAGTCGATATCCGCGATTACAGATACCGCGGGCGTAAAGTTAAGGCAGACTATATATCATCCCTCTTTTATGAGAAACTGTGGGATGTTCCGTTTATGGAACGAATGAACCGTATAGCCGAGTTCATCATTGATGAGGAAGAGACTCTCCGCGGGCGTGATATGTCTGTGGACGAGCGTGCATATATCACGGACAGTCTGAATGCGATGTATGTTGATCGTGACTTGCTGAGCCTGTATAACGCATTTCTGGCTTCCTCCGGCAGAAATGAGCTTCCGGCAGCTTACGTCACTCCCGAGGGGAGTCCCGATGATGGAGAGGACGGTGAGTCAGAGTCCGCCGATGACATGTACGACGAGACGGGTTCATTCGTTTATGTGAGAAAAAAAGCGACATATTTAAGGGCTGAACTCATTCCTTACGAAGATGTTTATCCGCTGTTATATCTTAAGTACTCGCTCTTTTTCCACGACACGGAGAGGTCGGTCAAACATCTCGTAATAGATGAGATGCAGGACTATACATATCTGCAATACAGACTGATAGAGAAAGTATTTCCCTGTGCCATGACGATACTCGGAGACAAGGCACAGACCATTGACTGTGAGCATCGCGATGTGCTCAAGTTCCTGCCACGGATATTCGGGTCTGATCTGTATACAGTACAGATGGATAAGAGCTATCGCTCCACTGTTGAGATCACGACTTATGCCGCGGGTATTGTGGGGCTTGATACCGTCAGCAATATAGACCGTCACGGTGAACCGGTCGGAGAGCATGAGTTTCGTGACGATGAGGATCTGATCGCACAGCTTAAATATCTGATTGCGCAGTATTCTCCCGAGTCCGATACGATCGCCGTACTGTGCAGGGATGCATTCCGTTCAGGCGAGATATATGACAGCCTGGCCGGGATCGACAGGGAGATCAGCCTGCTGACTTCGGATACGTCTCTGTTTAAGACGGGTGTGAGTGTAGCACCTTTCTATCTGACCAAGGGACTGGAGTTCGATACCGTATTTGTGATCGATGAAGCTTTTGAACCGATGGATCTGCACAGGCAGGCATTATATATCGAGACTACCAGGGCATTGCATGTGCTGCATATATTCAGACCTACCTATGGAGGAGAATTATGAAAAAAACAACTTTTGTCACCAAAGAGATCGCCGAAAAGATAGCATCCGAATATCCCACACCGTTTTATCTGTATGATGAAGCGGGGATCCGTGCCAATGCGAAGGCAGTGAAGGAGGCATTTGCCTGGAATCCGGGATTTAAGGAGTATTTCGCCGTCAAAGCCAACCCCAATCCCTTTCTGATGAACATCATGCACGAGTACGGCATCGGTTCCGATTGTTCATCCATGACCGAACTTATGCTCTCGGATGCATGCGGTATCACCGGCACCGAGATCATGTTCTCAAGTAACGAGACACCTGCCGAAGAGTATGCCTATGCGTGCAAGCTCGGAGCCATCATCAATCTCGACGATATCACTCATATAGATTTCTGTGAAAAAGCGTGTGGCGGTAAGTTGCCCGAGACAATGAGCTGCAGATTTAATCCCGGCGGTAAGTTCATGCTCAGCAACGGGATAATGGATGATCCCGGAGATGCGAAATACGGAATGACCCGTGACCAGATGTTTGAAGCATATCGCACGCTTATGGGCAAAGGCGTAAAGCACTTCGGGATACATGCCTTTCTCGCAAGCAATACCGTGACCAATGACTATTACGCCCAGCTGGCCGGACAGCTGTTTGATCTGGCTATAGAGCTGCGCCGTGAGACAGGCGCGGATATCAGGTTCATCAATCTCTCCGGTGGTGTGGGAGTCGCTTATTCACCCGATCAGACACCAAACGATATAGCTGTCATAGGAGAAGGTGTGCACAGGGTATATGATGAGAAGCTCGTACCGGCAGGCATGGGAGACATTGCCATATATACGGAGATGGGCAGATTTATGATGGCCGAGTACGGTGTGCTGGTGACCAGAGCTATCCATGAGAAACATACCTACAAGGAGTATATCGGGGTAGATGCCTGTGCGGTCAATCTGATGCGTCCTGCCATGTATGGTTCGTATCATCATATAACAGTACTCGGAAAAGAAGATGCTCCCTGTGATCATGTGTATGATGTAGTAGGCTCGCTCTGTGAGAATAACGATAAATTTGCGATAGACAGATCTCTGCCGGAAATTGAGACAGGTGATCTGTTGGTGATCCATGATGCCGGTGCTCACGGGTATTCCATGGGCTATAACTATAACGGTAAGCTGAAATGCGCCGAGATACTTCTTAAACCTGACGGGGAGACCGTGCTTATCAGACGTGCCGAGACTCCTGCCGATTACTTCTCAACGCTGGATTGTTTTGATATATATGACAAATTAAAATGATGTACATTGTGCATAGTGATAGCTGTACTTATGCCTGATTTTTTGGTATATTTGTAGTATCGTGACGGAAGTTGCGAATTAAATGTATGGAGGCGTGAAATGTCTGAAGGTAGCAAAAACGCTAAAGAAGCGAAGAGAACAGGGAAGGTGGGGTTTTTCTCATCGATCAAGTTTAGGATCATTGCACTTACTTCGGTATCTGTTATCGTAGCAGTGATAGCAATGCTGGTAATGATCATTCCGACGGTTCAGAAAGATATGAAGGAGACAGTCCGCAATTACATGCTGGACGTTGCCGAGTCATATGGTGAGACACTTCAGTTGCGACTTGATTCATACGGCAATTCATATCTGAATGTATATAAGCTGTTGAATGAGGACTTCGGTGATGTTAACATCAACGGCCTGAGCACATCATACGCTTATGTGGTAAATGGCAGCGGTATGATGATGTTCCATCCCAATGAGGAAAAGGTAGGCAATCCGGTAGAGAACGCAGCCGTTAAGGGCTTGGTGGCGCGGATAGAAGCCGGAGAACATCCCGAGCCCGATGTTATAGAGTATGAGTATAAGGGCGCATATAAGTATGCCGCTTATTATGTGGATAAAGACAATTATGCCATACTGGTCGTTACGGCCGATGAAGATGATGCCATGGGAGAGATCAACAGAGTGAGCCGCATGGCATATATCATGGCGGTGGTAGTGCTGATCGTTGCTGTAGCGCTGGCATTCGTACTGTCCAGCATGATCACGAATCCCATCATCAAGATATCCGATGCGGTTGAGAAACTGGCCGGCCTGGATATGACAGAGAATCCCGACCTTGCAGGCCTCAGCAGACGCAAGGATGAGAACGGTCTGATGGCGAAGGGCATGGCCGAACTGGAGAGAGTGCTTTCCGAGGTTATACTTACCCTGAAGGGACAGGCTGATAATGTCAGACTTGCTTCCGAAACACTGGAGTCCGGTACCAATGAGACCACCATCACCATGGAACAGGTGGAGCTGGCTGTATCCGAGATCTCTACTGGAGCCACATCGCAGGCTGATGAGACTCAGAAGGCTACCGAGGATGTCATCCTGATGGGTAATCTGGTTGAGGAGAACGGACAGGAACTGCAGAATCTGGTTGAAGTAGCCAGAGGCATGCGTACCGCATCGGGTGAAGCTCAGGATACACTGCGTACTCTTGAGGAGATCAACCGCAAGGCCGTAGATTCCATTACTGTCATCGCCGAGCAGACCAAAACTACGAACACATCTGCTCAGAAGATACGCGAAGCCACCAATCTGATCACTGCGATTGCCGAAGAGACCAACCTGCTGAGCCTCAATGCTTCGATAGAGGCAGCCAGAGCCGGTGAGCAGGGTCGCGGTTTCGCAGTAGTTGCCGGACAGATACAGAAGCTGGCAGAGCAGTCCAACGAATCCGCTCAGCAGATCGAAGCTATTATCGATGAGCTGCTGTCTGACTCTCAGAAGGCAGTGGAGACCATGGGCGATGTTCAGGATATCATGAACGAGCAGAATGAGAACGTGCTTCAGACCGAGCAGAAGTTCAGTGAGGTTGCAGACGGTATCTCGGCATCCATAGACAGTATCAGACTTATCAGGGATAAGTCCGCAGAGCTGGATAAGACACGTATTGAGGTAGTTGATATAGTTCAGAACCTGACCGCTATAGCAGAAGAAAACGCTGCGAGCACACAGGAGACTTCGAACTCGGCTACTCAGGTAACATCCATAGTTGCGAATATCTCCGAGAAGGCTCAGGAACTGAAGGGCATAGCAGACGAGTTGGATGAGAACATGAGCAGATTCAAGGTGTGAGATCGTTCCACCCGGAACTGCACGTTAGAGTATAGTCCGAAGAGATGAACATGGCTTCCACTCCGGGAGTATCTTCGATGAGGTCCAGGCCTTCCCGGACTCCGAGCAGAAGACAGAGAGTGGAGAGCGCATCGGCTTCGGCGGAAGAATCGGAAACCACGGTTACCCCGTAGACATTATTGTCGGTGGGGTAACCTGTTTTTGTATCCAGAATATGATGATATATATGCCCGTCCGACCGAAAGTATCTCTCATAGATTCCGGATGAGACCACGGACATGCCGTCAGCGACAGCTATGCGGGTGATGGCCTCTCCCTGATCGGCAAAAGGCTTCTGGATGCCTATACGGAAAGCGCCTCCGTCGGGACGCTCTCCTATGGTCACGATGTTGCCTCCGAGATCTATCAAAGCGCTTCCGACACCTTCGCTTCTGAGCATTTCCTCGAGCCTGTCAGCTACATATCCCTTGGCAATGAAACCGAGTGTGATCTTGGAATCCGGATCGGAGAGCGTGACTGATGCCCCGGTGCTGCCGGGACCGTCCGTGGCATCCTCTGCACCGACAGTTACTTTTGTATGATCTATATGTGTAAGAGCTTCTGCGATCCGATCATCGGATGGAATGTGCGGAGTATCCTCCTGCGACTGTCCGCTTATATCCCACAGATCACACAATCCTCCGACAGTCAGATCCAGCACTCCCTCCGACATTGCGGAGTAATCTGCCGCTGTCCGCACTAGTCCGGCTGTCTCTGTATCGACTTTTACCGGTTTTCCCTCCCCGTGATTGATATTCCATACATCCGAACCTTCTATCGTGGGTGAATACAGAGATTCGTAATGTTCACACATCCTGAAACAGTCGTCAAATATGGTGTCGGATGAACCTTCGTATTCATAGAGTGTGACGGTCACCACGGTGTCAAAGTACAGACCGGTACGGGATACGGGGACGCCGGATTTTTCGACCGTACCTGCATTCGGTATTCCGACGCATCCGCATACAGAGGCTGCCAGTATGCCGGCGAGCAGCATGGCACAGATGGCACATTTACATCCGTGTATGGACTTATCAGAGGTGTGTCTGCACATGTGAACCTTTCGTGTGGTATAATTCTTTCCGGGAGTGATGTATATGCATCCTTTCAATTGACCATTTTACATTATCACAAAACCATGAAATTACAACACGACAACGAAGAAGAATACAGCGGATTGAGTGTGAGGATGCCGGTTATCATATTGGGGGCATCTCTCGCTATTTTTTTCATATTGGCGCTTGTGCTTGCGACCAATTCCAAGAAGAAGCCGCATGCGCAAACCTCGTATGCTCCTGTTGCAGATACTGCGGAGCAGGCACAGCCGGAGCAGGAAGTGGATACTCTTAGAGCCGATGATCTGAATTTCTGGGATATGTATCAGTACGGAGAGGAGTATGAAGGTACCGACCCGCTCGTTCCCGATAATACCGCCCGTAAGGATGAGCTGGAACAGCGTGAGTCCGATATGAAAAAGGCCGAGGAGGAAGCGGCTGAAGCAGCTGCAAAGGCCGAAGCCGATAATGCGGATCCCGCGACCGACGGCAAGCATACACTGGTCACACATATAGACGGTACCATGGAATGGCTGCCCATCAACTCATCCCTGAAGCTTAACACCTACGAGGATACCCAGTTCCAGAGCCAGAACGGTATAATGGGGTACTACGTTAACGGCAGGCGTGTGACTAAGACCGGTGTCGACATATCACAGTACACCACTTCGATAGACTGGCCGCAACTCGCCAGACAGGCTGATTTCGTGATGATCAGGGTAGGAGCCAGAGGCTATGATTCCGGACATATCATCGCAGATACGAAGTTCATAGATAATGTGACCGGCGCGGCGAAAGCGGGGATACCGTTTGGTGTATATTTCTCCTCACAAGCGGTAAATGAGACCGAGGCGAAAGAGGAGGCTATGTATGTGATGACGCAACTGGCGGCAGCCCAGTCGGCGATCCAGAGTCTCGGACTGTCCACAGCGCAGACGAATAGTAATATCGGAACAGCCGGCACCGGCACGAATACCGGCAACACAACCGCTAACGGTACAGCTGTAACCAATGGTACGACAACGACGACAGGCGGTGTTCCCCAGACTGTACAGCAGAAATTGAAGAGCATGGGCCTTGAGACGGATCCGACCAAATACGGTACAACTACTTCCGTGAAGGATGTCAACGGGAATACCACGACAACGGTGGTTGATAATAAAGGAAACACCACTACGACAGTGACTGACTCTGCGGGCACTCAGACCTCCAAGAAGACAGTGAACCTGGATCCCTACGGAAACGTGACGACCGTGACTACGGATGCGGACGGCACGGAGCATGTCGTTACGGAAAAAGTGAATGAAGCCGCAGTCGTACGCGATCCTTCCGATCCGGTCAAGGATGCAAACGGAAATACGGTCACGACTACGACCACAACTACGGTGACGGCAAATCCTCAGTTCAAGCTGGCTTATCCGGTAGCGATAGAGATGCATATGATCTCGAATGATGTATCCAGGATAGAGGGGATAGACAAGACTGCACGTACGAGCGTACTGACTGCGTTCTGCAGCCAGATCGAGACGGGTGGCTATAATGCCATGGTCTCCGCAAATAAAGAATTTCTGCTCTGCCAGGTCAACGTGGCGCCGCTCAGTAAATATGAGATATGGATGTCTAACGAAGGTAATCTGCCGGACTATCCTTACCTGATGAGCATGTGGAAATATAACACCGGAGGTAAGCTGATAAGCGGCCTGTCCGGTGATTACGGAGTGAGCGTCGGGTTTATAGATTACACCGCAAGATAAGCGACCGGAGATAAGAGATCAGGTCTTATTATAGTCTGTGACACCGTTCGATATTGCTGCCGAAGTATAGATATCTGCGTAGGACTTGGGAGAGAGTCCGTCTATATAGTTCATGGAATACTGCTTTGATATTCCTGCTTCTAGGAGTATATCTGCGGCTTTATTATAAGCTACTGCCGCTTCTATGGCAGAGTCGTATGTTCCAACATTCAGATATCCGTTTACATGTATGCGGACAGAGTATCTGCCGTTTCCGTCCGAGCGTACCCCGTGGTAAGGATTGATGACCCTGATGTTGGAGTACTGCATATCCTGCGGATTGCCGTTGATGAATATGTAATCTTTGCCGGCAACTGCGTGAGGTCGTATGCCGTAGCGGCTCAAGATATTGATCTGTGAGCCGTAGTCGGCCACGAAATGATGACCGCCTCTGCGCTGTATGCGATGTGCGGAATAGTAGAACAGATCCTCGCCCGAGAAGATAAAGAAATCGTGCGGTGCGAAATAGTAATAAAACAATCGTGGCCTGACGTAGATCGGATTGGGGATATAGACACCGTTATCGCGGTAGTTACACAACACCACCCATTTGTCGAAGCTCAGATGGTTTACTCCGGCATCATATGCGGCAATGGCGTTATCATCGCCGGATTCACCTGCGGACGCATACAGCAGAGCCTGTGCTTCTGTATAAGCCAGATGCGCATCCGCGGGATCATCATAGCTGCCCAGTGATATGTGTTTATTGTCGTATGTGATGGATGAGCGGAAGTATTCACTCCCGTCTTTGTGTCTGGCCCGGTATACGCCCGGTAGCTGATCCTGTTTCATACGTTGATTGTATCATACCGCGTGTGGTATATTAATGATTGGTTTTTTTATTATCCCGAAACGGAGACATATTATGAAAGAAATAACATACAGTTCTACCAGAGGCGCGGACGAATGCCTGACAGCTTCACAGGCCATCCTTAACGGACTTGCTTCCGATGGAGGATTATACGTGCCCGATCATATACCGGTGCTGGAGACGGGACTTCAGAATCTTGCGCGTATGGATTACAGGCATGTCGCATTTGAAGTCATGAGGCTTTTTCTGACCGACTACACCGATGATGAACTCAGACGGTGCATAGATGCCGCATATGATGATAAATTTGACACAGAGGAGATAGCTCCCCTGGCAGAAGCTGCCGATGCTTTCTTCCTGGAGCTCTATCATGGCGCGACGATAGCGTTTAAGGATATGGCGCTCAGTATACTGCCTCATCTGATGACTACGGCTGCGGCCAAGAATCACGTCGACAGTGAGATAGTGATCCTGACCGCTACGAGCGGAGATACCGGCAAGGCGGCTCTGGCAGGCTTTGCTTCCGTGCCCGGCACCAGGATCATCGTATTCTATCCCAAGGACGGTGTGAGCCCGATCCAGAAACAGCAGATGATCACCCAGCAGGGAGACAACACTCATGTCGTGGGCATCAACGGTAACTTCGACAATGCCCAGACCGGCGTGAAGAAGCTTTTCGCCGATCAGGAGCTGCGTAAATGGATGGAAGAGCGGGGGATGAGATTCTCATCGGCCAACTCCATCAATATAGGACGCCTTATACCTCAGATAGTCTACTATGTATATGCTTATACCAGACTGCTGAAAGAAGAGCGGATAACCGAGGGAGCACCGATAAACGTGGTTGTACCAACTGGTAATTTCGGTAACATCCTGGCTGCATATTACGCCGGACAGATGGGTATCCCGATAGCGAAGCTCATATGCGCCTCCAATGAGAATAAAGTGCTGTATGATTTTTTCTCCTCAGGCACATATGACAGGAACAGAGAGTTCATCCTGACCTCGTCACCATCCATGGATATTCTCATATCGAGCAACCTGGAGCGACTGATCTATCATATAAGCGGTAATGATGCAACGAAATGCAGGACACTGATGGAACTGCTCGCCAGGACCGGAAGATATGATATAAGCGATGACATGAAGGCAAAGCTGGAGCCTTTTGCCGGCGGATACTGTGATGAAGCGCAGACTCTGAATACGATCAAAAGCATATACGAATCATGCGGGTATCTGATAGATACGCATACTGCGGTGGCGGCAGGCGTATACAGATCATACCGTGAGAAGAGCGGTGATAAGACACCTGCCGTTATAGCATCCACTGCCAGTCCTTATAAGTTCACGGGTAGTGTTCTCAGAGCGATCGATCCGGAGTATAGCTCGGATGATGATTTCGATAAAGCGGACAGACTGTATGAGCTCAGCAAAGTTCCGATCCCGAAGGCTGTAAGCGAGATCAGGACAGCTCCCATACTGCACAGGACCATATGTGAAGTTGATGAGATGGAGCAGGCTGTCAAAGATTTTCTGAGCAGGTGATGGTATGAGTTTTAGTGTTTTTGATATGCTGGTCATAGCCTGCGGGCTGTATATGGCGTATTGCGCCGTGATGATGAAAACGAAGGGGCGGATCAACTCCGGTGTGGTCATGAGCAGGAGTCTTGATGAGAGCATGCTGAAAGACAAGCAGGGCTTTATCGATTATCTCTGGTGGAAACTTCTTATCGTGGGACTGCTGTGCGCCGCCTCGGGTATTTTCAATATCTTATTCACGAAGTACGCACAGGATTCAACGGCTTATCTGGTTGTTCAGCTCATTATTAACGGAGTGTTCTTTGCTCTGCTGATAGTCTACGGGCTGATAGTCGTGAAGGCACAGAAGAAATATATGAAATAATGATCAGAACAGATTCTCAAGTACTCCGAGGGCATCAAAAGACTGCTCAGTCGGATGATCCTCATCGTATTTCTTGAAGAAATCCTCCAACCCCTTAAGCATCTCGGGACGGGTGATTGTCTTGAGGAGATACCCTTGCGGATGCAGATCCAAAACCTTCTGCACACTTTCGCGATCGCCCTTACTGGTCAAAAAGATAACCGGAATGGCAGCAGTGACAGCATCGGCTCGGATCATCTCGAGAAGCTTCGGACCGGAACATACCGGCATCTCGTAGTCGAGCAGTATCAGATCCGGAGTGTTCGTTGCCAGATATGAGATCGCATTGGTTGCCGAATTGACCATGATGACCTTGTACACCGGATCGAGCCAGGTGCGGATCGCATGCAGGAAAGTACCCGAATCATCCACGACAAGTATCGTCTTGCGGTTCAGATTTTCCACAACATCTTCAAAGGTGGATGTGATCTTATCCACTACATCCCGGGTATTGATAGGTCTTTCGAATTTAGCTATTATGGATGCCTCCGTCAGGATCTCCATGCAGTCGTCTATATCGTTGGGCATCCCCATTATCATACACTTCTTATCGTTGAAGCACGCCTGATCTTTGAGATAGACCAACTCGGGGGTGTGATGGAAGGCAGAATCTTTCTCGATATTTATGAAGATACAGTCGTATCTGTCGACATTTGCGGACAGTTCGTCTACATTAAATGAAACAGTACCGCATTTGAAATCATTTTTTTCCAGAGTGGAAATTATGGCATTGGTTAGGAAACTTGATGAATCCTGAACAAATAATATGCCTTTATCCATGAGTTACCTCGCAAATTACATGCATTAGATTTTACGATAAATCTTTATATATATTACATTATATACTCAATAATGCCAACCATTCAAACTTTTTGACAGTTTGAACAAATAATCGGTTCACTTCCCTGAAAATGTGGTAAAATATACTAAGTGTCATTTTATTGCACAAACCATAGTCAGTTTACAAGGAGGTGACCGTTATGGAACCTGTGAATATCAATCAGATACAGAATTCTATGCAGATGGGTGCCATTCGTCGCGCCCAGACTATCACAACTCCCGATAAAACTCAGGAAGCCAATGAGAATGGTGCACGTAAGGCAGCAGCCGATACTGCCGGCAAGGCAGCCGGTCAGGTTGAAGACGCAGCTGCAAAGGGGATATACGGAGATGTACTTGATATATCCGAGGATGGTGACACTGTTACCGCCAGACCCGAAGCGCTCCAGAAGCTTGAAGACGGCATGGTTACGCTTAAATCCGGCGGTGAGGATGAGAAGAGCGTGACCGAGATGGAGAAGGAGTCGGCGGAGCATCGTGCCGAGCTTATCGAGGAGCGTCGCGAGAAAGCAGAGGAATCCCGTGAAGCGCGTCAGGAGATGCGTGAAGAACAGGAACAGAAGGCCGAGGATAAGGCCGCTGAGAACACTTCCGCCAACTTAGGCTCGCTCAAGGGGTATCCCGACAGTATGGTCGATACGCTGTACAGACAGGGCAAGATCGACAGCCGCACCTATAACAGTGAGATCGAGCGCAGAGAGGAAATCGATGAGATGCGCGGTATGGGAGAAGAAGACCAAACCGAGCGTGCTGCGGAAGAAAATGATGCATTCAGCCGGGAGATGACCGGCAACATAGCGCAGGGTGAGCAGGATAACCGTGAAACCGAGGCACTGTTTACTGCGGCAGAGAACGGACGTTTAGATATCGCAAAAGATATCTTTACTGATACAGACAAAAACTAACGGAGGTTTTGCAACATGAGTTCATCAACACCCAGGAAAAAGAGCGGCAAAGGATTTCTTGACAGTGTCAAGACCAAGCTGACTCTGATCATCGTGGCCATTATGGCCATCCCCATGATCATAGCGATCATAGTGAGCTACAGTTCATCCCATAAAGAGGCCATTCAGAATATGGATGACATGAATGTGGCTCAGGTTAACCTGGTGGAGCATGATTTTGGTATGATCGTCAAAGAGAATCGTCGAATGATCGAGACCGTGGCTGCTTCTACGGTTGTCAGAGACACTCTTGCAGGTACTGTTACTCCCGAAGAGTGTGCTGCATGGCTTGCGAGAGCCGATGCAGCTTTCGGAGACGGCAATGGCATGGTTATTACCGGTGCTGACGGTATGCAGGTAGCCAGAGCCAGTGGTGATCTGGTAGATGTTTCTTCCAGAGAGTATTTCACTTCCTGTCGCGATACCAAGACATTCTGTGTATCGGATCAGAATATCAGCAAGACTACGGGTAAGAGGATCTGTACATTCATAGCACCCGTACTTGATGATGACGGAAACTTCATCGGTGCCGTTCAGAGAAACTATAATCTGACCGACTTTACAGAGCTGGTTAAGGGTGAAGTTGTATATGCAAGTCAGGATATCTTCATCGGTGATAACAACGGTGACCTGATAGCTCATACATCCATGGATCTGGAGACAGGCGAACCCGTTAACTTCAGTACTCAGGCATGGTATGGAGATTCCCGGAGCAACCCGGAGGCATCCGGAAGTTATGATTCCAGCTTCAACGGTGGTGACTGGGTTATATCCTATCAGCGTGAGCCCCTCACAGGCTGGGTTACTGTCGTCGCTACCAATAAGGGTGATGCTCTTGCCGGTGCGAATAGGATGATTCGTATCATCATCATTGTCGGCATTCTGATGATCGCTGCGGCTACAGCCATTTCCATTTTCCTTGCTTCTTCATTCACGAAACCTATCGTGGAAGTAAACAAGACCATAGACAAGCTCTCCAACGGTGAGTTTGAGAAGATTACCGATCCCGCACTTATCAAGCGTAAAGATGAGTTTGGAGACATCATAAGTAATATCAATTCTCTTAATGATAAGCTCACAAATGTTGTGACAGATATGAAGGAAGCTATGGCTGAACTGGGCGAATCGTCACATCTGCTTGCCGAGAGTGCTGATCAGATCAGTCAGACTACGGATGACGTATCCGAGGCAGTTCAGGAGATCGCAAAGGGTGCTACCGATCAGGCAGATACCATCCAGCGCGCATCAGAGAATATGGGCATGCTTTCCGATGCTATTCAGGAAGTTGCCAATAATGCCGAAGGCCTTGCTACCACAGCTTCGTCCATGAGCGATCAGAGCCAGTCATCCGCCGGCGCTATCAGTGATCTGGCAGAGAACATGGAAGCCATGAGCCGTGCTATGGATGAGATCAGTGAAGGCATGAATGCTACCAATGCTGCAGTTCAGAGCGTTAATGAGAGAGTTGACGGCATCACATCCATCGCAAGTCAGACTAACCTGCTTGCACTCAATGCTTCGATCGAGGCAGCCAGAGCAGGTGAAGCAGGTCGCGGTTTCGCAGTTGTTGCCGAGGAGATCGGCAAGCTGGCAACAGAGTCAGCGCAGACCGCAGATGAGATCCGTGCGGAGATGGAGAAACTGCTCAAGCAGTCTCAGAATGCTATAGGCAAGACCAAGGAAGTTACGGATATTACAGAGAACGTAAATGTGGTACTGCAGAATACCGTTGCTCAGATCAACGAGCTGATCGGCGGAGTAGGAAGCACGGTGGATGGCGTTACTACCATTTCCGGTCTGTCACAGGAGAGTGCGGCAAGCAAGTCCATCATCGTCGATGCTATGGATTCTCTTTCTGCCATATCCGAAGAGAATGCTGCATCTACACAGCAGACTTCCGCTTCCATGGAAGAGCTCAATGCTACGGTTAACGTACTGTCTCAGTCTGCTACAGATCTGAATGAGCTGGCTAAGAAGCTTGATCAGGAACTTGGATTCTTTAAGATCTGATCTTTGGTTTTGACAGACGACTATTGAGTGTGAACTGATGTTTATGACCACATGTTGCGGGTACATAGAGATACCTGCAGCATGTGGTTTGTTTTATTGTAAAACTTGCACAAAACCCTGTTCCATGATATAATTTGCACTGTGTTTTTTCTCTTATACAATAACTATAAAAGCATTAGATTAAAAGGAGAGATATTATGAAACAGAAAAAGGGTGGAATCAAATTGTTGCCGGTTCTTCTGATTTTGGGACTGGCACCTTTAGTTGTGACGGCACTCATCATAGGCATATTGTCATGCAGAGAGCTGTCGACCAACATGGAAGAGGATGTTTATAAGGAACTGAGAGTTGCCTCGGAGAGTATGAGGCAGTATTTTGAGTATGATCTGAAGCACGAGGGCTTTATCGAATATGATGACGCTCACGAGTATGTTGATTCGCTGCAAGCGGATGGCGTGGAGCTCACACTGTTCCTCGACGATACACGCTTTATGACCTCTCTTCGTAAGGATGACGGAACACGTAACGAAGGTTCACAGGCTGCTGCGGATATATGGGCTACAGTTAAAGCAGGCGGCGAGTACCATGCGGACGGGGTCAACATCGGCGGTAAAGAATACTATGTATACTACATTCCTCTCAGAGACGCATCAGGCAAGGTTGTGGGCATGTCGTTTTCGGGAGAGGCCGAGGAGAAGATCAAGACAGCCATCAATAAGGTCGTTATGATCATATGCGTAGTAGCTGTTCTGATCGTGGTATTATGTGCGCTGCTGGTATATTTTGTGGCATCCAGAATCAAAAAGCCGATCAGTCTTGTGGCAGAAGCTACAGGTCATATGGCACAGGGTGATCTTACCAAGCCGTTGCAGGCAACATCATTCATCACTGAGGTGAGCGAAGTTATCGAATCGGTTAATACACTGCAGGGCAACATGACCGAAGTCATCGGACGTGTAAGCACAGGCGCAGGTACCATCAATTCCGCTATGGGCGAGGTTAATGAAGCTACCGATACATGCAACTCAGCAGCGGATGGTATCACCGGTGCTATCACGGAGCTTTCAAAGGGCTCCATGGAGATGGCAGAATCCGTACAGAATATCGCAGGCAGCATGAACGAGATGGGTGAGGGCATCGATGAAGTCGCAGGACTTGCGGAGACCACCAGCTCAGTAGTCATAGCAGCCAGAGATGCCTCGGAGCAGGCCAAGATCAAACTCGATGATCTGATGAATACCAATGCGAAGACCGTACAGATCTCTGATGAAGTAGCTGCAGGTATTACGGAATCCAACGAGGCTGTGGAGAATATCCGTACAGCAGCCGAGACTATCGCATCCATCGCCAGCCAGACGAATCTGCTTGCTCTCAACGCTTCCATAGAGGCAGCCCGAGCAGGTGAAGCAGGCAAGGGCTTTGCAGTGGTTGCCGATAATATCAAGAATCTTGCAGCCCAGTCAGATGAGTCTGCAGGCGAGATCCAGACCGTCATCGCGGATATCATTGCCAAGTCGGCCCGTAACGTATCTCTTGCAGAGCAGATCAAGGAAGCCGTATCGAACGAAGGTAATGTACTTGTAGAGGTGGGCCAGGGCTTCGAACAGGTAGAGCAGAGTATCGAACAGGCTACCGATGCCATGAGACAGGTTACCGATAAGGTTGAGATGATCAATACCGGCAAAGACAGGGTTCTGGATGAGATCTCCACACTGTCCTCCATCTCGGAAGAAAATGCCGCATCTACTGAGGAGACCAACGCTTCCATGCAGGAGATGGCCGCGAACATTGCCATGATCCAGAATGAGACATCAAGTACCAAGTCACGTTCGGATGAGCTGCAGTCAGCAGTTGAGTTCTTCAAGATTTAATCTTTTGTTCAGTGTTTTAATATAATCTTAAGGGGGCCTGTCCTTGTGGGACGGGCTCCTTTTTGGTATCATATCCATGTGTGTTTTGCAGTACGGAGTATAAGGATATGAGTGAATTTGAAAAGAGATTCGGCAGATATGCGATCAGAAATCTGCCGCTTATAATGATCATATGTTATGCGGTCGGGTACGCGATGAGATATATCAATCCCGACTTTTTGATGTACCTGAATCTGGATCCGTTTAAAGTCATACACGGACAGATCTGGCGTATAGTCACCTGGCTTCTGGTCCCGCCCAATGATAACAATATATTCTGGGTCATTATTATGCTGTTCTGTTATTATTCGATAGGTATCAGCCTTGAGAGAACATGGGGGACGTATAAGTATAACGTCTATATTTTCTCCGGTATAGGACTGACATTGATCGGAGCCTTTCTGATCATGATCGTATCGTATATCATCGGCGGTGAGATGGTGGCTGCTGTCTACTCACAGATGATAGCCGCGGTATTCAGCACGTATTATATAAATATGTCCATTTTGCTTGCGTTTGCGATGACGTTTCCGGATGCGATGTTTCTGTTTATGTTCATTATTCCGGTCAAAGCGAAGTGGATGGCTATAGTATATCTGGTCATACTTGCGATACAGTTCCTGACGGGCGGCTTGTTTGTGAAGGTGGCTCTCGGAATGGCACTTCTGAATTTCGGTATCTTCTACCTGCGCAACAGACGCGGACTGGGTGTACGTCCCGTGCAGATGCGACGCAGACAGCCGGCGAAGTCACCGGTTACGGGCAGGGACTTAAGCCGTTCATCGGGCCGTGTCACCAGACATAAATGCGCGATATGCGGACGTACCGAAGAAGATGCACCTGATATGCAGTTCCGTTTCTGTACCAAGTGTGAAGGTAATTATGAGTATTGTGAGGAGCATCTCTATACACATACTCATGTGAGGATGAGCTGATGGACAGAGAGGCACGATTTACCCAAATACTAAAGGATCTGACTCGCCGGGGCCGTGATGAAGGCGGTTTCCTGGAAGCAGGGGTGGTTGATGAAGCTTTCGCCGAGCTTGAGCTTTCGACCGAGCAGATGGACATGGTGTATGACTATCTGCGCAAGAACCACATCGGAGTGGGCGAACCGCTCCAGGATGAGGATTATCTCGAAGCTGAGGAGATAGATTATCTGAATATGTATCTCGAGGAGCTTAATGCTCTGCCGGAATACAGCGATGGAGAAAAGGAAGCGGTGACGTTGTCTGCCATGGCCGGAGATCCGAACGCACAGAGCAGACTGGTGGAGATGCATCTCGCAAATGTGGTTGAGATAGCGAAACTCTATGCCGGACAGGGAGTTTTTCTGGAGGATCTGGTTGGTGAAGGAAATGTGGCTCTGAGTCTCGGAGTTACGATGCTGGGGGCGCTGGAGCATCAGAACGAAGCCGATGGCATGCTTACCCGTATGATCATGGACGGGATGGAGGAGTATATCGCCACATGTGCCGAGCTGAGCAAGCAGGATGAGAAGACGCTCAGATCGGTCAACGATGTGGCTGCAAAGGCGGCCGAGCTGGCTGAAGAACTCAGGCGTAAAGTGACGATCGAAGAACTGATGAAAGAGACCGGACTGACCCGTAACGCCATACAGCGTGCTATCGTGTTCAGCGGGGGTAAGATCGAAGATATAGATATGTCAGCAGAAAAAGGAACTGATACGGAGTCCGTATAAATGCCCAGATTCATAGATACATTATCGGATAAAACCACATATGCCGACTATAAGTATGTCATGCAGGATTCCGCGAGTTACAGTTTCGGTGCGAAGTACACTTATGCCGAACTGATCGGAGATCAGATGGCACCGTTTAAGTTTAAGGCGATCATCGAGCACTATATCGCAAAGGACACGGATCCGGAGACATCCATCGAGAGCCACCTGTATTATCTGACACCGGATATGTTTTCCGCGAGGACTCTTAGGGAACTCAAGTGCAAGGTGAAGATCGGGATCACCGAGCCGGTGAGATCTCTTTTTGGCAAAAGCAAAGGATATGCATATAAGGTACGTGTCATCGGCATCGAAGAACTGATGGAGATGGATGTTGAGACTAAGAAAAGGAAGAATATTGCAGTCATGGAGCTCACGGTGTCAAAGCTGGCATTGATGAGTTTTTCCGTGTGAAAGGGGTAAAATGACTAAGAACGAACAACTTGAAAAGCTTAAGCAACTGGAAGGATACACGATCCTGGAATCGCGTGACATACCTGATCTGGATTCGCTCGGGGTGATCGCAAGACACGATCGTACAGGCGCACGCATCACACTGCTCATCAATGATGACGATAACAAGGTGTTCTGCATAGGCTTCAGGACTCCGCCTACAGACTCGACGGGTGTAGCCCATATACTGGAGCACAGTGTGCTGTGCGGATCCGATAAGTATCCTGTCAAAGACCCCTTTATTGAGCTTGCTAAGGGGAGTCTGAATACATTCTTAAATGCAATGACTTTCCCCGATAAGACCATTTACCCTGTGGCCAGCTGCAATGAGAAGGACTTCGAGAACCTGACCGATGTATATCTGGACGCGGTATTTCATCCCAATATCTACCGTGAGGAGAAGATATTCCGCCAGGAGGGATGGCACTATGAGCTTGAGGAGCCCGATGGCGAGCTGAAGATCAACGGTGTCGTATATAACGAGATGAAGGGTGCTTTCTCTTCACCCGACGATGTGGTGAGCCGTGAGATCATGGAGGGGCTTTTCCCCGATACACCTTATGGCGTAGAGTCCGGCGGACATCCCGATAACATCCCCGATCTGACTTATGAGGATTTCCTGGACTTCCACAGCAGATATTATCATCCGTCCAACAGCTATATCTATCTGTACGGCGACTGTGATATGTCCGAGAGACTGGCATATATAGACAGCGCATATCTGTCGCATTATGAGAAGCTGGATATCGATTCGTCCATCAGGCTTCAGCCGGCCTTTGAATCCGTATCTCATGTGGAAAAGGAGTATCCGATAGCGGAGACTGCCTCCGAAGAGGAACATACATATCTGACATATTCCATGGTTGTGAGCGATGATAACCTGAATCCCGAGGAGTATATCGCTTTTGAAGTGCTGGATTACGCTCTGTGCTCGACTCCGGGTGCACCTGTCAAGAAGGCCCTCATCGACGCCGGGATAGGTAAGGATGTATACAGTGATTATACCAACAGCATCTGTCAGCCGTACTTTTCGTTCATAGCCAAGGATACGGATATGGACAGGCTGGATGAGTTTACGTCCATCATAGAAGATACGTTGAAGGCACAGATAAACGGAGGCCTGGATCATGAATCGCTGATGGCGGCTCTGAATCTGTTTGAGTTCAAATACAGAGAGGCAGACTACGGATCATATCCGAAAGGACTCATGCTGGGCATGCAGATGCTTGACAGCTGGCTCTATGACGATATGAAGCCTTTTGTTCATGTCATCTCCAACGATGTCTATGCTTCTCTCAAAGCAAAGGTCGATACAGGATACTATGAGGAACTGATCCGCGACCGTATCCTGAACAACAATCATAAAGTTATCCTCGCGGTACGCCCGGTGAAGGGCCTGACCACCGCCAAGGATAAGCAACTGGCAGATAAGCTCGAAGCATACAGAAAGTCACTTTCCGACGAAGAAAGAGAGAGGATGGTCGCTGCGACTGCCGAACTTGCGGAATATCAGGAATCCGAGGACAGTCCCGAGGCACTTGCCACGATACCGATGCTTAAACGTGAGGATATGCGCAGGAATGCGAATGCATTTATATGGGAACGTCGTGATGTCGACGGTATTCCCTGCGTATATCACAATATACAGACTAACGGAATCGGCTATATCAGATTCCTGTTCAATACCGAATATATAAAGACCGAGGACTGGGTATATCTGGGATTGCTCAAGTCCGTGATGGGACTGATGGACACCTCGGAGCATACATATTCCGAGCTGTTCAAAGAGATCAGCCTTAAGACCGGAGGTATCGTCCCCGCAACCAATCTGTACAGCAATACAGAGGATATCGGCCAATATAAGATCATGTATGAGATCAAGGGCAAAACACTGTATGACAGGATGCCCGATGCGATCCGTCTCATGACCGAGATGATGCTCAGTACACGCTATGATGATAAGAACAGACTTCACGAGCTTATAGATGAGGTTATGTCTCATATGCATTCGTCCATGATATCCGCAGGCCATTCGCTGGCTGTTGCATCGGCGGCCTCACAGTACTCCGAGGCGGATGCTACCATGAATACGATGAACGGCATCCCATACCTGCGTGTGCTGGAGAGCCTGAATGCGGACTATGACGGTCGTTTTGAATATGTGGCCGAGAAGCTTAAAACGCTGTGTGTATCGGTATTCAGACCGGAGAATCTGACCCTCGACTATACGGGATCCGAAGAATCGTTTGAGACATTCAAGGAACTTGTGAGTGATCTGGCATCTAAGCTGTACACCGATCCCATAGATAAGCAGGGCGGCAAGGTTGCACCTGTTGCAGGCAGCAAAGCATATACTTCTGCTTCACAGGTACAGTATGTTGCCAGAGGCGGTGATTATTCAAAAGCCGGACTTAAATATAACGGTGCGCTCAGGGCTCTGAAAGTGATGATGGGCTATGATTATCTGTGGACTCAGGTGAGGGTGCGCGGAGGGGCGTACGGATGCATGACGGCATACGGATCGACCGGCAAAGGATATTTCGTATCATACAGGGATCCAAACCTCAGACGGACCGTAGGTGTGTTTGAAGGTGCTGCCGATTATGTAAGAAACTTTGATGCCGATGAGAGGACCATGACTCAGTATATCATCGGTGCGATAGCCGATCTGGATATTCCCATGACTCCGAGCGCCAAGGGGGCATTCGGACTGTCAGCTTATATGACGAATTTGACCATGGAAAGGCTTCAGAGAGAAAGAGATGAGCTTCTGGCTACAACACCCGAAACGATCAGGTCGCTCGCAGATTACATAGATGCTATAATGAATACAGGTGCGTACTGTGTTGTGGGCGGAGAGGAAGCCATACAGGAGTGCGCCGGTGATTTTGATTCCATAGAGCCCTTGTTTAATGAGTGATTTGAACTGTATACAGGCACGGGAGGTTTTTATGAAAAAGAGAATGAACAGGAAGATATGCAGGCTGATATCGGTATCCGCAGCAGTCATGATCATGATTGCAACTCTTGCCGGATGCGGTGACAGTAACAGTAGCGATAAATATGCCGGAGAGAGCTCCTCGGACTCCTTTGCGGCAGCAGAATCTGCGGCAATGGGTGACTATGCTTATGATGATTACGACTATGCTGAGACCACTGAAATGGAGGACGCGGAGGAAGGCTTTGACAACGGCGCTGAGGCCAAGGAAGTCGAAGTCACAGAGGGCGGCACAAAGACCAATCGCAAGCTGATCCGTACCGTAAATATGAACATCGAGACCTATGATTTCGATGCGGTAACAGCAACCGTAACGAACCGTGTTACCGCCCTCGGCGGTTATATCGAGTCCAGTTCCGTTGACGGCAGTTCGACATACAACGGCAGATCCGCAGATTATACACTTCGCATACCTGCACCTCAGGCGGACAGCTTCATCGCTACTATAGGTGAGAACTCCAACATCACACATCAGTCCGAGAACATGGAGGATGTGACACTTAAGTATGTGGATAACAAGAGCCGTAAGGAATCTCTGCAGGTAGAGTACGACAGACTTGAAGAACTGCTCAAGGAAGCGGATGATATCGAGGAGCTTATATACATCGAGAACAGACTGAGTGAAGTCAGATATGAGATAGAATCCATAGAGGCGCAGCTTCGAAGCTATGATAATCTGGTAGACTATACCACGATATATCTCTATATTCAGGAAGTTATCGAATATACAGAGCCCGAACCCGTTGACTTCTCTGTAGGGGCGCGTATCAGCAGAGGCTTCAAAGAAGCAGTTGAAAATGTGATCGAATTCCTGGGAGACCTGCTGGTATTTATTGTAACAGCACTTCCTTATCTGGCAGTGCTTGCCGTATTTGCTCTGGTCATTTTCCTGATCGTGAAGCTCTGCATGGCTGCTTCACGTAAGCACAGGTTAAAGCATCCCAAACAGATGCCGGCTCCCGTGCCGATGAACCGGCCCGTATCATCGTATGTGGCTCAGCCGGGAGCCCCGACTGCCGGTCCGGTACAGACACCCGGTGCACCCGCTGTCGGCCCGGTACAGACACCCGAGGCACCCGTGAGCGGAACCGACCAAAACAAGAATGAGTAAAACAAGATCCGGCTTCGTAGCTCTGATCGGTAGGCCCAATGTGGGTAAGTCGACACTGATGAACAGACTCATCGGTCAGAAGATCGCCATTACGAGTCATAAGCCGCAGACTACGAGAAATAAGATACGAACAGTATATACCGATGAACGCGGCCAGATAGTTTTTCTGGATACACCGGGCATACACAAGGCACATAACAAGCTCGGAGACTACATGGTCCGTGTAGCTGAGCATACGCTTAATGATGCGGATCTGATACTGTGGCTCGTCGAACCGAATGAACGTATAGGCGGTGGTGACAGGCATATCCTTGAGTCACTGCGTAGCGTGAAGACTCCGGTCATCCTCTGTATCAATAAGATCGATACACTCGGAAAGGATGAAGTGCTCCCTGTCATAGCAGCTTACTCGTCCGAGATGGAGTTTGCCGAGATCATACCGGTATCCGCTATGAAAGGCAGAGGCTGTCAGGATCTGCTCGATACCATATATAAGTATCTTCCCGAGGGTGAAATGTTCTATGATGAGGATACCGTGACCGATCAGCCCATGCGTCAGATCACATCGGAGATGATACGTGAGAAGATACTTCGCAGCATGTCCGATGAAGTGCCTCACGGAGTAGCCGTGGTCATAGATCGCATGGAGTTTAAGCCGCACATAGTGGATATAGATGCCACGATCGTCTGTGAGAAAGATTCTCACAAAGGCATGATCATAGGCAAACAGGGTACGATGCTTAAGAAGATCGGAAGTGCCGCACGCAAGGATATTGAGAGCATGGTCGAAGGTCAGGTCAATCTGAAGCTGTGGGTCAAGGTCAAAAAAGACTGGCGTGACTCGGATATGTTACTCAGGAATTTCGGATATGACGAAAAGAGTATAAATGAGTGATTACACCGAGCTCACCGGCATGATACTTAAGACTTCGCCAGTCGGAGACTATAATAAGCGTCTGGTGATCCTGACTGCCGAGGCGGGTAAGATAACCGCATTTGCCAGAGGGGCACGCAGGCAGGGCAACAAGTTTATGGGGATTACGGAACCGTTCTGTTTCGGCACCTTTAAGCTTCTGGCCGGCAGAGATGCTTATACCCTGTGTGATGCAAGCATAACCAGACATTTTGAAGAACTGCGCACGGATTATGACGCAGCCGTGATGGCATCATATTTCCTCGAGATTGCGGATTATTATACCAGGGAAAACATGGAGGCGTATGAGGAACTGAACCTGATATATGCCTCCATTCTTGCGCTTCTAAGCGAGAGGTTTGATGCCCGGCTTGTTAAGTGTATATACGAGATCAGGTCTCTCGTGATCGCCGGTGAATTTCCGGGGATACCGACAGACCGGCACTACAGTGATACATGTGTATATACGGTCGATCGTATATGCGAGACCTCAGTCCACGAATTGTATTCATTTACCGTTTCAGATGAGGTGATCGATGAGTTGACTCATATCAGTGAACGTTTGATGAAAAACCTGATAGACAGGAAGTTCAATTCCGTTAAGCTGATGTAGTGGAGGAATCCCGGATCTATGGATGTGGTAAATAAGACAAACGGCGTGATAGGCGTGAGCCGTGAAGATGCCAGGGTCGTATATGCCGGATGGGTCAGAGAGAGCGGATACCGGAATGCCGAAGAAATACTTGGAAACGATTCTACCGCAGTTCCTGATGCCGGGGCTGACTACCATGTCACTTCCTCTGCGCATGATGGGTAACACATCCGTCAAACTGCTGATGGGTATGATAAGGGATAACGGACACTTTGATCCGGCTGACAATATAGTCAGGCTGCCCTGCCCGATACTGGAGCGTGCTAGCGTAAAAGTTCCCTCGGAAATTTTAGACAATTAAATCTAAACAGAAAAGAACATCCTTCTTGTGGTAAGGTTTTGAATTGGAATAAAAAAACTTTACTTAGGAGGATGTTCTTTATGGAAAAGATTATACGCTACA
>JAFSTN010000013.1 GCA_017450485.1 Lachnospiraceae bacterium
AGCTAAGGAAGCAGCTTGATCCAGAGGTTATACTACAGATAATGATATCAGCATGGGGAGGGGATCCTTCCCTCTCTATGTACAGATAAAGGTTCACTTAAGAAGCTATATAAGATTTGTCTTGACAACTGACCCAGTATATCATGGCGGAGATGCCAACCGTGATCGCTTTGATAACAGCCTGGTTTCCCAAATCTCTTCTTAATGTAATATCCTCCTATTAAGATAAATGAAATGGTACTATTGCTCGGCTCGATGGTGCGGGCGTTCCAAGAAAAACAGTAAACGATTAAGAAATATAGTTTTTCGGTAAAATACAGTATACAGTAGTCGTCAGTATCGCAGACCCAATATATGCACTTTACTTATACGTTTTATAAGATACCAAAAATAGGAAAAAAAGGTCAGGAGTGTGCGCGAAATGCAAAATAAACCACATAAGGGGATTGGCTGTTCACCAATCCCCTGTTAAGTATGCGGTATATATGCTGTTTATACTGTTATGTAAGCGCTATATCGATATTATGTCAACCGCTGTCATCCTTTCGGATGCGTTAATGTCTTTACGCTTTGTTTGAATCAAGCCCGGCACGAAGATCCGTGATTTGCTCAATTGAGTAGCCTGTGTATAAAGCGATATCCTCATCTGAAATATTATCAGCTTTGATCATATTAACAAGTATTTGCTCTTTGCCTTGTTCTATGCCTTGTTCTATGCCTTGCTCTCTACCATACTCTATAAGCGAGCGGTTGTGTAACTCTTCATCGAAATCCAGAACATGCATCCTTATCACCCCTGCCTTTTCCCTGGTCAGAAACTCTTCCATAATATGTTCATCGATACAACTGTCGACAGCAGATAATGTTGCGTCCTCTATCGTTAACCCGGAAGAAAGATTGTCCCTTACCCTCTGTATAAATATAGCATATTCCCGAAGGGATCTGCATTTACTCATCAACGATTCATTATGTCCGTAATTGATGTTCAACACCGTAACGGTCAACTCTAGTTCAGGTTTATCGGTTATCTGTTTAAATGCATCAGACAGCCTGTAAACCTGCTTCTCCGGAGCTTCTGTAGTTCCATTATAGAATACTACAAATCGAGGTGTGGGTATCTTAACTTGTCTGTATCCGTATAGATCCTCTCCTGCGATTTCTCCCCTATACATATCACAGATATAGAAAAGATCTCGCAACGGCATATTAGGATTCACGGTAGACTGGTGTTCATATAAGCTGATAGTATTTCTGAGAACGAATGATACATCATTATATATCTTCAGAAATACTGCATTATCCAGTGTGTTTATAGTCAGATCATCATCAACCGTGTAGCTGGTCCCGTTCAACGCATTGTATATCTCGATGAGTTCCTTTTTCTGGCTGAAATAGAGTTTGAACACATCGGATTTATACTCTCGATTGACACTTACTGCATTGTCTTTTACATTCATATATCTCCTCCTTTGAATGCAATACTCGCAGGAGGCTCTTTTCTGTCTCCTGCTATTAAACTGTTCGGGCGTTTGGTAAGCAGGAAAATCAGATAAAAGATATATAGAAAATATAAGAACTATTATAAGATTACTGCTTTGTGCGTATGATAGCATTGCAAGAGATTGGCATCTATCCGCATTATTCACAAAAAATAATAAAATAACAATCGTGAGGAATCTGCAAACGCGTATAAAACCGGCCCCTTTGAGTTGTCAAAGGGGCCGGTTGATCATATGTGTTTTGATGAAGATCAGGAGTCTTATCTGCACCCAAGTAATACACGGAGTTATTATTCAGCAAATATACGTAGCAATATGGGATTCAGTAATACAAGAAGTAAACGGTTGAGATTATTGCTCGACTCGATGGTGCGGGCGTTCCAAGAATAATCACAAGATATTATATGTGATGACCATCATAGATATTGTTCAGCAGAATACAGATAGAAATAGGTATAAATATGATATTTCGGTCATCTATAACAAAAGATAACAGAAAAAGCAATAATAGTTCAGAAGTGTGCACGAAATGTGCGAATTAGTGCATAATTCGGTGGATATCTTGCAGGCGGTCGATGGCAGCGAGCAGGGTTTCGTCCTGCTTGGCGAAATGCAGGCGGATCAGATGGTTCACATTTTCTCTGAAAAAGCTCGAGCCGGGCACCGCTCCCACTCCGACCTCTCTGGCCAGATCTATGCAGAACTGCTCGTCATCTTCATATCCATATTCACTGATATCCACCAGCACATAATATGCTCCCTGAGGCTTAGTGAAAGTAAGTCCGGCGAAAGCCAGGCCTTCCGTGAAGATATCCTTCATATGAGTATAGTGTGCTTTGAGGCCGGCATAATAATCATCACCGAACTGCAGTCCCACAGTAGCCGCTTCCATGAGAGGGGCTGCGGCACCGACAGTCAGGAAGTCATGCACCTTTTTCACACGGTCGGTAATGGCAGGCGAGGCGATCACATAGCCCAGGCGCCAGCCGGTGATCGAGTATGTCTTGGACAGAGAGTTGCATGTGATCGTACGCTCGCGCATCCCCGGCAATGTCGCCATGTAGATGTGCTCGTACGGATCGTAGATAATGTGCTCATAAACCTCGTCGGTTATGACATAGATGTCATATCGTATGGCGAGCTCCGCGATCAGCGCCATCTCTTCGCGCGTAAAGACCTTTCCACAGGGATTTGACGGATTGCAGAGTATGAGCGCCTTGACACCCGGCTGTGATATCGCTTTTTCCAATAAATCCGGATCAAATGTGAACTCCGGCGGAATGAGTGGCACATATATCGGCTCGGCACCACTTAAGATCGCGTCTGCGCCGTAATTTTCATAGAAAGGTGAAAAAACCACCACGCGGTCGCCGGGATCACATACACTCATCATAGAAGCCATCATAGCCTCGGTGCTCCCGCAGGTGACCACGATCTCACTCTCGGGATCGATCTTCATTCCGGAGAAATGCTCATGCTTCGCAGCCAGAGCATCACGGAAGTTCTTCGCGCCCCAGGTGAGCGCGTACTGGTGAGGTCCGCGTGCTGCTATCTCGCGGAGCTTATCCGTGATCTCAGCCGGCGGATCAAAGTCCGGAAATCCCTGTGAGAGATTGATCGCGTTATATTCGTTGGATACGCGTGTCATCCTCCTGATCACGGAATCCGTAAAGTGTGCTGTTTTCTCAGATAATGGTTTCATGTTTTTATTCCTCTAAACACTATGGCTCGTACGAGGAGATCATCTTCGCTCGCAGGAGGGGATGGTCTTAAGCTTATGCAGGTTGATGCGGTGCATATGGTCGATGCGCTCGCGTGTAGACTCATCCTCGCAGATGCCCTCGCTGATATATCTGTCAAGGACGGCGTATGTGAATCCGATCTTATCCTCGTCGGACAGACCTGACAGACCGTCCGAAGGAGTCTTATGTACAAGTTCCGCGGGAAGGCCGAGCGCTTCACCGATCTTGAGCACCTCTGTGACCGTATAGGCTGCGAGTATTCCGAAATCTCCGGCCGCATCTCCGTATTTGGTCGAATATCCTATATAGTCCTCGGACTTATTGCAGGTGTTTGCCACCCGTCCGCCGTTCGGCAGGCTCTGAGCGACTGCGTAGAGCGTGGTCATGCGTATTCTGGGCGGGATATTGATCTCGGTATCGCGGCTTAATTCGAACTGTTCTGAAAGAGTAGCCCTGAGGGCTTTCGTAGTATCACCTATGTTTATCACCAGAGGCTTAAGCCCCAGATGCTCAACCAGCATATATGAATCCGATATGTCGGCCTGCTCTCCGTCCGGCATGAGTACGGGGACCACGCGTTCGGGATCAAGTGCACGTACGAGCAGTGCAGCGCATACGCTCGAGTCCTTGCCGCCTGATATTCCTATCACGGCGGAGGCTGTCGGCCCGTTCTCCGCAAACCAGTCACGGATCCATGAGGTCAGGTTTTCTATCTCTTTATTCGCGTCAAATATCATGTGTTATCCTCTTTTCCTACTCTCCCACTACCTGAAACCAGATATCGTTATACTGCTGATAGCCGTTGATCGACAGATGACCGTCGGGATATACATTCTCCTCCGTCATCCAGAATGTAGGGCTTAAGTCAGGCTCGCCATCCGGAGATGATATCTCTATCAGGCAATGCGCTCCGTTCAGGCCGGTATTCAGGTCCGATGCGGGTACATCCAGTTTGATGATTGAGTTGTCCTCCATCTGCGCCGAGTCGATGGTCCAGGAGGTCAGTAGCTTATCATCGTTAACATACAGCCGGACCTCCACGGTGGCCGTGTTGTCGCGCATATACGTGGCGCCGTACAGCCACACCTGCTTAATGGTGTCAGCATTGCTGATGAAGTCCTGTGTAACGATTACTCCGCTCGTGATTTGGCCTACAGGATAATCTATGTCGAAATCGATCTGTGCCATCTCATCGATGAGCAGGATGCCGTCTGTGCCGGACGACGAGCCGCAAGCAGTAAGCGCCATTGCTCCCGCCAGAATGCAGCTCAGTGCGGCGATTATATGTTTATTTATTCCTGAAAACGAAGATATGGTTAACATAATATTTTGCAACCGGATGTGAGGTATGGTTTACATAACTTTACATCTGTTATACGTTCGGGTTGACTTTCAACTTCCAACGTGTATAATTCTACCATACTGTTCATGATCTGTTTCAATTAAAATACTTGTCCGGAGAGACCATAGGTGAGTTATGCGCAGACCGCTGGCGACCATAGGTCTCTTCTTTATACTCTTTTTGCTGGTCTTACAGCTCATTTTTCCTTCAGAACCTGCCGACTACAGCGGATTCGACGGTGATACCGTGTCCGTCACCGGCACTCTCTCCCGTATAGAATATAAGAAAAAAGACGATCAGCTCCGCACAGTATGGTATCTGTCGGATGTAAGCCACGCATCGAAGCCGATAGGAGCCCCCGGCAGGGGGGATGAACTATCGATACCGGATAATGATATGGTGTTGTGCTACCTGGACACCGGGATAATCACGATCGACCGGAGTACCCGGGATGCAGGCAACAACGGAGATACTGCAAACCTCGGGAAAGAAGCAGACTGCAGGCTGGGCTCTACCGTTACTGTCCGCGGGCGTATACGGCCCTTCTCGCCTCCGACCAATCCCGGACAGTTCGATATGCTGAGATACTATGACATGAGTCATATCGCGTTCTCTCTGACCGGAGCCAAAGAGATATCCGCCGATTCATCACATCTGACTCCGATCTGGCGCCTCCGCGACGGACTGTCTCATATCCGAACCAATATCGGCCTGCTCTGCGATATGTGCATGGACGAGGATGACTCGGCCGTGATCCGGGCAATGCTTCTCGGCGATAAGTCCGCCATGAATCCCGATACGAAATCTCTCTACTCAAGAAACGGGATCGCTCACATTCTGGCCATATCGGGTCTGCACATATCCATGCTCGGAATGGCACTGGTTACAGTGATGAAGAAAATGCGCATTCCCGTTGCCATATCTGCCGGTACAGCGATAGTCCTTATGATCATGTACGGGATGATGACTGGGATGGCAGCCTCCGCAGCCCGTGCAGTCATCATGTTCTCACTCAGGATGCTGGCGGATATAGTACACCGGACTTATGACATGGCTACATCTCTGGTCATAGCCGCAGTTCTACTGCTCCTTGAGCAGCCTGCATATCTGTTCTATTCGGGATTCCAGTTCTCATTCGGTGCAATAACAGCTGTAATTATGATCCTGCCCATGCTCGAGGATGTTTTCCCCAAGCTGCTGTCAGGCTGCATCTCGGTCAATGTCGTCACTCTGCCGGTCTATCTGTGGAATTACTATTATTTCCCGTTTATCTCCGTAGTGCTCAATCTCTATATCATCCCGCTCATGAGCATATTGCTCGGATGCGCGATATTCGCTGTCGGCGGATGCGCTCTCTATATCCCTTTGGGAAAAGCGCTCTCTCTGCCCGTTCATCTCATTCTCACCATATATGAGTGGTCGTGTAGGCTATCCGATTTACTGCCTGTCAACAGATATGTGAGCGGAAAACCGGGCGTGGTTAACATAATTATATATGTCGCAGTGGTATCTCTCGTACTCCTCTTCCGCAGGTACCAGACGAGATTGCAGGTCATGATGCATCTTGTCTTTGCTTGTATTATGTTAACCTTACGTTTGCGGAGTGGGGTTGACATAACTCTGATAGATGTCGGTCAGGGAGACGGGATCCACATCACCGACAACTGCGGCACGGACATCCTCATAGACGGCGGCTCTTCGGATGTGACAGATGTGGGGACATACAGGATCGGCCCGTATCTGTACTCTCAGGGAGTGTCTCAGATTGATGCCGCCTTCATCACTCATCTGGACGCGGATCACTACAACGGGATACTGGAGATGCTGTATGACGGTGGGCTCACCATGCCGCATATCGATACGCTCTATCTCACTTCTTCCTCGGTGATGATGGGCGGTGAAGCCTATGAAGCTCTGATCGAAGCTGCTGTGTCGGGCCATACAGAAGTATGTACCGTCACGGCTGGTGATGAATTCCGAACCGGGAGCCTTAGGTTCACCTGCCTGTATCCGGACAGCAGCTGTCACGGAGAGGATACCAACAACGAAAGTCTGGTTCTGGATATGGAATATGGAGGGATAAGTGAGGACAGACCGATCCATATGCTTTTTACGGGAGATCTGGGAGGCGATGGCGAGACAGCTCTGACAGAGAAAATCGGACAATACGTAAAGCCTGACGACTACCTGATACTCAAGTGCGCTCACCACGGATCGAAGAACTCGACATACGAGCCGTTTCTCGATGCGGCCGATCCCGATCTTGTGCTGATATCTGCCGGTCACGACAACTCATACGGTCATCCGAATACAGAAACTCTGGACCGCCTTGATGAGCGCAACATACCGTACTACTGCACGATCGATCATGGAGCACTGGATGTGCACATAACCGGAAGTGAGGTGACAGTACAGCCGTATACTAACAAATAATATGATGACTTCAGCCGGGGAGCCGAAGGGGTGATATGCCGACCGCCGAGTAATAAAGGAGGTCGATGCCAATGATCAATAATGCGGATCTTTTCCAATTTGTGATTATGCTTTGCGCAGTGGTTACTCTCGTTGTAATCCTTGTACGTAAAAAGTAGCACCCCCTGCCGCAAGCTGGTGTGCTACTTTAGTAACATCTTAGCCGGCGGGTAGGACGCATCTACCGTTCGGCTCTCTCGTTGAATTCATTATAACATCGGATGTGATCATGTCAAGCGTGCAAAAAAGGGCTGTCGCGATTTGGTGTGCTACCCGTCAAGAGGACAGTGAATAATTAAAAAGTTTCGTGCCGCCAGTCGAGCAATCGGCTGGCGGTATTCTTATGCAGCCGCGTAGTAGCTTTCATGGTATTCAACAGGAGTCATTAGCTGAAGCTTTCG
>JAFSTN010000014.1 GCA_017450485.1 Lachnospiraceae bacterium
GTACATCCGCCTCTCTCCAAGTGCAAGGTTTTTTGCTGAAAAACCGTATTTTTCCCGCACTTCTATTATACACCCAAGAGACTACAAATTCAGTATTTTCAAGGTTTTCAGCCGCTTATATTATAGTGAAAGCAGACATTAATTATTGGCAGAAATATAAATCAGATCAAGCGTTCAATTGATTATAGCGGCGGAATCAATAAGCCGGAATACGTAATGTTAAACGGACAGGAACAGTATATCCTCACTATGGGACATGATATATCAAATCCCGTTATTATCAGCCTCCATGGTGGACCGGGAGCACCCACTACAAGTTCTGACTATTGCTGGATCGATTATCTGACAGATGAGTATACGGTTATTAGCTGGGATCAAAGAGGATGCGGCAGGACATATTATCATAATGTGAGTACAGACCCTGATAATAGCACGGTTTCATTTAAGCAGGCCATGAATGATCTGGATGCTCTGGTTGATTATGCTCGAAATACATATAAACAGGATAAGGTGGTAATCATTGGACATTCATATGGGACCATGCTCGGAAGCCAGTATGTTCTTGATCATCCTGAAAAAGCTTTTGCCTATATAGGTATTGGTCAGGAAGTGATCGAAGAAGATATGTACGCATATACTTATGATTATGAGGATGCGTTGGCAAAAGCAAAGGAAGCCGGTGATGATACCGGCGAACTGGAGAATGCGTATGAGAATCTTATAAATAATCCCACGGTAGCAAATATGTCCGCCCTTAGCAACAGTACGCTTAAGTATCATTCGGTGCGAGTAACGGAAGATGTATCAACAGCGGCTGTAATCTTCTCGCCTTATTTTGGAGTTGATGATGCAAGGTGGTATGGGGTTATTTTGTCATCGCAAACCGGAAGTACGGCATACGAAGATTTGGAAAAACCACTGATAGATTACTTAATGGATTTTAATGCATACAAAAGAAATACTGATTTTCAGATGCCGGTTCTTTTTATATCCGGTTCGGACGATTGGTCTTGCCCTGTTGGACCGATAGAAGAATACTATGATGTGATAACTGCTCCCAAAAAGGAAATGAATCTCGTCGATGGGTGCGGACATTCTCCTCAAGGACAATTACCGGATCAGTTCGCCAAGATAATCCGTGATTTTCTGCATGAATGTGATTGACAGCTGCAGCATATTCCCGTAACCGTTGAGTGAAGATTTTTCGTTATGATCATTAATACAGGGCAAAGAACAGACATACCGGCATTTTACGCCGAGTGGTTTTCGAATAGGATAAGTGCCGCAGATATCTTATTTGCGCTTTTGTACCGAATATCCGAATTTCCCGAGCTTTTTGCCAAGAGCAAAGTATTCCCCGTGTGAATACGCGATCAGTCCGGTTTCTTCAAGGGCGAATCTGCCCTTAGCATCCATATACTTATCATCTACGGTCACACCTGTCACTTCACCGATAAACATATCGTGTGATCCGAGCCATTCCGTTTTTACTACTTTGCAATAGATGTTTACGGGGCTCTCGGCGATAGCGGGAGTGTCCATGAATTCGGATCTGTATTCGGTCAGATCCATTTCGGCAAATTTATCATGATCTTTGCCTGATCTTACGCCGCACCAGTCACAGGCCGGTGTCAGTTTTTCGTTTACCAGATTTATGACGAATTCTCCGGTGCTTTCTATGATGTCGTGGGAATATCTCTCGGGACGTATTGAAACAGAGACCATGGCGGGATCTGAGCACACGGTTCCCGTCCACGCTACCGTGATGATATTTGCTTTTTCACCTGCTCTTTTACAGCTTACCATTACCGCCGGCACCGGATACAACATATTTCCGGGCTTCCATGATTGTTTGGACATAATCGGTCTCCTTATAGATAGATTAACGTCATGGGTGCATTTCCATATATCCATTATAAACCGAAGAATGATTATGTGGTCTTAGGATTATGGACATTGCGGTATTGACAATGAATTACGACGAAGTGATGAATATGGACAACGTGGAGTTCGGAGATATGCCTCCGCAGGCCTTTCATCTGGGATTGCTCAGTGCGTTTGATAACAGGTATCAGGCTGCTTACAGAGGATCAGAGACGCTACATTGCCGTTTTTTATTGTCAGGGCGGTTTCTGTTATGAGAAAATGAATACTGCATCCAGACTGGCCATGAAGATGTTCGTAGGAACCCTTAAGAAAAAGAAGGATGCCGGCGAGGCTGAAAAGAAGATGGCGGAGATGATATCATCATCCTATGATATTTCGGATATCAGCTATACGGGAAAAATCCCCTTGCGTAATATATTGCTTGTTACGCAGCGTCATGTAGTAAGATGCATGGCGAAAGGAGGTGAAAGCTATGTCAAAATACACGACGGGAGAGCTTGCCATACGCCGACCACACGGAAGCTTACCTGTACGGCATGCGGTCATAAGGGATTCTGTGTGGAAGTGTGGGGAGGTGATGATAAATGAAAGAGCTTGAGAATATCGTTATAGGTAAAAGCAGCATTCCGGCGCTGGTCATCACTGTCGTCCTGATGATCGCGATCCCTGTTGTGTTCTTCATATACTGGCGAGTGAAGCATAGAGAGCAGACCGGGATCAGCTGGCTGATCGCCGGTGCTGTCGGTTCACATAAGACCATCAGTGAAGAAGATCTGAGGGAGGTGCCGCTTCTGCTGACCGGGCATGAATGTAATTTCCGCCATATGCTGGTCACTGATCTTGAGGAAAACGGTATTTCGCCGAAAATCGTGCTGGAAACGAGCAGCAAGGAGATACTGAAGCAATTTGCGGCGGGTGGCTACTGAACAAAGCGATCAACGGTCTGGTTGATATTATAAAACGCGATGAACACAGTGATCCGGATGTCCTGCAGTAATACCGGATCGACATGCAGGAGAGCCTGTTTAGACTATAAGCAGAACGTCGAGTGTCGAAATACCGAAAGGAGATGACCGCTATGATAATAACAGACAGCCGTATAGATGCCGGAAAGGCCTTTGACTGGGGACGAACCTCAGAGGAATATGCCAAATACAGGGATATATATCCGGAAGAATTCTATAAAAGGATCGTGGACAGAGGGCTCTGCAAGGATGGGCAGAAGGTCCTTGATCTCGGGACCGGTACGGGTGTGCTGCCGCGTAATATGTACCTGTATGGCGCTGAATGGACGGGGACTGATATTTCTCCCGAACAGATAGAGCAGGCGAAGCGGCTGGCGGCTGAAGCCGGAATGAATATCTGTTTTTATGCGGTACCTGCCGAGGAGATCGACTTTCCGACAGGCAGCTTTGATGTGATCACGGCCTGTCAGTGCTTCTGGTATTTTGATCATGAGCGGGTCATGCCGAAACTCGCAGAGCTCCTTAAGCCCAATGGGAAGCTTCTGATCCTGTATATGGCATGGCTTCCGTATGAAGACCGGATCGCAGGCGCCAGTGAGGAAATAGTTCTCAGATACAGTCCCAAGTGGTCGGGTGCGGGAGAAAGGCGGCATCCGATCCACATCCCGGATGTGGCATACGATTATTTTGAACTTGAAGATCATGAGGAATATGATCTCATGGTACCTTTTACCAGAGAATCCTGGCACGGAAGAATGAAAGCAAGCCGTGGCGTGGGTGCATCCTTGACCGGAGATGAACTCGCCAAATGGGATAAAGAGCACAGGAAACTTCTGGAAGAAATCGCACCGGATCAATTTGAGGTTCTGCATTATGCTGCTCTTGCCGAACTGAAGAAGAAATTTTGACTGGTTCCCCGTAAGGGATATGGGTGCGTGGATAAATACAACAGCAATGGAGAATAGTCATAAGAATTTATTTATGAAAACCAGAGATGAAGCATTAAAATATGGCCTTTCTTTTCCTGACACATATCAGGATGCACCGTTTCATGATCCAAACTGGCAGCTGGTAAGATTCGCCGGGAATAAGAAGGCATTTCTGTGGACTTATGAGATGGATGGGCACATCTGTCTGAATGTCAAGGTCGATCCGGAGAAAGCATATTACTGGCGTCAGATATACAGATCGGTCATCCCCGGATATCATCAAAACAAAGAGCACTGGAATACGATCATACTTGACGGTTCCGTACCCGATAAGGATGTGAAACTCATGATCGCCGAGAGCTATGATCTTATCAGCGACTGCCCTTCAAAGAGGATATATGAAGCGGTAAAGCAGATACCGTATGGGCGTGTGGCCACTTATTCCCAGGTAGCAGAGATCGCGGGAGACAGGAAGATGGCCCGTGCGGTCGGTAATGCTCTCCACAAGAACCCCGATCCCGACAACATTCCGTGCTTCCGTGTGGTGAATGCCAAAGGAGAACTTGCCGGCGAATTTGCTTTCGGCGGCCCGGGAGCACAGGCAAAACTGCTGGAAGCCGAAGGGATCACGGTTGTGGATGGGAAGGTTGACCTTGATATTTATCAGTGGAGAAAGTGATAAGCTCGCATGATGAGATGAATACCTCATGAAGATCCGAGAATCTCTCCGAGGATGACCTTAAGAGCCCGGTAGTCTGTAAGCAGATCCGGCATGTTTTCCGCGATCAGGGCGGTATCGCCTGCCTTGGCAGCCAGTTCAACAGCCTTTGCCTTTTCCGAAAGAGCACCTGCGCCGATAGCTGCGGATGTACTCTTTAATGAGTGCACGTTTATAGCCAGATTTTCGAGATCCCCGTTTTTGCAGTTATCCTCGATCTGCCCGGCTTTTGCATCAATAGACGATTCAAAGGTCTCCATGGCGAATAGGTATTCTTCGGCATCGCCGCAGTATTCGATCCCCTTAACGGGATCGATCTCGGGATGATCAAATATAACATCCGGAAGCTTTGAAATCTCATCGTCCTCGTCATCATCGTCATCATTGTCGTTATTCAGGATCACGGAGTCCTGTGGAAGATACTTGATCATCATTCGTTCCATTTCATCGATATTAACCGGTTTTGAGAGATAATCTGTAAACCCGGCTCTCATCATTTTTTCCTTGTCACCGGCCACTGCACTGGCAGTAAGCGATATGACCGGTGTTTTCTCGAATTTCTCCGGATAATTCTTTTTTAGTATCTCCAGAGTCTCGATACCGTTCATCTGGGGCATTCTGTAATCAAGGAAGACCAGATCGTAGTGTTCGCTGCCGAACTTCTGAATGCACTCTGCTCCGCTGGTTGCAACGGCTATATGCATTCCGGTCCTTTTAAGCAGTCCGGAGACAACCTGCAGGTTCATCGGGGTGTCGTCTACGATAAGGAGGCTTAAGCCCGGAGCGGTAAAAAGCGAATGCTTGCGCCGGATATGATCCGGTTCGTTCAAATGCGGATCGGGAGTAAACTCACCCACCGGATTCCAGTCTGATACTTTCTGGGTCAGGACAAAAGAAAATCTTGATCCGTTTTCATACCTGCTTTCCACATTAAGCTCACTGTCCATTATTGAAAGCAGTTGTCTGGTAATGGCCAGTCCGAGCCCGGTTCCTTCGATGGTTCGGGTCTTTTTTAGATCCAACCTGTCAAAAGGTTCAAACAGGCGCTCCATGTCTTCCTGTCTGATGCCTATGCCGGTATCTGTAACTGAAACCTCATAGTTCACGGAGTCTTCAGACCGGTCTTTAAGCCTGATCTCGAAGTCTACGGATCCCTTCTCGGTATATTTAACGGCATTGGTCAGCAGGTTGGTGATGATCTGTTTTACCCTGATCTCGTCTCCGAGCAGATGGCAGGGTAGATCGGGATCCACTTTGAAGTTTAGTGCCAGACCTTTGGCCTCTGCGCGAAACTGTACCAGATTATAGAGATCCATGATAAGAGATTTGAGTGAATACTCCTCATTCTCCAGAGTCATCTTTCCTGTCTCTATCTTGGAGAAATCAAGTATATCGCTGATTATTCCCAGCAGGCTGACGCCGGCTTTTCTTATGTTTTCGGAGTATTCAAGTATCGTTGAGCTGTCGGTCTCCCTCTGTATCATTTCGTTCATTCCGAGGATGGCTGTGATGGGAGTCCGTATCTCATGACTCATATTTGAGAGAAAAGCGCTCTTGGCAATGTTGGCCTGTTCTGCCTGCTCCAGTGCATAGGCGAGGTTCCTGGCTCTTTCCTTTTCCTCTTCGGCCAGCTTGTTCTCGGTGATATCCTCGATGAAAACGTAGTAAACTTCCCCGTAGCCCGGGAGAGTAGCGAAGTGCCCGTAGTCATCCACCCATCTGATGGAACCGTCCTTGCGGATGATGCGGTATACGACATAATCGATGTGCCGTCTGTTGGAGGGCAGGGATATCTGTTCGTCTATGGAATTCTGGATCTTCTCATAATCCTCGGGATGCACCATGCCCTTGAAGTTATTGCCTGTCAGTTCACGGAATTCATTCACGGTCTCACATCCGTAGATATCGCATGTGGACTGGTTGACATACAGGAGCTCCATGGTCTCGTCCGCCCGGTAGATAAAAAATCCTCCCGGCATCTGCTCTGCCAGCCATTCGGCTGCCGACATCCCTTCTTTGGAAGGAATGGTAGACATTATTTCATCGCTTATCAGTCGGTTTCTCTGCATCTTTTTACCTCTCGGTGCGTTGCTCTTCTGTTTTTTTTAGTATAGCATATAACTGATGCGATAGTTGTGGTCGATACGACGTTGGGAAAGTATAAAGCCATTAAGCGGACCGGTTGTGTGGATCATGGATACTAAGATAATCTGTATAAACTGCGGGGCCGAAATAGAAAAAGACAGCACAAGATGTCCATATTGCGGCTATATCAACGTAGAAGGTGCCGAGAAGAAGTTCCTAAGCGACCTCGATGAGATCGACAGGAATATCAAAGAGACGAAGAAGGAGCCTGTAAAAGCACTGGCGAAGGGCTTCACCGGCGGAACGAAGACGATACTTATCACGGTCACGGTTCTTTTGATAATAGCCATCCTGATAGCGGTGGAACTGTTCAGGGAGACAAGGGATGAGCCTAAGCTCTTTATGTCCGCAGATGAGCAGGCCTACGCTTCGGCATATGTAGAACAGGCCGGTGAACAGCTGACTGAGGCATTTGAGGACGAAGATATAGCCCGGATGGCGGATATTTTTGACACGGCTTATTCCCGGGACAGGGTTTCGCTCTGGGGAGTGGATCATTATGAGGCGGGGTACGCATCGAGCTGCTATATGAAGCTGCAGCAGTGCCTGCCGAACCTTGATAAAGAAGAGATGTCCGTTAAGGAAGCTGAGGAGATTACATACTATTGCTTCTATTTCTACTACAGGGCATATGGTGATGACGGCGCAGATCTTTTCGATCCGATAAGGGATGATCTGGTCCTGCCGGTGATCACGGAGAGACTGGGGTTTTCGGTTGAGGATATGGAGAACTTCAGGAAGCGGGTATGTGATCCGCCGCATGTAAACAGGTCCAGGGTATATAAAGCCACTAAAAAGTATTATAAGGATTATAAGTGAGTGCCGTGTCGGGTGCAGGGTATTGAAGGTGTGAGGGATCTGAATGAAGTGCCGATATTGCGGAAGCAATCTGGGATTTGAAGACGAATATTGTCCTTATTGTGGGAAACTGAATGATCAGGCTGCCGGACATCAGGCGGTGATGAAAGAGTACCGTAATGAGTATGAGAACACCGTGGCCGATGTGAAGGTAAAGTCGAGAAAGGCCGGTCGGACCGGCAGGCTGATAGTCATCGGCCTGATGCTTGCCGCCATTGTCGCGATGCTGATCAGCATCCGCATTAATTCTGACTTCGAACGCATCGATCAGAAAGAAAACGAACGGATAGTCAGGGAAGTCGACAATAACCTGGACGGTGTGAAAGCCCAACTGGACGAAATGGAAAAAAACCGCGATTATCTGGCATTGGATTATTACAACCTCAATTATCGTCTGAGAAGTGACAGCAGATTCGACGATTATTCCCGGGTGTTTACGGCCGCGATCAGTTATAAGGTTGTACATGATGATATCCTGAATATCATGTCCGGCTTCGGGGGATATGACGAAAAGACCAATAAGGACTGGTGCTATGATGCCGCGATCTATATCAGCGACTGGAACCGTTTCGCCGGAGGTGAATTCTGGTCCGATGCTGCCGATTCACCGATGCATGCGGGTGAGCACGGAGCATTTCTCACCGACATCAAAAAAGACACACAGGATATGGTACAGGTGTATTTTGCCCTGACTGATGAACAGGCATCTGCAATCTGGGAGATGGACAGGGATGCTCTGGGTGAGATGCTGTATGCGAATTGCGTAAGACTCTATTCGGAAGAACAGGCAGGTGAGCCGAGTGAGGAATAGGAAGGAAAGAAAGCCTAAAGATCCTGTGATCATAGCACTGGATGTGACAATTGTCATACTCATGATCGCGATGATCTTTGTGGGGGAGAAGGCCGTAATATATAAGCTCGTGGTGGACAGTAACGCTTCTTTTGCTCAGGATGCGTCCATGATGTCCTTTGAACTGCAGCGCGGAGATTATGCCGGCCTCATACAGGATAAATATATGAATGAGTTTAACGGGAATACGAAGCCCGGCGCTTATAATTCTTTGGCGGATTATGTGGAAGCATCTTTTCTGTATAAGATATACGATACCAAAGGGTATACGGACAGAGCGAATAAGCAGAAGAATGCCTGTGATGAGGCCCGCGCAAACATGAGCAAGCTCGGGGTCTTCGCCGATAAGATCGACAAAATGTTTGCCAAATGACCCCCGGGGACGGAGTCAGAGGGTCATTTTTTGACGAGGAAAAGATGGTAATAATTATAACAGGCGCATCCCATGTTGGAAAAACTGTTCTGGCACAACGGATGCTTGAAAAATACAAATATCCGTATTGTTCAATTGACCATTTGAAGATGGGGCTTATTCGCAGTGGCATAACGACTCTCACACCGGAAGATGACGATGATCTGACAGATTATCTTTGGCCAATAGTTCGAGAGATGATAAAGACTGCTATTGAGAATAAGCAAAACCTTATTGTTGAGGGTTGTTATATTCCTTTTGATTGGAGAAACAGTTTTGATGAGCATTATCTTCAGTCGATAAGATTCATCTGTCTTGCAATGTCTGATGAATATATAAGTTCGCATTTTGGAGAGATTAAATCACATGGTTCTGACATTGAAAGAAGACTCGATGATTCTTATTGTACAGATGAACAACTGAAACAAGACAATCACCGGATTATAAATGGCTACAAGTCTTATGGAGAAAAGATTACTTTGATTACAGAAAGCTATGAGGATTCGATAAGAGGCTTTTTGGATTAACAGATTCAAGTTTGAACATATAGAGGCACTTTTGTAAAAAGGGACTTTTTTGATAACGTTATGAAAGAACACATCGTACATCCGATACCGGCATTTTATGATAATGAGTCCCATATCCTCATATTGGGAAGCTTTCCGTCCGTTAAGTCCAGAGAGCAGATGTTTTTCTACGGTCATCCGCAGAACCGCTTCTGGAAGGTGGTCGCCGGAGTTTTCGAGGATGAGATGCCGGAGAGTATTCCGGATAAAAAAGCTTTTCTGACGAAGCATCATATCGCCCTGTGGGATGTTATAGGGTCGTGCGACATAAAAGGTTCTTCGGATGCAAGCATAGATAACGTGATCCCGAACGATCTGGGCAAAATCTTAGATTCGGCGGATATACGCGGGATCTTCGTTAACGGTAAAACGGCAGAGAAGTATTACATTAAATACATCGAAAACAAAATACACAGGAAGGCAGTTTGCTTACCATCCACAAGTCCTGCAAACGCCGCCTGGAATCCTGAGAGGCTGATCGGTATCTGGAGCAAAGAGATCAGGAAATGTATGACCCCCGGGGACGGAGTCAGAGGGTCAAAACAATGATACAGTTTGGTATGCCAACCCTTATCGAAAACAGCACACTTGAAGATAATATAGCTCTCTGCCAAAGTCTGGGGCTTAAATTCATAGAACTTAACATGAATTTCCCTGAGTATCAGGTGGATAAGCTGGAACAGATTGAACGCTTGACAGAGGCGGCCGGCGCAGCAGGCATATTTTATACGATCCATCTCGATGAGAATCTGAACATTGCGGACTTTAACCCGCTGGTTTCTGATGCGTATCTGGAGACAGTGAGGCGTACGATCGATGTTGCCCGCCGACTGATTCCCTTACGCGACCGGTATGGCGACAGCACACAGCCGCTTACCGTTAATATGCATATGCATCACGGGATCTATATCACTCTTCCCGATCGTAAGGTGCAGATGTATGACCGCGACTTTGAGACCTATATGAGTTCGTTTGAGGCCTTCCGCGCCAAGAGCGAGGAATGGGTCGGAGACAGCGATATAGTGATTGTCATTGAGAATACGGACGGATTCAGAGACTATGAGAAAAAGGCGATAGAATACTTGCTGGAGAGCCCGAAATTCGGACTCACCTGGGATATCGGACATTCCAGGGCGGTGGGCGAAAAGGATGTTCCTTTTATCATGGAACACAGTGACCGCCTGATGCATTTTCACATCCATGACGGCTCGGAGATCCCTCCGAAGAATCACCTGGCGCTGGGTGACGGAGAGATCGATCTTGCGGACAGACTGAGTCTTGCGGAAAGCAGAAATGCCAGATGTGTCCTGGAAACAAAAACTGTGGAGGCGCTGAGGAAGTCGGTTGAGTGGCTTCATATCCATGGTTGACATTATCCGACTCCGCTGATATACTTTGCCCAGTTACAAATCTTATAGAAAGTGAGGTTATCATTGATGCGTGCAGTAACAATTGAGATTGTAAGTGAATATGGTATGGTGACCTCGGTTTCTGCTCTTTGATCCATATAGGATAAATATTTTGCATCATGGACCGTGGCATTTTCGTCACGGTTTTCTTTTGCCCGTTCCGGCAGATTTCGTTGATAAAGGTCTCCATACTATACAGACAGTCGTTTTTTTTGCATTTACGTTTCAACATCAAGGAGACAGAGAAAATGAGGTCTTAACATTTGGACCGCTTGCGGTGGAGCCGACATGCTTTGGTCTGTGGATCGGATCGCTGCTTCTGAAGGAAACACTCACGCTTGCCCAAGAAGCCGGATACTCCAGGCATGCGCGAGGTCGGCATGGCTAACGTGCAGGAAGGAATAGATGAGACATTCGCGGATATCGTGGAACTGGAGAGTATGTGCAGATTCAGCGATTGCAGGCACGAGACCGAGCCCGGATGTGCGATCAAAGCGGCTATCGCCGGCGGCGAACTCTCAGCTGAGAGATACGAGCTGTATAAGAATCTGGGCAAAGAGAATACACGCAATTACGCTCTGAAAAAGCAGGTTTCCAAGTGGGCAAAAGCCTATAAAAAGAACAGCAAGAGGAGTATGTGGGATTAGCATTAATAACGGAAGGAGCAAACGGATGACCAAAGACTTGAATTATACATATGTGACTTTAAAAGAAAGGCCGGAATTGAAGGATGCTGCGGCTGACTGGTTCCACGGTAAGTGGGGCGTGCCCAGAGAGGCATATTACGAATGCATGACGGACTATCTTGATGACAATACGGAGAACGGATGGTATCTGTGTCTGCTCGGGAACACGATAGTCGGAGGTCTCGGGGTGATAGATAATGATTTCCATGACAGAAAAGACCTTAGCCCCAACGTATGCGCGGTATATACGGAAGAGGATCACAGGAAGAAAGGGATTGCCGGCAGACTGCTTGATCTGGCAGTCGATGACATGAAGAAAAAAGGAATATCGCCGATATATCTTGTGACAGATCATAACGGATTTTATGAGAGATACGGCTGGGAGTTCTTCTGCATGGTACAGGGCGACGATGAGCCCGGGCAGACGAGATTGTATATCCACAGATAGAAAGCCGGTAATGCACCTTGCCCCCGGGGACGATGACCCCCTGACTCCGTCCCCGGGTGTCAACCGAAGAAAAATGACCCCCTGACTCCGTCCCCGGGTGTCAAAAGGGGGAAAATGAGCTATAATAGAAATGTTATCCGATTTATGAAACCGGAGAGGCAGATTATGATCACTGATGAACAGGAGATGGTTTGATGCGGATTATTTCAAAGAAGGCAGGTGTCCTGGCAGCCACTCTGGCAACGGTGCTTGTTTTCTCTTCTTGTGCAGGCGTCCCCGCTGCAGGGGAGCACAGCGAAAATACATCCACAACCGAAATCGAATCAACCGATTCGGGCTCGTCTGATAAAGGTGTTGCTGCAAGATCATCCGAGTCTGTAGACAGTGCGGTGGATTTCGAACACGAACTGGATGAGTACGAGCCGCACAAAGATCATTACAATTTCTACTTCACTTATAAGACCGTTCACCCCTGGTGGGATGCTGTGGCTCTGGGGATGGAAGAAGCCCAGAGACAGTTTCTGGATAAGGGAATAACGATCACATACGAATATATGGCTCCCGAAGGAGCTTCCGCTGAGGATCAGACGGAGCGTCTCCTTGCGGCGGCGCAGAAAGACTATGATGTCATCGGCGTTGATGTGGCGGATGAGGAAGTGATTTCTCCGGTTCTGGATGAGCTGATCGATGAGGGAACCAAAGTCATGACCTTCTCCAGCTCTGATGCATCCGAGGACTGCAAAAGGATCGCTTACGTGGGTAATACTCATAACTATCAGGACGGTGTGGATCTGACGGAGGCCTTGTGCAAAAAACTTGACTACAAGGGAAAGGTTGCGATCCTTGTGGGCAGCGTGGGTGCCCCCTGTCATGAAGACCGTGCAAGAGGAGCCAAGGATACGATCGCTCAATACGCCGACATGGAGATCGTAGCTGTCGAATATGATATGGATTCCGTTGATCTGGCTTATGATCTGACACTGAAGATACTGGAGGATAATCCGGATCTGGATGGGATCGTCTGCTGTAACATGAGTAATCCCGTAGGTGCCGCGAGGGCCATCACGGAAAAGGAAAGCGACGCGGTCATCGTAGGCATGGATCATGACGAAGAAGCACTCAAATATTTACATGACGGGGTAATATATTGTCTCGGTGTGCAGGATTGTTATTCGATAGGCTATGACACCATACAGGTTGCGGTCAAGATCGCGGACGGCAACGTGCCCGGTGCCCTCTTCCCCGAGAAAACCGATGAGATTACGACGGTGATCTATCAGGAGGACGCAGCTCTGATGCTTGAACTGCTGTATGGTGATATCTTATGAAGCGGAAGAAACAGATAACGAATAAAACGATCGTCATGACAGCCGTCATAGGCAGCCTGATCGTTATGGGAACGATGATCACCAATATGCTGTGGACATCCAGACAGACCGCCATGGCTACGAGTGAAGCGGTTGGCGCTGTCAGCACATTCTATCTTGAAGCGATGGCCGACAGGCGGGCCAAGACCATCACGAATCTTATCAACAGTAATTTTGATCATATGCAGAAAGCCGTAGATTTTATCGCCGGTGAAGATATCGATTCCCAGGAAGAATTGCGAGACTGTCTGGGAGAGATCAAGTCGCTGCTGGGTCTTAACCGTTTCGCTCTGGTTGATGAAGACAACGTCGTTTATACGCAGTACACAACATATACAGGCGGAAGCCGACATACCTTCCTTACGGATGCGGCGTTAAATTCCCGGATCATTACTACGGTATCTCTTTACGGTTCCTCCAAACAGCTCTGTCTTGCCATACCTACTCCGGATCTGGTGATAATGGGGAAGAATTTTAAAGCCTGTTTTGTCCAGGTGGATATCAGAGAGATCGTTGAACTGCTGGCATTTGATGATCGGGGCAGGACTCATTTTGCACTTTATGCCAAAAACGGAGGAAATCTGTCCGGTACCAGACTTGGACCGGTCATTCAGGATGACAACCTGTTTGAGTCGTTAAAGGGTGTAATTCCCGATGATGTTTGGGAAGACAACTACAGGAATTTCGAACTCGAGAAAAACGGAAGCCTGGCTTTAGAACTTGAAGGCGCCGAAGAAAGCCTGTGTTATGTTCCCATCCGCGGGACAGGCTGGGAGATGGCAGTCCTCATCCGTGACAGTGTCATACAGGATCAGATCCGCAACGTAAGTGAGAGAAGTCTTAAAACCACCAGGATACAGATCATCTTTACCCTTGTGACAGTCCTGATACTTGCGACGATCCTGCTGTATCAGCTGGGAGCGATTTCGAGAGCCAAGCTTGAGGAAGAAAAAGAAACCAGCAGATCGTTCCGGGATATGGCAAATACGGATTCAATGACCGGTGTCAGGAACAAGCATGCCTATACGGAAGCCGAAAAGATCATTAACGAACAGATCGGTTCGGGAGAGCTTCGGAATCTGGCTGTCGTGGTCGGCGATATCAATGGGTTAAAGCATGTCAATGATACCCTGGGACACGCGGCGGGCGATCAGCTGATAAGGGATGCATGTACTCTGATCTGTGAGTATTTCAAGCACGGAGCGGTCTACAGGATAGGCGGCGATGAATTCGTCGTGCTCCTTGAGGGGACAGGTTACGATTCGATGCTCGAGACGATCAGAGCTTTGAACCGAAAGGTTGAAGACAATATAAAAGAGGACGCGGTCGTCGTCTCGATCGGATATGCGTCTTTGAACCCGGATGACAGGCAGCTTCGGGATGTTTTTGAAAGAGCCGATCAGATGATGTATGAACGCAAGAAAGAGCTGAAGGCTATGGGGGCACAGACCAGGTGAGTATAATACCGTTGGTGGTTGACGATTACATAATGGTTGCGGAATTACTCGGATTATGGGTAATGCTGAGATCCAATGTTCATCTGGACAAAAAGACGATCAAAATCACCCGGATCGTCATCATACTGATCTTCGTTGAAGCCGTGTGCTGGGCTGTGGAAAGATATACCAGGGAGATCGGTTATCTGACATGGACCAGGATCATTCTTACTCCTACGATATATCTGCTTCACCCTATCATCATGATGGGCATCATTGATATGGCGGAGTTTGTGAAGAAAAACAGAGTACTGTTTTATCTTCCGCTCATTATCAGCGCTCCGCTTCTCTATACTTCGCAGTGGACGCATCTGTTTTACTGGTTTGATGAGAATAACCTGTATATCGCGGCGGACAGCATCCTGCAGTATTATCCCTATCTGCTCTTCATGTTTTATGTTGTTCTTTTCGTTGTGGCCTTTACGATCCGGTATGCCCGCTATGGAACTTCCGAGAGAAGAGGTATTCTTATCAGCATCATCGCTGCCACGATCGGGGTTGTCCTGCACCTTGTTTTTGATATCTACGCGGATTATGCTACTCTTTTTGCTTCCCTTCTGCTCATATACTATCTGTCGTTGTCCATACTCACAGCCAAGGAGGATACCCTCACCAAGCTTCTGAACCGTCAGTGTTATTATGCCGATTCGGAGAAACGCAGGGATATTATCACGGCGGTAGTGTCCGTGGATATGAATGACTTAAAGAAGATCAACGACAATCAGGGACATGATGCCGGGGATACCGCGCTCAGGACCGTAGCCGAATGCCTGGGCAAAAGCAGGACCAAAGGCAAAAGGATCTACCGCATCGGCGGAGATGAGTTTGCAATCTTCTATCTGAACAAAACGGAAGACGATGTCAAAAATGATATTGAGGCCATGCGCGAGAATCTTGCCAAAACTCCGTATGTATGTGCCTTCGGATATCACATGGTAGATAAGGATAATCCCGACATCCACAAGACCATGGTACTGGCCGACCATGAAATGTATTCGAACAAGGCAAAGCTCAAGGATACCAGCGAGCGCCGTATAGCAGCTCATAGGGAAGCAACCATCCGTGTCATGCATGAAGCCCTCGGCTCGGGTATGTGGGGCATGGAGTTTGATGAAGCGGGTAATATGACATCCGTGGAGTGGAGCCCCGAATTCAGGAAGATGATCGGTTACACGGATGAAAATGACTTTCCCAATAAGCTGGAATCCTGGTCCGACCTGCTGCATCCCGATGACAGATCTGCGGTTCTGAAAGAGTATAATGATACCATCGCCGATTATTCCGGTCAGAAGAATTATGATGTCGAATACCGGCTTAAAATCAAAAGCGGAGAGTGGCGCTGGTTCCATGCTATAGGAAGACTTCTGCGCCGTGATGACGGCTCGCCCCTGTCATATGTCGGCATGTTTGTAGACATCACGGACAGAAAAGCGGCGGGACTATGAAGGTCGATATCCGTAAGATCGAAACCGGTGATGATGAAGTCATCGTCAGATATAAAGAGGAGACCGGGAGGATCCGGAAGATCCTTGACGTCCTGAGAGACGGCGGTGAGAAACTGTACGGCAAAAAGGAAAGCGATGTCGTATCCGTTGTGCCCGGAGATATACTCTACATCGAATCGGTGGACGAAAAGATATTTGCATATACCTGTGATGACGTAGTCAGACTGGAAGGGACGCTCGCCGGGATCATACAGAAGCTGGGAGATGAGCGTTTCTTCAGATGCAGCAAATCCATGATCATCAATATCGATAAAGTCGACAGTCTCCACAGTCTGTCATCCAACAGGATCGATGCCACGATGGAGGGCGGCGAGCATATCATGATATCCAGGACATATGCGTCCGAATTCCGCAGGATCCTTAGGGGGTATTCGCGTGAAAGATAATGGGAAAGTATCACTCTGGGAGAGGTATCTGACAAAGGAGATCAGCATAGAGTTCAAGGCATGCCTGTATTTCTTCGCACTCCTCTTTTATTACTGCATGTACCGCCTGCTGACCGGCTCTGCGGATGCCGTTATCGTGCATATGGCGGAAATGATCATGACATGCTACATCATCGGATACGTACAGGTATATGTGTTGTGGAACTTCGATGAGGCTGACAGCGTGGGAGGCCGTGAGATAGCGGGCGTGGCGATATGCTCTCTGGTCTATGGCCTGCTGTCCTATATCTTCAGGTGGTTTGACCGGAGCATCCCGGTGACGCTCGGGCTGATCGCATACCTGGTATTGACATATATCTGCGTCATATTGATATATCGGATCAAGCGGAGGATAGATGATAAAAAACTGAATGAGGAGCTTGCACTTTTCAAAACGGAACACAGACAAGTGCAGGATACCGACAGATAAGTGCAACTTGCGGGAACACCTATTGTTCCCGCTTTTTTGTGCCTTATTATGGCCGTACAGAAATCCGTTAAAGTCGATCCGTGCATAAGCCCGGATCAGATCGCTCATGAAGCGGAGGGGAAAATATGGAAAGTGTTATCAGGATTCAAAACCTGACCAAGACGTACGGCAAAAAGCGCGGCGTGGCTGACGTGTCCTTCGATGTGCATAAAGGTGAGATATTCGGATTCATCGGTCCCAACGGTGCCGGAAAGTCCACAACGATCAGATCCATGCTCGGACTTATCAGATATGACTCCGGCTCCATAGAGATACTCGGAATGGATGCTGTCAGGGATCATGAGAAGATACTTAAAGATATCGGGTATATGCCGTCGGAAGCATTATTCTATCCCGCAATGAAAGTATCCGATGTGATAAAGTATGCCGCTGACGTAAGGCATATGGATTGCACGGAAGAAGCGGGCAGGCTGTGTGAGAGACTGCAGGTCGATACAGCCAAAAAGATCCGTGAACTCTCTCTGGGGAACCGCAAGAAGGTGTCTATAGTATGCGCTATGCAGCATAAACCCCGGCTGTTCATTTTCGATGAACCGACCGGCGGACTCGATCCACTGGTACAGAATACATTCTTCGAACTGATAAAGGAATATGTGAACGACGGCGCTACGTGCATGCTGTCGACTCATATTTTACCCGAAGTCAGAAATCACTGCGACAGGGCTGCGATCATGAGAAAGGGGCATCTGATCATGGCGGATACCGTGGATAATCTGATCAAAACCAGTGCAAAATGCGTCAGGGTGGAGGCAGACGGCGAGATCAGGGAGTACATGTATGACGGAGACATAAACGATCTGCTCGCCGAACTCTCCGGCAGACACATCGATAACGTGACCATAGAGGATCCGTCGCTTGAGGATATATTCATGCACTTCTATGACGGTGGAAAGGAGCGCGTATGACTGCGATCATCAAACAGGAACTGAAACTGAATCTGAGGAATATGCTGATCTGGGCATTGACGGTAGGCGGCCTGGGATTCATCTGCATCATGATGTACACGAGTATGGAAGGCGATGTCATGGAGATGGCGGATTCGTTCTCCGAGATGGGGGCATTCTCGGATGCATTCGGAATGAGCACGCTCAGCATAGCGACCATAGCGGGATTCTTTGCTACCGAAGTCGGGACCGTTCACGGACTGGGCAGCGCCATGTTTGCGGCATTTTTTGCTTCCTCCATGTTGTCTAAGGAAGAGGATGGGCATACGGGAGAGTTTCTCTATGCACTGCCTGTCTCGAGGGGCAAGGTGATCACGGCCAAGGGACTCACGATCCTGGTCCATTTGGCTGCCTTTACTCTGATCTGCGGAGCGTTCTATGCCGCGGGCTTCACAGCGCTCGGCGAGGAGATACCGTTCGAAGAACTGATACGCTTCCTGGTATGCATGCTGCTCATGAATGTGGAGGTTGCATCCGTGTCATATCTGATCTCTGCGACTTCGAGTAAGACACGCATGGGGCTGGCGCTTGGGATATCGCTGATCATATACACCTACGACATTATGGGCAGAGTCATCCCTTCAATGAAGGATTATCTTTTCCTGGGGCCTTTCTCATATGTGAACGCATCTGAGATATTCGCACACATGGATGCACCGGAGTACAGCTTCACGGTTGCGGCGGTAACGGTAGTTCTGACGACTGTTATGACATATGTCATATACACAAAAAAGGATCTTGCCTGCTGATACCGCGCTTGTATTGGCACTTTATCCGATCCGTAAAAATGATATAATCAGAAGCAGTTCATGTTCACCCGGCATGAGCTGCTTTTTGGATTGAATGAACCGGGTGCAATGCATTATGAATGCGTAGCTCGGGCGCACCGCTTATGAGTGACGATGGAGGGCATGTATGACCGTATACGACAGACTGCTTGAAGTAAAAGATGATGCGTATAAAGAATTCCAGGCCAAACTGGTTCCGAACATTTCCGCGGACACCATACTCGGTGTCAGGACTCCGCAGATGAGACGGATCGCCAAGGAGGTATTCAACGGACCGGAAAAGGATACATTTCTGAGTGAGCTTCCGCATAAGTACTATGAGGAAAACCTCGTGCACTTCTTCGTGATCGCGCTCATACGTGATTTCGACGAGTGTGTGGAAGAGGTGGAGCGCTTCCTGCCATACGTGGACTGCTGGCCGGTGTCGGACCAGTCGTCGCCCAAAGTATTCAAAAAGAACCATGAGAAGCTGCTGCCTTATATTCGCAAATGGATCTCGTCGGATCATGTCTATACTGCCAGATTTGCCATTCGTATGCTGATGAACGAATATCTCGGGGATGATTTCAGGGATGAATATCCGGAAATGGTGGCCCTGAGGAGCGGCCCGGAAGAAGACTATTATCTCAACATGATGGTGGCCTGGTACTTTGCCACGGCTTTGGCCAAGAGATATGATGAGACGGTCGGATACTTCGAGGAGCACAGGCTGGATGACCGGGTACACAGGAAGTCTATACAGAAGGCGGTCGAGAGCTACAGAGTGACCGATGAGCACAAGGAATACCTGAAGAGCCTGAGGTAAAGGATCCCCCGAAGAATCTGAGATAAAGGATTTCCCGAAGACCCTGAGGAAGAATATGATATGATATATGAGGAGGACGGTATGGACGCATATAAAGAAGAATTCATAAGGTTTATGGTGGAGTCGGACGTACTCAAGTTCGGCGATTTCACTTTGAAGAGCGGGCGTAAGTCGCCTTTTTTCATGAATGCCGGAGCGTATGTCACCGGGTCACAGCTTAAGAAGCTGGGTGAGTACTACGCGCGTGCGATACATGAGACATACGGTGACGATTTCGACGTTCTCTTCGGTCCCGCATACAAGGGCATACCGATCAGTGTGGTGACGGCAGTAGCCTACAGTGATCTCTACGGACGTGAGATCAGATACTGCTCCGACCGTAAGGAGGTCAAGGACCACGGTGCCGACAAGGGCGGCCTGCTCGGATCACCTCTTAAGGACGGGGATCGTGTGATCATGATCGAGGATGTGACGACCTCCGGCAAATCCATGGAAGAGACCGTGCCCAAGGTACGCGCCGCAGCCGATGTGACCATAGTAGGTCTGATGGTGAGCCTGGACAGGGGAGAGAAGGGGCTTGAGTCCGACAGGAGTGCGCTGGTTGAGGTTTCCGAGAAATACGGTTTCCCCGCACATGCGATAGTTTCCATGGCTGAGGTGACAGAGGCTCTGTATAACCGCGAAGTGGCCGGCAGGGTCCTTATAGATGATGAGATGAAGGCGTCGATAGACGCGTATTACAGAGAATATGGCGCGAAATAGCAGGATAATATTCAGCAGTCACCGGCAATCGGATAAGGGGATCATGGCGCTGGTATTGGGTGTGATCAGCGCATCGTCACTTGTCTATGCTGCCATAGTGAGTTATATACGTCAGGGTGAGGTGCCGGATGAGTTCGGCAGCGCCCTGTTTGTTACGTTTATCTTTGCCGTAGCAGGAGTTATCCTGGGCGGTTTGGGCCGTAATGAGGCCGATAAGCTCAAGACGATCCCGACCGTGGCGATCGTTTTGAATGCGCTTGTGATACTCTCACTGGGATTCTTTTTGTGGATAGGGCTGAATTGATGGATGAGATGAAGTATTTTGAAGAAGTTGACGGATTCGCAAGGCTGCTGGAGGACGTATGGGTGATGCTGGATCACATTGATGATCTGGATACCTCCGAGCTTGCATGTATCAATTCGAAACTGTACGGGCAGATACTTCCGGGAAACTACAAAACAAGTTATGTAAACCCAAGCATAGCCGTAGCAGCCTTCGGTACCCGTATCGGCAGACTGCTGAGCGCAGTGGCAGCTGAACTGCGTGCCGCCATTCCGGCACTCTATGAGAGGGACAGAAGAGAACTTGATATCAGACTTGGGCTTATTGCGGGTGTACGGTCTTCGTATGACCGGAACAACGGATTTGCCGATGACGATATATGCCGTATCTTCCGGGATTACTATTCCGATAACCGTCTCGAAGCGAGCCGAAGGAAACTACGTGCCCAGCTGATCCCGGGCACATCCTGCATCCGGTTTGACTTGGCTTCCGAGAGCTTGAACCGTCGTGCCGACGATATCATCCGAGAGATGTACGCCTGTGGCGAATATGTCACGGACAGTGAGACAGCCATGGTGCGTAAGCTGTGTGCCATGCCCGATGAGAAGCTTGCGGCGATGGCCGGGACTTTTACCGACGGTTATATCAAGGGCTTCGAGGTCAGCGGACGTGATCTGTCCATCAAGGACACCGTGGAGCTGCGCTTCAATATCGGCTTTATCCCGATGATGATCATTGCATCGCGCATTTTTGCGGATAATGGCTTGAAGTGTACGATGATGCGCGGCGGTTACAGCATCTTTACCGGACGCAGTGTCGATAAGAACGGCTTCTACGGAGCCAATCCCAATCCCCAGTTTGATCTGGATCACAAGAATGACTTAAGCCTGATACTGGATGAAGCACTGAACGAGAAGCGTGTGGAGACTCTCAGGGAAGCATTTGAGGAACTGAAGAGCGAGGCAAAGGCGATGGGCGGTCCCGCATGTGTGGATATGTTCGGAGAACCGGAGTTTACCCCGGAGACCAAGCCGGAAGCCGCCGATTATGATGATGTGAGCCGGAAACTTGTGACGGACTATACCTCGCGTGCCGGTGCCATTGTCAACGAATACATACCCGGTGAGGAGAGGAGCTTCACGATCATCGCTTATCCGATGCCTTCCATCGGACCCGGGTTTGAAGAGATATTTGATGCAACGGTGCGTATCAACACACTGGATTATGAACTGTACCGTGATATACAGCAGCGTATGATAGATGTTCTGGATACTGCCGAGTATGTACAGGTGCGAGGACTGGGTGCGAACAGAACAGACCTCAGGGTGCACCTGATCGATCTGACCGATCCCGATCATCAGACGAAATTTGAAAACTGCGTTGCCGATGTCAATATCCCGGTGGGTGAAGTATTTACATCACCTGTTCTGAAGGGGACTGACGGGGTACTCCATGTCACACATGTATTTCTTGAAGGGATCGAATATCATGACCTTGAGATACAGGTAAAAGACGGCAGGATCGCCGCTTTCTCCTGTAAGGAGGGCGATAAGCTCATCAGGGATAATATCCTCTATCATCATGAGACCCTTCCTATGGGCGAGTGTGCGATAGGGACCAATACGACCGCTTATGTACTGGCACGTAAGTATGAAATAGAGTCAAAACTGCCGATACTGATCGCGGAGAAGACCGGACCTCATTTTGCCTTCGGGGACACCTGTTACAGTCACTCGGAGGATCTGGCTGTCTACAATCCGGACGGCAAGGAGATCATCGCCCGCGATAACGAGTGCTCGGCTTTGCGCAAAACGGATCCCGCCAAGGCATATTTCAACTGCCACACGGACATCACCCTGCCGTATGATGAGCTCGGTGAACTCTCTGCTATCGGCCCGGACGGAACCGTCACACCCATCATTTCACACGGCAGATTCGTGCTGCCCGGATGCGAAGAATTAAACCGTCCTTTTGACGAGTAAAAAGCTTCCTGATCCGCTCGGCCTTATGCTCAACTTTATCTCAGAAATACTGTTATGAAAGCGCATTTTATGGTACAATGTTCAGGAATGTGTTCTAGTATTAGTGTTTAGGAGATTTTTGACATGCCACAGGTTTCTATAGTCATGGGATCCGATTCCGATATGAGCGTTATGAGCAAAGCTGCCGAGATGCTCGACCGGTTCGGTATCACCTATGAGATGAAGATCATATCGGCTCATCGTGAGCCCGATATTTTTTTTGAGTACGCACGCACTGCCGAAGAGAGAGGCATACAGGTCATCATAGCCGGTGCCGGTATGGCAGCTCATCTGCCCGGTATGTGTGCCGCACTTTTTCCGCTGCCGGTCATCGGAGTACCGATGCATACCACATCTCTCGGCGGCAGAGATTCCCTGTATTCCATAGTGCAGATGCCGAGCGGCATCCCGGTCGCCACGGTCGCGATAGGGGGCGGCGCCAATGCGGGTATTCTGGCAGCGAAGATCCTGGCTGTATCCGATCCGGAGCTTTTGGCTAAACTGAAAGCTTATTCCGAGGAGATGAAGGCCGGAGTGGAAGCCAAGGATGCGAAGCTTCAGGAAGTCGGATATAAGAACTATTGATTCTTGTTTTTTGATTCTTGTCAGAAAGGAAAACACATGGATTACAAAAGTGCAGGTGTAGACATCGAAGCGGGATACCGCAGTGTCGAACTCATAAAGAAAAGCGTTGCGGAGACGATGCGTCCGGAGGTCCTCGGAGGTCTTGGCGGGTTTGCGGGAGCCTTTTCACTCGAGAAGATCCGGCAGATGGAGGATCCGGTTCTGGTGTCGGGTACTGACGGTGTCGGTACCAAGATCAAAGCAGCTTTCATCATGGATAAGCATGACACGGTCGGCATCGACTGTGTCGCCATGTGTGTCAACGATATAGCGTGTGCGGGCGGCGAGCCTCTGTTTTTCCTCGACTATATAGCCTGCGGCAAGAATTACCCCGAGAAGATAGCACAGATCGTCGCAGGTGTTGCCGAAGGCTGCAAGCAGTCCGAGGCAGCGCTGATAGGCGGTGAGACAGCGGAGCATCCCGGCCTGATGCCCGAGGATGAATATGATCTTGCGGGATTCGCCGTAGGTGTGGTGGACCGTAAGGACATGATCACGGGTGAGAGCATACAGGACGGCGATACGCTGGTGGGCATCGCATCGAGCGGGATCCATTCCAACGGTTTCTCACTGATCCGCAAAGTATTCGACATGACGGAGGAGAGCCTGAACACATATTATGATGAGCTCGGCGCGAAGCTGGGCGATGTGCTTCTGACTCCCACCAGGATATATGTAAAAGCACTGAAGGCTCTGAGGACTGCCGGTGTGGATATCAAGGGTGCAAGCCATATCACAGGCGGCGGCTTCTACGAGAATGTACCTCGCATGCTTCCCGACGGAACACGCGCGAGCATCAGACTTGATTCATTTCCGCGTTTGCCGATATTTGACCTGATTCAGAAAAAAGGAAGTATCGCCGACGAGATGATGTATAACACATATAACTGCGGTCTGGGCATGGTACTCGCCGTGGATGCATCCGATGCTGAGCGTGCAGTGAGCATATTAAACGAAGCCGGTGAGAAAGCTTACATCGTGGGCAGCGTGATCTCCGGAGAGAAGGGTGTGGATCTATGCTGAGGATCACGGTGCTGGTATCCGGAGGAGGGACCAACCTGCAGGCGATCATAGACGCGATCGCGGCCGGTGACATACACAATGCGGGCATTGTCCGCGTGATCAGCAACAACCCCAATGCATATGCACTGACACGTGCGCAGAATGCCGGTATAGAAGCCGTATGCATCTCGCCGAAGTCATACCCCGACAGAGAACAGTTCCACAAAGCCCTGCTCCGGGCTATAGATGAAGCGGATACCGGTCTGGTGGTCCTTGCAGGATGCATGGTTGTCCTGCCTGCCGAGTTGATCAGCGCATATCGCGGACGTATCATCAATATACATCCCGCACTTATCCCGTCCTTCTGCGGCAAAGGATTCTACGGACTGCATGTCCATGAGGAAGTGCTCGCCCGCGGAGTCAAAGTGACGGGAGCAACAGTCCATTTCGTCGATGAAGGCACGGATACCGGACCGATCATTTTGCAGAAGGCCGTGGAGGTGCATGATGACGATACTCCCGAGACGCTGCAGAGACGTGTCATGGAAGAAGCGGAGTGGAAGATCATGCCGCAGGCGATCGATCTGATCGCGCAGGGCCGCGTAAGGATTGAAGGCGGCAGAACATTTATCGATCCACAGGATTAGGAGAAACATATGAACATTCTTGTAGTAGGAAGCGGCGGCAGAGAGCATGCCATAGTTACACAGATAGCACGAAGCCCGAAGGCTGATAAGATATATTGTGCTCCCGGTAATGCGGGCATAGCTCAGCTTGCCGAGTGCGTGCCGATAGGAGCCATGGAGTTCGACGCTCTGGTGACATTTGCCAAAGAGCATGACGTACAGCTGACCGTAGTCGGCATGGATGATCCGCTCGTCGGCGGTATAGTGGATGTGTTCGAGGCAGCTGGATTGAGGGTATTCGGTCCCAACAAGGCCGCAGCTATTCTCGAGGGATCCAAGGCCTTCTCCAAGGATCTGATGAAGAAGTATAACATTCCCACCGCTGCATACGAGAATTTCACCGATCCCGGTGAAGCCATAGCATATCTGAAGACCGCACGTTTCCCTATCGTTCTGAAGGCCGACGGCCTTGCACTGGGCAAAGGCGTGCTGATATGCAATAACCTGCAGGAAGCCGTGGCCGGAGTTAAGACCATCATGCAGGATAAGAAGTTCGGAAGTGCCGGAAACATGATGGTGGTCGAGGAGTTCCTGACGGGACGAGAGGTATCGGTTCTGTCATTCGTGGACGGCAAGACCATACGTATCATGGATTCCGCTCAGGATCACAAGAGAGCGTATGACGGAGACGAGGGTCCCAATACCGGCGGTATGGGTAATTTCTCACCGAGTCCTTTCTATACCGAAGAGGTGGACGAGTTCTGCCGCAAGTACATATATCAGGCTACGGTGGATGCGATGGCAGCCGAGCACAGACCGTTTAAGGGGGTTATCTTCTTCGGTCTCATGCTGACCGAGGATGGCCCCAGAGTGCTTGAGTATAATGCGCGTTTCGGTGATCCGGAAGCTCAGGTCGTTCTGCCCAGGCTCAAGAATGATATCATCGATGTGTTTGAGGCGTGCATAGACGGACGCCTCGATGAGATAGAGCTTGAATTTGAATCGGATAAGGCGGCGGTATGTGTGGTTCTCGCCTCTGACGGCTATCCGGTCTCCTATGAGAAGGGCTTCCCGATAAGCGGACTCGAAGCTTTTGACGGTAAGGATGATTATTATTGCTTCCATGCCGGGACAGCATTTAAAGACGGGCAGATCGTGACTAACGGCGGACGTGTACTCGGTATCACCGCCATAGGCTCGGATCTTAAGGAAGCCAGGGCCAAAGCTTACGAAGCGACCGGCTGGGTAAGCTTTGACAACAAATATATGCGCACGGATATAGGCCACGCCATTGACGAGGTTTAACATCAACATTTATATAGATATTCATTACGGAGGATTATGAATCATGAAGAAACAGCGAATCACTGTTATCACAGCGAAGCTCCTGGCAGCGGTCATGATGGCTGCGGTAGTATTCGGAACAGGCACTCTCGAGGCCAGAGCCGAATCGACAGGCACAGTCACTGTGGATAATGCCAAGGTCAGAAGTGATGCATCCACGGATTCATCCACGATAAGCACGCTGGCTAACGGAACCACACTTACCGTAAACGGCGAGAAGACCGATTCATCCGGTAACGTCTGGTATCAGGTTACTCTGTCGGATGGTAAGACAGGTTATGTGCGTTCGGATCTGATGAGTGTTACCGAGAGCGCCGATGCCGCGGACATAGCCGCTGATGCAGATGCAGGTGCAGCCGAGGCCGCCCTGGACAACATTATAACCCCTGTGGCAGGCGGCGTAGATATCTCGGCCATAAGCAATCCCGATGATGTGACGCCTCAGGATCTTCAGGCTGCGACGATCAATACCAACGGCAAAGTAAGGGCAAATGCATCCACCAGTGATGACATAGTTGCCCAGCTTTCTCAGGGAACCGAAATGGTCATCTCCGGCTCCAAGCTCGGCAGCGATTCCAAGACCTGGTATTATGTGACATTCGTGGATGGCGGTGCTACGAAGACCGGTTATATCAGATCCGATCTGGTAGATATAGGCGAAGTGATCGTCATGCCGACGGCGGCTCCCGAAGAACAGCCTGCAGAGGCCGTGGAAGAGGAACCTGTAGTCGAAGAAGTAAATAACGATTATGAGCTGGTATACACCGATGATGGTACCGGAAATAACGTATGGTGGCTGTATAACCATATAGACAATACACGTGAGAAACTTCAGGAACTCCTGGATTTCGCAGATTCACAGGCAAGCAAGACCGCAACACTCACAGCTGCCAACCAGAAGCTCAAGATCATATGCATCGTACTCGGTGCACTGCTCGCCATAGCCATCATAGCCGTGATCATAATGGCGGTTAAGCTGGCAGCAGGCGGATACGATTATGATGACGATGATGACGACGATGACGAGGATGACGAAGAGGATGATGAACCCGTAAGATCACGTCGCAGCAGCAGAAGCTCACGTCGCAGATATGATGACGACGACGATGACGATAATGATGACGATGACGACGAAGAAGAGGAGCGCAGACCGAGAAGGAGAAGCTCCCAGACATCATCACGTGACCGCAACCGTGCTCCCAGACGCAGAGTCGAATATGATGAGGACGATGATATCAAGGCGGACACTGCACCCAAGAAAAACAAACCCAAGAACTTCATGCTCGATGACGATGACTTCGAGTTTGAGTTCCTGAACATGGATGATAAGTGATCACAAGGTTCCGCTTGATGATATAGAGTATAAAAATGCAACCCGAATATACAGATAAAGCCCGTATAGCTCTGGAACTGGCCAGGCGCGCAGCCCGCAGCCTGCACCAGAGCTATATCGGAACCGAGCACCTGCTGCTCGGACTCATAAAAGAGAATACAGGCGTAGCCGCCAAGATCCTGATGGATAACGGCGTAAGCGCAGAGCAGCTGACAGATATGGTGAGCGATCTGTTGTCCCCCGACTCCACGACTCTGCTCGCTGAGAAAAATGATTTCTCACCCAGAGCCCGTGAGGTACTCGAAGAGGCAGCCAGACAGGCGGAGAGATTCAAAGCCGACCGCGTCGGCACCGAGCATATCCTGCTGGCCATCCTCAAGGAGAACGACAGCATAGCTATCAGACTGCTTAACACTATCGGAGTATCCACGCAGAAACTGTACGTAGATACTCTTATCAGTATGGGAGTGGATCCCGCCAGATATAAGGATGACCTGAATCAGGTCAATCGCAAGAGCAAAGGTAAAGGCTCCACACTGGAGCAGTACTCCAGAGATCTGACCGCACTCGCCAGAGAGGGTAAGCTTGATCCCGTTATCGGCAGAAATGATGAGATCCAGCGGGTCATTCAGATCCTCAGCAGACGCACCAAGAACAATCCCTGTCTGATAGGTGAACCGGGAGTAGGCAAGACTGCTATAGTAGAAGGTCTGGCGATCCGCATCGTCAACGGTGAAGTTCCTTTCACGGTACAGAACAAGAGAGTCATGACACTCGATCTGTCCGGCATGGTGGCCGGCTCCAAATACAGAGGCGAGTTTGAAGAGCGCATCAAAAAGGTGATAAGCGAAGTCACCGAGGATGGCAATATCATTCTTTTCCTCGATGAGATCCATACACTCATAGGTGCGGGCGGTGCAGAGGGCGCGATCGATGCCTCCAACATACTCAAGCCTTCACTGGCCAGAGGTGAATTACAGCTCATAGGTGCGACGACCATCTCGGAGTATCGTAAGTACGTAGAGAAGGATGCCGCTCTCGAGCGCAGATTCCAGCCTGTGACCGTAGAGGAACCCGATAACGAGGAAGCGATACGTATCCTGCAGGGTATAGCGCATAAATACGAAGAGCACCATCAGGTGAAGATCACGGATGACGCTCTGGTTGCCGCTGTACAGCTGTCAGCCAGATATATCAATGACCGTAATCTGCCCGACAAGGCGATAGATCTGATAGATGAAGCATCGGCTGCGGCTAGGCTGCACACCACTAAGCATCCCAAGAAACTCACGGATATGGCCGAGGAGATCGAGAAGATCGACAAGCAGATCGAGAGATCGATACGCATGGAAGCCTTTGGGCAGGCAGGCGAACTCAGACGTCACCAGATCGAGCTCAAGAAGAAATATGAGCGTGCACTCAAGAAATTCGAGTCCGGTGAGCAGGAGAAATACTTCACCGTAACCGAAGAGGATATTGCTTCGGTGGTATCCATGTGGACCAAGATACCGCTTAACAAGCTCGAGGAAAAAGAGTCAGAGCGCCTTCTTAAACTCGAGGATACACTTCATAAGAGAGTCATCGGCCAGGAGGAGGCTGTTACCGCACTGGCGAGAGCCATACGCAGAGGCCGTGTGGGATTACAGGATCCGGGTCGCCCTATAGGTTCGTTCCTTTTCCTCGGACCTACGGGTGTCGGTAAGACCGAGCTGTGCAAGGCTCTGGCAGAGGCCATGTTCGGATCTGAGTCGGCGCTGATCAGAGTGGATATGTCCGAGTATATGGAAGGCCACTCGGTATCGAAGATGATAGGATCACCTCCGGGATATGTAGGATTTGATGAGGGAGGCCAGCTCAGCGAGAAGATCAGACGTAATCCGTATTCGGTAGTGCTGTTCGATGAGATAGAAAAGGCTCATCCCGATGTATTCAATATACTGCTCCAGGTGCTTGATGACGGACATATCACGGATTCGAAGGGACGTAAGGTCAGCTTCAAGAATACGATCCTCGTCATGACATCCAATGCCGGCGCTCAGAGGATCATGGAACCGAAGAATCTAGGTTTCGGTGCCGGAGATACCGCTGAGAAGACGTATGACAAGATGAAGTCTTCCGTTATGGAAGAGGTCAAGAAGATATTCAAGCCCGAGTTCATCAACCGTATAGATGAGATCATGGTATTCCATCCTCTGACACGCGATGATATGACACGCATAGTCACTCTGCTGGCTTCGAATCTGACCTCGAGGTGCAGGACACAGATGGGCATCGAACTGAGCCTGACACCTACACTTAAGAAATATATCGTGGATAAGTATTCCGATGCGAAAATGGGAGCGAGACCTCTGAAGAGAGCCATACAGTCTTTCGTTGAAGATGAACTGGCACAGGAGATACTCGCAGGAAACATACATGAAGGCGATAAGGTGACCGCTACAGTAAGCGGGGGCAAGATTAAGTTTAAAACCGGGAGGTAACTTAAATGGCAGTGATCGAAGAACTGATCAGAACTGAGAGCGACGGAAAGATAAGCTTTGGTAATCACAGTCTGGCCGAGAAAGCTAAAAAAGAAGACTACGAGAGCGCCGGTGATATCTACAAAGTAAAGACTTACGGTGCTATGACCAAGCTGGAGAAGAACGGCATGTTTCTGTATGAGTCGGTGCCGGGTACCAGCGTGACAGGGTTCAATGAGACCGAGGATGGTGTGAGCTTCACGGTTTCCGGTTCGGAAGATGCACAGATCACGGTAGGTCTTCAGGATGATACCGAATATGATGTAACAGTCGGCGGAGCCGAGGTCGGACGCATGAAGACCAACATGGGCGGTAAGCTGGTCGTATCATTGGAACTCTCGGAAGGATCCGATCAGGAAGTACGTATCGTCAAGGCATAACAGGTATTTCTCCTCGGAGCATTGATATGGCAAAGAGCAAAAGCGTATTCTTCTGCCAGCAGTGCGGATATGAGTCCGCCAAATGGATGGGACAGTGTCCCGCATGCAGGGAGTGGAATACTTTCACTGAGGAGCCTGTGGTCATAAGCACGGGCTCCGGTGCGAAGTCGCGTGTCCGTACCGGACAGGCTCCCGTACCCAAATCCATATCGGAGATATCAGGTGAGGAAGCACCGCGCATCACTACGGGGATCGGGGAGTTCGATCGAGTCCTCGGAGGAGGTGCTGTTCCGGGATCATTGATCCTGGTGGGCGGCGATCCGGGTATCGGTAAATCAACACTTCTCCTGCAGACCTGCAGAAATCTCGCAGCGTCGGGCAGGAAAGTATTGTATATATCGGGCGAAGAGAGCCTGACACAGATCAGACTACGTGCGGAGAGACTGGGTGACTTCAACGATCATCTGAAACTTCTGTGCGAGACGGATCTGACGGCTATAGAAGAATGCATAGCATCCGTCAAACCGGAATGTGTGATCATAGATTCCATACAGACTATGTGCAGTGCGGACGTGACCTCATCGCCGGGATCGGTATCCCAGGTCAGGGAGTCCACGAATATACTGCTGCGTATAGCCAAGTCCATGGATATAACCGTATTTATAGTCGGACATGTGACCAAAGAAGGTACCGTAGCCGGCCCCAGAGTCCTGGAACACATGGTGGACACGGTCCTGTATTTTGAGGGCGACAGGCATGCATCATACAGAGTCCTCAGAGGCGTAAAGAACAGGTTCGGATCGACGAATGAGATCGGTGTATTCGAGATGTCCGGCGGAGGGCTCATCGAAGTGACCAATGCTTCGGCATATATGCTGGAGGGTAGGCCGGAGGGGGCCAGCGGCAGCGTGGTCGTATGCTCCATGGAGGGTACGAGACCGATATTGCTCGAGATACAGGCGCTGATCACACGCACTTCATTCGGTATGCCCAGGAGACAGGCGGCCGGAGCCGATTATAACAGGGTGAATCTGCTGATGGCAGTACTTGAGAGACGTACCGGACTGAAACTGTCGGAATGTGATGCCTATGTGAACCTGACCGGCGGCATCCGGATACAGGAGCCGGCACTCGATCTGGGGATGGCTATGGCCATAGCATCGGGGTTTAAGAACAGACCGGTGGATCCGCACACCGTGGTATTCGGTGAGGTCGGACTCTCGGGTGAGGTCAGGAGCGTGAGCCAGGCCGAAGCCAGAGTCAGGGAAGCAGCCAGACTCGGATTTGACACATGTATAATTCCGTTAAGTAATGCGGAGAAGCTCCGCGGGATCAAGGATATAAAGCTGATAGGCGTATCGTCGCTGGATGAGTGTATGCCGCTTATCGGTTAGGATGGAAGTTTGGAAGACAGGAAGCAGTGGGCGCGTAAGAATGTGCCCTTCATAATAATAGAACTGATAGCTCTCGCTCTGTCGATAGGTGTACTGTATGTGGTCACTTTGACCACTCGGACTGTCAAGAAAGTCGATATTGATCAGAGTAATATAGTGATCAACAGCAGCGCTTCGGACGAACCGGACAACCCGGGAAACGGCAGGACCGCCGGCAACGAAACACTAAGTACCGGGACAGGTGTCCGCAATATAGCACTGTTCGGTGTAGACTCCAGAGACGGTAACTTAAGCAAACGTACCCGCAGCGATACGATGATCATAGCATCGGTCGATCAGGATGCGCATGAGATACGTCTGGTGAGCATCTATCGTGATACGTATCTGAATCTTGGGAACGATACATATTCCAAGGCAAATGCCGCATATGCAAAAGGCGGACCCGAGCAGGCCATCAATATGCTGAACATGAATCTGGACCTGGATATAACCGACTATGTCACAGTGGGTTTCGAAGGGTTATCCGAGGCAGTAGATGCACTCGGCGGAGTGGAAATAGATATAGCTGTCGATGAGATCAGCCACCTGAATAATTACCAGCGCAGCATGTATGTGAATGAAGACGGTACGGGCGAGCTGAATGAGGATATCATTGAGGTCTATGAGGACGGAATTCAGACTCTGAACGGATTACAGGCCACGGCATATTGCCGTATCAGATATACCGCCGGAAATGATTACAAACGTGCCGAGAGGCAGAGAACAGTCATAACCAAGCTGCTCGAGCGTGCGTCTTCATCCTCCGTGTCCAAGCTTTCCAAAGCCGCCATGGCCATACTCCCGCATGTGGAAACCTCTCTGCCGGCCGATGAGATCATGAAGCTTCTGGCTTCGGCCTCGGAATATACGGTGGTCGCTTCCGACGGACTCCCTTTTGAAGCATACCGCTATCCCGCCAAACTGGGCGTGGACGGATGGTGCATAGTGCCTGTCACCCTGGAGGCAAATGCGAGAGCACTGCATGAACTGCTCTATCCCGGTGTGGAATACACACCGACCGAGCGTGTGTATGAGATTAGTTCATACATATCCGATCATTGCGCGCCCTATATGCAATAGCCCGCCAAGATAAGTTATGAAACGTTTGTTGAGATATCTGAAAAACTATAAGATCCAGTGTGTATTGGCACCGTTGTTCAAGATGCTCGAAGCTCTCTTCGAGCTTTTTGTGCCTTTGGTAATAGCTGCCCTTATTGACCGGATATCGGATTATTCGGCAAGCGGGGATGCGGGTTTTGTTGTGCGGTGCTTTATACTGCTCATCATTCTGGGCGTGGTAGGACTGATCAGTTCATGTACCGCCCAGTTCTTTGCCGCCAGAGCCGCGACCGGGTTTTCCAAGGAACTCAGACACGATCTGTTTGCCACACTGCTGGATCTGGACTACCCGCAGATAGACGGTCTGGGGACTTCCACGATGATCACACGCATGACCGCTGATGTCAATACTGCCCAGAACGGTGTGAATATGTTCCTCAGACTGTTCCTGCGTTCTCCGTTCATAGTAGCCGGAGCAGTGGTCATGGCATTCACGATAGATGTCAGATCGGCACTCATATTTGTGGCAGTGGTAGCGGTGCTTTTCGTCACGGTCGGACTGATCATGCGCTATAATATCCCGATGCTCAAGCGGGTTCAGTCGAAGCTGGATAAGGTACTGGATTTCACCAGGGAGAATCTGTCCGGAGCCAGAGTCATCAGGGCGTTCAACGTGGAGAGTGACAGACAGGCCGGATTTGAAGCGGCGAATGAAGTGTTGTCTCAGGATCAGCGCCGTGCCGGACGGATTTCCGGACTGCTTAATCCTCTGACATATGTGATTATCAATCTGGCTATAGTCATGCTGATAGGCGTAGGGAATATACAGGTGGCACAGGGACGCCTTACTACCGGTCAGGTCGTCGCTCTGTATAATTACATGTCCCAGATACTGCTCGAGCTCATCAAATTCGCGAATCTCGTGGTCACTATCAACCGTGCGCTTGCAAGTGCCAACCGTATCAGTGAAGTGTTCGGTCTGGAGGAGGGACCGGCCGCCAATGCAACGGGGCAGCCCGCCGCTCGCGTAGAAGAAGCTTCTGCACTGACCGACAGTGCTTCGGAGGCGTCTGAATGGGCCGTCGAATTCGATGATGTATCTCTCAGATATCACGAAGGCTCTGACGAGGCTCTGAGTAATATATCATTCAAGGTGAAGCGCGGAGAGACCATAGGTGTGATCGGAGGTACCGGATCCGGTAAAACCTCTCTGATCAATATGATCCCGGGATTCTATACAGCCACATCCGGTACCGTGAAAGTAGACGGTGAGGATGTGAAGTGCGTCGATGCACATGAACTGAGATCGCGGATAGGCATAGTTCCGCAGAAGGCGGTCCTTTTCGACGGGACCATAGCGGAGAATCTGAGATGGGGTAATGCATCCGCCACGGACTCAGAGCTTGAAGAAGCCGTACGTATGGCTGTGGCCGTGGACGTGGTGGAGGCGAAGGGCGGCCTTGATGCCCATATAGAGCCCGGCGGAAAGAATCTCTCCGGAGGACAGAGACAGCGTCTTACCATAGCGAGAGCTCTGGTCAAAAAGCCCGACATACTGATACTGGACGACTCTTCATCCGCTTTGGATAATGTGACCGACCGCAGGCTGCGTGAGAATATACGCCGGATGGATTCCGGAACTACGGTGTTCATAGTATCACAGAGGAGTTCTTCGGTCAGGGATGCCGACCGCATCATAGTGATGGATGACGGAGTGATGGCCGGAATAGGCACACATGCCGAACTGATGGAGTCCTGCGCGGTATATCGTGAGATATATGAGTCACAGTTCGGAAGGGAGGAAGGCTGATGGCGCTTGATACCAGCGGCTTCGTGCCCAAAGGAAACTTAAATACCGACGAAACGGCTCTGGGACGTTCCGGACGCAGATCCACCCTCATCAAGGTCCTCGGGAGATTATCCGGATTCCGGTTTCCGATCCTTATGTCTCTGCTGATGGCTGTGCTGTCGGTAGTATTCACACTTCTGGTGCCTATATATATAGGCCGGGTGATAGACTGTATCAGTACCGGATCGGGTCCCGAACCGATCAGGGATAATCTGATGCGCGCTGCCGTCAGTGCCGTGATCGTGGGTGTGTCTACCTATATCATGAATCTGATCAATAACCGTGTCACATATCTGACCGTGCGCGATATACGTAACGAAGCGATAAGGACCATCGATACACTGCCTCTTAAATATATCGATTCACACTCCCAGGGAGATATAGTGAGCCGTGTGATCGCCGATGCGGATCAGTTCGCCGACGGTCTGCTGATGGGATTCACACAGGCCTTCACGGGGATCATGACGATCATAGGTACGCTGGTGTTCATGCTGAGGATGAATGTGGCGATCACATTGGTGGTCGTATGCGTGACACCGCTGTCGCTGTTCATAGCGAGATTCATTTCTTCACGTACATATCGTATGTTCAGGGACCAGAGCATAGAGCGCGGCGCACAGACATCTGTCATCGACGAGATGATAGGCAATGCCAAAGTGGTCAAAGCATTTAATAAGGAACAGGACGTTTTGGCCCGTTTTGATGAGATAAATGACCGCCTGGAAAAGGCGAGCCTGAAGGCCATCTTCTATTCATCACTCACCAATCCCTGCACCAGATTCGTGAACGCGGTCTGCTATGCATTGGTGGCTTTGACGGGATCCTATTTCGCAGTCCTGGCTCTCGGCGGCGACAGCAGCCGTCTGACCAGCGGGATCACGGTAGGTACACTTACGGTATTCCTGTCATATGCAAATCAGTATACTAAGCCTTTCAACGAGATCTCCAGTGTGATCAGTGAGCTTCAGGGAGCGATAGCCTGCGCTGCGAGAGTGTTCGAGATCATTGAGGAGACTCCCGAGACTCCCGATACGGACGGCCGGACACTTGAGGATATCAGCGGTCGTGTGGATATAGACGATGTTGATTTCTCATATGTACCGGACAGAGAACTGATAACGGACTTAAGTCTACATGTTGAGCCGGGTCAGCGTGTAGCCATAGTCGGTCCTACCGGCTGCGGCAAGACCACGATCATCAACCTGCTGATGAGATTCTATGATGTGGACAGTGGCGCCATCTGCGTCGACGGAGAGGATATCCGCGGAGTTACACGCGGTTCCCTGCGTTCATCATACGGTATGGTTTTGCAGGATACATGGCTGGCAGGAGGCACGATAGCGGACAACATCAGATTCGGATGTCCGCAGGCTACCATGGATGAAGTTACAGAAGCAGCCAAGGCGACAGGAGCCCACAGCTTCATCCGCAGACTTCCGCTTCGATACGATACAGTCATAGGAGAGGGCGGAACCGAACTCAGTCAGGGCCAGAAGCAGCTTCTGTGCGTGACCAGGGTCATGCTCCATATCCCTCCGATGCTGATACTCGATGAGGCTACCTCATCCATAGATACACGTACCGAGATGCGTATACAGAAGTCCTTCCGCGACATGATGACAGGGAGGACCAGTTTCATAGTAGCGCACCGTCTGTCGACCGTCAGGGAAGCTGATGTCATTCTGGTCATGAGAGACGGCGCCATCATAGAGCAGGGAGATCATGATACCCTTCTTGCACGGGGGGGCTTCTACAGCGAGTTGTATAACTCACAATTCTAGGCGGATTACTGACATGGAAATGACCGAAAGCTTATTTGACAACATTATCAATACAGCACAGGACTGCGTGTTCTGGAAAGACAAAGACAGAAGATTCGTGGGAGTCAATCAGGCATTCCTGGATTTCTACGGATTTGAATCGGCTGATATCCTCATAGGCAAGACCGATGAGGATATGGGATGGCATAACGATCCGGAGCCTTTTAAGCAGGATGAACTCAGGGTACTGGCCGGACACAGTACATACAAGGTGGCCGGTAAGTGTGTGATCCGGGGCGAGGACAGAGATATCATAGCCACTAAGAGACCTATATACGAAAACGGTGAGATAGTAGGTCTGGTGGGCAGTTTTATGGATGTGACAGATGTCACAAAACGGCAGAAGATGCATGACAGGAACCAGGTCATGTATACCACTGCCGGACTTCGTAAATATCCGTATTTCGATAAGCTTCTTGATGAATTACCGATAGAGGAGCTGCTGGATCCCCTGACAGGTATCGTCTCCCGTAAGTATGCGATAGGGTTTGCACATTCACTGATAGCATCCGGCACGCCTTTTACATTTGCCATCGTGGATCTGGACAATTTCAAATATATCAACGACACCTACGGACACCGGGCAGGTGATGTGGTCCTGACCGATGTTTCGGCCAAGCTCGCGGGGCACATGGGTGCGGATGGAATAGCGGGGCGCTTCGGCGGAGATGAACTTCTGCTGATCGACACCAAACATTTCTCCCGCGCGGATAAAGAGAGCGTATTCGCCGCCATGTACGGTGATGCGGGTGTTCTGAGGAGTCATGTCGTTGTCGATGATCACAGACTTTTTGTGACAGGGACAACGGGATGTGCCACCTTCCCCGATGATGCTGCCGACTATGACGATCTTTTCTCCAAGATCGATAAGACTCTGTATTACGGCAAGAGAAAAGGACGCAACTGCTTCGTGATCTATGATGATGACACTCACAGGGATCTGGATATGAAGAAGCTGGTCAAGCAGGGCGTCTATACCAATATGAACAGCCTGATGGTACAGCTCGGGCTTGAGACCGGATTCGAGAACAGATTGCGGGCTGCCATGTCGCTCGTTCAGGAACAGTTTCACATCGCCGATATGTACTACGCGGGTCATTCCGGACTCATGTATTCGGTCATAGACAGCAATATCTCCGAGGATGTCAGTGATATCGACATGGCGATAGATGATGAGATACTGAAGGTGAGCGATCTTGAAGAGATACGGGATACAAGCCCGAAACTATATGCTGCGCTTAAGAAGCAAAATATCGGTTCGGCATTGATCATAAGGATCGGCCTCAATATGGAGACCGACGGATATCTGATCTGCACCGATCAGAGAAACAACAGGCTCTGGCAGGAGGACGAGTGCGGGATACTCTACTTCATCGCAAAATCGCTTGCGGCTCATATCAGACTGAATAAAGACAGTATGCCCGAATAAAACCATAAAACACTTGCCTATCCCGGAGATGATGTGGTAATATAGCATTTGGCTGTTTTGAAGCCGATACAGGGGCGTAGTTCAATGGTAGAACGGCGGTCTCCAAAACCGTTAATGCGGGTTCGACTCCTGCCGCCCCTGCTTTCTTTTTGAGAAACCTGTAAATGCGTGAAAACAATGCGCGTTTACAGGTCTTTTTTATGCTTCCGGCGGTTCTTTTTAATTGTATCGTGCCCCCCATAATGGTAAAATTTTATTATGCGGAAAAAGATCCTTACGGTAATAATCGATATCATCGGAATACTGATAACCATAGTCTGCGGACTGCTGCTGATACAGATGATATTTATGCAGAGAGATCTCGTCTCTTCCTCACAACAGGCGGGTGAACTGATCGAGAATACTTCCGAGGAAGCAATGCGCTCCCAGATAGGGGCATATCTGAAGGAGGCGGCTTCCATCAGAGCATGGGTTTCGGACGGGGAGTTCTCCAAGTTTGCCGATTCCATCGGAGTGATCGCGGACACTGCATCGGACATATATGCTCATCCGGAGAGATATGGCACATCCCGGATGGAGAAATACGGCGAGTCCGATATGGGGGAGCTTAAGTCTTATATCGCATACGGTGACGGAGTGGACCCCGAAGCGGCGGATATCAGTGCGGAAGCCGGTATGGCAGCCAATATGCAGGGAGTGCTCAAGTCTGTCAATATGGCCAACAGTTCTATGGCCAGTGATTATTTTGCATCCGAATCCGGTCTGTTCGTATGTGCAGAGGCTGTATCTGTCTACAATCTTCCAAATGGGAATGAGCATCTGAGCTTCGAGGCGAGACAGCGTCCCTGGTATACGGAGGCAAAGGATTCCGGACAAGCGGTTTTCACGGGGATCATCAAGGATGCCGATACCGGTGATTATGTCATCACATGCGGAGTGCCTGTGTATGCTGACGGTGATTTTGTCGGTGTGGCCGGAGCCGGACTTTTCCTGGATACCATCCGTCAGGATGTAGACGGATTTCAATTGGGGGAGAACGGTTATGCCTGCATAGTCAATTCACAGGGGCAGGTTCTTTTCTCGGGAGCAGCTGAAGGCGATCTGAGTGCTTCGGAGGATATGGATTCGGATATCAGGAATAGCGCCAATACGGAACTGGCAGGACTGGCCACCGATGCACTTGACGGAAATGCCGGCGTGGATATCGTGAATCTGGACGGAAGCAGATATTACATCGGCTATGCTCCGATGGAGACGGTAGGCTGGTCATATATGACTATTCTTCCCGAAGCGGAAGTTACGGCTCCAACCAGGGCTCTCGTTGAGAAGCTGGATGCTCATAATACCGAGCAGAATGAATATGTTCACAGATCCGTGATCAAATCCGTCAGATTCATAGTGCTCCTTCTGGTGGCTGTCGGCGGTATCATGCTGATCGTAGCCGGCAGGTTTGCGGATAAACTGGCGGATCCGATAGTCCTGCTGACAGGACAGGTGAGCCAGATCGAGGGTGATAACCTGGATTTCACCTCTGATCTGCGTACTGGCGATGAAGTGCAGGTCCTGGGCGAGGCGTTTGAATCCATGACCGGGCGCATGAAAACGTACATCGATGATATCACTGCGATCACGGCCGAGAAGGAGAGGATAGGAGCGGAGCTTTCTGTCGCAAAACACATACAGGCGTCCATGCTTCCGTGCATCTTTCCCGCTTATCCGGACAGAGGGGAGTTCGAACTGTATGCATCCATGGATCCGGCCAAGGAAGTTGGCGGGGATTTCTATGATTTCTTTCTGATCGATCATGATCATCTGGGAATAGTCATAGCCGATGTTTCGGGAAAGGGCGTGCCTGCTGCGCTGTTCATGGTCATAGCGAAGACTCTGATCAAGAACAGGGCATTATCCGGAGAGAGGGTGGATGAGGTATTTACTCATGCCAACAACCAGCTCTGCGAGGGCAATGCCGAGGATATGTTCGTTACGGCCTGGATCGGGATCATAGAGCTGTCGACCGGACATATGCAGTGGTGTGATGCCGGACATGAGATCCCGTATCTCATACATGGCGACGGAAGTATTGAGAAGATCAAGCCGGAGAGGAAGAAACTCCCTCTGGCGGCTATCGAGGACACGCAGTATGTGGCCAACGAGCTTGATCTGAACAGGGGAGACATGATCTTTCTGTACACTGACGGCGTACCGGAAGCATGTGATAAGAATGATGAACTGTATGGGATCAGGAGACTTGAGACTGCTCTGGGCATGGAATACAGGGCTGATCCCGAGACTCTGTTAAGGGCAGTCAGATCTGATGTGGACAGCTTTGTAGGAGAAGCATCACAGTTTGATGATCTGACCATGCTCTGCTTACAATACAGGGGAAACGGCCGCGATCAGGTCCGGGATTCCAAAGTATAGGAGGAACTTTCATGGCTTTAGTGGGTAATGCAAAGGACATCAATGTCAGGGAGTTCTATGATGCGATAGTGGATTTCGCACATGATGAGAAGGCTCAGGATAAGTACTACAGCATCATGGACATGCTGACAGGCAGGAAGAACAGGGACGGCAGCGATGAGACCGTCAGAGACAGGATACTCAAGGCGTACGCCATGCTGTTTTGTGAGGATGCGGGCTTGGAACCCGGAGAGTGCGCGGGCGTGGATGAAGTGGCCGATACCGCAGACAGACTGTATATAGGCGGAACGGGATATGATCCCGAACACTGGTATCGCATGAAGTACCATTTCCCGGTGATAGATGATGATAATTATGACAGATTCGCTGCACTGGTGCTGAGTGACATGAACTCGGGACCGCTGCACGAGGCAGCTCTTAATGACGGAGAGACACTTGTAGTTGGTGAACCTGATCCGCTGCATATGACGCCTGAGCAGAGACGCAATCAGACGGTCAGGAGCGTAGGACTTCCTGCGGGAGGTGACCAATGAACATACTGGCAGTCGACAGCGATAAGAAGGCACTTGACGGTATCCGCAGCATACTGGGGAAACGCAGACCCAAGGCAGCATGCTACTATTTCGAAGACCCTCTGGCTGCTCTGGCTCAGGCAAGAGAGACAGAGATAGATGTGGCCCTGCTGGAGGTGGACACGCCCGAGCTCTCGGGTCTGGATCTGGGCAGATATCTGAAGGAGCTTAACCCCTATGTCAATCTGATATATCTGAATGCGGGCGAAAGCTATGCATATGATGCCATCCGCCAGCATGCCAGCGGATATGTGGTGAAGCCCGGAGACGAGAATGATATACAGTATGAGCTGGATTCCCTGCGGTTTCCGGAGATACGCAAGAAACTCAAGAGAGTGTTTGCACAGACTTTCGGGAATTTCGAGTTCTTCGTGGACGGTGAACCCGTGGAGTTCAAATACAGCCGGACCAAGGAGATCGTCGCCATACTTATCAATAACAAGGGAGCCCAGACCACAAACGGCGAGATCATAGCCGACCTGTGGGAGGATGACGCTGACCCCGATAAGAAACTCTCATATCTGTGCAACCTAAGACAGGATCTGCAGAATACATTCACCAGGCTCAAACTTGACGGGATCATACTGAAGCAGCGCGGAAGCATGGCCATAGCAAAGGACAGGATAGAGTGCGATCTCTATGACTGGATGGCAGATCCGGAGCACTCCAAATACAAGTATATAGGTGATTACATGAATCAGTACAGCTGGGCCGAGAGCGTGCATGCCGAGCTGGATGAGATCAGCTACGATCTGTATGATGAATAGGATGATTCACAAGATCATATCGGTAATACTGACGGCAGTACTGCTGATCGCTCCCGGAGCTGGGATCGCTGCATCCGCCGGAATTGCTGCTGTGCTGTCCGCACCTCCGCTTGTTGCTGCGGCAGCTGACAGTCAGGATCAGGGATCACCGGATGATTCATATGTTTTTGACCCGTTTAAGGATGCTGACAGTTATTCCGCCGTGCTTTACAACAGTACGAGCGGACTGCCTACCTCGGAAGCCAATGATATAGTCCAGACGAGTGAAGGCTTCATATGGATCGGCGGTTACAGCGGGCTGATCAGGTATGACGGTGCCCATTTTGAACGCCCCAGGATCACATCTCTCATAGCCAGTGTGACATGCATGATGGTGGACGAAAAGGAGAGACTGTGGATCGGAACCAATGAGAGCGGAATCTATATATATGAGCACGATATAGTCTATATTATTGACGAGGAGGCCGGACTCCCTTCTCCGGTCATTCGTGATATCGCCAGAGATTCTCAGGGCAGGGTCTATGTGGCCACCGTATCGGGCCTTGCCATTATAGATACCGAGATGAACGTATCCGTATTTGATTATCCCGGAATATCGGATAAGCTCATCAACGACCTGTGGGTAAACGATGACGGGCATGTATACGGGATTACCAACGAAGGTGATGTATTTACTCTCAGATACGGAGCGATAGAAGCGTGCTATCCTCATGAAGATTTCGACTTCGGCACGATCGACACCCTTCTTCCGGATCCGTCCGCTCCCGGATATATCTATACCGATGTCGGTGATTCGACAGTACGATACGGCCGGCTGGCCAATGAGTTTAACGTTGAGATGTCGATCGATATCTCTCCGCTGAGCCAGGTTATGGAGTTTAATTATCTCGGAGGCCGTATATGGATTTGTGCACGTAACGGTGTCGGAGTTATCGATAATGGCAAGTTCACTTTACTGGATGATCTTCCCATGGACAGCAGTATAGGTCATGTCATGGCGGATTATGAAGGGAATCTGTGGTTTACTTCCACCCGACAGGGAGTGATGAAGCTGGTTCCGAACAGGTTCACCGATCTGTATGAGAAGTATCATCTGCCTGATTCGGTGGTCAATTCAACATGCAAACTGGGCGACAGACTCTATGTGGCTACGGATAAGGGACTGACGGTCATCGGTCCTGACGGCCCTGTATCGAAGCTGCCGGTCAGTGAAGTTCATACGGCATCCGGAAAGGAACTGGAATATAAGGACCTGATAGCGATGCTTGACGGTATCCGCATCAGATCCGTGATCAGGGATTCACAGGACCGTCTGTGGATATCATCGTGGAGATCCTACGGCCTGCTCAGGTACGATCATGGAGAATTGACCGTATTCGGGGAAGAAGACGGACTGAAATCGACTCAGGTGAGAACCGTATACGAGACATCCGATTCCCGATTCATGGTTGCATGTACGGGTGGGATCAATATCATCGAAGGTGACCGGATCACTGCCACATACGGCGAGAGTGATGGCATAGACAATACTGAGATCCTTTCCGTATGTGAGGGATGGGACGGTGATATCCTTATAGGTACGGATGGAGGCGGCATATATATACTGGGTTCATCCGGAGTACGCCTGCTGACAAAAGCCGATGGTCTTACTTCAGGGGTTGTGATGCGTATCAAGCCTGCCCGGGACAGGGATATATACTGGCTGGTGACCGGTACATCTCTTGCCTATATGACTCCGGGCTATGGGATTCATACCATAGAATCGTTCCCGTATTCCAATAATTTCGATCTGTATGAGAACGGTTGCGGGGAGACATGGGTTCTGTCCAGCAGCGGTATCTATGTTCTGACTACGGAGTCTCTTCTGGCCGATGAAAATCTGTCTCCGATGCATTTCTCTCTCTCCAACGGCCTTCCTCATATTGCTACCGCCAATTCGTACAGCGAGCTGGATACCGATGGTACTCTCTATATAGCCGGCACATCCGGGGTATCAAGGGTAAATATCGAAAAGCCCTTTGATGATGTGAGTGAACTCAAGGCATCCGTGCCGTATATAGAAGCAGATAACATGCGTATCTATCCGGATGATGACGGCAGGTTTTCGATATCATCCTCTGTACGAAGACTGACCATATATGCATATGTATACAACTATTCACTGATCGATCCGATAGTTACATACAGGTTGGATGGGTTTGATGATGAGGATACATCCGTGATCAGGTCCGAGCTGGATCCGGTCTATTACACCAACCTGCGCGGGGGGGATTACCGGTTCGTGATGAGTCTCAAGGATCCCATGGGACGTGAGAGCAATACGATCACGGTTCCTATCTCCAAGCAAAAAGCGATCTATGAGCATCTGTGGTTCATCCTGCTGATGTGTCTGGCGACGATCGCCTGGATCACAATAGCTGTCAGGGCATATATCAACAAGCGTATCAGCGATCTGGAGAAGCAGCATAAAGAAGAAGCCGAGAAGGAACGTATCGGCAATGAGCTCAGGATGGCCAGCGGTATCCAGAACGACATGCTTCCTCACGAGTTTCCGCCATTCCCCGATATCAGTGAATTCAGCATTTACGCTTCGATGGATCCTGCCAGAGATGTCGGCGGTGACTTCTATGATTTCTTTATGACAGATGAGGATCATCTGTGCATAGTTATAGCGGATGTAAGCGGCAAAGGCATACCGGCAGCTCTGTTTATGATGATCTCCAAGGTCATACTTCAGAGCAATGCTGCCATGGGCGTATCTGCAGCTGAGATACTTGAGAGGACCAATAATGCTCTGTGTTCGGATAACCGGTCCGATATGTTTGTGACTGTATGGCTCGGTATACTGAATATCAGAACGGGAGTGATCGCAGCGGCAAATGCCGGACACGAATATCCCGCGCTGATGCAGGATGGCAGATTTTCGCTGCTTAAGGATAAGCACGGAGTTGTCATCGGCGGTTTCGAAGGAGTGAAGTATACCGAATATGAGATACATTTAAACCCCGGAGACAAGCTTTTCCTGTATACCGACGGAGTTCCGGAAGCATCGGCTGCGAGTGACGACATGTTCGGAACAGACCGTATGATCGATGCTCTTAATATGGATCCCGGAGCCGATTGCGAGCAGATACTTAAGAATGTCAGACAGGCTGTGGATGCTTTTGTGAGGGATGCCGAGCAGTTTGACGACATGACCATGCTGTGCCTGGAGTATCACGGAGCACAGACAGAACACTGAGGTACCCCGCATGAACAGTATTCTCATAGCAACAATAATCGTTCTGGATGTGGCGCTTATACTGCAGCTGCTGCAGATGACATTTGCCGTATGGGCAGATCCGTATATCAGCGGCCACGAGAGATCGTTCATGATGATCGTGGGCGCGCTGGTGCTCGTCCTTCTTGCTCAGGGGCAGATGGATTATCTGATAGGAGAAAAACTCCTGTTTACCGGGATGAATCCGGCACCGGCCGCAACGATCGTGTCGGCCTGCGGCTATGTGATCCGTCCGGTAGTGATAGCGATGTTTGTATATCTGACAGACCCCGGCGGCAGAAACATATGGATATACGTACTCAGCGGCATTAACGCACTAGTTTACATAATATCAATATTCTTTCCGATCGCGATCGAGTTTGACGAATCGGGAAGATTCCACAGAGGACTGCTGGGATATACCTGTGCCGTGGTCAGCTTTCTTTTCCTGGGACGTCTGATCATACTGGCGATACGATCCTATACCAGGAACAGACGTATCGACATGATCATCCCGATATTTGCATCAGCGGTGATAATAGGTGCGACGATCGTTGATATGCTCATGACGCATGATCTTCCGGTCAGCTTTCTGATGGTGGCGATAGTGTGCGGCTGCTTATCTTATTATCTGTGGCTGCATCTTAAGTTTGCAAAGGAACACGAGACTTCGCTGCTGGCAGAGTCCCGTATTCGTATCATGATGTCCCAGATACAGCCTCACTTCCTCTATAACACGCTGGCATCGATACAGGCACTTTGTGCCAAGGATCCGCCGAAAGCGGCACATACCGTTGAGATCTTTGCAAACTATCTGAGGCAGAATCTGGACTCGCTCGGTGAGAGCGAACTCATCCCCCTTAAAAAGGAACTGGAGCATACCAGGATCTATACGGAGATAGAACTTCTGATGTTTCCGGAGATACTCATCGATTATCAGATTAATGATCAGAACTTCATGCTGCCTGCCCTGACGATACAGCCGCTGGTAGAGAATTCAATCCGGCACGGCGTACGCGGTATCAAAGATCCCTCTATCTATATCACGACACGCAGAGATTCCGAGGAGCACATGATAGAGATACGTGATAACGGCAGGGGATTTGATACAACGGATGAGAGCAGGATGAGCGGCAGGCATATCGGTATAAGCAATGTCCGGGAGAGAGTGGAGAAGATGTGCGGAGGACGGGTTGATGTGGAGAGCAGTCCCGGAAAGGGATGCACAGTGACCATTCATATCCCCGTAAAAAAGGAACAGTGAACAGTATCGAAGCAATAACCGGCTGTGTGACAGAACTGTGATACTTGCCGGTCTATAGTATGAACAGTAAAGCAGAGAAGAATTTTATAACACGTTAAAAACGGAGAGAGAAAAATGAAAGTAAGAATGATAACCCCGAAAACGATGGATAAGTTTCAGTACCTGATAGCTCCTGAGGTATATGCCGACATGGAGGCCGGTCAGCCCGTGACTGCCATAGGTCTGGCTGAGGATAAGACTCCCATAGGAGCCGTAGCGGGAGTGATGGAGAACGAGTATGTATTCTCTGTCAGATCTCTGTATGTGGCACCCGATTACAGGAGACAGGGCGGAGCAACGATGCTCATCACGGCACTGGAGCGTCTGCTGGACACTCGGGATGCACTGGCCTGCATATCGTTTCTGGAGGATGATACGGAGGATTCGCGTGCTCTTATCGCATTTGTGGAGAGTCGGGACTGCGTTCTTGAGAACGGTCTTGAGAGACTCTATCGCGGAACGGTCGGAAGCTTCGTTGAGTCCGGACTTTTCTCCAAAGGGTTCAGGAGCAAGGACATACACAGTCTGGTTGATGTCGACAAGCCCATGATCGCCACCATCGGTAAAAGGATCCGCGCGGTCTCTAAGGAGCTTGGTGACAAGTATCTGAGCTCATTTAGGAATGACAGACGCCTTTCATTTGCAGCCCTGAAAAAAGAAGATCTGCAGGGAGTGCTTTTGACCGGATACATGCCGGCCTGTCCCGATGAGCCGCTGGTCGTCATGACATCCAGTCAGGATCCGCATATCATCGGCGGATTGCTCAGTACGTTTTTTAACTCATGCAGGTCAAAGTTCGGAGACACTACATATCTCAGATTCCCCGTGGTCGATGACCGATTCGACCGCATGATGGGACACATAGACGGAGTTACCAATATACAGCACAATTATCTGTTTTGATCTGTCTGCCGGTTGAGCGGACAAGGAGGAGTATATGGACGGCAAAAGCATATTCGAACAGGATCTTCTTAAGAAAGAAGTAAAAATGAACGAGGGGATCCTGAACGTAGATAAAAAGGACGAGATGATCGGGCGGAATTCCTTCATGGATATCTCCGCAATAGACATGAAAGATGTCCAGGATCAGGATGACAGTTTCGATGATCTGATCATCAAAGACAATAAGGAGCTGGTTAAGACAGGAAAGATGCTTCTTAAGGAATTTGATGAAAAAGAGATCATAATGGGTGAGAGACTGTCCATCGAAAGCTTTAAGGACAGCCCTTTGGCCACATCAGCGACCAGACGGAGGAGATTCGGCGAATACCCCAGACTGATGGGCCAGGGACAGGTAGCAGCAGGTGATCTGCTGGGAAGAAATACATCCAAAGTGGTAAAGAGAGGCGGATTCGGCAATGATATGATCGCCAAGGGACAGGAGTTCGTCAGGAGGATCAAAAGCTGGGCTACCGCGAGTGACATACAGGATGCGATCCTGGGAGATTTCGTGCAGCAGTACGGTGTATCCGATATAATCGACTGCCTCTATGTGGACGGCATGCCTATCAGGGAGTTCGTAGCGGGTAAATATGCATACAACGGATCAGAGGACAAGGCTCAGGAGCGAAATATCCTGAGTGCATATGCGGCTATGATCGCTTCCAGACGGAATCATCCCATAACCCTGGTACGTCCCGTGCTCATTAACGGTGTTGCCGATATTGATATCAGAAATGTCGGCGTGGATATGCGTATAGATGGACATTATACGAGCCGCAGACAGAAAACCGATGCCATCAGATACGGTATAGAGGGAGACAGATACCGCGAGTACTGCGAGACAGCTTATCGCTCCGATATGAGAGCAAAAGCAGGCGAAGCTCTGCGTGCGGTAAAAGGCAAGACGGTAAACGGCTTAAGCAAACTGCAGGAGCTTAAGCGTAATCTGAACGCAGCCGGCAAGGGTAAACACAATAACTATGACAAGTTTGTGATGGCTTTCAACAGATATTTTGATGTTCTGCAGGATATAGGCAGGGATCCCGATCATATGGATATCAACCGCAACGAACTGCAGATGATCTATGATCTGAACACAGCCGTGCTTAATGCAGCTCATGCTTATCTGAAGGGTAAGAAGATGAATCTGCCCAGACACCATGCGGTCAAGGACATCAGTGATCTGATGTCGGCTCAATCCGGCACCATGTGGGGGCTGATCAGAGGTGAAAAACTGAATGCAGGTAACCCCACCGTAAACCTTAAGGAGCTTCTGGATCCTGAAAAGGAAGGGTTTACGCTCGTGGGATTGTCGGATGAGATAGAAGATTATTCCATGGATCAGACCATTAACGGAAGCAATAACATTGAGTATGTAAAAGTTGATGACGAGGTGGAACTTGCGCTCGACCAGAAGAAGGCTATCAGGATACACAGAACCATATTCAGTGACGATACCACTTTGAAAGCATATCAGAAGCTGGTTAACGGTCATAGTGACGACAATATGGATGTTTCATCCAGAATGGTGCTGGCCGGCACGTTCTTAAAGTCCGCAGCCAATACGCTGTACAATGATGAAAGATTCAGAAAAGAGATCAACAAAAGATATGCTTATGCCACTGATAACAAACAGTATCTCCTGTGCATGGTGGCCAGAGAACAGCTGACCAAGGTCCTCACCGCTGATTTCAGAAATTACCCCGAACTGCGTGATGCCATGGAGAGTTGGAATGAAGAGGTAGTAGCGCAGGAAGCGGATTACATGACATATAAGAGCAATGTTCTCGGAGATAAGGTTACAGCCGAGGAGTTCAAGAAGTACGGAGGATCAGTGCGTCACAGATATGTGACACCCGCCGAGGCGAATGAAGCGATCGCTTCCTCCAAGAATTACCTCTGTGTCAAGAAAGTTGAGGGCAAAAAAGGGATGTATGAACTTCGTCCGTCCATGCCCGAATATGCAACACTTAACTTAAGCCAGCCGCTTGAGAAACCTATCCCTCTTCGTAAGACATTCAAGGCCGTATATAAGACGATAGCCAATATCATAATGGACGAAAAGGGCAATATCAAAAACAACATAGGCCTGGTGAACGGCGAATCGGTCACCAGACGTATAGATGAGATGCTGATGGCTCTCCCGGAAACGAAAGCCGATCTGAAAAGGGCCGGGGAGTGTGCCGAACTCATCATACGACCGGCCATGGAAAAGATGCTTGCTGCGGACTATAAGCGCCGGGGAACCAAAAACGCAACGGCCAAAGCAAGAGAAGACGCCGAACAGATATGTCGTGATTTCATGACACTTGTGCAGGGTAACCGCGGACCGCTGGTGAGTTCTTTTGATGCAACATTCCATGATTTCAGACTCATGATGGATATGATCGCGAAGACCTCGGCGGATGATCTGATGAAAGAGCCCCGGATCCGTGATTATAAGATAGATGGCGTGGCTCCGACCCGTGCCGAAGTTGAGGAAGCATATAACGAGGTGAAAAAGGAATATGCCAGTGCCAGAGAAGACTTCCTGAAGCTCAGGAACATGGACCTGGATGATGAAGAAGTACCCTGCATGAGCTCCTGTAATGAGCATAGCCGCGGCACACAGGTATTGATGCTGAGTCATACCGACAACGGTTCATATGACTCTGTCGCATACAATCTGGCAGATAAGGCCAAGTCAAGCCCTGATGAGATCCTTGATTATATGGTCACCAATATGGAGATGATATTTGCGACCGGCTTCGGAGATGCCCGCACGGTTACCAAGCATCGCAAGAGACTGAATGAGCTGAATGAGAGCAAAAAGAAAAACGGACAGCTCACCAAGGAGGAAGTAAGCGATCTTAAGGGCATATTCCGGAACTACGTCAAGTATGACTATCACAGAGGCGCCAATATGGGTCAGTCAGGCAACGCACAGTATACGTCCGAAACGTTTGCCCTTGAACCCGATCAGGTGATCCAGTCGCCGCTTACATTTAACGTATGCATCGGTAAATACAAGTCGGATCTGGACAAGCAGAATATAGACGATGAAGGCGGATTCATAGAGCATGAGGGCATGAAGAAATTCTATGAACATGATAACGGACTGGAATACTGCAACTCCAGGAAGAAACTGATCAAGGGCATGATGAAGGATGTATTAAAGGTTAAGGTCAGCAATATCCGTGATCAGTATTGATGCTGTCGTGAGGCGTCATATCCCGCGAGGAGGGGATGATAATGTCCAAAGGTGATCTGGAACTGGAAAAAAAGAAAAAACCCGTGGAGATCATGGTTACACGGGATGCGGAGGATGGACGGACAGGCATTTCTCCAACTTTCATGCCAAGCTGAAGGCCGAAGGAGCTTATATAATGGTTGGTGAGACCGCATTGTATACACATACATGGTTGACATAATATGAATATTCACAATTCCGACAATAACATAAATCTCAGACATATGCGGGATAATCTGGTACATGCAGGTTACGGATACATAATCTTCGGCATCTGGAGTGTGATCAAGCTGTTAATGATGAGTACGATGCAGAAAGAGTATTCCGGTCTGCTGAGCGATAGCATAGGCAGTTCAACGGGGGATTATTTCCTTGCGATAGCCATTACTGTCGCTGCCTATCTCATCATAATCATCTTCACTCTGGGGATGCATCTCTGGATCGGATACGGAGCGGTCAGATACGGCAGGGGTACCGGCCACAGGAAGTATTATGTGGTTCTGTCAGTTATAGGTATAATCATGACGCTGGTTTTGCTGCCGTTATATTTCTGGAATCCCTCGGAAGGCACGCCGATCATTCCGGATGATACGACGATCGCATCAATTCTGGTTGACATAACTCTGGTATTTGTTTTTTTGGATATGATAATATCGACTGTCAGGATCGACAGACTCATGAAGTCAACCGATCCGGACGGATCTTCGGAGACACGGGATTAACATGCAGGAAGATTTTCATTATTACGCAACGTATTGTGCTGCCATGCTGGCAGGCTACTCACACGAAGAGAGTCTGGACATCTGCTACAGTGCCCAGTTTGTGGATCTGTGTTCACGGACCGTACTGGTCAAACTGGGAGCACCTGCCATCGCTGCCACGACTCAGCTTCAGCTGGAGCTGATGGATGCCCGTACGGATATCGCAGGCATACAGGATATCACGCGAATCTGGGCTTCATTTCATTTTCTCCCGCGTGATCTGTACGCGAACAAACCGAAGCGGACGAAGAGATACCTGCACAAATACCGCCTGATCTGCGGCCCCAACGGAGACCTGGTGAAAAAGACGGTTGAACTCGCAAAGAACAGATCGCTCCAGTCAGCCGGGATAGCTATGCACGTGATGGCCGATACCTGGGCACACATGTACTTTGCGGGCACCCCTTCACTGGTCATCAATGATACGTCCGGAGATTTCACGGAACTGACAGGCGAAACCGGTGAAGTGAAGATTACTTTCAGACATAATCCGTCTGCTCCCGACGACCTTGAGAACAGCATCTATACCAACAGTCTCAGACAGAGGGACGAGAATTCCATCATGAATCTGGGACATGGCCGGGCCGGTCATCTGCCGGATTATTCTTTCATCCGGTACAGATATATGCCTGCATGGGATGAGTACAGATTGACCGTCAAAGACAATCCGTCCGACTATTATAAAGCTTTTTCTCAGATGGTATATGCCATGAAGTATCTTATCGGTGACCGGGCGGATTTTGAGATTGACCGATATGATCAAGACAGTGTATCCGTATATGAGGACAGGATCCGTGAGATCCTGGGCAGACGGCGTCTGTCGGCATCCGATGACTGGAAGGCGTTCGGGGAGGAACTCTCAGGAGAGACGATCCCGGACTTCGATCTGGATAAATATCAGGATGAGTACATACAGGCCCCTTCAGAACGGAAGGATGAGACATTTATCGGCAGATTCATACAGGGCGCCATAGCACAGAAGACGATGGTGAGCGAAGCGATATACCGGTCGGGTAATCTTCTTGCCGGTATCGTACAGATCGGAGGATCATGACCAAACTGCAGAGAATCAGAGATATTCTTTTGGGACTTATAATGATCGCCATTGCGGGTGTGATGTTCTTATTTCAGGAGAGCGTATATTGGGTCATCATAAGCGTTCTTTCCGTGATCTTTACTTTTGAGGGCCTGTCGACGATCATATACTATTTCACCATGGCCAGATTCATGACCGGCGGCAGATCCATACTGTACAAGGGTGTGATCCTGCTGGACTTCGGAATCCTGACGGGAACGCTCACCGATGTTCCCCGTATATACGTTCTGCTGTATCTGGTTGCCATACATGCATTCTCCGGTGCGGTTGAACTGCTTAGAGCCAGAGAAGCGGCGAGCTACGGGGGATCCTGGAAGCTGAAGATGTTCCACGGTATTCTTGACCTGAGCATGGCATTGATATGTATCGTGTTTATCAGGCGGCTGAACATAGCGGTGATCATTTACGCGTTCGGACTGGTTTATTCCGCGATACTCAGGATAGTATCCGCATGCCGCAGGACCAAACTCGTTTACATACCATAGAAAAATCCCAACCCGTATGATGAATTCAGCCAGATTGATATGGCGCGGAACAGGTATTATGGAGTATAATACCTATTGATCTTACTCGAAGGAGACTGGCGTGGATACTCATACGCGCAGAATAGATAAAAACAGCTTATACAGGGCGCTTTTTACGATGCTTGGCATCGTGCTGAATGTTGTCCCTGCTTTTGTAGCACACAGATTTGATCTTCCCTTTTATGCGGACACACTCGGGACAGTCTTTGTATCGGCATTGTGTGGCAGCTTTTCCGGAATTGTCACTGCGGTACTTACGAGTGTTATATGCAATTTCTTTAATGATCTGTCCATATATTTTACCCTGATCTCCATACTTATAGCTTTGATCACATCCGGATTTGTCCGTCAGGAACGGTATCGCAGGAAGCGTAATGTGATCGTTCTCATCCTCGTTTTGAGCATCGTCAGCGGGGTGATGGGGACTGTTTTCCAGTGGATGCTGATCGGCGGACTGCAGTTCGCCTATGTGTCACAGGCGGTGGATGCCCTGGCAGGCCAGTCTGCCGTAGGTTCTTTTTTTGCAGCCGTGCTGATCAGTACGCTTGTCAATATAGTGGATAAGGGAGTGCTGACCATGATCGCGGTATTCATGCTGATGCTGATACCCACCGATATCAGAGACGGCATCTATAACAGTTCGTGGCGTCAGAAACCTTTATCCCTGCGCGAGATCAGTGAGATCAGGGGAAACAGGCACGGTTCGGGACGTTCGATCGCATCCAGACTGACTATAACTTTGACGGTCGGATCCATCCTGCTGGTGGCAGGTATGATGTTTCTGAGCGTGAATATGTACTCCAGGAGTATTATCGAGCAATACAGTAATGTGGCGCGCAACGCTGCGGTAGCTACGGCGAGCGCCTTGGATACGGACCTGATAGATACGTTTATCAGGAAGGGCAAATCATCGCCCGGTTACCGGGACACGGAGAGGCGCCTTATTTCCATCAGAGAGAATTCGTACGGTGTTCAGTATCTGTATGTGGTCAAGGTCGATGAGGATGGGATGACCGTGGTATTTGATCTGGATTCCGAGCAGGTTGAGGGTGCCAATCCCGGGACCCATTGGGATTTTGAACCGGACCTGTTACCACAGCTTGACCGGATGCTGGCGGGACAGGAGCTGGACGCATTTGAGGAGCATGGTCAATACGGCTGGGTACTCACTTTGTATTATCCGGTACGTGATGATGAAGGTCACACCGATTGCTATGTGGGAGTGGATCTTTCACTGGATTCCATCAGAGAGTATATTACCGACTTCATGATCAAGGCCATCATGGTATTCTCCGGCTTCTTCATACTGATACTGGGATTTGTACTGTGGATGTCCAATCATTATCTTGCCTATCCGATAGGCGCCATGGCTTCCATGATAGACGGTTTCTCACTGGAGAGTGTTGATCAGAACATACTCGATGACAATGTACGTAAGCTACGTACACTGGATATACATACCAGCGATGAGGTCGAGGTCCTGTATCGTGCCATATGCGAGATGGCATCCGGGGGAGCGGAGCAGATGCGAAGTATCCGGTATCTGGCCGAGTCCACATCCAATCTGCAGAACGGCCTGATCATCACCATGGCGGATCTTGTCGAGAACAGGGATTCCGATACCGGGGCTCATATCCAGAAGACAGCCGCATATGTCAGGATCATAGCGGAGGGCCTTAAAGCAAAAGGATACTATGCCGAGAAGATGTCACCGAAGTTCATATCCGACGTGGTCATGTCCGCGCCGCTTCATGACGTGGGCAAGATAAACATATCCGATACGGTGCTGAATAAACCCGGCAAGCTTTCCGACGAGGAATTCGAGATAATGAAGACGCACACGATACACGGACGTAAGATCATAGAGAAAGCCATAAGTACGGTAAGCGGTGAGAGCTACCTGAAGGAAGCGCGCAATATGGCAGCATATCATCATGAACGCTGGGACGGCAAGGGATACCCGGAAGGCCTTCACGGACAGGTCATCCCTCTGTCCGCGCGTATCATGGCGGTAGCGGATGTCTTCGATGCGCTGGTATCTCCGCGTGTATATAAGCCTGCTTTTCCGCTGGAAAAGGCATTGAAAATACTCGAAGAAGGCGCCGGGACCCAGTTTGACCCCAAATGTGTGGAGGTATTCATGGAAGCCCTTCCCGAGGTCAAACATATCATGATCAAATATCAGGAAGGCTGATGCGGACAGATCGCGGAATATGAAACTATACAATTGTATTGAAAATCTGATATTGAGGATCCGGACATTGATGCCCGCCCGGATCGCGGCTGTCATCCCGACTTTTATCGTGTCGCTGGCATGTGCCTGCATGTGTGTGATGGATACACATGCGGCCGCAGATGCACCGGAACCCGTTCTTTACGGCGGCGGCTATGCGGCATCCGGGCAGATAGATAACGTGGGAGTCATGGCGGAACTCTACAATATCGAGAACGGCCTGCCCACATCAGAGGCCAACTTCGTCATGTGTTCATCCGGCGGCTATATCTGGATCGGCGGATACAGTGGGATCATCAGATATGACGGTACATCCTTTGAGAGACTGGATTCCTCTGACGGACTGACCAGCGGCAGAGGATTGTTCGAAGATTCGCGCGGACGCATATGGGTGGGCACCAACGATAACGGAGTGGTCGTGCTTGACGGGGGCGAAAGAACTCATCTCACCGTGGATGACGGCCTGCCCTCATCATCCATACGGGTATTCACCGAGGATGGGCTCGGGAACATATATGTAGGAACCACAGCCGGGCTGTGCTATGTGGATCAGGATATGAATGTACACATCATGGACGATGAGCGGATCAATGATGACAGAGTACTCAGACTGTGTACCGATTCGAGCGGCCGTGTATACGGTCAGACCAGAAACGGTTGCGTATTCGCGATAGATTCGGCCCGGATCACCGAAATGTACACCTGTGAAGACCTGAGTATGAGCGATAAGATCACGACCATAGTGTGTGATCCCGATATGCCGGGCAAGATGTACTTCGGTACCGAGTCAAATGTGGTATATCATGGATACTTCGGCGACAATGCTTGGCATATGGACAGGATCTCGGTGGCCCCGATAGAGAATATCCACTGGATGGAATATGCCTGCGGCCGGATATGGGTGACGTCAACAACGGAAGTCGGATATCTGGATGAGAACTACAGGCTTCATATGGCAGACGGTCTGGATCATATTGAAAGTCTGGAGATGATCACCGGGGATTATCAGGGTAATCTGTGGATGGCTTCATCCAGACAGGGCATTATCAAGGTGGTGGCAAACAACTTCCTCAATCTGACCGAGAGAGCAGGTATGGAACCGGACGTGGTAAACTCAACCTGCGTATATCAGGGAAATCTGTATATAGGCACCGATACGGGGCTTAAAGTGCTGAACGGCAACAATAAACCCGTCACCAACATGCTCACCTCCCATATCGGTGATGCGCGTATCAGATGCATCAAAAAGGATGACTCAGGTAATATATGGATATCCACATTCAAGAAGGATCTTGGGCTTGTATGTGCGACCGCAGACGGTGAGATCAGGGATTATACCGCCTATGACGGCATGCCTACCGACGAGATCCGGTGCACCGAGACCGCGTCCGACGGGTCGGTTCTCGTAGGTACGGGTAACGGACTTGCGGTTATCAAAGATGGCCGGATCACCAGAACACTGGATGATACCGATGGTTTACATAACGCAGTTTTTCTGGCGGTGACCGAAGGGCCGGACGGTGAAATATATGCCGGTACGGACGGTGACGGCCTTTATGTTATCAGGGGAGATGAGGTTACCAGACTGGGAGCCGAAGACGGCCTGACCAGTGATGTCATACTGCGCATCAAGAAAGACAGTGAACGCGGCGTATACTGGATCATCACATCCAACTCCATAGAGTATATGAAGGACGGAGTCATCACCAATGTGACCACTTTCCCGTATAACAACAATTACGATCTGTATTATGACGATCACGGATATATATGGGTGCTGTGTTCCCACGGCATCTACACTGTCAGAGCCGAGGATATGATCAATGACAGTATATCGGATTACCGGATGTATACTCACGCGAACGGGCTTGTATCGATGCCTGTCGTACATTCACACTGCGAGTTCGATGATTACGGTAATCTGTACATGGCATGCCAGACCGGTGTGATCAAGGTCAACATCAATAACTATGTGGACGGAGATACTGCGGTCAAGATCGACGTCGGCTCCGTGTATGCTGACGATGTGAGGATATATCCTGACGAGAACGGAACCTATACCATCCCCAGGGATGCAGCCCGTATACAGATATCTCCCTCCGTAATGGACTATTCCATGTCTGATCCAATGATACGCGCCTACATGGAAGGAGCCTCCGATGCCGGTATCACTTTACACAGGAGTGAGCTTTCCGCTCTGGAGTATACCGGACTTGAGTACGGTGATTACGATCTCCACATTCAGACTCTCAGCACCGGTACGGGAGCAGTGGTTCAGGACCGGGTATTCAGGATAGTCAAGAAACCGAAGCTTATGGAGCTGATGGTTGTGAGGATGATAATACTGATACTGGTGATGGGCATCGCGGCTTTCGTGGTATGGCGTGTAATGACCGGGACCGTCATACGCCGTCAATACGGTGAGATACAGCAGGCCAGAGACGATGCGGAGCGTGCCAATACCGCCAAATCCAGATTCCTCGCCAACATGAGCCATGAGATACGTACCCCTATCAATACCATTCTGGGTATGAACGAAATGATACTCCGCGAGGACAGGGCTGATGTACCCAAGCCGTACTATATGTCTGTCATAGGATACGCCATTGATGTAAGGGATGCCGCCGAATCCCTGCTCGCCCTGATCAATGATCTGCTCGACATGTCCAAGATCGAATCGGGCAAGATGCATCTGGTCGAACAGGAATATGACACGGCCTCGGAACTCAGATCGATAATCAAGATGATCCGTGTCAGGAGCAACAGCAAGGATCTGACATTCGATGTCGTTGTCGATCCGGCTGTCCCCCGGAGGTTGTACGGCGATTCCGGCAAGATCAAACAGATCGTACTCAATCTTCTGACCAATGCGGTAAAGTATACCGATTTCGGCGGATTCACGCTGTCGGTATCCGTTGAAAGTAAGGATGATGAGAAATGCTCCCTCAGGATATCCGTTAAAGATACGGGTATCGGGGTACGTCCCGAAGACATGGATAAGCTGTTTACCGCATACGAAAGGCTGGATGAGGAGAAGAACAGCGGGATACAGGGAACCGGGCTCGGGCTGGATATATCGAGAAGGTTTGCCGCCCTTATGGATGGCAGACTGTGGTGCGAGAGTGTATACGGAGAGGGCAGCGAATTCATATTCACGCTTGTTCAGAAGATCATTGATCCCGCCGTGCTCGGTGAGTTCAATGAAGAGGAGGACAACGAAAGGAAGGGACCTTATGTGCCCCGCTTCATAGCGCCTGATGCGGATGTCCTGGTAGTTGATGATAATCCGATGAACCTGAATGTCATACGCGGACTCCTGAAGGCGACCCGGGTATATGTGACTACCGCTTCGAGCGGGGAGGAGTGTCTTGAGAAGATCAGGTTCACCGATTTCAATATTGTGCTGCTCGACCATATGATGCCGGGAATGGACGGACTGGAGACGGTAGCCCGTATCAGGGAGACACATCCCGATCTGCCGGTATATGCACTGACAGCCAATGCCACGGCAGGCGGTGAGGAGTTCTACAAGTCCAAAGGCTTCGACGGATATCTGGCCAAGCCCATAGACAGTGCGGCACTGGAGGAAACCATCATGCGGCATATCCCTGCCGATATGATGATGAAACCGGCTGCGGCTGACACAGCTGAGGCACTGTCCGAACTGCCGGATGATAAGCTCTGGATCAGGGATGTGGACGGTATCGATGCCGATGAGGGTATCCACTGGTCCGGTGGCATAGTGACGTATATCCACAGCCTTACGGACTTCCTCGATACGATCGATCACAATGCAGGGATCATACAGGATGCGTATGAGGCGAAGGACTATGATCTGTACACGATCAAGGTGCATGCGCTTAAGACATCCGCACGTATAGTGGGAGCAACGGGATTGGCGGCTCTGGCGGAGTCTCTGGAAGATGCAGGCAAGAAAGAGGATATCGCATTCATCCGCGAACACACGGATGAACTCCTGAATGATTACCGTGCATATGAAAAGAAGCTTTCACGCCTGCGTGAAGCAGATACGGAAAACGATCTGCGAGATATGATCCCGGATAAGGAACTGGCCGAAGCGTATGAAGCTCTTAAGGAAGTGGTTCCGCAGATGGATTACGATGCCGTGGAGATGATCATATCCGGCGTGCGTGAATACCGTCTGCCCGATCCGGACAACAATGAATTTGTCGAATTGGAGAAATGCCTTAAGGCACTGGATTGGGACGGAATGGAGAAATTATTGGGTCTGTGAGTTGACCGGGGTAATACAGATGATGAAATTACTGGCAACCTACCAACTTGATTTCATGCTGGTTCTAAGCGGGGCATGCGTGATACTGATCCTGCTGCTGCTGCTTACCGGAGCGATAAAACGAAGGAGGAGATTCATACTTATCCTTCTGGTTTTCAATGCACTGATGTTGATAAGCTTTGACCGTATGGCCTATATCTATTCCGGCGATGTGAGTGCACTGGGATACGTGATGGTCAGAGTGTCCAATTTTGTGGTTTTTTTCATGACCGCAGGCATGGTGCTTGCCTTTTCGCTGTATCTGGCCGACCTGATGCTTGATGAAGGCAGGATGAGCGTACTGCCGGTCAGGGTCAGGATCGTTGTATGGGCATCTGTCGTCGAGATGGCTCTTGTGATCCTGTCGCAGTTCATCGGACTGTATTATTATTTTGATGAGAATAACGTATATCACAGAGGTAAGGGATTCCTTATCGCCTATATAATACCGGTGCTCGGGCCTCTTGTCCTGCTTTCCGTGATCATGCAGTATCGTAAACTGTTCAGCAGATGGATCCTTATCTCTCTCCAGATATTCATCATAGCCCCCATTGTCGCAGCTCTCATACAGATAGCCGCATACGGACTGTCTCTGGTCAATATCGCTATGGTCTTCGTGGCCATAACCTCATATATATTTTCATACTTTGACTTAAATGAGAGACTCGAGCATGCCCAGCGTCTGGAGATAGATAGCCTGAAAGAGAATCAGGACACTATGAACAGGCTGTTTACTCAGACGGCCAAAGCATTTGTAAATGCCGTGGATGAGAGGGGCCTGCATTCAGCCGGACACTCGGAGAGGGTGGCGGATTATGCTGTGAGGCTGGCCAGGCTCGGGGGCATGAATGAGAGCAAATGCGAGGAAGTATACTATTGCGCTCTGCTGCATGATGTAGGCAAGATACAGACACCGGACAGCATCCTGGACAAGCTGGAGGATCTGACGGATGAGGAACTGGAGGAAGTGAAGAAGGAGCCTGTCATAGGCGGGCAGATACTGCTTTCGATCTCGGATTTTCCCGGCATCGGTATGGGAGCACAGTATTATCACGAGCGATATGATGGCAAGGGTTATCCGGAGGGACTGTCCGGTGAGGCCATACCCGAGCCGGCAAGGATCGTGGCCATCGCGGATGCTTATGATTTGATGACTACCTCCAACAACTATCGTGATCCTCTTCCTCAGGATATGGTCCGCGAGGCCTTCGTCAGGGAAGCCGGCAGTGCTTTTGATCCCAAATACGCGCGCCTCATGGTTCAGATGATCGATGAAGATCCGGGCTATCAGATGAAGACCGAAAATGAATATGTGGATGCACTTCTCCATGATGAGTTTACCTGTGAAGAATACCGCAGCACGGTCTCATACGGTATCAGGATATCAACAGAGGTCACCCTGATACGGTTCAGGTGCGAATCCACACTCGGATCGGATGAAGGGTTCTCGGCTCCGGCGGTCATCCTTTTTGATTCACAGGACAGACGTGTGCATGATACCGTAAGGGCCGTAGAGGAGACCAGATATGTCGAATACGGGGAATTGTGGTTCGACGGGCATGCGAACAACGCTTCGGCCAGAAATATGAAGACCACGGTCACCGAGACGGAATCCGATGACGACGGTATCTATGAGATAGAATCGGTAAAGGCGGGGGATCATATCCGGATCAGATTGAGATACGCCGGCAAAATGACCGAGGTCATAGCCGCTCTTCAGGACAATTCGAGATACGCTTATGTCGGACTGACCGGAGAAAACTGCCATATCTATGATATAGACATCCTGAGCAACGGTCCGATAGCCGAGGACGATGCGATCGAGCGTATAGCCGACGAAGTCAGCTATATCGACCGGCTTGAGAGTGACGTACCCAATGTTCAGGTGGACGGATATCGTACTGCTGCAACACAGGGTATCCCTGTGAAAGACGGACTTACCATAGATTTCCATACCATGAGTCTGCCGTCTGCCAATCTGGTATGGCACTGTCCGTATATCATCATCTTCAGTGCATCGGACGGGAAGATATACGGTGAAGATTACCGGGAATATGCATTGATCAGGCTGGACGGTGAGATAAGAGATGACGGGATATACTCCGAGAACGACAGGTATTCGGTCAGAGGGGATAAGTTTACAAACTGGGATGACTGGAAAGAGATCAACCAGCGCGGATATGAGGTCAGCGTTACGTTCGGCAGATCGGGTAATAAAGTCACCACCGTCACCGAAAATCACGGTATCAGGATAGAGAACAACACACGTGTCAAGGATCCGGATCTGAAGGGCGATATACTGGTGGCTATCACGGGTGATCTGGTGGCTCTGACCGACATACGTATCCATTAATGAACCCGGCGTTCCGTCATGGCAGAGGATGTATATGAAAGCTATTTGTGTGGATGATGCTGCACTGATCCTGGATCATACGATGTCGCAGCTTAAGCAGATCAAAGTGATCAATGAAGTTCAGGGATTCACCAATCCGCTGGACGCGCTCGAATACGCACGCAACAATCCTGTGGATATAGCGCTGCTCGATATAGACATGCCGGAGATGAACGGAATAGCTTTGGCTGCAAAACTGAAGAATGTTCAACCTTCATGCGCCGTCATATTTCTGACGGCGTATGCCGAATATGCGGTTGAAGCTTTTGCACTTCATGCATCCGGATATCTGATGAAGCCGGTCAGCATAGAGCGACTCACCGAAGAGATCGAGTACAGCGTTGCGGGTGCGCGCACACTGCCATCTGCCCATATTACGGTCAGGACTTTCGGTAACTTTGACATCATGGTGGATGGCGAGACCGTATCTTTCGGACGGTCCAAGGCGAAAGAACTCCTTGCCTATCTTGTGGACCGGAACGGTGCGAGCATTAAGCGCGTTGAAGCATTTTCGGTACTGTGGGAAGACGGTGAGTACGACTACTCGATGCAGAAGCAGCTTGATGTGATCATCAGGAGCCTGCGTTCCACTCTGAAGGATCACGGTATCGGCGATATATTCGAACTCAAGAAATCCACCATGCGTATACGCCCCGAGCTGATCGACTGTGATCTGTACAGATTCCTGGCCGGAGATACCGATGCGGTCAGCACCTACAGAGGCGAGTATATGAATCAGTATTCCTGGGCTACGCTGGGTGAGGCTGACTTAAGCAGGCGGTTCAATGAACTGATGGACGGATAAACTTAAGCGGATCGTCCCGGATCGAAGATGACTGTGTGATACTTCTGTGATAAAAGATCCGTTAACATATGTGAAGTAATACAGGTACTGTGTTTTGCGACAAGGAGACAAATCATGGGTAGAGAGCAAGAAGAACAGTTAAAGAAGAAAAAAAAGGTAGAGCTTCAGGTGGAGCAGCCCACCTATGAAGAGATCCAGAATCCGGCATGGATGATGGTGGACAAAGCGACATTTACTTCCGAGGGAACCGGTAAGAATGCCGCTTCTTATGCTGAATATAACAAATACGACATTAAGCAGCTTTGTGATGAGCTTGCCAATGATACAGGTTCTAAATCCGATACATTCATGAATATGTATAACTCCGTGAATGACCTTATCACGCTGGCTACAACGGGCGGCCAGTATGAGGTAGAGAATAAGAAGCTTACCGCCGATTTCTTCGAGACATTCTATAATGCCCGAATGCATGTCAGTCATTATCTCTATACCCGTGACGGATTCCACTGGACCGGTAAGGGTGAGCGCAGAATACAGATCGTCAGACGTATCGGAGCCATCCTCGGGAAGCTCAATAACCAGATAGAAGAATACAAGGCCTCCCTGACTCCGGAGAAGGCACGTATGCTGGAGTACAGACAGCAGAATCTCTCCCCCGAAGAGATCGAGCAGCGTGAGGAGAATTTCCGCATCAAGCAGGCTACCGAAGAAATGGTAAATATCGTTTCTACGGGAGAGTACGGTCCTAAGGTGGGTGAAAAGGAACGTACCGAACTGGCCAAGAAATGGATCGTCGGCGGCTATTCAGAGACTATCAGGCAGCTCCTCGACGGCTCGACAATGGATGAACTCAAGAATAAAGATGACTTCATCGCCTTCATAGAGGATCATAATAACCGCATGCTGGCGAACAGGATGACCGTAAGCCTGCTGGTTGATAAGAAGAGCAAACTGACATCGGATACCCCCTGGGTCCGTAACTCTCTCATGCAGTATGTCATAGCGGGACTGGGCGAAGATGCGATGTTTACGCTTAAGCCTCAGGAGATCGCGGACAAAGCGCTGACTCTGATGGATGACTATGCGAATACGAATAAGGATTATATAGAGCGGACATCCAAGAGAGCGAAGAAGTTCTCCAAAGAACTGCATATCCCGCTGGATATATCGGAACTGTATGAGTATCCGATCATGAAACAGCTCATAGACGAATCCGATGATGACGAGTTCGATGAACGTATAGCCAACCTCAAGGAGAGGCAGATGGAGACCGACGAGCTGCTCAGGCAGCAGCTGGAGACCAGGTTCTCTGTGGCTACGAGAGACGCGATCGCCGCCAAGCTTATCAGAAATCTGGGAGCTCTGAGAATATTCGGTACCGAAACACAGATCACGGACCAGTGTGACCGTTTCTTCTCCATGATACGTTATATTGCACCTCTTGAATATCATATCGAGAATGCGATCCTCAATACCATGAAAGGTCTGAAACTTGACTTATCATGCAGGGATCATTTCGTTAAGACAGTCTCCGGTGGTGATCCGAAGAACTATCTGGAGAAATATCTGGCAGGAACCGATGCCATCAAGAAGTATGCCAAGAACTCCGAAGCCAACACCAAAACATTCCTGAAAAAGGCGGATGACATGTCCACCATGCTGACTCAGGAGCAGTGGGAGGTTCTCGAGAAACTCAGATCCAAATGCGGTGAATACGACAGCAAGATATTTACCGAAATGGTCACCAACACCATGTCTGCCCAGATGACGGGAGACAAGATGTCCCGTCGTGAGTTCTTGAGCAAGCGTGATTTCAAGGACGCTCAGAAGGCCCCTGCGATTCTTCGTAAGGTTAAAGTCGAGAAGAAGATCATAGACAGCATGCAGGGTACGATGGAGAACAGGTTTATGTTCCATCTCTTCGGCGGATCGCTGGATGCCAGCATGCCTTACAGGAAACTTGATGCCGTCTATAAAGGCAGGGATAAGCAGCTGAAAGTTGCTGAAGAGAGAGAAGCCAGGCGTCTGGAAGAACGCACGGCAGAACTTAAGAATGCCCTCAGAACACATGGCTTAAGTGTGCCTGAGATGAAGGTGGTCATAGAGCGTTTCAAACTCATGATGATGGGATTACATGACATCGATGATGATATGAATGATGATGTCAAATTCCGCTTCAGGAGGATTAATCTGGAGCGATACGGAGTCAATGGCTGGAGTGAGGCCCTGTCTGCGATCGAGGCATATGCCGAGAGATTCAAGGACGGCGGGGAGCCCGAGGAAGCACGGATCGCCAGAGAGAGATTCAATGATCGCCTCAATCAGGTTGGTAAGCTGTATAACTCCAAGTATAAGTCTATAGCCGATCTTCTCGTGGGAGTACCTGAGGTACGCCTCATCCTGATGAGCGATGATGAATCGAAGTTTGATAAGTTCCTTAATGAGGAACTTGAGGAGAAATTCGGCGCACTTGCGGAAGCCATGAATGAGGAGCAGTACTCCGTACCCGAGGCAATCCGTAAGTCGTATGCATATTCTTATCTGAGAGAGATCTATCAGGGAGCGATATCCGGTAACGCCGAGTATTTCTCTGATCAGCTTAAAGGCTACTCGGCCAAGGTCCTGAAGGTAAGACCCGACGGATTAAACTCAGCTGCGGATAATATCAAAGCGGCAGAGAAGGTCGTGGACAAGGAACTGTCCAAAGCAGGCATTAAGGGCGGACTCGCAGTCAACTTAAAGCTCGCTGTGGTTGCTTCCATCTATGAAATGGCAAAGGATCCCGAGGGAATGCTCAAACTGTTTGATGCCAAGGTGGTCAAGCAGTATGCAAAGGAGCAGCTTGAGATCATTCGTTCCAAGGTTAAGGAAGATGAACTCAAGGATGATGAAACGATAAAAAAGATCCTCGATGACGGTGACTCGTTCTATAACATCCAGCCTGATGTCGCAGAGCACGAGAAGATAGAGAAGATCCAGAAAGAGAAGAACAGGGGACGTGTTTCCAGAAGCAATTATCTGGGGATCGATAAGGCTGCCATAACCAGCGTACGTACCGGCAAGTCTCTGATCAGAGTCAAGGCCAGAGGTGATAAGTCCGTATCTCTCGATACCGCGCTCGCTGATAAAATGCGCGGTCTGATCAAAGAGTACTGCGGAGACTTACAGCTTCCCCCGGTACTCATTGATGCGCTGGTGGAAGAGGGCGCATCCCAGGATGTAAAGGAGCGTCTGACCGGCACCAGATGGTGGTCGGGTACTCTGTATAAGCATGCCTTCTCTATGGCGAAGATGTATGACTTCCTGAGGCAGGAGAAAAAAGACGATCCTGCGATGAGTGAAGAAGAAGCTCAGATGTTCATAGTCAAAAACTACAGCTCAAAGACGGGCAGGAAACTCTTCGAAAATGCCAAAGGACCTGATGTGGCAGAACTGCGTACCACTTCGGATTATAAGAAGTTCAGAGAGGATTATAAGAAGCTCCGTGCATTTGAGAGTATTGAAATTGATGAGCCTTCTCTGGAGAGAGAACGCATGGAGATCGCATCCGATCTGCGTACGATCTTTATGACCGGCGTAGGCTCCAAGAGTGAGGATCTCGGTGAGCTGCTTGACAGAGCCACGAAGTATATCAAATATTCCGCACAGGCAGCGGAATGCATTAGAAAGAGAGTTGAGAGGCACCATAAGGGTGCCGGCCTGTCCGAGCTCTATATAGACAGACAGGTGGATGCCCTCAGAGAGTACTACATGAATACGATCATCGGTGAGATCGCCTCCGGTGACAAGTTCGTAGCCAAAGACTGGAATGAAGCCGTAACCGAATTCTATTCTGACAAGACCAACCGTGCACATATAGAATTCTCAAAGAACTCCATATCCAGCGAGGAGTATAAAAAGGCTTCACAGAACCGTGTGGGAACGAAGATATCCGAAAAGGATATAGCCGAAACCATAAAGCATGGGGAACTGCTGTTTAACGGCAGACTGAATAAGTATGAGAAACTTGATGAAGACCAGAAGAAGCTGTTCATTATCGCGCTGATGATGATGGATAAGGGTGCGATAGGCATGGGTACCTCAGGTACAGCATCACTGCTTGCACCTAAGGCTGCCAAAGCAAAAGAGAATTCCCAGCTCACCATGCAGATCCGCAATTACGTGGCGGGCGGAATTCTTGATGTACATGTCGACTACAGGGAAGCTCTGTATAAGCTGATCAATTACGGCAAGAACAACATCCTAGATCCTGAGGGTTTCACCTTCTCCGTAACGGCATATAATAAGGCAATGCAGTTCGCCCAGGCTATATCTGCCAAGAGACTTCGCTACGGCGAGAGGGATATGGACCGACTGGCGAACGGATATACATCCATAAATGCGGCTTACGTGAATTACGGCAAGAACAACCAGCAGATCGTGGATTCTCTGCCCACCAATGACATGACGATAGACAATGTCAGAAAGAAACTGCTCTCGTTTGCCGACGGCGATATCGTATCACGCAAAGATATTGCCAAGAAAATGCTGAAAGCCGGTGTCGGCAACATAAATCAGTACAGGGCCGTGGACCGCATACTTGCTCAGAATCTGCGGATGGCAAATATCAAGAAGCGCCTGAACAAACTGTCGGATACCGATCTTAAAGTGTTCACCAGACTTATGCAGGAGAGAACCATCTTCGATACGAGCAGTGTGGATGACGGTACCGGTGTAAAGAAAGTCATCGATCAGGAAAAGAGGGATGCGCTTGTTGAGGCTCTTTCTTCGGATACGAAGATCAGATCGGAAGTTCTGGAAGGCTTCGATGATCCTGAAAGCTGCAAGCAGGCACTTACCACTGCACTGAGCTTCAAACTCAGGGATGATCTGGTACTCAAGGGTAAGACACTCACCAGGGGCTGCTTTGACAGTGAGTCATTCAACCGCCGGACACTTGTCGACTGGACTCTTGTAGAGCAGGCTCTGGACCTGATGGATTCGATCGCCGAGAAGAAGCTGGCGGCACATGCAATGAGTCATGCTGTTGACTATATCGCATTCTCGGGCAATAAGGCAGCTGTCGATGAGTATGTCAAGCTCCGTGATAAATACAGTAAAGAGAAGGATAAATTCAAGCAGGATAACTTCGAGCAGCTGATCAAAGAGCAGGCCGAAAAGGACGACAGTGAAGATATAACACGTGCCATATCCGGATATCATGCACTGACCGCTCAGGAGAAAAATCTGTTCTTCAAGGTTCTGGCCAGACGTGATTTCCTCGATATATCCAGGATCAATTACAAGAGCAGCTATATGGGCTGGGCTGAGAGAGAGTTTGCCAACAAGGCAGGCAGAGATGCTCTTATAGATGAGTATATCGATTCAAGTCTTGAGGGTAATATCGGTATACAGCTGGATGACCAGGCATATTATAATGCCATGGCAACCCTGTTCACCACTCAGGTAAGCGACCGCACGAACTTCTCCAAGACCAAGGACCTGACCAAGATTTTTGCGAATGAGAGGCAGTTGTTCAGAGGCAGAGCCACTGCCGTAGACTGGAAGCTGTTCAAGCGTGCTCTTCAGTTCGTCAACCGTGCATCCGAGGAACTCGAGTTTGCCGAGGGTAATGCACAGCTCTATCGCGGTGCCGGCGAACTCAGTAAGAACGGTCATATCAACATGAATTACTCGTTCCTCAGGAAGAATATCCACCGCACGGGTAACCATTGGGCCAGGACCATTACACGTATATTTGCCAAAACGGGCAAGGATATCATCGGCGGTTACAAGATCACCGGAGATGTTACACTGGATAAGATCATCAATATCGCCGGTGATGCTGCCAACACCGTTGATGATATAGCTAAATTCATGTTCAATAAGGACGGCCTGGTATGCAAGGGAAGTGCCTGGCTTAAGAGAAACGTGGGTGATCTTAAGGGTAAGTACAAGAAACTTGGCGAGAATCCGACTGAGTATAACATATCAGAGCTTGGTGTTAAGCAAAAAGAGAAGACCGCCGAGGAAAAAGCCAAGGAGCGCGAAGAGGAGGCCCAGAGGCGGGCGCAGCTTGATTACGTGGATCATCTGAAGGAGGGCATGGACAACATCATAGCCCAGGCCAAGAGCGCGGAAGCCGCATTCAAGGAAGTGGCCGACTACTTAAAGACAAATGTGGTCGCCAATTCCGACAAACTCAAATGGTTCAGAGAGGTCAAAGGGGTTTCCGTAGGACAGAATGCCGATAACCTGGTAGTACAGGAAACAAAGAATGCCCCTGTTGACAACTCCTACGGTGACTGGCGTGATAAGGCCAAGAAGATAGAGAAGACCGGATCGGATGTAGCAAAGATCGGCAGTGATGTTTATGATATTGCCAAATCCCTTCCGCTTGTCGGCGACGGATTAAAGGATATAGAGACTCTGATCAAGAACTCTACCCAGAAGATAGCATACAAGTTCTTAAATGATGCACTGATACATAACACGATCGATCTGACACCCAAGACGGATGCAGACGGTAACACTGTCGAGCCTGATGAACTCGCACTGTATAAGCAGAATGCCGAGAACTATGCAAAGGAGACATTCACTTCAATCCTGAATGCAACGATCGGCGAGGAGAATGCACAGAAACTGCTGGAAAAGGAGCAGTATCTGTACAGCATCAAGAATACAGTCACTGAGACCATGTCATCTGTTATTACCGGTATCGGTTATGTAAAGAGATGTGCCAATCATGCCAAAAATATCGCACTGTGTGCCGAGAATATCGGTGCCATTAAGCTGGGATCCAAGAACGCCGCCAAGATGCGTGCGGAGGATGAAGCTAAGCTCAGCAAGGCTGCACAGGATAGGCTGAGCCCCGAGCAGGCTGCGATCGTGGAGAAGATAGTATCCAAGCACCGTGCACTCAAGGGCGTGGCAGAGGATGTAGTGACAGCTGTCCAGGCGTTCAATATATCCGAGGACGTGATCAATATGGCGATCGATGCGGCTACCACGGCCGGAGCCAAGCTGGGTGTAGGATCCGAAGCCATAGCCAAGGCTGTCAAGGGCGGTCTCGAGTTCGTCATGTATGCTGCCAGACTTGCTACTGACAGAGTGGCACTCAATGATTACTTCAAGGAAACCGAAGCAGGCAAGGCTGTGGTTGATAAGATCATGAAGGGCTTCGACAAGACAGGTAGCAAGTCGCTCAAGAATGCGAGCAAGCTCAATCTGGTTGACATAATCTCGGATGCGAAGGGATATGAGCACACCAGTGAGCTGATCGAATACACCGGTATGACTGTAGCTCAGTCCATAGTGTTCTCTGCAAGTAACTATAATCCTCTCGCTGAGACCAGACTGATGGCGATCACCGTCATGAATGTACTGGGACTGGAGAAGGAGATAGGAGATACTTCAGCGGCTACGGTTGAGAAAGTCTTCAAGGGATTTAAGATGTCACGATGACGTGACGAAATGTTTCGGGACAAGTGAAGGAGGAGATTATTATGAAAAAAAGAATGTTTGGAAAGGCTGTAACAGTAATTACAGCTATGGCGATGTCGGGCGTGCTCCTGGCAGGATGTGGCAGCACAGAGGCTGATACACAGCCGACTGCACCGTATTTCACCAAGGGTGTATACGCCAACTATTCGGAGGAACTTGAGAATCCGGATATGACCTACTTCTATGTGTTTAACAGCGATACCTACGGATATACGGCAGACGGTGCCAATAACGGCATAGGCGTTCCGTTTGATGTGGTAAGCCAGGCTGACGGACGTGTTACCTTAAGCTTCGGCGGAGCGGACGAGTCTTCGGAGGAGACTCTGGTGATCACAGCCGTGGATGACCTCGGAGCCGTGCACGGATACTTTGAGGATGTCCCGGAGAGACCGATGGTATTCGAACTGTTATCCGGTGCGGATGTTGATACGTTCAGCGCGGAGAACTACGTGAACGGACCCGAGGAGAGCGTATATCATGATGCCAACGGCTGGAGCGTCAGATACAATGCGGACCTCTTTGAGATCACTCCGAAGGGACCTGAAACATTCATCGTATATACCGGAGAATCAGCCGGCACAAATATGATCACCGTGACATATACCGTGGAGAGCGGAGCGGAAGAAGCCATAAAGAAGCTGGGTGAAAGCTGGGGAGACAATGTCACCTATACTCAGGGACCTTTTCCCGGTGCTGATGATGTGACGGGATACTGGGCTATGCTGCCACCAGCTGAGGGCGGATCCGGACTGTATGAGACAGCCATGGCCAGAGACTATATGGACGGAGCACTTATTTTCGATCTTACGGGACATATGTCCGGAGATGAGGAACTCGATATGGCAACATCCGATTCACTTGCGGCCGTGATCGATTCCCTCACATGGGATTAAAGTGACACTTGTGTGACATATGTGATGATATAGTGGCAACATAAACAGACCATTCACAGGAGGAATGAAAACAATGGCTAAGAAATCAAACGAAACAAATGCAATAAGCGAACTGAGCACGGTACTTAAGGAAATGATGAATGAACTCTTCGGAGAGTGCCTGGAGAATGACGGAGTGCTGCGTGCACATGCAGAGCACATGGGTGTAACGGATGCAACCGCCATAGTGGATGTGATGCTGGAGGGCGGACTCAGAGAGGAAGCTCCCTACGGAGTGCTCCACTTCCATACAACATTCGCCGAGAATATCCCCGAGGAGTCTCTTGCCGATCTTCTTATTTCGCTTAACGGACTGAATCATGTGATAAGTGCGGGAGCCTTCCCCGGATTCGGCACATTCGCATACTATGATCCGCTCAAACAGGTCTATCTCTCATACAGAATGCCCGTCAATCTTAATCAGATCGAAGCAGAGTATGACAACATCCGGTATTATCTCGGATGCCTGTACGATCAGATGGATCTGTTCATGGATTTCGTGATGTTCTCCGTGGTCAATCCGGGCGGAATGAGCATCGTTGATTACATGGATTACCTGGATGAAGTTTCGGATATAGACGAACTTGAGGGGAGACTCGCTGCTTTTGAAGAGGAGTTTGAAGCCATAGCCAAGAAGGCCGGGATCGATCCGGATTCAATTGAAGCGACTGAGTAGTTTGCAGAAGAAAGGCTGACATAACAGAGGTGAGAATATGGACGGTCAGGGAATGAAGTTCAAACATACATATATGTCCAAGGACAAGATGAAGAAGAGCGGTGAAGGCGCTTTTGATTCAAAGTTCAAGTCCTATGTGACAGATGGCGAGAGTGCGCTTAAGGACAAGATCATGGGCACTGCATCCCGTGAGGATGTCATGAGGGATGTCCGCCGCAATCTGTTTGAGCAGATGCAGGAGGCTAATAAACTGTCTTCTGATGAAGCCCAGCAAATGCAGGACGCACACAGGACGCTGCGTAACCAGATGCAGGAGGCACTCGCCAAGGCAAAGGAGGCTACCAGGCAGAAGAAACTGCTGGAGGCCAAGATGTATGCCGAGAAGAGCAAACAATCCACACATAATGCCGAGGTATCCGAGGCCGAGCTGAATAATATGATCGTTCAGCAGCAGGAGTCCGCAGAAAAGGACGTCGAGAAAGGCGTGGGAAGTGAAGGACTGGCTACTGCAACGGATTTCGATCATAAAATGCAGGATATTGAGTATATGCGCCAACTGAAGGAACAGGCTGCAGCCAATAAGACTGCTGTTCATCAGAAGAACATATTCAGTCTCTTCCGGGCGATCGGCAAGAAAATGGAAAGAAACGGCATAGAGGATCAGAAGAAAAAGCAGGAGGATATCATAGCCGAGCAGAAATCGATCCTCAGAACGAAGACCAAAGAGTGGAATGAGATCCGCCGCAAGAGATATGAAACGGATTCATACCGCAAATTCTACAGACAATATGATGCCGCAGCTGCCAGATACCGGATGATGAACCGCAAGGGAACAGACGGAGCTGCCCCGGAAAAGGCCGTAAAGGAATACGTGGGAGAGTTCGACCTGCAGAAACTCGAGACCTCACTGGACAGCCTGCAGGAGAATCCCTATCTCAATGTGCGTGTGGAGGTGAAGAACAAGAAGGCCGGACGCAGCAATGATGAAAAGGATTTCATCAAAACACATACCAAAATTACACTTTTGGGTGAGGCCGATGAGGACGGATATCAGAAGAGATATAAGCTAAGCAGTACAGATTTCACGGGATATGAAGCATCCAGGCAGTTGCGCAAGGATAATCCGACTGCACTTACCGAAAGACGCGCGGTCGTTAAGGAATACAAGTCGGCCGAGGAACTCAAACTGATCACGGAAGCCAAGGATGCCGACGGCAAGTTCCTCTATACCGAGGATAACGTGGAGATAATGCAGGCCAAGCAGGATAAGTGGTTCGGAGCCCAGACCCTGAACGGAGTATTCCTGTTCGGTGAATTCATATCCACCGACCGTAAGGTCATATCCGGCAAGAAGGACGCATCCACCATAGGCCTTACCAACAGCTGGGGCAGAGTAGCTCAAAAGGAAGCTGTAAGACGTGCAGTCTTAAGAGCCGAGATATTCCGTCAAATCAACGCAAAGACCATACAGCATGCCATGGGATACGGGGCAGCAGACACTGCCGGCGGTGAAAAGATCATGAAGAAGCTCATGAAAGAGCTTGACTCGCTTATGTATCCGGTCAATTCGATAATCTACGATAAAATGGAGAGTGACGATTCACCCGAATCCATGGTCGGTACCTTCTTTACGCAGCAGGAGGAAAGTGAAGCCCTGCATGAAACTATGATAGCCGAACAGGAGGAGAAGATCCTGAAGGGAGATACACACACTCTTCCGAATGAGGTCGAAGCCGGATGGGAGAATACCTTAAAAACAGGAACAAAGGAAGATAAGGATAAACTCTCGACAGCTATGAAGACCAAGGTGGCTTATGATGTGATAAGGCAGGAGCAGGCAGGAGGTGTCAAGTTTGATCTTAATGATCCTGCCAGCCGGGCCACACAGGTGCTGACAGCTATCCAGGACGATCATAAGGCCCTGTCCGATCTGGCATTGCTTCTGCTGAGTGAGGATACAGTGCCTGAATACTGGAATATAGCCAAGGCTATCTGCTCTGAACTGATACTTACTGATTTTGAGCGGAAGTGGAAGGGGACCTTTGATTCCAGATTTAACCGTGTACTCGCCAAGAACAGGGAAGCCACCGGACAGCTTATGAGGATAGCTCTGATCGATGAACTGAACGCAAACAGGTCGCACTTTGATCCGAATAATATCCTGGGAGGCCTAATGCCTACCAGGTGGAAGCAGTTCAGAGAGAACATCGAAGGCAAGAGAGGAACCGCAGCTTATTTCCAGCAGAAGCTCGTGGACGGTTCACTGCTTTCATTCGCCAATGAGATATTTACTTCGTTTGTGGATGTTGTGGACGCGGGCGATATATATCCCGCTGAAACCTTGAGAATGCTCCAGATAGGCAACACATACACTACAGCGGTAACCAGCGCCATGGATATGGGAGCCATAGCCGAGCCCGGCGCCTATGCCATCAGTGATCTCTTCGGTGACAGCACATATGAAGCCGTGACCAAGGAGGCCGAAATAAATAAGGAAACCGGAGAGGTGATCAAGCCGGCAGAGACCGAAACCAGGCATACCAGTGATGACCGCAGGAATGTGATAGGCCTGGTATATACCGGCGCCAAGAATATCATGCAGCTGATCAAGATCTGTAACAAATTCAGAAAGACCAAGGCAAAACAGGCAGCTGAGAAACAGAAAAAAGAACCGAACTATGATCCGAAACCCGATCTTGCTTATACCGATAACTGCTATTACCAGCTCATGAGTTCAGGCCTGAAGTTCCTGCTCGGGGTAGGTACCGTAGTGGCAAAGCAGGTCAAGCTTAAAGAGGTAAAGAATATACTTGGCTGGACAAAGTCACTTATCGGCACATACGAGGAGTTCGTCAACTACAAGAAAGCCTCGTATCAGGTCGACCGGATCAAGACCACGGAGGACAGCTTCACCGCACTTAATGATAAGCAGCAAAAAGACGCAGATGATGTGGAAATGCTTGAAGTTCTCAAGGACAATTCACAGCTGCAGTACGGTATGGCCTGTGCCAAGAGAAAGAGCAGGGAAGACAAGCATAACGCAGTGGCAGGCATGGTATCCAACATAGGAAAGTCCATTATCAACACAGTCAAATCATTTGTGCCCGGCGGAGACAAAAATATCTTTGTCAAGATCGTCGATGCCGTATGGGGAACGCTGATGACAGGCACAAGGATAGTGATGGACGTCGTACATGATAAGAAGGCCAAGAAAGCGAACATAGCCAAGATGCTTGGGGCTAAATACAGGAATGTGAGTAGCTCCGTTCTGGATGAAGTGCTTCGCAGGGAAACGGGTATTGCATCCTCCGATTACCTCACGGATCTGGCAAGGATCTTCATGTCCATAGATACCGATGTCTTCATGAAGGAAGCAAAGACCGATGCGGAGAAGAAGATAGGCGCTCAGATTGCAAAGACTTTGTTCAACAACAATGCATTTAATGAAGGCACCCTGAAGAATATGAACGTCAGCAAGCTTATGGGAGTTATGGGAGTCAAAGGCAACTTCCACCAGATACTCAAGCACTCACTTGCATAACAGATCACATGGGAGAACAGATGTCTGACAGTTACCGATATGTACGAATAAATGATACCAACGCAGAGCGCTTCGCCGGCTATCTTCCCGGCAACGTCACCGATGAACGGGGAGCGGGGGGATACAGTATAGGCATTCTGTGCAATGATGAGCCGGTAGGAGCCGTAGTACTTGAGCATAACGGCAGCACTCTTACCGTGCAGAGTCTCAGATACAGTGATTCTTCGGGCGGACAAATCATCCGCCCGGAGATATTTGCGTCGTTGCAGAGCTTTGGCATAAATCATGGGTTCAAGATGCTCAGCTACCGTTATGCCGATGATGAATCGGGCATAAACGAGAATGTACTCAGAGATCTCGGCTTTACCGATTTTACGGAGGAAGCATCTGTATTCAGGATTGATGGCTACAGTCTGGGCAGTCTGATACGCGACGGTGCATATGCCGCATCCATGAGGGAGGCGGCTGTCAGACTGATGCATGAACACAGGGTAACCAGTCTTCAGAACGCTTCTGAGGAGAACAGCGGGCTGATCAGGGAGCTTCATCCGGATCCCGGACTCTCATTTATGACGGTCGACGATTCGGGACGCATGGAAAGCTTCACGGTGATCAGTGAGATGCCGGACGGCAGTCTCTATCTTGCGGATCTGATGTGCGCGGATGGACACGAAGAGGATCTGATGGGGCTTCTGTATATGTCGCTTGGTAAGTCCTTTATGCAGATAGGGACCGGAGGAGAATTGTACATAGCCGCCGTCAATGACAGGTTCAGACGACTGGCCGAGTTTTTTACCGCGCCGGTACGGCCCCTTATAAGATCACAGAGGATAATGAACGCAAGCAGGACGCTGAAAGAGTAACAGCCCGACGAGGAGAGAAAAGCAATGGTTTATATAAGTCAGATCTCACCTGACAATATAGATGTGTTTATCCCGCTTATTCCCGGGATACTTAAGACACAGGCTCTTAAAGAGGGGGATATGCGCTTTTACGGGATATCGGTTGACGGTGAAGCGGCCGGGACGGTCGTGATACGTGAGAGGGCCGATATGGCCGAGCTCAGATATATGTATCTTATTCCCGGCAGACGCGGATACGGATATATGGACAAAGCTCTGGCTGACCTTGCTTTTATGCTGAGGGATGAGGGCTTCTCCGTGATCACATTTGATTATCTGCCGTCCGAGTACCCGGCGGTAGCGCGTATATGCTCCAGATTCTCTTTTGAGGAGCATGCGGCAAAGAGCGCCTTTTTCAGATTCCGTGTGCAGGATATACGCAAATGTACGGCGGTGTCATACATGCCCAGAGATACGATCAAGTTAAGAGTGCTTCCGGATCCGGCCAGGAAACAACTGTATAAGAATGTTGAAAGACAAGGATATGACATAAGTCATATCATAAGCGATCATGATGTTCTCGCAAGTATGGAGGAGCACAGCCTGGTATACATGGAGCACGATAAAGCTGCCGGGCTGATGCTGGTCCAGGACATGAATGATTACCGTCTCAGAGACAAGTCCCCGGCTCTCGGCAGGGTATTTCCGGACGGGGCGTCGGCGGATATAGCGCTGGTCTACGTCGGATCATCACAGCTCAAGGCTCCGCTGTACCTGATAAGTGCTCTGTGCAGAGATATTCTGAGCAACTATGAGGACAACGATCTGATAACCGGATACTTCCCCGAAGGGCAGATCACCAGACTGCTGGAGGGGACACTTAACATCAGGGGATTGCATGAGATGACCGCAAGCCTCTCATTGGATATATTGGAGAGATACAATGGGTGATTACGCAGAAAAGATCAAAAAACAGGAAACAGGTTTAAACCGGACCGTCACAAAGATCATCGGGGATAAGCACGTTCCCAATAAGGTGATGGAACTTGACAAGATGCATTATGATGCGCAGTTTGTGTCTTCGGAAGTTGCCGAGCAGGAACAGTTCCGCAAGACATATAAGAAGACGCATAAGAATAAGGCTCTGGATGGCGTTGAGATAGCCGCTCCCCGATACGACAATGAGGATTTCGTGCTTCAGGAGCGTAAGTACGGTTATTTTGACAAAAAGCGGAGTAAGAGAAAAGCATCCGATATGCTGGATCAGTGGAATACATCGATGAAAGTCTACCGCGAAGAGGAAGAAGATAAATACGAGGGGCATGGATTCAGCGTGTCGGCCGAAGCGATCAATGAGCATACGGCTGATTTCATGCTGAGCACCAGACGGTTTGAGGCCATAGAGAACAAGAAATATGAGCTTGCAAATGAGATCCTTACCGAGGAAGCGTTGGAGGAGCTGAAGGAAAAGAATAAATCCGGCGCATCGGTTCTGGACAACTACAGAACCGTAATAATGAATCTGGGCCCAGCCATTGAGACCGAGCAGAACAACGATGAGCAGATCGGGGATGAGATCAGGTTTACCGCCGAGTCCGTGGAAAGCTACAAGGCATATCTGCGCCGGGTGGCAGAGGATCCTGTGGGCACCATGGAGGCAGCCATCACCGATACCCTGCATACCGTTTTGAACATACCGGATAAGATGTTCGGCAGCAAATCAATTCCTCAGACTTTTGACCGCCTGATGCAGATCCGTAACAGATATAATGCCATCAACCAGCTCCGTGTACACAGAAAGGTGTCGAGCGAGAAGATCGATGCCGAGGCAGATCCGCTGGGAGCGCTTATGACCAAACTGTATCCCAGGGAGGACAAGGCGCGTGATAAGAAAGGCAAAAAAGGTGATCCCGAAGATCATCATGAGCATGATGAAAAAATCAATTTTGATCATATCAGGCAGATGGAGATCGCCATCAACTCCGATATGACACGCTGTCTGCGTGACGCCGGCATCTCATACAGAAGAGGTATGCTCGGCAGTACAAATGATAAAACACTCATTGTTTCCGATGGTAACGCGTCAGTAGAGGCGTACACGCAGCTTAAAGCCAGGCTGGTTGCACAGGACGACAAGACCAAAGCCGGGCTGAAGAAGTTAAATGACGAACATTGGTCGGAACGTATACGCAGTGCATACAAAACAGTAAATGACAGGCACCTGCAGAATGATCAACCCGCACCTGCGGGAGATACATACGGCATTCTGGTGGCTGCGGAGAAGATCAAAAAAGATTCAGAGGAGAAGAAAAAGATCAGATACAATACCGGTCTGGCCGAACAGTTTGAAGACAAGATCCGGAGAATAAGCGAGTCAATAGATGAGCTGAAATTCCGTGTGGATAACGGCACAGAGGTTCTCGGACTTGATCAGGTCAAGATGTCGAAGGAACTGACGAACCGTATCAAGGCCGAATCAAAACGGGCTGAATATGATCTTTTTATACTGATGGAGCGCGCCAAGGGATACTTAAACGCCTATGACCATGTCGTGAACGGCCGTAAGCTTGATCAGTACGGAAGCGCCATCATGTCCGAACTGGAAAGCACAGAGGAAGATGACTGGGTAGTTCTGAATGAAAAGAAAGCTGTCAGATACAATGTTGATACGGTGAAGCGTATGAATGCCATAGCGGACACCAAAGAGTCTGAAAAACTCCTGGCCGAGAACGATCGTGATGCTGCAGAGCGGGTCAGGGATTATCTTGCGGATTTTGAGAATGAATCAACCAGACTGATGATCGAGATCCGCGAAAACATCACCGGCAACAGGAACAGGGTGATCGACCGTGTCATCACGTTCAGACAGGAGTTCTACAGTGCCAAGAAACTCCTTGATCACCAGACCTCTGACGGAAAGAGCATCCCCGTAGCCATGATCAACACGATCCAGGATGAGAAGGTCAGGAATCAGGCTCTGGCTGCCTATAATAACACTATGACCAAGTGTCGCTATATCTGCTTCTATGCCGAACTCTACAGGATGCAAAACCTGGTGAATATAATGTCTAACGGCAAACTGCCGGACGACATTGTATTACAGCCGTCCGAACGGGGAATGAAGGTAGGCGATTTCAGGCAGAATATGAGGAGCTATCAGCTCCTGCTGGACGGTTATCAGGATGATATAGCCAAATATGAGAAGCAAAGGGGAACGGCGGCCATCAAGGCTGATCTGACGGATCAGCTGGAAGATGAGAACAAAGAGTATGAGAATAATGTAGCCCGCATGCTGGCTGAAGCCGACCTGTCGAAGCTCAGTGACGCACGTTACGACGAAAAGCCTGCGGAACAAAATGCGGAAAAGCCTGCGGAAAAGCCTGCGGAAAAAAATGCGGAAAAGCCTGCGGAAAAAAATGCGGAAAAGCCTGCGGAAAAAAATGCGGAACCGGGGCAGATCCTGAAAAACGGAGATCAGCATAAAGAGGAAGCGCATAAAGAGGAAGAGCACCTCAATGAGCCTCCGAAGTATGAGAAGCGCGTGGTATCGGCCAGTGCGATGGCTATCGTAAACGAGGGCTCACTCAGGACTACGAGAGAGTTCGTTGATTTCCTGCGCCTGCAGCTGTGCGTTGATAATAAGATAAATAAGGTCACCTGGGATGAGGTCCGCAAGGAAGCTAAAGCATGGCTGGTGGGCAGGGAACTTGTCCGACATACCGACGGGAAGAAGGTTAAGATAGACCAAAACAACGTTGATGAGATCATAAATGAGCTGCGCGTGACATTCGGTCAGGATGATCTGGTGGATCAGGCGAACTATACAGAGGAAGATGACGCTTTGTTTGCCGATAAGAAAGAGCCGGCACCCGCATATAAGGCCGGAAGTGTGGCATCGCTCATATCCGGAGCTTTTGCCCTCGATTCCAAGGAGGGCGTGGACGGATATGCCAAGGCCAAAGTATCTGCCGGAGCCGACCATGCTAAACTCCAGAAGAGTATCAGGGCGGCATATAAGGAACAATACACCAATAATGTGGCCAGAGAGAGAATAAACGGGCAATACGTCAAAGTCAAAGACACCTCGATCCCCAAAGAGGACCAGGCCCATGTTGCATGGTTCATTGAGCATATGCCAAAGGATATCTCCTCGGCGGATGCATGTAGAGAGTATCGCAGGCTGTGGTCGAGAAAAGTCGGTTATGACATGCTGAAGGGCAAAAAGATCTCGGCCAATACTTACAGAAAGATAGTTGCTTTCCTGAATTCGTGGGAGTCAGCGGTCGATAATACCATCGTACAGCCCAAGGTGAAAGCGCTGAAAACGCATCTGGACAATGTCAAGACCAAAACCAAAGTCCCCGATGCCGGGTTGGCCGACGAGGCTCAGACCATCCCCAATGTCAAGCAGTGGTACGGTTTGAGCTGCTGGGCTACCAGCGGGGCGCTCATGTGCAACTGGTATCTGAAGAATGTGCTCAAACCGGAGAATATGCCGCAAATAGACCAGATGACATTCTTAAATCCCGCCAATATCGTCGTCAATCCGTACTCGGAGGATTTTCTGCGTAAAGAGAAGCTTGATCCGAGCGGAGATGCCGGAATGGAGAGCGAACTGGATGATATCAAGAGTTACGTCAAGCCTGCCGGAGCGATGGGGAATGTAATGACATCCGCTGATACGATGCTCGCACAGATGTCAGATACGGCTGTCAGGCATTTGCGGTTCAATATACCCGAAAATGACGGCCACTTTGATTACAAAAAATTCACCGATGCTCAGTGGGTCAAACTGTCATATCTTATATTTAATAAAGTGAGCGGACTGATGCAGGGCGGAAGCGGCCCCATATCCATGCTCATACCGCCGCATTATCGCACTATCATCGGATTCAAGGATGGCAAGCTCAGGTGCCGTGATTCGGGAATGGATAACGGAACAACGGTGGAACTGGATTTATCACCTGAAGAATTCTCCACTATACTGAAGGCCGGTATCAGGAAAAACAAGGGTGTATCGCTTGAACTTGCATTCCTGCAGAAGCTTGATAAGGATACAAAGGATAAGCTTAAGCAGGAGGCAGGTGTCACCTATAACGAAGAAGGCAAGCTTGTATATACGGACGCATATGAGAAGAAAGAGGCAACCTCACCGACTAACATGATCCATAATCTGGGCGTTACTTTTGCCATGCACAAGGGAGAACCGGACAATGTGCTGGAAAAATACCTTGATGATGAAGTATACGTGCCCAAGAATCTCGATCATACGAAGAATGTGCAGGAGGTCAAGGCGCAGATCGAAGAGACCAGAAAGAAGCTTGGACTGCCTGAAGTGACCGAGGAAGAGAAGCTGGCCATCGAGGCACAGCAGAATGAGTACGCACAGATAGCAAAGAACAAACGGGAAGAACAGGCCCAAATTTGGCAGCGGGATCTGGAAAAAGAGAAGAATAAAGGCAAGCAGGCAAAGAAGCCCAAACAGGAGCTCAAGGTGGAAGATTTTGAGATCATCCAGTCGTCAGAAGCTTTCGAAAAGGAGATGTTGGAGCAGAATACCGATCAGCTCAAAGCGATATTCAAGACTCAGGCCACTCAGCAGACTATGCCGGTGCTCAATAAGAAGCTTCTGTCCTTCCAGGAGCAGATAAGGGCCAAAAAGATGAAAGCAGCCGATAAGAAGGCCACCCCGTTGCCGATGGATATATTCCAGGCTGCTTACGTGGATCAGGAGAAGGCGCAGACTAAGGCTGCAGCTGCACAAGGTGCACAGGGAGGCGCCGGGCAGGCACCCCAACAGATTGCCCGGCAGGCTGAACAGCCGTTTGCCTGGATCCTTACCGGCGATGACATGGCCCAGATCGAGGCGCATTTAAAGAAAACCACGGTATTCGGTCATAAACTTTCGGAGAAGACCGGAAGCCGTCTCGAGGATATCAATTCGGCCGTAAAACTGGCGAAGAAGGGGAATACAAGCAAATTCAAGCATCTGCCCTCCGTTATGAAGGAATACTTCGCACGCAAGGCACTGGATACATTCCTGAGCCAAGACCGGACCTACAACGGCGGCAAGGGAGAATTACCGCCGCTTGAGAAGCTCAGTAAGGAAAAGCAGGCCGAGCTGTCAGCCAAGGCACATGATCCGGCATTCCGTGAAGCCATCAATATGATGATCCGAAGGAAGGCCAAAGACGGCAAGGGAAAAGATGCCTGGAAGACAGCCAGGGAATATGATGCATACATGAACCGTCAGCTCATTGTTCAGACCCTGTCCGCAGATTATGACGATCAGAAAAAAAGTCTGGAACGGGAGCTTCGCAAAAGCATGGCACCGGAGGAGGCAAAGAAGAAAGCGGATAAAATGCTTGGTAGCCATAAGGTGGAGCAGCGACAGCTTGCCAAGATGATGTTCATCATGCAACTCGGACGTTTTGACAGACATGATACCGGTGAGGATAAGAAGACCAAGGCCGGGCATTTCGATGAAAACATATCGGAGGCATTTGCTCATGGCGGACAGATCAAGATCTCGCTGCCTGCCGGTACCAAGGCTGCCCAGAGTGCGATTTCGTCAGCACTCAGATCCAGGGCAAAAGGTTATCAGAAAAAGAACGGCTTCAATCTGGCACTTGGCGGACTGGGCAAGCAGACCGGCGGCACCGCGATAGATGACAGCGGGGCATACGGGCAGCTGTCACAGAAGATCACCGTGGGTAACGAGACTACCGGCGGAAGTGCGCTCATTGAGATCGGCGGCGCACAGTCAACCGAGGAGCAGACCGCATTCCATACCCACAGGAGTACTGTCGGAGATGCAGTGGAAGGCCGGATCGTAGACCTGTCACATATGGATGCGGAAATGGTGGCAAGGATGATCAATACTTTTGATGAGAAATACTCCGCGCTGCAGGATCTGGCAAGTCTTCAGATAGATAAAAAGACTGCCAAGACAGGCGAAGGGAAGAAGCTTACTGCGCAAAAGGCTGCGGCAGTCAGGATGCTTAATGACATAGCCGGTTTCCTGTCAGGTAAGCAGCTGACAGTGGAGGCATTGTTACATCTCCTCAAATTCATGGGTGCGGATGACAGTGTGGCCAGAGATGTCATCGTGTCAGCCAGAAGCGTGGAAGGTGCGGGGTATTCAGCTGATAAAAATATGAACCTGGATGAGAAGGACAAGAACAATGTCGGAGATGCACCCGATGAAATGACTGCTTCTACGAAAGCATATAATGATGCATTAAAAACCGAATGACTATAGTATTGTGTGAATGTGAGAATGACTGAGATAAACAGGAGGAGAATAAGAAACGGGAGCATACTGAACCAGGTAAGACTGCCTCTCTTCAGCTTTATGTTCGTGATCCTGATCCTGATAACGGGACTTGGGTCATTTCTGATCATCAGGCTGGGATTGAACGCGTCCGTGCGGGAGATCGACAGTCAGGCCAGAATGGCTGCTTTGAGAGTGGAGGAGTATAAAGCGAGATCATCTCTTGTCGAATACTGGCTTGAGCATCGCGACGACCTTGATCATGTGTATGACTATGAGAAACTGGATTCGATGGAGAGGAAGTTCAAGGCTCTTCATCCCGAGTTTATCATATTGCGTGATGTGACCGATGAGGAGTTCTTAAGCCTGAATGAAGAAGAACGCCGGCTATATGCGGAGCTTTGTCTGGGACGGCTTTCCCTGGCTTTCTCGGAGATCAAGGATTCCTTTGATCCGTTATGGCTGTTCTGCTTCGTGATGGACCGGGATTCCATGTACTACATGGTGACGGGTACAAAGAGCGGCGAAAAGAGGATCTCCGAGGGCGGAGACATCTATGAACTCGGAGTAGTCGATCATGTCGACATGAATGATTATCCTCAGCTCGAACGCCTGATCAGTGATTATGCGGATGCATCCGAAGCGTCAGCTGCCGAGCCGTCAGGCCTGTACAATGATGATGATTCCGACCTGCATTCCACCGGTGCCTGGGCACCCGTATTGGACGATGACGGAAGTCTCATAGCGGTATGCGGAGCTGCCATGACCGACAGGATGCTGCTCCAGGCCGGATTTATATCAGCCAATATACTGGCTGTGGTCGTCGTGCTTGCGTTTCTGCTGATGCAGTACCTGGTCATAAGGCTGCTGAAGAGAAAAGTAGCCGGCCCCATCATGGACGAGGAAACTACCATCCGGTCATACATGGATACCAAGGACGCGGCTCAGACAGTCAGCAGACTCGGAGAGATAAAGTCCGCGAATGAGATAGAGGCTCTGGCAGACAGCTTCTCGCAGATGATCGAGGAGATCGACAGGTATATGGAGGAGATACGCTCGATCACGTCCGAAAAGGAACGCATCGGAGCCGAGCTCGGTGTAGCCCGTCAGATACAAGCCAATATGCTTCCGAGGTCACTGATAGGATATACGGGCGAACCGGATTTTGTGATCCTGGCGGATATGAAGCCGGCTATGGAAGTCGGCGGTGATTTCTATGATTATTTCGTTATAGATGACGATCATATAGGAATATCTATCGCGGATGTCTCCGGCAAGGGCGTACCTGCGGCGCTGTTCATGGCGGTATGCAAGACCCTGATCAAGAGTGCCGCCAAGGATGATGAGTCTCCGGCCAGTATAGTGAGGAAGGTTAATGAGAGACTGTGTGAGAACAACCCCGATATGATGTTTGTCACTGTATGGGTCGGCATATATACGATATCGAGTCATGAGATATGCTATGTAAATGCGGGACATGAGAATCCGGCTATCTACCGGGCGGCTACGGGCCGCTATGAGCTGATCCTCGAGGAACATGATATGGTACTGGGGTTTTCTGCCGAAGCCGGTTTCAGGGAACATACCATCACTATGTCCCCCGGAGACAGGCTGTTTGTCTATACAGACGGAGTTCCGGAGGCAACGAGCGCGGACGATGAGCTGTTCGGTACCTCCAGGATGCTCATGTCACTGGATTCTTCGGTTTCAGGCTCGGGCAGGGATACGTTTGAAGCGCTGCGCGAGGATATTGCGGCATTCACAAACGGTGCCGAACAATTTGACGATATTACTATGCTGTCTTTTGAATACAGGGGTGACCGGTGAGAAACAGGGTAATAGAGAACGATCTTTTTTATTTCGATTTTGATGATTTCTCTCATGTGATGAGACATACCGTAAGCCTTAAGTGCGGTGATATATCCGGTGATGTGTTGAACAATGCCGTACAGCGGGCCGCTCTCAGATATCCCTATTTCTGCATACGTATCCTGCGGCACGGGGAGTCTTATGAGATCATTCATAATCCCGATCCTATACCGGTCCGTCCCGGCACCGCTCCGATCCTGCTGGGCGGAGATGAAGCGGACGGTCATCTGATTGCGGTTAGTTACGTAAACAACAAGATCATCTTTGATATATCACATAATCTGACCGATTCCAAAGGTTTCCTGCCCTGGATCCAAACAGTTATCTATCTGTATCTGACCGATGCGCTCGGTATACATCTGTCATCTGCCGGGATCAGACTGCCCGGTGAGGACTTTCTTCCCGGAGAGGCGGAGGATCCGTATGAGCATATGGAGCTGGATGATGTTGACCCCGTACCGTTGCCGAAGGATCCCGAATGCGTATTTGTGCCTGACATGAGATATGCGTCGGGTACCGAACGCTCCGATTATGTGTTTACGGTTTCCGTAGATGACCTGATGCGGCTGGCCGGTTCGCAGGACGGGAGTCCGGCATCGGTTCTTGCGTATTTCTCCAAGGAGATGATCAGGGAACTCTTCCCTGACAGCAGGGGGACTCCGATCTCCTGCAGCATGCCTTATTCCTTCAGACCGATCGCCTGCGGTGAGAATAATTACCATCCGCAGACTGTTCTGCTCAATATCATATATGATGACAGATACGATTCCATGCCCATGGACAGACAGCTGACATGCACCAGGGGCACCGTTATCGCCCGGTCGGATCCCGACAGTGTCAGATACAGACTCAGCCGTTATGCCGGGTTTGTGAATTCGCTCGATGATCTTCCGACCATAGCTGAACGCAGAAGCAGATATCATGAGAGGCTTGAGTCGATCGTTTCGGAGACGTTCGCCGTAAGTTACATCGGACGCACGAACTGGGGAAGCATAGAGGCTTATATGGACGGCATCATGATCGAGAGTGCCGCGATCAGTGCACCGATCATGTTCCTTATGGTTCCTGTCGGGGATAAGTTTCACGCAACCATGATGCTTAACCAGACTTCCGATGTGTATGTTGAAACGCTTGTCAGGATCCTTAATGACCACGGGATCTCTTCTGAGTATCTGTATACCTGTAAGCAGGAGCTCTGCAAGGTTCATATGCCGTGAGTTTATTTGTTGGAAGTTTGTTGGAATGCATTTGTTAGCATATATTTATGCTATAATCCCATCTTTGACAGTTCAAATGCGAGGAAAGCCTTTATTTAAGGGCAGACCTCGCATTTTTGAGTGATCAAAAGTGTAGCTATATCTTACTAATTTTCAGAACATCATTAACTTGA
>JAFSTN010000015.1 GCA_017450485.1 Lachnospiraceae bacterium
ATCACATTGCCTTCTGCATCCTTTACCTCTGTCAGGTTGACGAGCGACTTGGCCTCTGTATGATCAAAGCTCGTGATCCATGTCGAATCAAGCGCATCCTTCTGTGCCTCGGTAAGGTCTGTCTTCGTGTCAGTCGTGCCTTTAATAACCGTCCAACCATCATTTTCAAGATTGGTAATCTCGTTTGTGTCCAGATTATAACGAGTCTGTGTGGAGCCGCCATTTGCTTTTGCATAATCAACAAGCTTCTGGGCAAGAGATGTTGTAACAGTTACGGTCTCGTTCTGGCTATTAACATAGGTAACAACACCTGTATCAGTATTCACAACGAATGTAACGTTTTCAATGCCGTCAAACGCTTCATTTTCGGAAAGCGTTACCTTACTGTTGCCTTCGCCAAGTGTATACACAGTCTTGGATGCAACAGTCTTACCTTCAAGAGCCTTCTCGGCGATGGTATCCGCAAGAGAACCTGTAAGGGTATGCTCTACGCCATCCTTGTCCTTATATGTAACTACAGTCTCTTCCTTTGATGTATTTCCGTTGACCTGAACCTTCTCATAGGAAACGCTGAACTGAATACCCTTAAGATCATCAACGTTCTCAAGATCGGAAGCCTTGATTCCGGTATCTGTTCCTGCGATCACATACTTGATGTCCTTGGTGTCAGTGTTATCCAAGATGATCTGATCCTCTGCAGATACAGTTTCGTTGTTTACATACGAATGAGTTGTCGTCTCAGTCGTTCCATCCGCTTTGGTAGTAGTCTTTGTTACAGTAGTAGTTACTGTACCATCCTCGGCAACTTCCTTAACTACTTCATAGGAATTATTTCCGTCGGTCTGAATCTTGCCGGTAGTAGTATCAAGATAATATGTCTTCGCCTTATTCTGTGCTGCGCCTACTATGATGTCATACAGATCACCTGTCACTTCTGTTTCGGTAGTGACTTTATTACCCTCAGAATCGGTAGTAGTGGTGGTCTTTGTTACAGTTACGGTTTGACCATCAGCTGAAGTGGTCACAGTGAATGAATCGTTCTCAGTAACGCCATACTGTGTGACATCGGTCTTGCCGGTCACGTTGCCGTCTGCATCGGTGGTGTTGATGTATGCTGTTGTTTCTATATCTGATACGGAGAGAGTAATAACCTTCTTGGTTGTATTGAATCGGGAATCTGTCTCGGTAACGGTATTGCTGGGATCGCCGTTAGCATCCTGACCATCGACACCGTTCTGGTTGGCCTTCTGGTCAGCCATTTCCTGCTCGATGTCAGCCTTAATAGCCTCAGCTACTTCCTTGCTGTCGGTCGTAACTGTGGTTTCTGTCGTAGTCTCATTGGTATAGTAGGGATCCGGATCGTTATCTCCATCTTTGAAATAGAAATAACCGCCCTCATCTATATTCATAGAGGGAATCTGGCTTACGGGAACCTTAACCACTTCACCGTTAGCGTCATACTGGATGTTGCCATCAGCGTCAAGCCGTACCGCATATGGCTCGGTAACTTCTCCGCTCGCAACAGATTCTGCGAAGTCGTCCGTGGGTCTCATCTCACAGTAATCGCCATTGGTCACATCGTATGTAGTCTCTGTATAGGTTACGACAGTCTCGGAAGAGGTTCCGGTAGAGGCATCAAGATCCTCAGTATATGTAGTGATTGTCTCGGAAGTAGTGGAATAATCCGTCTGTACTTCCGGCTTAACCTCTTTATTCTCCTCTACACCATAATCCAGGTCTGTAGCATTATCGGCTACCTGCTCGGGATCCGGGCCTGTAGTATCCATAGAGGTCTCATTCTCTGCGGCCTCTGCTACCATGGTGCTTCCGGCGAATACCATCGCACCTGTCATCATACAGAAGATACCTTCTCGTATACATTTAGGGATGTTCTTTGATTTCATAGCTACTCTCTCCTTTTAGTTATGAATCCTACTTAATTAGTTTCGTGAGTGTTACGAAACTTTACGAAAGCAACTTAAACGTTTAAGTTTCGTTCTCCTCACAGGTGTACCTAATAGATAAGACCTATTATAACGGCATAAAAGTCCAAAAGTTTATATGTATTTTTCCACAAAGTAAGTGCTACGCATTTGTGCGAAATGACTGGATTTATATTGGTTATGCTAATGATAGCGTCATGATGCCAACCGGGCTACAATATGTTGATAGACAAAAATGGGCGGTTATTGCCGCCCATTCAAAAAAATATATTTTTTTAGTGAATAATCAGGCCAAACCTGCCGCTCTAAGCTTCGCTTCGGCCTCCGCAAGCTTTGCTTCAGCTATATCTGCTCGCTTACGTTCCCGTTCGGTATTCATCCGCTCTTCTGCGCGACCTTCTGCGCGACCTTCTGCGCGACCTTCTTCAAGGCCTATCTCTCGGCCCTCTGCTCGGCCTTCTTCAAGCCCGGCTACTCTCATTTGCTGCATTATTACACTTTCTCTCATATACTCGGACTTCCACTCCTCTCTCTTACGGGCCACCATAACTGCTTCATCTATTCTGGACGTCAGCTCATCCGTCGCCTCTCCGGTCGCAACATATCGATAGAATCTTTTTACAGCCTCAGGCACATCATCGCCATCGTATGTGCAGTTATAAAACCTTCTTTCGGTCCCATCTTCCAATACTAAACCGGGAACCTCCAAACACTGTTCTACAAAAGAGTACAATGCCCGGTTTTGTCCAAATGGATCAAATGTACATATAAATAAGATGTAACTGTCCGGTAAAGAATCATACATCTCTCCTCGATCGAGATAGTCGGTATCAATCAATGCCTGATAGAACCGGGTTCTTTTGGGTAATTCAAGTTTATTTATAGATTTCTTATTTTTGTTCTGTATCTCGGTATCATAAATTGCCGAATCACTCCTCGTATAAATATCCAAACGAATCGGCTTACCTCCGGAAGTGTGTCTGATCTCCTTCTGAGCCTCAACTTCTTCCAGATCCCCGATTGAAAACTGCAAAAGACACTCCAGCACGTCATGACATAACTCCATGTCGGACATTGTCACTCCGAACATGAAGTCATCGCTGTATGTCAACTGTTCATACGGCTTAATTGTTACTTTTTCAGAAATACTCATGGAAAATCTCCTTTCAATGAATAACAAGGAAATTCTCCGGACAAGGAATTGCTATACGTTAATTGTAAAACAGCAGGAATAATGTGGGCAATTGACGTTTTAGCCAAAAAAGGAGGTCAAAAAAAGCCGAAAGAGAGGGGGCGGATCATAGACCCGCCCCCTGAATAATACCGGATCATTGCCCCAGCAGAGCCTTTACCTCATCATAATGGCGGTAGAAGGCGATATAGGCACCGCAGAAATGCTGGACATCATCGATACGGATACGAAATCCGTCGTGGCGTACGAAAAACGATCCCTTAATAGAGCCGGGGTTAGACAGATACATCACATATTCGGGATAACCGTAGCCGTTGAGCATATGCTCGGCACGCTTGAATATGGTCCTGGCAAGTGCCTGCGCATCGAATTTCCGAAGGTACTTAACATCAGCGTGTTCATCCACGATACGTTTGTATGTCTCGAAGCCTGCCATCAGCAGTTCCAGATAGGTATGATATGTGGTGGGCTGGTGATAGATCACGTTCAGGTTATCTGCCATATTACGCAGGGCGAACTCATAATACTTTTCTTCTTTAATATACAAAGTAAGCTCATTGACCGCGTATGCCACCCAATGATCCCGGTACACGGTATAATTCGCATCTATGAAATGATCTACCGCACGCCTGGCTGCTTCCAGCCACAGCGATGACCCGGTCAGGGTACGCAGTCTGCAGAGTGCGAACGTAGCTTCTCCGTCATAGTAGACAGTCCTGGTCTCTTCCTTAAGTTCGCGGGTATCGGCATGAAGCACATGAACATATGTACCGTCCGGTTTCATCATACGCAGTATGCCGCGTCCGAGTTCCTCGCAGAGATGCTTATACTCATCCGTCTCATACAGCTTCATATACTGGGTGAGCGTGATGATCGCCACGCCGTTTCCGCCAAGTTTGATCTCATTCGCACCACGCTCTACCAGATAAGCGGTTCCGTCACCGAAATGCCTGATCTGAGTGATCATATATCTGATCGCGGACTGGGTGGCCTTGTAGACCTCCGGGTTTTTCTCTATCTCACTTGAGCATATCAGGCTCCACAGTGTCGATGTATGCCGCAGGATATTATATCCGGATATGATCTTGTTCGGGATGGGATAAACCCCGTATGTAAAAGCTCCGTCGGGATGCAGCTGGTTTGTCAGATAACGCACTCCCGACATGATTATATCGTGGATCACCTTTTGATCCACTTCATCAAGCACGCGCCGGCCCACATGCATCCCGTCGTGATACAGTGTATAAGTGCGCTCTCTGTCATCCATAAACCATCCCGCCGTGTCGAAGAGGATCAGTTTCGCGGGTGTCTTCAGGATGACGTCGTCATCCCTTTTCATCGTATATTCATTGAAAGTGCGCAGATCCAGAACCTTGCCCTTGTAATTAAGGAGGCGGTTTCCGTTGATCTCGCCCTCCGTATATGCATATCTGAACTGCTCATCCAGCGATATTCCGCGACGGAAGAATTCATTGTAAGTCGCAAACATCCGGTTAACGGCTGTCTGGGGATCCACGATCTCCGATCTGATCACTGTTTCCAGTTTGATCCAGCGGGGCTCGAGATCGAACTTCTTCACTCCCGTGACTGCAGCTTCACGTGCCGCTTCCAGGGCTTCTGTCAGTGTCGCTCCGGTCGCATGGAATACACGTGCGCGCTCTTTGGTATCACACACTGCCACGAAGACCGCATATACCTTGTCCTCTCCTATGAGATTGGGTGCAATATCTGCCTGGAATTCTTCGACCGAGCGGTCGGAAAAAGCATGATCAACCAGCTTGGACAGTCTGGCTGACAACTCCTTATCATAACTCTTCCCCATATATTTCCCCCTGCGTGTCAGCTAAAACACGTTTATAGTTTATCAAATCAGACCTGTAAAGACAACTATAGTAAAAATCCCCTGCCCGGAGGCAGGGGATAAGAGGGAAAAGAGTGAAACACTTCGTAATAAGCCATTTATATTCCAAGACTTTATTCGGGACTGTCACCTAGTGTAACTTCAACATCTTTGGTAGCATATCCGTCATCGGCACGATATTCTACCGTAACAGTTACCGTCTCGCCTTTTTTATATTTGGAAAGATAATCCGTCAGTTCCTCACCGGTTGTAACGTTCTTTCCATTAACAGCCGTTATTATATTTTCTTTTTCCAGGCCGGCCTTCTCTGCTCCCGAACCGGGTGCCACGTTGGCAATATATACTCCCTGAGGCAGGCCGTAAGTTTCGCTGATCTCCTTAGTTACATCCACGATGTTGACACCGAGGTATCCGCGCTCATCAGCATCCACCGTATCGCGCGCTTCCTGGTTCATCATGTCTTCCACTTCTCCGGTGACCTCGGAGATAGGGATGGCCAGTCCCATGTTCTCGGCTATGGCACTATTCATCATGGCGGTATTGATGCCTACCAGCTCGCCCTTCATATTGAAAAGTGCACCGCCGGAGTTACCGAGATTGATAGCGGCATCTGTCTGGATATATGCGTTGTCGTCCTGATCATTCTGATCGGCGATCTTACGATTGAGTGCGGATACTATACCTGTAGTAACCGATTGTCCGTATCCCAAAGCGTTACCTATCGCCACAACCTGTTCACCCAGTCTCAGGTCATCCGAGTTGCCCACGGTAGCTACGCTTATTTTGGAAAGAATCTCCTCAGACAGGCTACTGACCGGTACGGATATGACTGCGATATCACGGTCTGAATCATAATCTTTGACATTAGCATAAATCACGTCATCCTTATCTATGTCCTCAGCATCCTCTTCCCAGCTGAATACCACTGACAGCGACTGATTATCCTCTATGACATGATAGTTGGTGAGTATCAGAAGTTCCTTATCGGTCTGGCCGATGATGACACCGCTACCGGCCCCGCTGTTGTCCTGCTCGTATATGCGTCCCGTCCAGAAATCACGAAACTCTGTAACATTATGATTCGTGATCGCTACAACGCTGGGCATGCACTTCTCAACGATCGTAGCCACATCCATCTGTCCCGATGAAGACGTGGTAGGAAGATCGTTTTTAAACAGCTTATCCTTCTCTTCATCGGACTTGGTCAGTTCAACGTGCTCGCTTTCTTCAGCCTGTGTTGCATCGGTTACCTCATCAGTGAACTTATCGATCACACGTCCTATGGGACCACGGGCATTCAGATATGCGTATGTCACTCCTGTGCCCACCAGCAATCCTACCAGAGTGAGCGCGATGCAGGCAGTTACGATCTTTCCTGTACTCCTGTGCGGCTTGGTCGGTGTATTGACCATATCCGGGCCTGCACCGTATCCTCTGTACTCACCATATCCGGATGTAGGCGGAACTACATACGGATTCTGCTCCTGATTCACATTTCCATATTCATTCTCATTCTCATACATAATACTTACCTCCTCACCCGACCTCTCTCAACATCCTTCCGAAACGGATGCAGTAGTGGTCTCGGATTCACCTTTACCGATCCGAGGGACTTATATGTCATCCGCTGCGAGGACTAACGGGCCGCAGCGAGGATGATCGTATAAGTCGCTCGGATCTTATGAAACTAATATATCCATCATTCGTGTAGGAAATGTGCCCTAATTGTGTTTTTTTTGTGAACTATATTTCACGAATCACAGATTCGTGAAATGGGCAGATCATTCTGATCTGCCGGAGAAACTACCGAAGAGGCTCGAAAACCTCATAAATGAGCTTTTCCGCCTGCATGAGCAGATTGCGGGATTCTTTTTCGACCAGAGACTCGGTCTGATATTTATATGTAAACATCGGCGTTCCTTTTGCCGCAAAAGACAGCCTGCCCTTCATGGACGCTATGACCACGGGTATGTTTTCCACTCTGACCGGAGCATCCTGTCTCATATACACGATGATCTGTCCGCCGCCACCCTTGATCCCGTCTATACCGAGAGTCTTGGCTGCAGCCTTGAGCAGAGCGATACGCAGCAGGTTATCTGCACACTCCGGCACTATGCCGAACCGGTCCATGAGCTCATCCTGCATATCCTTATATCCTGCTTCATCGGTGATGGTGGCTATACGCTTATAGATATCGAGTTTCTGCATCTCGTTCATGATATATCCGTCGGGTATATATGCATCCACTTCCAGATCGATCTGTGTCTCGAAGTCAGGCTTGACCTCCTCGCCCTTGCGTGTACGTATAGCCTCGGCCAGCAGCTTGCAGTACATATCATAACCCACAGACTGCATGTGCCCCGATTGGCTGGCTCCGAGGAGATTGCCGGCTCCCCTGATCTCCAGGTCCTTCATGGCTATGCGGTATCCGCTGCCGAAGTCGGTGAACTCACGAATGGCTTCGAGTCTTTTCTCAGCTACCTCCTTGAGCATCTTATCCCTGCGGTACATCAGGAATGCGTAGGATGTACGATTCGATCTGCCCACGCGTCCTCTGAGCTGATAGAGCTGAGCGAGCCCGAGCTTGTCCGAATCATGGACAATCATCGTGTTCACGTTCGGTATATCCATGCCGGTCTCTATGATGGTCGTAGATACCAGCACATCGATGTCGCCAGCCACGAAATCATACATGATACGCTCGAGCTCCTGTTCGTGCATCTGACCGTGAGCAAACTCCACCCTTGCCTCGGGCACGAGTGCCCTTACCTGGGCGGTCACATCCGCGATATTGGCCACGACATTATATACGTAGTAGACCTGTCCGCCGCGGGATACCTCGCGGACGATTGCCTCGCGTACTATCTCTTCATTATATTCGCAGACAAAAGTCTGTATCGGGCGACGTTCCTCCGGCGGTTCCTCGAGTATGCTCATATCCCTGATCCCGATCAAGGACATATGCATGGTACGTGGAATGGGCGTAGCTGTCAGTGTCAGTACATCCACGGTCTGCCGGAGCTTCTTGATCGCTTCCTTATGTGACACACCGAAACGCTGCTCCTCATCCACGATGAGCAACCCCAGGTCCTTGAAGCCCACATCCTTGGACAGCACCCGGTGTGTACCTATGACCATATCGACCATCCCGTTCTTCAGATCGTTTATGACTTTTTTCTGCTCGGCAGGCGTCCGGAAGCGGCTGAGCAGCTCAACTCTCACCGGGAAATCCTTCATGCGCATAGTGAATGTATTGTAATGTTGCTGTGCCAGTATCGTAGTGGGCACCAGATACACGACCTGTCTGCCTTCCTGCACGGCTTTGAACGCAGCCCGGATCGCGATCTCGGTCTTACCGAAGCCCACATCACCGCATATCAGTCTGTCCATGATGCGATCGGATTCCATATCACCCTTGGTCGCTTCGATCGCACGTATCTGATCCTCTGTTTCCTCATAAGGAAAAAGCTCCTCGAATTCCCGCTGCCACACTGTATCCTGACCGTATTTATACCCGCGAAGGCTCTGTCTGGCGGCATAGAGCTGCACCAGATCCTCGGCTATCTCGTCAACAGCCTCACGTACCTTGGAGGTAGTCTTTGCCCACTCCTTGGAGCCCAGCTTGTTGAGTTTCGGCGCTTTCGCCGAACCGGATGCGTATTTCTGAAGCACATCCAGACCTGTAGCGGGGACGTACAGATTACCACCTTCACGATAACCTATCTTGATGAAATCCTTCACGACTCCGTCCACGGTGATCTGATCTATACCCTGATAGACTCCGAGCCCGTGTCTCTCATGAACCACATAGTCTCCAACCTTGAGTTCGGTGAAGTCATGCACTGCCTTGGACGGATCGATATTACTCTTTCTGCGCTTACGCTTATGCTCCGCCCCGAATATATCCGTCTCGGAGATGACTATGAACCTGCTTTCCGGATACTCGAATCCGCTCAGGATCCGCCCGTAGAAGCACTCCACCTCTCCGGGTGCGATCTCTCGGGACGAATCCTCGGTATAGAGCGCGGTCAGCCCCTCATCCCGCAGATCCTCGGCCAGCCTCCTGGCCCTGGTTCTCGATGCAGACAAGAGCAGCACTCTGTATTTCTTGATTCGGTAGGATTTCAGATCCTTAACCAGAGCATCGAAGCTCTTATTATATGAAGCTATGCTTCTGGCGCCGGCATCATATCTGCCTGCCACATTAAGCCCTGCATCTCCCTGTCCGATGGACGAGAGCATCGCCGTGTAGCGGTCAGCCATACGTGCCGCGGTATTCTCATGAGAAATGATCAGTCCGGCCTGCCCGGGGAGTATATATCCCTTTTCCAGACGGTGAGTCATACTCTGGACAAACTCCTCCTCCGTTGCCGATGCATGCTCCGCGCATCTGGCCGGTTCATCTATAAAAATGATGCTCTGATCTCTGTCGAAAAATGAAAGAACAGAATCTATATCATCATAGAAATATCCTATATAGCCCTCAAGGTTCACCGCTCCGCGGCTAAGCCCCAGCTCCAGCAGCTGTTCCCTGAGTTCGGCCGCCCGTTTGCGTACACGTGCCGCCTCCTCTGTCCTGAACTGCGACCTGAGCACTTCCGAATACTCCTGAGCCTCCTTCGATATCCTGTCCAGGCCCTTTCGAAGCTGAGCGGCATCCATGACCAGCTCGGTAGCGGGATATATGGAGATGCGGTCTGTCTTGAGAATGGACCGCTGCGTCTGTACATCGAAGCTCCGGATCGAGTCCACCTCATCTCCCCAGAGTTCTATACGATAAGGGTTATCCTCGGTGATGTCATATATATCCAGGATTCCTCCGCGCACGGAGAATTCACCCGGATTCTCGACCATATCCCTTTTCTCATAACCGAGCTTCACCAGCATGGCAGTGATCGCGTGCATATCCAGAGTCATCTGTGTGGAGATACGTACCACTCCGTCCCTGATGATATCGGGACATACACACGGCATCATGAGTGCGCTCCACGTCGTGATCATCGTCATGGGGCGATTCTCCATCAGGGCACGCAGACACATCAGGCGCTGTCGCTCGATCTGGTTGCCCGAGACGTCTGCCTCGTAGAATATCATGTCTTTCGCGGGGAATATATATGTATTACGATCGTAGAAAAGATAGTCCTCACAGAGCTCACGGCATCTGGCATCGGAGTACGTGATGATCAGACGCGTACGGAATCCGTCTCCGAGAGCATAGACCATGTTCAGCTTCTGGGAACCCACACAACCTGTAACGTCGATTGCCCCGGCGCGTTTCGCCAGGGTAGTCTTCATTTCGTTATATTGTGGTAATTCTCTCACCGGAGCAAGTAATGCTCTCAATTCTCACTCCTTATTTCTCTGCGGTCTCGACATATATATAATTCCGTCACAGACGCGCTTTCGCTCATACTCCGACGTAGCGGATGCTAGGCTCGTGAAATACCTCGCCAAGCACCAACGTCTCCGGATGGTCTGTGCGGAACTATATATATGCCGAGACCTGATCAAAATGACTCGGTTACCTAACAATTATACTTCGATATCGCCTTATCCACACCCTCTGTAAGGATCGCGACCACCGTATCCGCAGCACGTTCCTGCATCTTGTGCAGCGTCTGCGCATCCTCCCCGGTCACGTGTCCCAGGACATGCTTCACGAGATCGCCGCCGGCTTCACGGTCCCCGACTCCGATCTTGATGCGTGTGAATCCGTCGTTTCCGAGTCGTGCGATGATGCTCTTGAGTCCGTTATGTCCGCCTGCGGATCCGCTTTTGCGGGTTCTTAGTCTGCCCACATCCATGGAGATATCATCCGATATGACGATCAGTTCATTATCGGTATCAACCTTGTAGTGGCGGCACAGAGGCTGGATGCAGTCTCCGGAAGCGTTCATATATGTCTGAGGCTTGAGCAGGATAACCCGCGTCCCCTCTATGTTTCCTTTTCCGTAGAGGCCCTTGAAAAGCCTGCGCCTGAGTGGTATATCGTAGCGCCCGGACAGGATATCGATCGTATCGAATCCGGCATTATGTCTGGTGTGTGCGTATTTGGTTCCGGGATTGCCGAGTCCGGCTATCACGTACATATCCTTTGTCTCCCGACCGGTATGCCGGCCCTGCTGTCAGTCCTGCTAATGTCAGCCCGTTTACAGTAAAACCCCCGGACACGATATCCGCGCCCGGGGTTTCGTTGCTTAGAGTTGTGGTCATTCCGTTACTTCAGCTTTGCTGTAAGCATCCAGAATCAGATCCTGTAGTCTGTTCCTGGTTTCGGAATTGATCGGATGGGCTATATCCCTGTATTCACCGTTTGCACCTTTTTTGCTGGGCATTGCGATGAATAAGCCTCGATCGCCCTCGATGATCTTGATATCATGCACTACCATCTCATCATCAATCGTGATAGACGCAACTGCACGCATCTTACCTTCGCCGTCAATCTTCCTCACTCTCACATCCGTTACTGTCATGGTCTTCTCTCCTGTTTCCGGGATGTCCGCACATCCCTGAATTATAGTCAACAGACTCTCGTCCGCTAACTACATCAGAAGGCATCAGATCACGTATCGGTCATTCTGTTCAGTAACTATCTGTATGCCGCCTTCGCCTTTATAGTACGAATTCGCGCGTATGGTACAGTGACTTTCGACGATGCAGTTCTCTATGTGGGTATTGTCACCTATATACACATCGTTAAGTACTATAGAATTCTTTATATAGCAGTTGCTGCCAATGTATGCTTTCTTGAATACGACTGAATCCTCAACTACGCTGTTGACGATACAACCACAGGAGATAAGCGAGTTATGTACTGCTGCTCCGACATTGTACTTTGCCGGCGGATGGTCATCGACCTTGGAATAGATGTCCGGATACTGCTTAAAGAAATAATCACGTATCTCGGGACGCAGGAAATCCATATTGGTCCGGAAGTAATCATCCACAGAAGCGATATTGCTCCAGTAGTCTGTCATCTTGTAGCCGCAGATATGCTTCATATCCTTGTAGCGTACGAGTACATCATTGACGAAATCGTATCTGTCCTCTTCGATGCATCTCTCGATCATCTCTATCAGGAGACGTCGTCTCATGACATAGATACCGCAGGATACCGTGTTGGACTTAGCTACTACGGGTTTCTCCTCGAACTCTTCGATCCTGTCATCCTTACCTATCTTGACCGTGCCGAATCTCTCAAGATTGAAGTCCGAAGGCATATCTTTGCATACAACCGTTATATCAGCTTTCTTGTCGATATGATACTCGAGAAGCTTGTTATAGTCAAGCTTATATACACAGTCACCCGATGATATCACAACATAGGGCTCATGGCTGCTCTTCAGGAATGAGAGGTTCTGAGCTATCGCATCAGCCGTACCGCGGTACCAGGCATTGCTCTCTGCCGTTACCGATGGTGTGATCACGAACAGTCCGCCCTGCTTACGTCCGAAGTCCCACCACTTGGATGAACTTAAGTGCTCGTTTAAGCTTCCGGCATTGTACTGTGTGAAAACAGCTACCTTATTTATATGAGCGTTGGACATGTTACTCAGCGCGAAGTCTATACTTCTGTAGCTGCCTGCTATGGGAAGTGCGCATGCCGCACGCTTGGTCGTAAGTTCTCTAATACGGTGGTTATTACCGCCTGCCAGAATTATTCCTACCGCTCTCAACGCTCATCACCTGCCTTTATCAAAGTCTTGCCGCTCGCAAGAGATCCGCCCGGATAATCCGAGGCAACAGTCTTGCCGAATACGACAGAGTTCTTACCGATGCTGACTCCCTGAGGGATAAAGCTCTTCTCGCCGATCGTGACCATACCGTGGTTATAGATATGGGGATCGGTCTCGTTCTCGACTTCATCACCGATACCCATCTTGACGCCGTCGGAAATGACATTATTCTCAGCTACGATGCCCTTGTATATCTCGCAACCACTACCGATAACGGTATTATTCATGATGATGGAGTCACGGACTATGGTGTCCTTACCGATGGTAACACCGCAACCGATAACGGAATTATATACCTTACCGTATATCTCACAGCCCTCTCCTATGATACTGCGCTCCGTAACGCTCTCACTTGACAGGTACTGGGGAGGCAGGATCTCGCTGCGGGTGTAGATCTTCCAGTATTCCTCATAAAGGTTAAACTCAGGCACTATGTCGATCAGCTCCATATTTGCTTCCCAATACGAGCTGAGAGTTCCTACGTCCTTCCAATAGCCGTTGAACTCGTATGCGTAGAGCGGTGAGCCCTTCTGATGACAATAGGGAATGACATGCTTACCGAAGTCAAGCGCGGGCTGGCTCGCATTGGTCACAAGCGCTTCCTTCAATGTCTTCCAATTAAATATATAGATACCCATGCTGGCCAGATTACTTCTGGGATTCTCGGGCTTCTCCTCGAAATCGGTGATACGGCCGTTTCCGTCGGTGATCATGATACCGAATCTCTTCGCCTCCTCCATGGGAACAGGCATAACGGCTATGGTGACATCCGCATTGTTTTTCTTGTGATAATCCAGCATGACCTCATAATCCATCTTATAGATATGGTCACCCGAAAGTATCAGCACATAATCCGGATTATAGGTCTCCATGAACTCGAGGTTCTGATATATCGCGTTGGCCGTACCGGTATACCACTCACTGTTTGAACTCTTCTCATAGGGAGGAAGTACAGTGACACCGCCGATATTACGGTCGAGATCCCACGGAATACCTATACCGATGTGGGTGTTAAGCTTAAGCGGTCGATACTGAGTCAGTACACCCACCGTATCCACTCCGGAATTGATACAGTTACTAAGGGGAAAATCGATGATCCTGTACTTGCTTCCGAAGGATACCGCAGGCTTGGCCATCTTGGAAGTAAGCACTCCAAGTCTGCTTCCCTGACCTCCGGCAAGCAGCATGGCGATCATTTCTTTTTTGATCATAACATCACCTCTGGTTCCTGGTCTGAGACCATATTTTTGAATAGTTACCAAAAAAAATAAAAATCTCAAACAATTTATGTGTATTTTAACCAATTATAACACCTGCTCCGCAAAATGTGAATGTTTTTTACCCCTTTTGTGCACCTTTATGTGCAGTTTGTGATAAATTATAGATATGTGTGAATTCGACTTAAACCAACCCAAAAACGTATACTTCATAGGCATAGGCGGTATCAGCATGAGCGGGCTCGCGGAGCTTCTGCTCTCCAGAAGCTTCACCGTCTCGGGTTCCGACGCCAGACGGTCTCCGCTCACCGAGCGGTTGGAGAGTCTGGGAGCTGTCATCAATTATGATCAGTCCGTCAGCCACATATCCGATGATACAGATTTGGTCGTATATACCGCAGCTGTCCGTCCGGGCAATGCCGATCTCGATGATGCCCGCGCACGCGGGATCACGGTTCTGTCCAGAGCGGAACTTCTGGGACTGGTCATGAAGACCTATCAATGTCCGATCGCAGTCAGCGGTACCCACGGCAAAACCACCACGACCTCGATGATATCGGAGATACTTCTCCGGGCCGGCACCGATCCTACCCTGTCAATAGGCGGTATCCTGCCTTCCATAGGAGGCAATTTCCGCATAGGGTCCGGACAGCACTTCGTGACCGAGGCCTGTGAATACACCAACAGTTTCCTTCATTTCTATCCTCAGATCGGTATCATCCTAAACATTGATGCCGACCATCTGGACTTTTTCAAGGATCTGAGCGATATCAGGCACTCGTTTCACGAGTTCGCGAAGCTCATCCCGAACGAAGGTTTACTTATACTAAATGGCGATATCCCGAATCTGCATAAGTTCGTGGACGGTCTCACCTGTCACATCATTACTACGGGACGTGACGAGACCAGCGACTATTTCGCCAAAGACATAGTTCTGGACGAAAATGCCCACGCCACATATACGATCATGCACGGCACCGAAGACAAAGGGCGCCGATGCTCTCTGGGCGTACCGGGGCTTCATAATGTATATAACTCACTCGCAGCAGTAGCTCTGGCGGATTATCTCGGCGTCAATTCCGACACCACGATCGCAGCACTGTCGGAATTCAGAGGATCGCAACGCCGCTTTGAATATAAGGGCGATGTAGAAAGCGCCGATCATACCGGTCCTTTCCATATATATGATGATTATGCTCATCATCCGACCGAGATACGCGCGACCATCGAAACAGCACTCAAGGTTCCGCACAACGAGCTCTGGGTCATCTTCCAGCCTCACACTTATACCCGTACCAAAGCTCTGATGACCGACTTCGCCGATGCGCTGGCTCCGGCTGACCACGTTATCCTGACAGACATATATGCGGCCAGAGAAAAGGATGATCTCGGCATAAGCTCAGCTACTTTGATGAAACATATCCGAAGCCGGGGTACTTCCTGCCATCACATATCGGACTTTCATGACATCGAAAAGTTCGTTCTGCAAAATTGCACAAAAAATGATATGTTGATAACAATGGGAGCCGGTGATGTCGTAAACATCGGGGAAGCACTCATAAACAGATCGTAATCCACAATATCCACATACCGGGGACGGCAGATGTCCACAACCGGATGTGGATATTTTTTATCTTGAAAAAGCTGAATAACGTGCTTTTTCGATCCTGCGGTTTTTTATCCACACATACAGTCATGTATTGTGGATAACCCTTATTTCCCAATTCGTGAGTTTTACCATTTGGCATATCACGGATAAGTGCTATAATCACAATCGCTATAGGTAATACCTATATCGCATGATTAAACGAGTGGTGAAAAGAATATGGGAAATTTCAGAATCTATCGGGATAACTATGCTGATTTCACGGTTGTATCCAATTGCTTTATTGACAAGTATATGGAGGACGCCAACGATGCTCAGCTTAAGATATATCTCTACCTGATGCGTATGCTCCAGGCGGCCACGGATACCGGCATATCCGATATCGCCGACCGCTTCAACTACACTGAGAAGGATGTTATGCGTGCACTGCGCTTCTGGGAGAAGAAAGGGATACTTCAGCTGGACTATGATCCATCCAAGTCACTGACAGGAGTACATATGCTCCCGCTGTGCACATCGGATGAAGACGAAGAAACAGATGACAGGGTAACCCGTACCGCCAAATCATCGAACAAAGATACGGCAGCAGCTGTGAGCCCGACACCGGCTCAGCTGACGGTCGTATCACCTCAGGTTACCGCCATTCCTTCCGTCACATATGACAAGCCTCAGTTCACGAAGGACGATATGGCCCGCTTCAAGTCATCACAGATTTTCTTCATTGCGGAGCAATACCTTCAGAAAACTCTGTCACCGGCTGATATTAATACATTGCTGTTCATTTCCGGGACGCTTCATTTCTCGGATGATCTGACGGATTATCTGTTGCAGTACTGCATCGAGCATGGCAAGACCGGCCACAGATATATCGAGACAGTCGCTATCGACTGGGCTCAGTCAGCCATAACCACGCCCGAGCAGGCCAAGGCATATGTACAGAAGTACGATGCCCCCAAGAAAAAAGCAAATGCCCAGCGTGACAACAAGTTTAACCAGTTTACGCAGAACACATATGATTATGATGCTCTCGAGAAAGCACTGATCAGCAACTGATATGCCGCTTACTACAAACCAGTTCAGAAATCTCATACGAGAATACGATCAGCGAAGAACCGAGGCGCAACGCATACATGCGGAACGTATGGATGAGATCAGGGCACGTGTTCCGGGATATTCCGAGCTTGAGGATGAAGCCACCGATACCGCCATGCGCTACGCAAAGATATCCATTGCAGACCCGGATACCGATCTGGGGCCGATGGATGCCGAGCTCGACCGCATAAACCGGCGCAAGGAGGAGCTTCTCAGGGAGAAAGGTTATGATCCTTCGTATCTTGCAGTACCTTACAGGTGCCGGGACTGCGAGGATACCGGATATATAGGCGGACGCAAATGTCACTGTTTCAAGCAGGCCGAGCTGCACGTCCTCTATGACGCGCTATATGACAAATCGAACCTTCACAGTCTCATCGAGACCGATAACTTCGACTCGATGCGTGAGGATCTGTACAGCGGAGAGGATCTGGCCCGTTTCCGCGAGGCTCTTCGTGTATGCCGGGACTATATTTCGCGCTTTGATACAGATTACAGCAACCTGCTCTTTGTGGGCAGTGTGGGTACAGGGAAGTCTTTTCTTTCTTCCTGTATTGCCCACGAGCTGCTTCTGAGCGGTCATTCCGTACTGTATTTCTCCTCATCGGATTTCTTTGACACCTGCGCACACAACGCTTTCAGGCGCGGGGACGATGATGCACTTGATACCGATAATGACCTCTACGACTGCGATCTGCTCATAATAGATGACCTGGGCACAGAATATGCCAACCAGTTCGTCAGTTCCGAGCTTTTCAGCTGTCTGAATGCCCGGCACAACAAGCGCAGATCAACTATCATAAATACGAATCTGTCTCTGAAGCTCTTGCAGGAGAGATATTCCGACAGAGTATTTTCCCGCATTACGGGTTATTATACTATACTGAAGCTGACAGGTCCTGATCTGAGGATGAAGCTCAGGACAGCCAACACTTAACATCGGAGGGCCATATGCCTAAGAGGGAAGAAAAAAGAAATCTGCAAACCATACCGGTCGGTTCACTGGGGCTGATCCCGCTTGCGGGATGTAAAGCTTTCGGCGAGAAAGTTGACTACTATCTGGTCAAATGGCGTACCGAACGCGAGAATGAGCATCATGATTCGCTTGCCTTTTCCGGATATCAGCGTAGCAGCTATATCATAGACGCGAAAGTTCCCCGTTTCGGATCGGGCGAAGCAAAAGGCATGATCATGGAATCCGTCCGGGGATCCGATCTGTACATCCTTGTAGATGTAGCCAATTATTCACTGACCTACTCATTATGCGGTCACGAGAACCACATGTCCCCGGATGATCACTATCAGGATCTGAAACGTATCATAGCCGCCGTAGGTGGTAAGGCCAGACGTATAACGGTCATCATGCCTTTCCTGTATGAGAGCAGACAGCATAAGCGTACTGCCAGAGAGTCCCTGGACTGTGCGCTGGCACTTCAGGAAATGGTCAACATGGGAGTCGACAATATCATCACCTTCGACGCTCATGATGCCAGAGTCCAGAATGCCATTCCTTTGAACGGTTTTGAAACGATCATGCCGGCATACCAGTTTATAAAGGGACTTCTCGGATCTGTGAAAGATCTGCAGATAGATGCCGAGCATATGATGGTAGTCAGTCCCGATGAAGGCGGTATGAGCCGTGCCATATATGTTGCGAATGTGCTCGGGCTGGATATGGGGATGTTCTATAAGAGACGCGACTACACTCAGGTGGTGGACGGCCGTAACCCGATAGTTGCTCACGAATTCCTCGGATCCAGCGTAGAGGGCAAGGATCTGATAATCATAGACGATATGATCTCATCGGGCGAAAGTGTTCTGGAAGTGGCTTACGCCCTCAAGAAGAGAGGGGCCGGCAGAATATTCATATTCGCTACATTCGGTCTCTTCACCGCCGGACTGTCCAAGTTCGACGAGGCCTGTGCCGACGGATATATCACCAAAGTGCTTACCACCAACCTCATATACCAGCGGCCGGAGCTCCTGGCTCGTGACTGGTATATCAGCTGCGACCTAAGCAAATACGTCGCCTATATCATAGATACGCTCAATCACGATTCATCGATCAGCGATCTGTTGAACCCTGTTGAGCGTATACAGACTATCATAGCCAAGTACAATAACGGAGAACTGTCCGACGGTCATGACGAATGACATGATCCGGGATTAATAGATATAAGTTAAGAACCTATAGCCGTTAGCCTTGAAGGTGTTATCGGCATCAGTTATATTCTCTTTGCGAAGCTCGCCAGTGACCGGATCAAAGAGCACGATCTGTGATTCATTGAACCCGGTCACGAGCATCGCAGTCTGATCGTTCATGACCGCAAGTACCGGTATATCCTGATTCACATAGTACAGTACCGAATCAAGATTACATCCGGTCAGATTAAATACCGTGCAATCACTGAGATAACTGCTCAGTATCTCTTGTACATTTCTGCCCTGGTTCAGCAGCACACGTGTATTTGTGGTCACACCCTCAAATCTGAGCATCGCATCCACACATACCGCCAAGCTCTCGTCCGGTTCCGTCTTCTCAGGAGCCGTGATAGCCATTATCTGATTACGACTGACTCGTCCGGTCCTGTACCAGATACACTGTCCGCGTCCGTCCATAACCACACCGGCCAAATCATAAGCCCGGTTCACGGCATTGGATACCTCCAGATAATTACCCATGAAGCCCCGTAACCCGTAGACGTAATAATGCTCGGTCGTATCGGTCTCTTCACGCACCAGCTCTTTCGTCCCCTCATATGCTATTTCCCTGGGAATCAGATGCATGATATCTTCGTCATTCATCGCATCCTTCATGCTGATCTGTGCGATCGTTTCCAGTGCGTCCGTGACTACCCATACTATTCGGTTGTCATTTCCTGCACTTTCCACCGTGCTGACTATCTGATCATCCGATATCGGTTCATAGAGTCCGGTGTTTTCGTTCTTCCGGGTTCGCGTCATATTCATCAAACCCTCGGAAAAAGAGCATCCCATTACATAGATGCCTTCCTCGGAATAGGTCTTGAGAACCTCCCCCGATGCGTTGCGTATGATAACCTTATACATCGGGAACACAAACGATCCGTCTATATCCGTTACGACATCACGTGCTTTTGCCAGGCCGAACACCATATCCTCGTTCATGAATCCGAGTGGCATGATGTACTCACCATACCCCGCTTTGATATCCTCACTCAACCCTGTGGACAGATTAAGCAATCTAAGCTTCGTCGACGAGAACACACCTCCATCGATCTGCCACAACAGCATCTGACCGCTATCAGACACTCTGTATGCGTCATCGGACAGAGACGAGGCCATCCTACTCATAGTACCATCGGTCGTATCAACCTCATAGACATCTCTCTCCAGCATGAAATACACATGCCCCTTACGATCTATATAGGAGAGCTCGTCCATACCGGCCATAAGTATTGACGCCGGTCGGGTATAATCCACGAACCCCATTTCTTCATATGTATTATGGGCGCTTTCATATCGATATATAGCTACTCCGACATGCCCCTCATGCACTCCGCGGTTCATATATCCGTACACGATGAAAACAATATCTCCGCTCTCGTTCACACTTAGGATATGTATCCGGTGATCACGGTGAGCGCTGCGCAGATCAGTCAGATCATCCGTATAAAATGTGAATATCCCGTTAACTTTTTGCTCGGGGATATTGACGCTGATAAGCTTGCCTTCATCCGCAAACGCAAATATATTGCCATCATCACTTTCAACCAGCTCCAGATCCTGCCCTGCAAGTCCCAGCTCTATCTGGTTCTCCGCATATATATCCCTGGACTGGTCGGGTATCTGCGAGCAATATCTCTCCCAATTGAGCAGGTATATCCGATCGGTAGTATAACGGATACGGAAATACTCGCTCACATTGCATATTGCCTCACCTGACTCCTCCGAAACGGCTATCTGATAATCCACACGGAAATATCCTGTAGCCGGGGTAAGCTCGGATACGGTTATCCTTGGTTCTCCCAATCGACGGATATTCAGATTGCCCCAGGTGACCTGTTTGAAGCTCGAGTGTATATCGGCATACATATAGCTGCTGTTATCACCCGACGAGTTCGACTCCAGATACTTGGTCAGTTCGGTAGCCCGGTCCTTATCAAATGTTCTGTCGGAGAAATCATATACATAGGCAAGCTTCTCATCTATATGCACATCTTCTGACCAGACGAGTCTCGTGTAGTATCTGACTGTCCTCTCCGTGCCGATATTGAGCACAAAGATAAGCATATACTCATCCCCGCCCGTGATCAGATCCTTGATGGAGAAATTTCCGTATATGCATCCCGTACTGTCCGGTGAACCCGCATGAATCTCGGTTTTTTCCACCAGACGGCTGCCGTCTATGCTTCGCACTTCATAATGCATATCACCTATCTGTGCACCATAGGTATCAATACAGAAATCTATACGCCTGTCACTGCCGACTACGGTCAGTGTGTCGCGCATAAACGATGTCTCCATGGGTTCCATGTACCCATAGAGATAGTTAACGTCCATATCACCTATGTGCATATGGATGACAGGCAGTGTCGGTTCAGCCATAACCGTGGTCATATCCACGTTCCCCTGGCTCAATAGGTGACTGAAACAGAAACAGGCCGCCACAAAAATGGCGGCCAGATATACTGCTTTTATTATGTTTGCAAATACCTTTTTATTTTGTAACATCAATTCTGGTCATTGCTCGTCTGAGAGCAAGCTCAGCCCTTGCTATATCCGTGCCTTCCAGTACATCCCTGATCCGGGCTTCGGCTCTGTCCTTTGCCTCTCTGGCCCTGTCAACATCTATCTCGGAAGGCCACTCGATGATCTCGGCAAGTATGGTCACCCTGTCAGGCAGAACCTCTACGAAACCGGCATGGAGTGCCGCGTTCCTGGATTCACCGTCAGAGGTAATGGTCAGGACTCCCGGGGCTATTATCATGGATATCGGGATATGTCCTTTATATATACCCACTTCACCCTCTATAGTATTGAACTCGACCATATCCACATCTCCGGTGTAGAACTCACGATCCGGAGTAATGATCTTTAAGTTGAATTTATTATCTGCGGCCATATGTCCTCCAAAGACTGCCTATAATCCTGACCTGATCACTTCACACTGGCAAGTACATCATCGATGGTACCCTTGTTGAGGAAGTATCCTTCGGGTATATCATCGTGCTTGCCTTCGAGTATCTCCTTGAAGCCTCTTATAGTCTCACTGATCGGAACATATTTACCGTCCAGACCGGTGAACTGTCCTGCTACAAAGAAAGGCTGAGACAGGAATCTCTGAATCTTACGTGCACGGTTAACCACCAGCTTCTCTTCCTCGGACAGCTCGTCCATACCGAGGATCGCGATGATATCCTGAAGCTCTTTATACTTCTGCAGAACCTCCTGCACGCCTCTGGCTACCTGATAGTGATCCTGACCTACCACTCTGGGATCCAGGATCCTGGATGTGGACTCCAGCGGATCAACTGCAGGATAGATACCCAGCTCAACTATCTGTCTGGAAAGAACGGTGGTTGCATCCAGATGTGCGAACGTTGTAGCGGGAGCAGGGTCTGTCAGGTCATCGGCGGGCACATATACGGCCTGAACCGATGTGATGGATCCGTTCCTCGTGGATGTGATACGCTCCTGCAGAACGCCCATCTCGGTCTGAAGTGTAGGCTGGTAACCAACGGCCGAAGGTACACGGCCAAGCAGAGCGGAAACCTCAGAACCTGCCTGTGTGAAACGGAAGATGTTATCAATGAACAACAGCACATCCTTACCGCCCTTATCTCGGAAGTACTCAGCCATAGTAAGTCCGGTAAGACCGACTCTCATTCTCGCTCCGGGCGGCTCGTTCATCTGACCGAACACCATCGTAGTCTTATCTATAACGCCGGATTCCTGCATCTCATGATAGAGGTCATTACCCTCTCTGGTACGCTCGCCGACGCCGGTAAATACCGAATACCCGCCATGCTCTGTAGCTATGTTACGTATAAGCTCCTGAATAAGGACCGTCTTACCTACACCGGCACCGCCGAACAGTCCGATCTTACCACCCTTCTGATAAGGGCAGAGCAGGTCAACGACCTTGATACCTGTCTCCAGCAGTTCGGTATCCGTAGCCTGATCCACATACTCAGGCGCAGCCCTGTGAATAGGATCATACTCATCAACCTCGGGTGCGGGCTTATTATCTATAGGCTGACCAAGCACGTTGAATATACGTCCCAGAGTCTTCTCACCTACCGGAACCGATATGGGACCTCCGGTGCTGATAGCTTCCATACCACGAACCAACCCGTCCGTGGGCCCCAGTGCTATACATCTGACCGTATCATCACCCAGATGCTGAGCTACCTCAACTACCAGCTCTCCGTTATCCTTAAGCGGGATCCTGATAGCGTCATTGATTTCGGGAAGCTCACCCTCGGGGAATTTGATGTCCAGGACAGCACTGATTATCTGTGTAATCTTGCCCCTGCTTTCCTTCTTACTCGTCTCTGCCATTTTCTTTCCTTTCATTACGATATAGCGTTGGCACCAGCTATAATCTCTGTTAACTCCTGTGTAATAGCGCCCTGTCTAGCTCTGTTATACTGCAGTGACAGCTTATTTATCATATCTTCGGCATTGCTTGTAGCGGAATCCATCGCCTGCATTCTGGCACCGTTTTCACTGGCTACCGCTTCGATCATCGCTCCGTATATCAGACTGTGGATATACTTCGGTACGATGAGGTCGAGCGCCTCGTCTTCATTGGGCTCGAAATTCATCACTGCACCGTTCATCTCATCCTTATCCTCAGCCGGATCGGTTGAAGATACAAGCTCCGACTCCTCTGTGGCCAGTTCTTCAACCGGGAGAAGCTTAAGCAATGTAGGCTGGTGAACGACTGTGTTCTTGAATCTCGTATATGCCAGATACACGGCACCTATCCTGCCTTCGGTATAGTCACTGAGTACCTTTGTTCCTATACTCATGGCATCGGGATATGCAGGTGCTTCTATCGCATCGGAATAGTCCTGTACGATATTGAACCCACCGCGGTTTAATCCGTCACGACCTTTTTTACCGATGTTATAAATATCGGTCATGGAAGGATCGAATCCCGCATCGCGTACCATTCTCACGATATTGGAGTTATAGCCGCCGGCCAGTCCTCTGTTGGATGTCAGTACGATGATCCCGATCCGGTCGGAGTCATTACCGTCCAAATAGGGATGCTCGATCCCGCTGGCCTTTGACAGTACAGAGGTTATGGTCTGGTATACCGCATCAAAGTACGGCTTAGCACACTCAGCCCTGCCCTTGGCTCGCTGAAGTTTGACCGTAGACACAAGCTTCATGGCCTTGGTTATCTGCTGAGTGCTCTGTATACTGCCTTTACGCCTTTTTATGTCTCTCATTGAGGCCATAGCGTTTACCTGTCCTTTACGTCAGTACTGTGATTACTTGAACTGGCTCTTGAATTCATCAACTGCCTTGCGGATCTTCGGGTCGAGCTCGTCCGATATAACCTTGCTCTCGGCGATCTCTCTGGGGATCTCCGGATACTTGGTATCGATAAACTCAAAGAACTCTTTCTCAAATCTCGTAACATCGGCCGTAGGTACATCAAGCAGCAGCTTGTTGGTAGCTACGAAGATGATCAGAACCTGATACTGAACCGGCATGGGCTGATACTGAGGCTGCTTCAGGATCTCCTTGATCCTCTCGCCCTGTGCCAGCTTCTCTCTGGTATCGTCATCCAGCTCGGAACCGAACTGCGCAAAAGCGGCAAGCTCTCTGTACTGAGCCAGCTCCACACGGATCGGAGCAGCTATCTTCTTCATAGCCTTGATCTGAGCGGCACCGCCGACACGGGATACCGACAGACCGGCATTGATAGCCGGACGGAAGCCGGAATTGAACATCTCGGTCTCCAGATATATCTGACCGTCTGTGATGGAGATAACGTTCGTAGGAATATATGCCGATACGTCACCGGCCTGAGTCTCGATGATAGGCAGAGCCGTAAGTGATCCTCCGCCGTACTCCTCGCTCATACGGGCTGCTCTCTCAAGCAGTCTCGAATGCAGATAGAATACGTCACCGGGATAAGCCTCACGTCCCGGAGGACGCTTAAGCAGCAGGGAGAGTGTTCTGTATGCAACCGCATGCTTACTTAAGTCATCATATATAACCAGTACATCCTTGCCCTGCTCCATCCACTCTTCGCCGATAGCGCATCCCGAATAAGGAGCTATATACTGAAGGGGAGCCATCTCGGATGCCGTAGCCGCTACTACGGTCGTGTAATCCATGGCACCGTATTCCTCGAGTGTCTTCACGATATTGGCTACCGTGGAAGCTTTCTGACCTATGGCTACATATATACAGTTAACATTCTGCCCCTTCTGATTGATGATCGTATCGATAGCCACAGCAGTCTTACCTGTCTGTCTGTCGCCGATGATCAGCTCTCTCTGGCCTCTTCCGATCGGAACCATCGAGTCGATGGCCTTGATACCGGTCTGAAGGGGAGTATCAACTGATTTACGGGTAATAACACCCGATGCCACACGTTCTATCTTGCGGTATGTGTCTGTCTGGATCGGTCCCTTGCCGTCTATGGGCTGTCCGAGCGCATTTACTACACGTCCGAGCATGCAGTCACCGACCGGTACCTCTACCACCCTGCCGGTGGTCTTGACCGTGTCACCTTCACTGATATTGCCGGCGTTTCCGAGAAGAACCGCACCGACGTTATCTTCCTCAAGGTTCATGACCATGCCGTATACTTCACCGGGAAACTCGAGAAGTTCTCCCTGCATAGCCTTTTCCAATCCATGCACACGAGCGATACCGTCTGCTACCTGGATGACCGTACCCACTTCGGACACTTCCAGAGTAGCCGAATATCTGCTTATCTGTTCTTTGATAACAGAACTTATTTCTTCCGGTCTCAAATTCATAGATCCGTACGCACCTTTCTATTTAATCCTATCTGTTATACCTGTGCCTGCAGGAGACTCCTGGTAAGTTCATTGAGTCTGGTCCGGACAGTGGAATCAACCACTCTGTCGCCGATCCTGATCGTCATGCCGGCGATCACCTGCTCGTCTATGAGATAGTGCATCTCCATAGTCTTGTAATCGGTGGTCTCCAAAAGCTTCTTCTCCACCGCTGTCTTCTGCGTGGCATTCAGTTCCTTTGCTGTAGTCACCCAGGCCACTCCGATCCCCTCATACTCCTTAACGGAATTGATGAAATCATCAAATATGGCTTCTATCTGAGTATACCGGTCCTTTTCTATCACGATACGGATCAGCCCTACTATCTCGGGATCGGCTTTACCCGCAAAAGCTTCTTCGGCAAGCTTCAGCTTCTCTTCCTTGAGTACACGCGGATGAGACATAAGCTCACCGAACTGAGGATTCTCTTGCAGGATAGTCTTAATGGCTTCTATCTCTTCTTTCCATTCACCGGCTTTGTTCTGTTCGATGGCGAGTTCAAACAAAGCATCAGCATATGTGGATGATACTAATTTAGCCATGTGGACTGTCCCATCTGATCAAGGGTATCTTCGATGATCTGATCCTGAACAGTCGTGTCGATATTCTGACTTACAACCTTTCCAGCCATCATGGATGCCAGAACGACCATCTCTTTCTTGACGTCATCGGCCGCCTTCTTCTTTTCAAGCTCGGCTTCTCCCCGGGCTCTGTCTATGATAGCAGCGGCTTCAGCACGGGCCTCGTCCAGAATGCGCTTCTCATTATCGAGTGCTTTCTTGCGGGCCTCGGCAAGTATCCCCTCGGCTTCTCTGTCGACCTTGGTCAGCTTCTCCTCATACTCTGCCTTCATCGCACGCGCCTTCTCCATATCGGCAGCGGCATCGTCCAGTTCGCCCTGTATCTTCTCCTGACGCTTCTTAAGCATATCTCTGACAGGATTGAAGAACAGGTAGCTGGCCAGTAAAAACAGCACGAAGACAGCTATGATCATAAGCCCGGCATCAGCTAAAAGCTGCATGTCCAGATCGAATAATCTTGTCATGGGTCATTGCCTCCTTTCGTAAAATAATAGAGGCTACTTATACAAGAGGCTTAACGAACATGAGCAGCATGGCAACAAGCAGACCATAAAGACCTGTGGTCTCGGCAACTGCCTGTCCGAGAAGCATCGTGGATGTAACATCGGACTTAGCTCCGGGATTGCGTCCTACAGCAGCTGCTGCATGACCTGCTGCAATACCCTGGCCTACACCGGGACCGATACCGGCGATAACAGCAAGGCCGGCACCTATCGCAGAACAACCTAAGATAAAGTTTTCATTAAAATCCATTTTGTTTTCCTCCGTAGATTATATTGTGAACCATTAGTCGGTATTGCACGCATTGGTGATATATGTCATCGTCAGCATACAGAATACGTATGTCTGTATTGCTCCCGAGAACAGATCGAGATATACATGCAGGGCTGCAGGCCAGATAACAGCGATCTTACCCAGCAGACCGTACACCAGAGTAGTCATTACCAGGCCCGAGAGCACATTCGCAAAGAGACGCAACGACAATGAGATCGGGACTGCGCAATCTCCGATGATATTGATCGGAGCCCAGATCGGCCAGGGATCGCATAATCCCTTGATAACGCCTTTGACCTTCTGATACTTGAATTGATTGTAATGGATCAAAGTGAAAGTGATGAGACCGAGTGCCAGAGTAGTTCCATAGTCGGCTGTGGGCGGTCTCAACCCGAACAGGCCGGAGATATTGCTGAGCAGAATGAACAGAAATATCGTACCGATATAGTTGCGGAATTTCGGCGACCACTTGCCCATAACGCCTTCAACCATCCCATCGAGCTTCTCGACTATCAGCTCTATGATGTTCTGGAAAGTGCCGGGGACTTCAGCCGCTTTGTTCATGGTGATCCTGGCCGCTATAAAGAAACCTATAAGAACCAGGAAAACGATCAGTATACATACATGTGACGTAGTGATCCACACGGTCTGGCCGAACAGAGTATACGAAAATACCCCGTGGATCATAAAGTCCAGATTCTCTGCCGAGAGCAGAATGCCCTGCTCCATATCCTCACCTCCGTCTGTATATTCTGTCTGAAATCTTGTGTACCGTCGGCTGCATATATGCCGCAGGCTTCATACCTATGTATCCGAGAAAGGCTGCGAACGGGCTGCCTATCTTAGTCAGAAAGAGAATCACTATAAGCACGATCAGTGCCAGATATCTGATGATATATCCGGCTCCCACGCGTCTGGCTGCCGCTTTCTCATCGGGCAGGTCCAGCGATCTGTCAAGAGCGGACCATATATGATAGGAACATATACATGACAAAACCGCTCCCATCCACAGTCCTATCGAATAACCCGCTTTATCCGGTACGAACCATACTCCGATCAGTTCACACAGAGCTGCAAAAGCGATGATCCCGACCCACATCTCTGTCACTATGGCGGGCAGATGCACTCTGCCGTGCTCAGTCTCTGTCATCTGTGGGTTCTTCCTCTGCGGTTACATGCTCAGCCATATCACGATGTCTGACATCACCGCTTTCTCTCATAAGCCTGCGAGCCAGCCGGTATACATTACTTGCGCCTGCTGCCGCACCGACGAAGAACATTGCGATGAATATCCACGAGGTGCCAAGCTTGCCGTCAAGCCACCGCCCCACCATCGAACACAGAAAAATGGGGACGATCATATCTATACCGAACTGAGTGATCGTTATAAGTGCTTTCATAACAACTCTTACATTATACATTTTTATCCGCATAATGTCTACGCTTGACTTAAATCGCCCATAAGCGTAATTTATTAGAAAACAGTTCTGCACACATCCGCGGAGGTAAGCGTATGTCCTATCCGAAAATCTATCGTAAACGTCTGATACCATCCGAGTGCGTACTGTTGGACCGCGACATCATCCATCAATGGGATTCCGATATGATAGTCACATCCTGGAATACCATCCGTCCGAAAAAAGAACTCCATCACGGAAAAAGCGTATATTATCTCAAGGAAGGCTGGAAAATAAGCCGTTTTAAGCGTGCTGACGATTCCCTGATGTACACATACTGCGACATCATATCTATCGATCGTGATGATAAAGAAGATGCCCTGACCGTTACCGACCTGCTGGCCGACGTCATCATATATCCTGACGGCTTCGTTAAAGTAGTGGATCTGGATGAACTGGCTCAGGCTGTCCGCGAAGGACTTATGACCGGAGAAGAGCTCAATACATGTCTGATCACTCTGAACTCTCTGCTATCACACATATATAAAGGTGAGCTGGATCAGCTCACCTCTCCTTTGGATCAATATTGACCGGTCTCCCCGGCAGTACTCCCGAAGCATCAATAGAAATAATGTCCGCCTATGACATATTTGGGTGAAACTCTCGAGGTAGGTGTCCTGAAATACAGGCAGCTGCCTATATTGTTGACACCGCTCATCGCTGCATCGGCTGCACGGTAACAACTCTCCGTTGCCGAATCAAGAGAGAGCGCCAATGCCAGTCGTCCGCTGGATGCCGGAGTGAACTGTCCGCGCTGATAGATTACGCCGACGATGGTGTCGGGGAAAACCGAACTCATCACCCTGTTCATGACCACCGCACCCACGGCCACTTGTCCCACATACTCTTCGTTTCCCGCTTCGCACCATATGAGATTTGCGAGAAGTTTGCGGTCTCCGCCGGTATACTCGACACCCGAGATATCTCTCCATTCGGATTTAGCGGCCTGCTGTGTGATCTTACGCTCCTCTTCCAGTTTGGCCTCGAGCACCTCTATGTCTTCTTCCTGCTTGGACAGCCGGGCTTCATAATCCTTAAGTCTGGCCTCAGCACTTTCTATCTCATCACCGTAGTTGCGTACCTGTTCCGAAGTTGCATCGACCATGCTCTGTATGTCGGATTGTTGTTTCGCTACAGCATCTTCATACTCATCGAGCTCTTCTTTCTCCTGTTCGAGCTCGACCAGTTCTTTTTCATATTCGGCCTGAGTATCCTTGAGCGCCTTCCCCGTCTCGACCAGATTGTTGATATTGTTCTGATTATACTCGGCAAACATCTCCATATAACTGTTTCTGTTGATGTAATCCGAGTACGTGGCTCCGCCGCGCAGGAGAGCCATATACATCGTATCTCCGCTCTCGTAGATATATTTGATCTGCGACTTCACCAGTTCATATTGCTCATCGGCCTTGTCTTCGAGTATATCTATCTGAGTGGCAAGTTCTTCTATCCGCCCCCAGGTCACGTCTATCTCATACTTTTTGGTGTTGATCTGGGCCTCGAGTCTCTCCAGGATATCGGCTGCCGTCTCAAGCTTGCTGTTGAGCTCATCGAGGGACCCCTGCAGGGCTGCCTGCTCGCTTGTCAGATCATCAATCTTTCCGGCAGTTTCCTCGATCTTGTTTTTGGTATCCTCATATGCATCACGCGCTTCATCCAGCTGTCCCTGAGTAGATTTTGAAGCGTATACAGGCCAGGCAGGGGTCATCATCAGGCTCCCCGCTATCATACAAGCGCACATTGCATATGCGATTGTCCTGTGTGATCTGTTCATATGATCGGATTGGAAGTTATGATCAATCAGCCTCTATCTTGCCGATACGTCTAACGTGTTTTTCTTCTCCGGAGAATTCGGTGTTCAGGAAAACATCCACGATATCCATTGCCAGACCTTCTCCTATATCCGCGGCTCCGAGCGCCAGCATATTGGCATCATTATGAAGCCGTGTCATTTTGGCCAGATAAGTATCCGTGCACAATGCGCATCTTATGCCGCGGACCTTGTTGGCCGTGATCGATATGCCTATGCCGGTCGTACAGATCACTATGCCTCTGTCGCACTCTCCGGAAGCAACAGCCTGCGCCGCCGCTCTGCCATACTCCGGATAATCACATGAGCTCTTGTCATGGCAGCCGAAGTCCCTGACTTCATATCCGGCTGCTTCCAGATGCTCTATAACCTTGGTCTTCAGATCATATCCGCCGTGGTCACTTCCTATAGCTATCATTTCTTCTGTCCTTTCCGATAAGTACATCTATATTATTGATCATACACTGACTAGTGTGTGTCCCGCCGCTTTGAGCAGGCGGTTCATGATCGCGTCATCCAGCATACCTCCCGCCGGCCTCTCCGCGTATATCCTTTCCACTTCCTCATCATCCATATGTCTGAGGGTGTCAAACAGCCTGTGAGCATAAGTCTCACTGTCGCCGTCTGCACCCATGCCCAGCTTCACATCTGCACGATAGCGGTCAAGATGCTCATCCGAGGCGATCACTCCGGTCCGGCGACCTTCCTTTGAGTCATGTTGAGTTCTTTCATTAATATAAGTGATCACATCCCGTGCGGTGCCGTCGACGACCGTCATCTCTCCGCGCGGAGCGTAATGTCTGTACTTCATCCCGGGGGCTTTGGGGGCCTGACCGGAATCATCTCTGATGAGTGCAGTGTCCATCGTCACATCCGGAAGAATCTCCCGCAGCATATCAAGAGTCACGTATCCCGGCCTGAGAATCACCGGAGCAGCCTCGGTCAGATCGACTATGGTCGATTCCAGGCCTATCCGGGAATCATCCCCGCACAGTATCATGTCTATCCTGCCATCCATGTCCTGGATCACGTATCCGGCGGAAGTCGGTGACGGTTTTCCCGACAGATTCGCACTCGGAGCAGCCACATAACCGCCTGCTGCCCTGATAAACTCGCGTGCCACGGGATCCGAAGGAAATCTGACCGCAACCGTATCCAGCCCACCCGTTGTAGCATGGGGCACTTCATCGGATTTATGCATGATCATGGTCAGCGGCCCGGGCCAGAACCTGCGTGCAAGCAGATATACCGCATCGGGTATATCAACCGCTATCCTCTCCAGGGATGCCATATCCGCTATATGTACTATAAGCGGGTTGTCGGACGGTCTGCCCTTGGCGGCATATATGGCAGCAGCCGAATCGGCTGACAGAGCATCACCGCCGAGCCCGTATACCGTCTCAGTCGGAAAAGCGACCAACCCTCCCGATCTGATGACATCACCTGCCCGCTGTATGATCTCCGGATCCGGATAATTGGGATCTATCGTAGCAATAAGGGTATCCATATCGGTCTAACCATGCAGATAATCAGCTATTACATCCCATATATCGGGAGTCTCCATGCCTATTCTCCAGGATGCAACTCCGGCGATATTATGCGCATCCATGACACTTAATTTAACCTTGATGGAATCAGCGTCCTCCAGCCATACCTGGTGCAGTACTCCGTCGGAAGTGTATTCACCGTAATTCTGACATGTGGTCTCATCCCACTCGGTGGCTATATTGTGATCGGCTATATAATTTGCAGCAGTCACCATATCCACGGCCTGGGACGACACTTCCGCGCCGGACGTATCCCATATTCGGGTATAGAAAGGTATACCGTTGATAACCTTAGCCGGATCGACTTCGCTGATGGTATTCTCGAGTCCCCGAGTCACATAGCCTATGCTGGCCACCGAACCGGCTTCAACGGATCCGGCATAATGCTCGTCATAACCCATGATGATCACGTAGTCCGCATAGACTCCCTGCTCAGCCCGGTTATAGAAGTCCGTATTGCCTATCGGCACATAATTATCCACCGACAGTATCACCTGTGCCTTACGGCACTCAACCGACAGTTCCCTGATGAACTGGATAAAATGTACTCCGCACTCGGGAGTCAGTCCCTCGAAGTCGATATTGATGCCGTCCAGATCATATGCGGCCGCCACCCCCATCAGGTTATTGATAAGAGTTCTTCGCGTAGTCGTTGAACTCAGTATTGTATATGTATCTATATCAATACTTACGAAATTGCTTACAAGCCCCCACACCTGTATACCCTTTTCATGCAGACTCTGAACATATGATACCGAGCCGTAATCCGAAAGACCGCCCTGATTATCAGCCAGACCGAACCAGGTGGGCGAGACCACATTCACGTCATGCGCATTTGCCATAAACTCCCACAGAGTATCATTGCCCGCGGGACCCGCTATCGAATGCCAGGTCAGATTCACCTTTTCATCCAGCGAGATGGAAGTAAACTCCGGCTCCTCATATGAGGTGAACGGTATGGGAGTTTCGGTGTCATAGTTATCGAGACGTTTGTTTTCCACATAACCTATTATTCCGTCCTGGGTTCTGACGCCCGACCACTCTTCCATGGTATCGAGTATGTACACAGTATCGCCTTCGGCCACATCCGTCAGCACATCGCTCTTGTTTCCGCCGCGGTATCTGATCTGGGTGTCCTTTTTAATAGAAGCGATATCTCTGGGCGACCAGTCGGTATATACCTGCATGCGTTTCGGATCTTCATAATAATGATACTCGTAATTCGTATACATCTGTACGAAATCACAGGCCAGGAACAATGTATCCCCGTCATACAATGCGGGCACATAAGGAGTGCTCTGAGAAGCTCCGTCTATCGAATATCCCGGTTCGGAGATATGTACGGTAGTGATGGTCAGAGGCTCCACATAGATGATCAGGCCTTCACCTTCATCGAGATAGAACCGCTGATTAAACCTGCTCCTCACGGTATCAATATCAAAATAACAATACCCGTCTATATATTTTGCCTTGAAGTCCTGAATCTCATCGCCGATGATAACAGCCACCTCATCCGGAGAGCTGAGACCGTAATACTCGTTTAAGTCCATTCTCTCATGCGAATAGGCAAAGTGTTCCTTTACCATCGAGTAGCCGTATACTCCTCCTATTATCAGGATCAGAAGTATGGCAATGATCGGGGGTATCGCTTTCGCGAAGCTGTGGTTTTTGTTCTTTTTCTTCTTTTTACTCATGATCACCGGTATCCGTTTTTATTTTCGTCTACTGTATTTTAGCAGACATTCCCTCTATCGTCACGAGCCAGATGATAAATCCTGCAGGGGGCTTCCCTCGGAAAAACAGAATCTGATAAACCGCCGTGATTCGGATAGGAGTGTCACGGAGGAAGTATACGTGATATAAACCATGCGACATAACAGAAGGAATGCCTGCATTGCAGATGTACCGACCGTATCTGGCGGGAACGAATATGCGTGCAAAAACATACGCGTACCCTGATAAACCTGTGTAATCGAAAAAAAATCGATACGGATACTGATTATGAATGTAACGTTTGATATGTTTGGGCGTTGGATTGATTCAGACAAGCACGAATGTCGAGCTTGAATGACATCCTGCAGTCTCCTGCAGGAAACGTGAGAGATCAGAAGAAATCCCACAATTGCTAAATGAAAAACGAGCGGTAAAATTATTTACCTTTTATGAATAGATATCCTGCCTCCCTTCCGATACGGATTGGCCGGATACATCTGTGGGACATATCATATACGCTCCCAAAAGCGCCGTCAAGTACTTTTTTCTTTTTTTGCTTGATTTACGAATTAATGAGTGCTATCATAAAGGCTCGTGATATAAACTATCCTTGCTCCCGCAAGGGGGCCAGAGACCAAAAGGAGGAAGAAAAATGCACAAGTATGAATTAGCCGTTGTGCTCAATGCGAAGCTTGAAGAAGATGACAAAGTCGCTTCTCTTGACAAAGTGAAAGCATTGATCGAGAGATTCGGCGGCCAGATCACAAATGTGGACGACTGGGGCAAGAAGAAGCTTGCCTACGAGATCCAGAAGATGAATGAAGGTTTCTATTATTTCATTCAGTTCGATGCAGAAGCTACTGCACCCTCTGAGATCGAAAGTCGTATCCGCATCATGGACAATGTCATCAGATACTTGATCGTTCGAGCTGACGAGGAAGAATAATCAGAGAGGTATAAGATGAACAGAGTCATATTAATGGGACGTCTCACCAGAGACCCCGAAGTACGTTATTCACAGGACGGAACTATTTCCAATGCAAGATATACGCTGGCAGTGGACAGAAATGTCAGCCGAAACGCAAATGACGACCAGCCTACCGCTGACTTCATCGGATGTGTATGTTTCGGCAGAACTGCGGAGTTCGTAGAGAAGTATCTCAAGAAAGGTACCAAGATCGCCGTGGAAGGTCGTATCCAGACCGGCAGCTATACGAACAAGGAAGGCCAGAGAGTATACACTACGGATGTCATTGTAGACAGGCATGAGTTCTGTGAGAGCCGCGGAGCTTCCCAGGAGGGTTCGGGCAGTACGTACGAGGCACCCGCAGCTAACGGAGCAGGCGGAGCCGATCCGGGCAGCGATTTCATGAACATCCCCGACGGGATAGACGAAGCCCTGCCATTCAAATAATTAGTTTTTTTACTGTGATTCAGATAGGAGGCTTATAATGGCTTACAATAAGACCGACAAAGCTGATGCACCCATGAGACGTAAGGGCGGCATCCGTCGTAGAAAAAAGGTTTGCGTTTTCTGTGGTAAGGAAGGAGAGATCGACTACAAGGACGTAGCTAAGCTCAAGAGATACGTATCCGAGAGAGGCAAGATACTTCCCCGCAGGATCACCGGCAATTGTGCCAGACATCAGAGAGCTCTGACTACTGCTATCAAGAGAGCTCGTCACATTGCACTGATGCCCTACATCCAGGAATAATCAGGATCAAAACCGGTCGGGATCATCCCGGCCGGTTTTTTTGACCGCATATAAGACGGGTGGTATAATCGAACTATGTCTAAAATCAGAAATTTGAAATACAAAGGCGGGGTTAAACGCTTCTTTTTGATGCTTTATATCCTGGCCGCAGTGCTCGTTACCATCAACGTAGCGATCGCATTCATAGACAAAAAAGCCGCGCTTATCCTTGCTGTCTTTACCATCATGTATATTGCCACCGTGGCATATTCGATAGTAAGGAACAGGAGCATCCTCCTTAACGAGATGGTCAGTTTCGCCACTCAATACGGGCAGGTGCAGCGACGGCTCCTTCGGGATCTGAAGCTTCCCTATGCATTACTCGATGATTCAGGTCGTGTTGTCTGGACGAATGATGCCTTTAAGGAAGCTTTCGGTGTGGACAGAGATTTCAAAAAGTCTCTTGCCTCGCTTTTCCCTGCTGTCAAGTCTGAGGACCTACCTGCTGATGACGATGAAGAAAACGAATCCACCGTATCGGTGGATCATGACGGCCGCAACTATCGCATCAACATGCGCCGCATATCCATGACGGATATGGTATCCAACAGCGACGTGGTAGATGCCTCGGATTCATATTCCGGATATCTGATCGCATGCTTCTTCTATGATGACACGGCACTCAAGATCGCCCTCCAGGAGATCGATGACCAGAGCGTAGCCGTAGGTCTTATCTATCTGGATAACTATGACGAGGCCCTCGAGAGTGTCGAGGAAGTCCGCAGAAGCCTGCTGATCGCGCTGATAGACCGTAAGATCAACAAGTATATCTCCGCACTGGACGGTATATGCAAAAAGATCGAGAAGGACAAGTTCCTCGTGATCATGCGCAAAAAAGCGCTGGAATCCCTGCAGGAAAACAAATTCGATCTGCTTCAGGATGTCAAGACCGTCAATATCGGTAATGAAATGGCGGTGACTCTGTCAATGGGTATCGGACTGGACGGCCTCAGCTATGCCCAGAATTATGAATTCGCGAGAAATGCCATCGATATGGCACTCGGCCGCGGCGGTGACCAGGCTGTAGTCAAGACCCCGGATGCTCTCAACTATTACGGCGGTAAGAGCCAGCAGGTAGAGAAGTCAACCAGAGTCAAAGCCCGCGTCAAAGCACAGGCCCTGATGGAGATCATATCGGTCCGTGATGAAGTATATATAATGGGACACCGCAACGCGGATGAAGACTGTTTCGGCGCAGCCGTCGGCATGTACAGGATCGTCAAGAACATGGATAAGCCCGTACATATCGTGCTCAACGATATATCTGCATCACTGCAGCCCCTTGTAGACCTCTTCATGCAGAATCCGGAGTATGAGGACGGAACCATCATATCCGGTACGCGTGCACTCGAATGGGTCAGCTCCAATGCCGCCCTGATCATTGTGGATGTCAATAAACCTTCCATAACCGAGTGCCCCGACCTGATCAAATACTGCAAGTCCATCGTTGTACTCGATCACCACAGACAGGGACAGGAAAATGTCGAAAATGCCACCTTGTCCTATGTCGAAGCTTACGCTTCGAGTGCATGCGAGCTGGTCAGCGAGATACTCCAGTATACAGGCACCAACACCCGTATCCGTCCCGAAGAAGCAGACTGTATGTACGCCGGCATGGTCATCGACACCAATAACTTCACTTCCAAGACCGGCGTCAGAACATTCGAAGCAGCAGCATATCTGCGCAGGAACGGTGCCGACGTAGTCAGAGTCCGCAAGCTCTTCAGAGATGATGCGTCAGTATACAAGGCACGTGCCGATATAGTCAGTCAGGCCGAGATATACCACGATTATTTCGCAATATCCACTTATTCAGACGAAGATGCCGAGAATCCTCTGGTCATAGGCGCACAGGCAGCTAACGAGCTTCTGAACATCAGAGGCATCAAAGCCAGCTTCGTGCTCACCGAGACAGGTAATATGATCAACATCTCAGCCAGAAGCATAGATGAAGTCAATGTGCAGATCATCATGGAGAAGATGGGCGGCGGCGGACACATGAACATGGCCGCATGCCAGCTGAATGTTCCCCTTGAGGAAGCCATCGGCGCTCTCAAATCCACACTCGACATGATGATATCAAACGGAGAAATAGACCTATGAAAGTAATTCTTTTACAAGATGTCAAAAGTCTCGGCAAAAAAGGCGAGATAATAAACGTAAGCGACGGTTATGCCCGAAATAAGATCATTCCCGGCAAGCTCGGAGTGGAGGCGACGCCCGCCAATCTCAACAATCTGAAGCTCCAGAAAGCCAATCAGGAAAAAATAGCAGCCGAGAACCTGGCTGAGGCTCAGGCTCTGGCCGAGAAGATAGGCCGGCTGGAAGTAAAGACCTCCATAAAGACCGGTGAGGGCGGACGCAGCTTCGGTTCGGTGTCTTCCAAGGAAATAGCCGACGGTCTTAAATCCCAGCATGGTCTCAATATAGACAAAAAGAAGATCGTGCTCCCCGAGCCTCTCAAGACCCCCGGATATGCTGAAGTTGTCATCAAGCTTCATCCCGAAGTGCAGGCCAAACTGCGCGTCAGGATCGATGAGGTCAAGTAACAGATGCCCGAAATGGACGAGAATCTGATCAAGCGAATAATGCCTCATGACGATGAGACCGAGAGGGCTCTGCTGGGTGCATTCCTGATGGACCAGGAGCGCATCCCCGCAGCCAGCGAGTATGTCACCGAGCAGGATTTCTATAACAGGCAGTATGCCGCCGCCTTCAGTGCGATCGTAAGTCTGTACAACAGCGGACAGCCCGTAGATCCCGTTACATTGCACAATAAGCTCGCCGAGATGGATGTGCCTCCGGAAGTGACTACGATGGAGTTCATCGCATCTATCGTAAATGCGGATGCCGTATCCAGCAGCGCTGTCAGCTATGCGCGCTCAATCGCGGACAAGGCCACTCTGCGCAGGCTGATACGTATCAATGAGGAGATCGCTTCTACGTGCTATGCAGTCAAAACTCCTCTTCAGGATATTCTGGATGAGACTGAGAAAAGAATATTCAATCTCATCCAGTCCCGCTCTACATCCGAATTTGTCCCCATCAGAGAGATCGTGTCCAATGCCATGGACCAGATAGAAGTTGCCTCCAAGACCAAGGGCGGTCTTACGGGCATTCCGACAGGTTTTACCGATCTGGATATGAAATTGATGGGATTGCAGCCTTCCGATCTGATCCTCGTAGCAGCCAGGCCTTCCATGGGTAAGACCGCATTCGTACTGAATATAGCCGAGCACATGGCTCTGCATCTGGATAAATCCGTAGCGATATTCAGTCTGGAAATGCCCAAGGAACAGTTGGTCAGACGTATGATCGCCATGAACTCGCGTGTAGATTCACAGAACCTGCGCAGCGGTCAGCTGACCCCCGGCGAATGGCATGATACCATCAGATCGGCCGGTATCATAGGTGCATCCAAACTCATTATAGATGACACCTCCGGTATAACTGTATCGGAGCTCCGCAGTAAAGCCCGTAAGTTTAAGCTCGAGCACGATATCGATATAATCATGATCGACTATCTACAGCTGATGACCGTATCCGGACAGAGCAAAGCAGATTCCAGGCAGCAGGAGATATCCGAGATATCGAGAGCATTAAAAGGCATCGCACGAGACCTCAAGATCCCCGTGATCGCACTGAGTCAGCTGTCCCGCCAGGTGGAATCCAGATCGGACCACAGGCCCATGCTCTCCGACTTAAGAGAGTCCGGTGCCATCGAGCAGGATGCGGATGTCGTAATGTTTATATACCGTGATGATTATTATCATGAGGACTCGGAGAAAAAGGGTATATCCGAGATCATTATCGCAAAGCAGAGAAACGGTCCCATCGGTACGGTAGAACTCGCATGGCTGCCTCAGCTCACGAAGTTCCAGAATCTGCAGCACGAGCGTTCATCCAATAACGAATAGAACATCTTAACACCATATAGAACAAAAACAGGGGACGGTATTACCGTCCCCTGATCTCGTATACTCTCTTAAGCAGCTTATTCCTCAGCGATAGCGCCTACAGGACACTGGCCTGCACAAGCACCGCAGGAAATGCACTTCTCGGGATCGATCTCGAATTTACCGTCTCCCATGCTGATAGCGCCTACAGGACACTGAGCCTCGCATGCACCACAAGCTACACAAGAATCACCTATAACAAATGCCATAATTACCTTCCTCCTTATCAGTAAAGCTTATTGCGTATCTATATTACTATATAAACTGTCCAAAATCAACCGGCTGTGGAATCCAACATTACCGAGTCATCATGAGGGATATTCAGCTCAGCACGCCTGTCTTTAATTCCCTGCAGGATCACTTTTTTCTTCTCTATCAGATCCTTCTGCGACATCGCCGGTGTATCTCCCAGCTTGTATTCGATACCCAGCTTCTCATACTTGGACTTGCCCATAGTGTGATAAGGAAGTGCATCGAGAGCTTTCAGGTTATGGAACTGTCCTATGAAATATCCGAGCTTATACAGATACTCATCTTCATCCGTAAGTCCGGGAACGATTACATGCCTGATCCACATATCCACATTCTTCTCATTCAGATATGCCGCAAAAGCCAGTATCCCGTCATTCGGCTGACCGGTCAGATCCTTATGCTTCTCGGGATCGATATGCTTGATGTCCAGCATTACCAGGTCGGTAAGCTCCATCAGCTTATCCATTTTCTCTATTAAAGCCGTATTACCCGGCTTAAAAGCTATACCTGAGGTATCTATATCCGTATGAATACCATGCTCCTTTGCCAGAGTGAACAGATCGATCAGGAAATCAATCTGCATCAGAGGTTCTCCTCCGGTCACGGTGATACCGCCGCTCTCATAGAACGGGCGGTTACGCTCGAAGTTATCTATGATCTCCTGCGGATCGGTCAGTGTACCGTCAGTCATAGCCCATGTGTCCGGATTATGGCAATACGCGCATCTCATGGGACATCCCTGTACAAATACGACATATCTCACACCGGGTCCGTCTACGGTTCCGAAGCTTTCGAGGGAATGTATCTTTCCTTTGGTCATATACTCTCTCCTGATTCTGATTATGGTAAAAACGGGATCCCCTCAGGGATCCCGTCTGCTCTTAAATCGTTAGCCGTGAGATCAGAAGCTCTCGTGGAATGTACGGCTGATAACATCTGCCTGCTGCTCGGGAGTCAGCTTAATGAAGTTAACTGCATATCCTGATACGCGGATGGTGAGCTGCGGATAATTCTCAGGATGCTTCTGAGCGTCTAACAGAGTCTCTCTGTTCAGCACATTTACGTTTAAATGATGGCCACCCTTGGTAGCATATCCATCAAGTAATGAAACCAGGTTATCAACCTGTGTAGCACTTGCTGCCATTGTCATTTCCTCCTAATTATTTGAAATCATCGAGGCCGTCCTGAAGTGTAGGTACCGAGCAGGCCAGAGGGGTACGGGAACAATCCGTACACCCCATGGTCTCTACATTCTTAAAACCTTCTACTTCGTCGCTGACATCGACATTTACATGTCCGACACCGCCGGCCATTCCCGCATCCAACATCTTTACCAGATCGTCTATCTGCTTGCTATCCATGTCATCGACCTCCTAATCTATTCCGAACCTGTAATCTTATTAGTTCAGATCTACGTTGATATCGCCTGCGAATACCTTATCTTCCTTACCGAGAGCTCCGGGAATGATAGAGAAGGTATTGGAGATACCATCCTGTGCATGCTGGAACGGAAGCTTGGATACTGATGACAGTGAAGCAACAGCACCGTGGGAATCACGTCCGTGCATCGGGTTGGCACCAGGTGCAAAAGGCTGACCCTTCTTACGTCCGTCAGGAGTATTACCTGTAGCCTTACCATAAGTAACGTTGGAAGTAATGGTAAGAACCGACATTGTCGGGAAGCCGTCTCTGTAGGTGTGATGACGTCTGAGCATGGTCATGAAGTTCTTAACCAGATCTCTTGCGATAACGTCTACACGGTCATCATCATTACCGTACTTAGGGAAATCACCTGTAGTCTCAAAGTCAACGATAACGCCGTCCTCATCACGTACAACCTTAACCTGTGCATACTTGATGGCTGACAGGGAATCGGCAACAACCGAAAGACCTGCGATACCTGTAGCGAAGTAACGAAGTACGTCTCTGTCATGAAGAGCCATCTGAGCTCTCTCATAGCAGTACTTGTCATGCATATAATGGATAACGTTCAGAGTATTTACATATACGTCTGCGAGCCATTCCATCATGTCGGTGAACTTGCTCATAACGTCATCATAATCAAGGATATCGCCTTCAACAGGACGATACTTAGGACCTACCTGCTTGTGTGATACTTCATCAACACCGCCGTTTAATGCATACAGGAGGCACTTAGCCAGGTTAGCACGAGCTCCGAAGAACTGCATCTGCTTACCGATAACCATGGAGGATACGCAGCATGCGATACCATAGTCATCACCGTGTGTAACTCTCATCAGATCATCGTTCTCATACTGGATGGAAGATGTGGTGATGGAGATCTTAGCGCAGTACTTCTTCCATGCTTCGGGAAGTCTGGTGGACCAGAGTACTGTCAGGTTAGGCTCAGGTGAAGCACCGAGGTTCTCAAGAGTATGCAGATATCTGAAGCTCATCTTGGTAACCATGTGACGTCCGTCAACACCTACGCCGCCGAGAGACTCGGTAACCCATACGGGATCGCCTGCGAATATCTGATTGTACTCAGGTGTACGTGCGAACTTAACGCAACGAAGCTTCATGATGAAGTGATCAACGAACTCCTGGATCTGCTCCTCGGTGAATACACCGTTCTTGAGGTCGCGCTCTGCATAGATGTCAAGGAAGGTAGATGTACGTCCAAGGGACATAGCAGCACCGTTCTGCTCCTTAACTGCTGACAGATATCCGAAGTAAGTAGCCTGGATAGCTTCCTGTACGTTCTGTGCGGGACGAGCGATGTCGCATCCGTAAGAAGCAGCCATCTCTTTCATCATCTTCAAAGCAACGATCTGCTCGGAGAGCTCTTCACGAAGACGGATAACATCATCTGTCATAACACGGCCGGTAGATGCCTTCTGCTCTTCCTTGTCCTCGATCAGTCTGTCGATACCGTACAGGGCGACACGACGATAGTCGCCGATGATACGTCCACGTCCGTATGCATCCGGAAGACCGGTGATAACGTGTGATGAACGGCAAGCTCTCATCTCGGGGTTGTAAGCATCGAAGCAGCCTGCATTGTGAGTCTTACGATGTACGGAGAAGAACTCGCTTATCTCGGGATCAACTTCATAACCGTTGTCTGCGCAAGCCTTCTCTGCCATACGGATACCACCGTAAGGCTGAAGTGAACGCTTGAAGGGCTTGTCTGTCTGGAAACCTACGATAGTCTCCTTGCTCTTGTCAAGATAGCCGGGGCCGTGAGAAGTGATAGTAGATACAACCTTGGTATCCATATCAAGTACGCCGCCTGCCTCGCGCTCCTGCTTCTGCAGATCAAGAACCTGTGCCCACAGATCCTTGGTGTTCTGTGTAGGGCCTGCAAGGAAGGACTCATCTCCGTCATAAGGGGTGTAGTTCTTCTGGATGAAATCACGAACATTGATCTCGTGATCCCACTTGCCGCCTACGAATTCGTTCCATTCTGGTCTCATGTAAATGCCTCCTATTATAATATTTGACTATTTGATCTCCGCGGACTTACATGCCCCACGGGGAATTGGTCTCGTAAAGATAATTATATGTAATCCTCACAAAACATTCAAGGCAGATCGCTTTAAGTTTATGCACTTTTTAGAGTACACTTGCATATTTTTTCCATACAAGTTATAGTTAGCATTGTGTTGAAAAGTGCACTTCGATTAAGGAGAAGAAAAATGGCAGAGATAAATAAGGATATGACTATCGGAGAGATCCTCTCCGTGGCTCCCAATGTCGCTCCCCTTCTGATGGGTGTCGGCATGCATTGCCTCGGTTGCCCCGCTTCACAAGGCGAGACCCTCGAGGAAGCCGCTATGGTTCACGGCATCGCAATAGATGAACTCATGGCCTATCTGGACGAAAAGAAAGACACCTGGGCATAAGCTCAGGTGTCCTGCATTTAAAACCTGTATCAGATCTGTGACAGCTGCTGTATACCATGTCCGCCTATGATCAGCTCGCAATGCTCATCAAGGTGTGCCTGTGTAGCCAGCAGATTTTTTTCGCTCTCTCCATACTCGGAGATGATATTGCATATACGGTTATATGCCATGACATCCATGCCGGACTGAGCGATCAACAGCAGGTACTTATTGCTGTTATTGTCTCTGTATATGGAATTCTCCCCATTGTAATCGGATGCTATCACATGTGAGAGGGATATCATATCACCCATGGACTCAAACGAGAACAGTCTCGTCAGGTTCAGATTCTCGGTTGCGTCGGGAGGAGCAGGTTTAACTTCATGACCGCCCTTACCGAACATGGACTCTGCCAGTTCCTCTATCCCCTGAAAAAGGGACATGTCATCGGTTCCGCTGATGTCTTCATCATACTTGTCCTCGATCAGATCGGGAGCAAATCTGGCAAATCTCGTATCCAGCTCTTCGGGATCATCCACTTTGGTGACCGTGAGGATAATGCACTCGGAATTGATAGGAGTAGCCTCTATCATCAGGGGCTCCTCCTCCACTTCGAAGTCCAGCTCATCGGCAGCCTTGATCATCATATCGCGGAAAAGGCTCCTGGCCTTATCGGTACCGTATGCAAGCTCGCTTATCTTGAGCTTCCGGGCCTTCAGATCTTCACTTGTAAGGGTGCAGCGTATCTGCTGCTCATTCATTCTCTCTAATTTCATATGTATATTTATAGCTGTAGGCTACGCTTAAGTCAAGAGCCAAAGTAATATACTCATCCGAACCGGCATCCCGGGCTCTTACGTCCGCTTACAGTTCTATACCCTGCATCCCGGCAAGCTCGGTAAATACCGCACCGATCCTCTTTTTGATCACCAGCGTATTCTTGGCCGGCCGGACACTGATCTCGCTTTCATTGATCACAACCACGGTATCACCGTTAAAATAGTTAACGAATCCCGCAGCAGGATACACACTCAAAGAAGTACCGCCTATGATGAGAACATCCGCGCGTGAGATGGCATTGACGGCACCGCTCACCTGGTCATCCGGAAGGCCCTCTTCATAGAGCGTGATATCCGGTCTGATGGTTCCTCCGCAGCTGCATTTGGGGATCGGTTCATCCGAGTCAAATATATAGTAAGGAGAATATTCCTTGCCGCAGCTCATACAGTAATTTCTCAGTGCACTGCCATGGATCTCGTATACCACCTTGCTTCCGGCCTTCTGATGAAGTCCGTCTATGTTCTGTGTAACGACCGCTTTGAGCTTACCCATCTCTTCCAGCTTCGCCAGATATTTATGAGCATTATTCGGCTCTATATTACGGGTATCCAGCTTCTGCCTGTGAAACTCATAGTATACCTTCGGCTCTCGGACCAGACAGCTGTGGCTGAGCAGATACTCCGGACGATACATGTCAAACTGTACATCATGCTGGTTATACAGTCCGTCCTTGCTCCTGAAGTCCGGAATACCGCTTTCGGTGGATACCCCCGCGCCTCCGAAGAAAACTATATTATCATTTTCATCTATGACTTTCTTAAGATCTTCTATGCTATTACCCATCTGTCATTCCTCCGTTCATCTTTTTGCAATCCCAGGACAAGAACATATACGTGTCTATACAGGCATGTCGGAGCGGCCGGTCCTTAGGTCGCGTTCCTAAGCGACCTTAGTACCGCTGCACGCGACTACATAGCGAGAGCGTGCCTGCAGAGACACGTATATGTTCTTGTCCGTGTCAATTCAAAAGGGCGACCCCGAAGGGTCACCCTAATTTTATCACAAATGTATATCACGCGAATGCGTATTCACAGATCCGGATTACTTACCTGCGTTCTTCTTGTTAGCCACGATATCGAATACAACCGCAGCCAGAAGCACGATACCCTTGACAACCTTCTGCCAGTTCGCATCCACGCCCGTCAGGGACATGCCCAGGTTGATGACACCGATCAGCGTAGCACCGATGACCATGCCGAGAACCTTACCGGATCCGCCGTATGCGGATACGCCGCCGACAACGCAGGCTGCGATGGCATCCATCTCGTAGTTGGTACCTGCGGTGGAGTTCGCTGACTGGAATCTTGCCATAACTATATAGGATGTGATAACCGTAAGTACTGCCATGTTCAGGTATGCTACGAACATGATCATCTTCGTATCGATACCCGAAAGTCTGGTTGCCTCCGCGTTACCGCCTATGGTGTAGAAGTAACGGCCCATGATCGTCTTGGATGTAACGAAGCTGTAGATCAGCACGATAACCACTACCCAGATAAGAGCTGTAGGTATACCGCCTGCCAGACCCAGCTTGTATGCAAAGAGCATGATCGCTGCGGAAGCTATAACGCTTCTTGCGATAACTGTGAGCATGGTGTCCGCTTCATAACCCTTCTTAACCTTGTTTGCTCTGGACATGATACCTGTAGCAAATACAACTATACAAGCAATGATACCTGCTACCAGACATACTATGTTCAGTCTGCCGATAGGAGTGCTGAATACCTTGCCCGAGAAAGTGTTCAGGAAGCTTTCCGGCAGAGGTGCGATGGATCCTGTGGAAGAGTTCGCCGACAGGAGCTTGGTACCCCAGCCTCTGAATGCAAGGTAACCGGCCAGTGTAGCGATCCACGGGGGAACATTGACATATGCGATCAGCCATCCAAGAAGGCATCCGTATACGATACCTATCAGGAGCATCAGCAGGATCGACAATACGGGGTTCCATCCGTTTATGACCATCATGATACCGCCTACGGCACCTATCAGACATACGAAAGAACCGCACGAAAGATCGATGTTACCACCGGTAAGCATACATACCAGCATACCTGTTGCCAGGATATATACGTATGCGTTCTGAGTGATCAGCGCATTGAAATTCATCGGCTGGAACATCTGTCCGCCCGTCCTTACGGTAAAGAAAATGTATACCAGGACAAGGACGATCAGCATAGCGTTTTTCTTTAAAACTTCAACAACTTTAGCGTTTTTCATTGTTCATCCTCCTCCCTTACTTTTTCTTCTTATTGGACATTACGTCAAATATGATAGCCAACAGGAGAACGAGTCCCTTGACAACCTTCTGGTAGTTGGCATCTGTACCCATGATACTCATGCCCTGGTTGATAACACCCATGAGCACGGCACCTATGATGACACCGAAGATATTACCTTCACCGCCGTATGCGCTCGCACCGCCGATGAAGCAGGCAGCGATGGCGTCCATCTCATAGCCCTGGCCGAATGTGGGCTGTGCCTGTGTAGCTCTCGCTACTGTAAGGATACCGCCCAGACCTGCCATCAGGCCCATATTGATATATGCAAAGAAGTATACCTTACGTGAGTCGATACCGGACAGGACCGTTGCTTTCTCATTACCGCCGACAGCGTAGAGATAACGTCCCATAGTGGTCTTGGTAGTGATATATGAGTATATCAGCAGGACCAGTGCGATCCATATCAGAGATGTGGGGATACCCTTGTAGTTAGCCAGCTTATAGAACAGCCATATTACTACGGCACAGATGATCACTGTCTTAACTATTACGGAAGGAAGCGCCTCAACCTCATATCCGTTAGCTTTTGCACTGATGCGGTTACGCAGGATCACGATAACATAGATCGCTGATATCGCAATGCCTATGACCATACATGTGGTATTGAAGTTTGCACTGCCCATAAAATCGGGGATGTAGCAATCGGCACCTCCACCGAATACGTTGAGGAATGTGGTGTTTCTGATACCCACAACGTAACCCTGCAGGAGCACGTTGGAAAGACCTCTGAATGCATACATGCCGGACAGCGTTGCTATGAACGGCGGAACCTTGAAGTATGCGATCCAGAATCCCTGCCATACACCTATGATCGTACCGCATAACAGCATGGCGATAACAGCTACCCATACGTTCATTTCGCGGTCCATCATGACTGCACCGAGACCTCCGGCGAAGCATACTACCGAGCCGCAGGCCAGATCGATGTTACCACCGGTCAGGATACACAGCAGCATACCTGCCGCCAGCACGAACACATATGCGTTCTGAGAGATCAGGTTGTTGATATTCTGTGCAAAAAGAATCTTACCCTCTGTAGTGAAATAGAAGAATATGATCACCAGTACAAGGGCGATAACCATGGTGTATTTTTTAAGTACATCTGTAAGTTTTATACCTTTCATATCACTCGCCCTTTCCTGACTGTATGATACAAGCCATAATATTTTCCTGAGTTGCCTCGGATGCCCTCATCTCACCCATGAACTTACCTTCGTTCATGATATAGATCCTGTCGCTCATGCCGATGACCTCGGGAAGCTCGGAGGATATCATGATGACTGATTTGCCCATAGCTACGAGATCATTGATGATGCAGTAGATCTCATACTTGGCGCCCACGTCGATTCCTCTGGTGGGTTCATCCAGGATCAGTATGTCGGGATCAGTGAACATCCACTTTGCCAACAGAACCTTCTGCTGGTTACCACCTGAGAGGTTGCCTACATTCTGCTCTACGGAAGGAGTTTTGGTCTTAAGCTTTTCTTTGTACTCAACGGCTATCTGATACTCTTTATCCATATCTATGACGCCGTGCGAACTTACTCCGGTCAGATTAGCCAGAGAAGTGTTGACTCTGATGGGATTGGACAGCACCAGGCCGTTTCCTTTACGATCCTCTGTCACATATGCGATCTTGGCATTGATAGCTTCTCTGGGGTTCTTGAGAGTCACTTCTTTGCCGCCGACCTTAAGTGTTCCCTGTATATCATAGCCGTATGAACGACCGAATATACTCATGGCAAGCTCGGTACGACCGGCTCCCATCAGTCCGTAGATACCTACAACCTCACCCTTGCGAACGTTAAGGCTGACATTATCTACAACCTTACGCTCCGTATATACGGGATGATATACGGTCCAGTTATCCACTTCCATATTGATATCGCCGATGGTCACATTTTCTCTCTTCGGGAATCGGTCTGTGATCTCACGACCTACCATACCCTTGATGATCCTGGCCTCGTCGATCTCCGTTGTATGTTTATCCAAGGTCTCGATGGTCGCGCCATCACGCACTACGGTGATCTTGTCTGCAACGTACACAACCTCGTTGAGCTTATGTGTGATGATGATCATCGTCATGCCCTGCTTCTTGAACTCAAGCATGAGATCAAGCAGCGCCTTGGAATCGGTTTCGTTAAGTGATGATGTGGGTTCGTCCAGGATAAGGAGCTTCGCATTCTTGGCGAGTGCCTTCGCGATCTCGACCAGCTGCTGCTTACCTGTACCGATGTCCTTGATCAGGACATGTGAGGACTCTGACAGTCCTACCATCTTCAGATATTTGTCTGCTTCTTTATAGGTTTCGTTCCAGTTGATCGCATTCTTTTTGCCGCGCTCATTACCCAGGAACATGTTCTCGCCTATAGACATCTGAGGAACCAGTGCCAGCTCCTGATGTATGATTACGATTCCCTTTTTCTCGGAATCTTTAATGGTCTGGAATTGACATACCTCGCCATTATAGATGATATCTCCCTCGTATGTTCCGTAAGGATAGATACCGCTCAAAACATTCATCAGTGTCGACTTTCCCGCTCCGTTCTCACCGACCAGAGCATGGATTTCGCCCTCTTCAACCTGGAAATTCACGTTGTCGAGAGCCTTAACACCGGGGAATGTTTTGGTTATGTTCTTCATTTCCAATAAAACGTTAGCCAAAAGAACCCCTCCTATCTGTATATCCCTTAGTGCAAGCAGGCGGGTATAAACCCGCCTGCTCCATTACACTTCTTAAGCTTAATTACTTAAGCTGATCCTCTGTGTAGTAACCGGAATCGATCAGGATCTCTTTGTAGTTGTTAGCATCTGCGAATACAGGATCGCAAAGGAATGAAGGAACAACCTTAACACCATTATCATATGTAGTGGTATCGTTAACATCTACAGTCTGACCATTCAGGATCTGACCAACCATCTTTACAACCTGGCTTGCCAGAGTACGTGTATCCTTGAATACTGACATTGACTGCTTGCCGGCGATCATGTTCTTTGTATTCTCGATATCGCAGTCCTGACCGGTGATGATAGGATATTTGCCGGTGTAGTTTGCTGCAAGAGCGGTCTCAACACCGAGAGCGGTGGAGTCGTTTGAGCAAAGCCATACATCAAGCTGAGTTCCGTCTGCATAGTAAGATGAAAGGATATCCTCTGCTCTCTTCTGTGCTACGTCAGAACCCCAGGTAGGAGTTGCAACTTCTTCAAATGTCTTCTGGCCTGAAACAACGTTTAACTTGCCTGATTCGATGTAAGGCTTAAGAACGTCGTAAGCACCGTTGAAGAAGAAACCTGCGTTGTTGTCACCGGGATCACCTGCTGTGAACTCGATATTGAAAGGACCTGCAGCGTTGTCCAGATCAAGAGTATCCTTTACATATGTACCCTGAACTGTACCAACCTTGTAGTTATCGAATGTTGCATAGTAGCTGACTGCATCATGGTTCATGATCAGACGGTCATAAGCGATAACGGGGATGTTGGCTTCCTTAGCCATGTCAAGAGCCTCACCGAGTGAAGAACCTTCGATAGCTGCGATAACTACTACCGAGCATCCGCTGGAGATCATGTTCTCAACCTGAGAAACCTGAGTCTGTACATCGTTTGAAGCGTACTGAAGGTCAACGTCGAAACCTGCTGCCTTAAGTTCTGCTTCCATGTTAGCGCCGTCCTGGTTCCATCTCTGAAGATCCTTGGTAGGCATTGAAACACCAACCTTTGCGCCTGCTGCTGATCCGGTTGCTGCTGCGCCATCGCTTGAAGCTGCAGGAGCTGCTGCTCCGCCGCAACCTGCGAGAAGAGTTACAACCATTGCACTTGAAAGAAGTGCTGCCAAAATTCTTTTCTTCATTTGGAATTCCTCCCTTTCTTATTTGAGACGGACACTATGTCCATCCCCTCGACGATACCAATATATCACGAAGTAAATAGGACAAACTTGTCACCTTCTGCATATTTTGGTCAGGACACCCCGGGAAGTGAGGGCAGAAAAATAGCACAAAATTGTTATACCTATATCTAGCGACAATTTTGTGCTAGTCATACTATATTTAGTGGTCGACGTTCAGATATACTTCACTTCTTTGATGAAATGTGCCTATTATGACCTCATCCATATTCTTTGCGGTCACTTCTATAGGCTCAAGTTTCTCATAAGGGATCATATATATTCCGTCGGAAATGGTATCCTCGGGAACTATTCGGCCCTGGGCAACCATCTCAACCGTCAGCTCCGCAGCACGCTGTGCCAGCTTTTCAACCGGCTTATACACCGTCATATACTGTGTACCTTCTACTATTCTCTGGCAGGCATCCAGATCGGCATCCTGTCCCGTCACGATACAAGTTCCCGCCAGCTTATGCTCGGACAGCGCCTTTATCGTCTGTCCGGCGATCGAATCATTTCCGCACATGATCGCATCCGGTGCCGCCCCATCATGGTCTGCCAGATATCTGTTCATGTAATCAAAAGCATATTCGGGACGCCAGCCGTTACAGTAATACGTATCCTCGACAGTGATACGCCCGGGGCGGAGTCTTTTCTCGAATCCCTCGATCACAGCCGGAACATTGGTATCTGTCAGAGGTCCGTTGATCATTACGATATTACCCTCTTTACCTATCTGGGATATGATCGAACCGGCCATCAGATCTCCGACTTTCTGATTGTCAAAGGATATATACAGATCGGTATTGGCATCGCTCACAAGCCGGTCATAGGATATCACCTTGATCCCGGCCCTGTGTGCCTTCGCTATCACATTGGCGAGCGCCGTACAGTCAACGGCGACCACGACTATGGCATCCACTTTCTTATCTATGAAATATTCGATCTGGGATATCTGTGCCTCGACATCACCGTTTGCATTCTGGACATTTACTTCCGCGCCGAGCTCATGTGCCCTGGCAACAAATACATCCCTGTCCCGCTCCCATCTCTCGATGATAAATGAGTCAAAGGTGAATCCGATCTCTATGGTTCCGTCGTCTTCTTCCGGCTGTATCTGCGTTTCGGTATTTCCGCATGATGCGAAAGTACATATGATGACCGCACATAAGAACAGGCTCATCACTTTTTGTATTTTCTTTTTCCGTAAAGATAAACAATGCAAAAGCATATCTTCTATCCCTTCAAGGTTTCTCTGTATTCAGTCGGAGGTACCCCGACAACTTTCTTGAATATACGGCTGAAGTAATTCGGATCTCCGTATCCGACCTCACTGCATATCTCTTTCATGGACTTATCCGGATCCTTCAGCATCTCCTTGGCCTTATCGATGCGCACACGCGTCAGGAATTCGACGAAGTTCTCTCCGGTTTTCTCTTTAAACAGCTTACTGAAATAATACGGGCTCAGATTCATGTTACGTGAGATGTCATCAAGCGAAACATCCTTGCTGTAATTCTCATCGATGTATCTCCGTGCGTTGTCCACTATGTCATTGGACTTCTCACCGCGCTTGACGATCACGTTATGGCAGGCCTCGGCCATCTTATCCATATACCACTTACGTATCTCCTCAAGTCCGGCTGCATCCATTATCTGAGGCAGATAGTCTTCTCTGGCTTCAAAACGGTACGTCATGCCACCGCTTAAGTATGCCTCCGATTCGGCTCGCATAACGAACTCCAGACACTTGAGCCGGATATTATTGATATCTCCGGTACAGGTCTTATGCATCCATTCAAAGAAGTCCGCACATGACTGCATGCACTCATTTACATGTCCGTCATGCAGTTCCTCGAACAGTTTTTTCTCAAGTGCTATCGGATAATCATCCGCATAATCACACCCGATCTGCAGGTCATCCACATGCCCGACACGGCCTGTCGAATTGATGAGCGCCTTGATCGCATCCTGATATGATTCCATTGCATCTATAAAAGGTACGATATCACCGATCCCGATACGGAAGCTGATCCCGGTCTCCTTATTGAGTCTCGTACTCAGCGCTCTGCATACATCGATCAGTTCAACTCTCTCATTATAGTCCATGGTCTGTGAATCGGTCGGTACACAGACGGGGATCTTGTTGGACATGATATTTCCCACGAAGCAGGGGAAGCTTTCCTTGATGATCTCGCAGATCGTATGGTAACTCTCCACGGATTTGATACTCACACCGACGGCATTGGTCATATAATTGCCTTCCTGAGTATCACCGAATACGAAAGCCATCATATAACAATTGGACGTATGTATATCAAGCAGTTCCTTATATCTGTTGATATCCTCTTCGAAATACTCTCTGAACATGATGGAATAAATAAATCCGCTCTCTATGACCGGAATGACGTTTTCCATCTTTTCCTTAATGATCAGATCGTTGCGGTGCTGCTCACGCTTTAAGTCTATCTGTCTGGTGGCACGCTCCAGGACTTCACATATCCCCTGCTTGTTAAAGGGCTTGTTGATATATTCGAGAACACCGAGCGAGATCGCTTCCTTTGCATACATAAAGCGGTCATAAGCGCTGACCACAATAAAGATGATCGAAGGATTGTTCTTTTTGATCTCACGCATGGCCTCTATGCCGTTGATGCCCGGCATCTGTATATCCATAAAAGCTATGTCCGGTCTGAAGCGCTCCGCGAGCTCTATGACCGACCGCCCGGTCTTGGCCGTCTCTATCTCATATTCTCCCGGATATTCCGATTCTATGATGAACTTCAGTGAATCGATCACTATGCCTTCATCATCAGCCAGCATTATCCTGTACATACTATCCCCTTTACTGTTCCGCCGCCGGTATCCGGATGATAACTTCCGTACCGGTGTCTTCGCCGTCGCTCTTTATGCTAAGCAGATCCGATTTCCCGAAATAGAGTTCCAGTCTGCCGCATACATTGCCTATACCTATGCCGTTTGAATTGCTTCCCACTCCCGAGGCAACCGCATCGGGATCATAACTCCCGTCCAGAACCTCCCTGATACGTTCCGGTGTCATGCCCTTTCCATTATCCCATACCGACAGTTCATAATGGTCTCCGGCCCTGATACAGGACACCTCTATGATCTTCTCACGGTCTATATCACGGATCCCATAGTTTACCGCATTCTCGACTATGGGCTGCAGGATCATGCTGGGCACCTTTACACCATCCAGAGATTCATCGACATTTTTATGATAATGGATCTCCCCTGAGAAGCGCACATTTAATATGTATATATAGTTGTCCACAAGCCTGAGCTCGTCGCCTATGGTGGTATCCTCATCCGGCTTGCGGATATTATATCGGAAAAAGCTGGCCATGTTATCTATAAATACCGTAGTCTTCTCGGCTCCCTCCAGCATGGCAAGCTGTGCCCCGGCATTCAGTGTGTTGAATAGAAAATGCGGGTTGATCTGTGCCTGCAGATACTTAAGCTGCGCATCCTTGATCTGTGTTTCCATTTTAAGCTCGCGTTCCTTCAGAGCGCTCTCGTTACGTATGGATTCTCCGAGTTTCACCACATATTCTTTGATGGACGTCAGCATCTGTGCAAAAGTGCCCGAAAGGATACCTATCTCATCACCGCTCTCAACCGGCTCAAGCTCCACATCAAAATCACCCTCCGACACCTGCTTCGCAGCATCGGAGAGATCTCTGAGGGGACGAATGATGTTACCGGTGACAACCGATACCAATGCGATGGTAATGACTGATGTCAACAGGAGAATGACTGCGTTGGCGGTCTCTATATAAGTCAAGGAGGTCAGTAGTATATTATAATCACGGTTATTCGCCTTGAACCTGGCATTGTTCAGACTGTATACGAATGTCTCCACGACATTGTATTTCTCGCATGCGGTCTCGTAATACTCACTGTATTTCTCTACGTCCCTACCTCGCTTGGCATTGATTGTATCCTCTACTATATCCAGATAGCTGGTAGACAGATTATATATGTTCTTTTCAGCCATGAGCATATCATCATCCACAGTTTTCGTATTGAGAGTATCCAACGAATTGCGGTATGACTGGTTGGCACGATAATACTTATCCAGAGAATCTGAACTCTTGGTGTCCAGATACTCCGTCATGGAGCTGTGCACATCGCCCATGGAAGCCAGCAGCTCATCAAGATTCAGGTTGCTGACGTAGATGCGTTCCAGATTGCCCATCATGGTGTTGATATTGATGAACATGACGATATTCACACCCATGATGAATACCAGGGCGATAAAGAAAATGAAGATCAGCTTCGACTGTATGCTTCTGTTATTCCAATTGATCAGCTTACTCGGTTTCTTCATCATCACTGCTGAGCAGCTCCTCGGCATGAGCTGCCAGGATAACCTCCGTATCCTGCGCTATATAGGTCGTTACGTATCCGGTATCGATATACTCATTCAATGCCTCCACCGCGGAAGTGCCTATTCTCGCGGCATCAACCGACACCGTTGCTTCGAGCAGATTCTTGCTGACTGCTTCCAGGATTTCTTTTGAATCATCGAACCCATACAGCGCTACACTTCCCGCTTTGTTATAATCAACGGCTGCCTGGAAAAGACATCGCGTGTATACCGAATTGATCGCTACCATTGCATCGGGTAGAGAACCGTTGATAAAGATATCCCTGATATCCTCCTCTGCGGTGAATGTTGTCTCGTTGTTGACATACACACCTTCGATATTGCATATGTCGGCTACTCCATGCTCTGCAAACTCATCATACATGCCGGAGATCACCAGATTCGCGCCACCGGCATTCTCGTTGTCCATGACCACATATACCGTGATCCCGTCACTCACGTCACTCTTAAGTATCTCCTCGCCGTACTGACGGCCCACGGTATAATTACTGAAACCGACGAAACACACCCGATCCGATTCTGCGCAGTCATCCAATGCGGTGACCACAGGAACGCCCTGGGAAGTCGCATATGCTATCGCTTCATTCATCTCCTCATCCGGCTCACCGTCAACTATGATCCCGTCCACCGAAGCGTCAACCGCGATCCTGATAAGCTCATCACGATCATAATCAACCGTCAGCTGCGAGCCGAAATCTTCGACATATACTCCCAGTTCCTCGCCGCGCATACGTGCTCCGTCGTATATGTGCGCCCACAGATTTTCATCGGCGCCCTTGTGAATAAAAGCATAATGCCGGGCATAGGATCTCTGGCCCGTCCCTCCCGGTCCTCCCGCTCCGTTCATGAGTGCCTTGAGCAGCACGATACTGCCGACCGTGAGCAGAACGATCAGGATCAGAAACACCGATATCAACTTAAGCGTCATGTCCTTTTTCTTCATAAATCAAACAGACCGGTATGATCATTTGTACATGATCCTGTTCTGCATATCAACTATGGCCACGGCATAATTGACCGGATCCTTAATATATAAATAGAAACCCGGGTCATTGTAATCCAGACCAAACTTTTCCCGGACATCTTCCCGTTCCAGCGATCCCGCGATATGAACTCCGTTATCATCACAGACGGCAACAAACATATCGTCCTTTGTAAATTGTTTGTTTCTCAGAAAAGCCCAGCCTTTTATAAGTTTCAGATCATCCGAATCCTCAACGGAATCAATGCATGATTCCAGTTCATTTTCAACGATCGTAAAGTCAGACTCGGATAACAATCCCATACTCGCATTTTCGATAAACAACTGCTTGTCAATCCATTCCGACCTGCGGTCAAACCACTCAAGAGCGTCCTCACATTGCTCATCAAAAGAACGGATATCATAATCCCATCTGCATTCTTCGATATCCCAGCTTTTATTCAGCTCATCTCCATCCAGTTCGTCAAATGCCGCAGCGATGCCTTCCGAAAGCTCAGGCTTTAGTTTGTTCCATTGATCGGTATATATATCCCTGAATTCTTCATCCATCATCAAGGTTTCAAAATAGGTGACTCCGTAAAGCCGGTTCCCGCACCACTCATCACCGCTTCCATACATTGTATCAAAATCCCAGACCGGTCCCATCTTCAATTTAGAGGTCGTAGGATTCTCCGGGTCAAAGTCAAATTTGTAATAATATACATTGGCTCCCACAGGGTCACCTTCTCCCATAACATCCCTTACCAGAAGCCACTTTGCAAATGATTCCTCGTCGATATAATCCCTGTATCGTTCATTTCCCGAATACAGGAAATCTTCAAATTCCTGGATGTAGTTTTGTATATCCAGCGCTTTAGGATCATCCGCATCTGCGATCTCGGGATATTTGAATGTATATCCCATGGTATCTATACTGTTTGACGTTTTAAAATATACCCCGTCCGCATTCCAAAAATAAGCATCATTCTCTATCAGAAAACCATTATTGCCCACCAATGATTTCATGTTTGATCTGGTAACCGCCGGAGTAAGACAATAGCATCCTTTCCAGTCTCCGTTCATCATAAGATTGACGAAAACCATATCGTTACTGCATTCCATCCCTACCATCTGGGTGAGACGATCACCTATATAGGTATTCAATGCATTTCCTACACTTAAGAGAACCCATTGTCGGGACTTGGCGTTTTGATCACGTGGGATAAGCGTATGTTTATGATTCAGTTTGATCCTATAGCTGACCTTACCGTTATAAGAAAAATTTGATGCATTCCCACGGACTTTGACCTGTGCATTCTCAGTTATGGTCGAATTACCGATGCCATATATGCAAACTGAAGCATCGATATACTCTGCATCCGATATTGTCGTTCCCAGAACAGTGCCGTCATTATGCGCAAAAGAATACTCTGGATCCTGCCCAGATGTTGTTTGTATATCTATTATGGGAAGTTTTGGTAGTTTTCTGTAATCCAAAAAAACCCGGTCAAACGAGTAGCTGTCGGTGCCGGCTGATATATCTATCCTGTATAGTCTGCCATGCTTTCCGTCCTTAAACCCCACCCCTCCGGCGACAACAGGGCACGACTCACTGTACACCAACTCATCATTATCGAATATTTCCACGTTTATCCGGTCATACTGATTCTTATCAAGACCATCCCAGGTGATCAGTATCTGTCTGTCTCCGGATGTCGCTTGACAGGCAGATGATAGTTTCAGCCCCAAATCCTGATAGGGCAGATTATCCGGCCGGTTCAGGAGTATTACACAGACGCACGACAAAATGGTAATAATAGGCAGTAGTAAAAAGTATTTATATCTGTTCATAATAATCGTATTCCCGATCACTTTTTAACATCAAACACTACCTCATGTCCATCGATAGTCAGGATGTAGGTTCCTGCCGGAAGATCGAGGTCCGAGATATCCAGTGTAAGAGGATCTCGTTCCGTCACGATATCTCCCAGAGCCCCGTCGGCATATGTTGTAACCGAGCCGTCCTGAGCTGTTCCGGTGATCGTATATGAAACATCATCGACAACGCCGGGCAGACCGAGCTTAGTATCTATCCTCAGGATGCCGTTATCATACATCGCTGCCGGCTCGGTTTCTTCAGCGGCAGACGCAGCCGCAAATGCAGCTTCGGTCATCGTATCCTCACTTGCGGCTTCAGTCTTGGCTGCATCCGCAGACTCCTGATATGCGGGTTCATCGCTCACTGCAGGCGATTCGGATGTCTCAGCTTCATAGTACTCCGCCGGCGCTTCAGGTTCGGAGGTTTCGGCCGCAGACTCCATATCATAAGCCTCATCGCTCATCCCGGCCTCATAAGCGGCACTGTCTGACGCAGGAGCGGTCGTGGAGCTGGGGCCTCCGGTCCTGATCAATACAGGAAGTGCCACCATGACTGTCAGAAGCACAGCCGCAGCTATGGGCATACCTATGATAAGCCCCCTGTTTACACGGAACCTGTGGACTTTCTTCGCGGCGTCAGGTATGGAATGCAGTTCACAAGCCGCCTCATCTATGTATTTGGGATCGAGCCCCGAAAGGGCATCCATCAGATCATTCCCGTTCACAGTTCATATCCTTCCCGGTTCAGGTAGTCCTTAAGCCTGGCTCTCAGTCTGAAGAGCTGAGACTTGACCGCCGATTCGGACATGTCCAGCTCATTCGCTATATCAGCCAGAGAATCCACGTAGAAATATCGTCTCACAAAAACAATCCTGTCTTTCGGAGCCATCCCGGCCAGAAAACCGTTTATGTGTCCGGCCAGTAACGATCTGTCGACCATGTCCTCGGTGGAATCGGATCCGGCTATTTCAAAAAGCTCATCAAGCGCGAGAGCGGTCTGCCCCGCCCCGCGCTTCATTGAGTGTATCTTACGATATAGAGTGAGTGCATGATTTCTGACGATCGCTGCCAGATACGGGGCGAGCATATCCGGCCGCTCGGTGGGCATACTGTTCCAGGCCGACATATAAGTATCGCTTAAGCATTCCTCTGAGTCTTCATCATTGGATACTATGTTCATGGCGATCTTTCGGCAATAGGCTCCGTATTTGGTACGGGTTTCTGTTATTGCTCCTTCATCTCTTGCCCAGTACAGGTCAACGATCTCGTAATCCTGCATACTTATCTTCGTCTGATCACAGCTGCTCGATCAGCTCTACGAACTCCTCTTTGTATACATCATCCAGATCCAGCTTCGACATCTGCTTTCTTACATCCTTAAGGCTCACGTCTCCGATGTAGTCGCTGTCGTTCAGGATCATTCCGCATTCAGCTACATACGCTGCAAAAAGTGTATCACAATTTGGCTTTCCGGTGTAGCATTCAGCGCTGATAGGGAAGTATATGAGCTGAGATTTATCCTCTTCGGGCTCTTTGTAGCGGACCGATACCGTCATCCACTCGTTTGAGGTAAGGCCGGTCTCGGACAGGTCTGCATTCTGATAACGAAGTGACCCGGACTCATTGTCACTGCCTTCATTCATTTTGATCTCATACATCACTGTCATGGCATGTCCGCTGCCGATCTCACCGCCGTCTTTGGTATCATCGTTGAAATCCTTTGCACTCATCTGTCTGTTCTCATAGCCTACCAGTCTGTATTCAGAAACATACTTGGGGTTAAACTCAACCTGGAACTTAACATCTTTTGCCACGGTGAAAAGTGTGGAGTTGAACTCATCGATCAGGACCTTCTTGGCCTCTGCAAGAGAGTCTATATAGGAATAGTTACCGTTGCCCTTGTCAGCAAGTGTCTCGAGAGTCACCTCATTGTAATTACCGGTTCCGAATCCCATTACGGACAGGAATACACCGCCATCCTTCTTTCTGGTTATAAGCTCCTCGAGTTCGTCCTCTGATGTTACACCGACATTTAAGTCACCGTCCGTAGCCATGATCACACGGTTGTTTCCGCCTTCGATGAAGTACTTCTCTGCAAGCTTGTATGCCGACTTGATACCGTCTCCGCCGTTGGTGGATCCGCCCGCATCCAGATCATTGATGGCCTTCTTGATCTGGGAGTGCTTGTCTCCGGATACACCGGCTAACACTACGTCCGAAGAGGATGCATATGTAACTATCGATACTCTGTCGTCTTCATCGAGATTGTCGACCAGCATTTCAAGTCCCATCTGAAGCAGCGGCAGCTTGTCGTAGCTGTCCATGGAGCCCGATACATCTATGAGGAATACGATGTTTGATGCAACATCATCGATGTCTTCCATCTCTTTTGCCTTGATACCGAGATTGACGAGTTTGGTCTCCTTATTCCACGGGCAGTCGATTATGGAAGCGTTTACCGCAAACGTATCGTCTCTGCCGGGATCACGGTAGTCATAGCTGAAGTAGTTCACAAGTTCCTCTGTACGGATGGAACCGGCGGGTATATCGGATAACCGATATCCGTCAGTGATCATCCTGCGCAGGTTCGAGTAGCTGGCTGTATCGATGTCAGCACCGAAAGTTGACAGGGGAGAAGCCGCAACTTCCTTAAACCCGTTCTCCGCAATGCTCTTATAATTCTCTCCATAATTAACAGCCGGTGCGTTATAGCAATCCTCACTTTCGGTTTTGGCCAAAGCCGCACTTTCTACAGGGTATTCGGGGGCTATGTAGGTTGCTGCTGCATCTTCGGTATACTCGGGTTCGGCCCATACAGGTGCTTCGGTTGTCTCCGTCATCGCTTCGGGGCTCACCTCGGGGCTCATCTCGGGATATTCGGCTTCTACATACGAGGGGGATGTTTCTGCTGCTCCGGTAGTTTCCGTCATATAGCCTGCTCCGCATCCGGTCATGGATGTAACTGCAACGGTACCGATGAGTAGTGATGTGATCATTTTCTTTTTCATAATTAAACCTCCGTAAATGAATTGCTTCTATTATGTCCTGAAGGGCTTTTTATGCGCTTCTGACTATATAGACGCAAAACATCTGCGGAGGTTTCGAAAAAAATAAAAATTTTTATTATGAAGCCCCGGTACTATACATTAAATCTGCCGGTGGTTTCCTGTAATGATGTGATACTGTCCATTACATCCCTGGTCTCAGACGATACATTTTCACTGGATGAGGTGATACTCTGCATGTTGTTCGAAATATCATGTACAGCCGCATCCAGATCATTCTGTGCCGCATCGATGGATGCAAGAACACTGTTGATATCCTCGACTGCTATACGCAGGTTCCTCGCGCCCTCGCCCAATTCCCTGCTCACGTTACCGTAGTAACTTGCATCTTCCAGATAATTACCGGCGAGGGTTTCGAGATTATCGTAGTCATGGAGCACGTCATCCGTAAGGAATCCGATGATCTGTTCACTGACCTTGGACAGAGCCTCGATATTGGTCGTAACTTCCTTAGTCAGTCCGTTAACCTTATCGATCTCACTTCCCGTAGTACTTGCAAGACTATTGATCTCATCAGCAACCACGGCAAATCCTCTTCCCGCTTCACCGGCACGTGCTGCCTCTATCGAAGCGTTTAATGCAAGCAGATTGGTCTGGCTTGCAATATTCTGAATGGCCTCAGCCACATCCATGATCTGTTCGATGACCATGACACCCTTGATCGCGCTTTCGAGCTTTTCGCGAGTTTCATGAGTCACAGTTACGGCATGGTTCTTGTGGCTTAATATCTCAGGTACCATAGCCTCGACTCTGCCGATTATCTCGGCGGTCTTTTCATTCATGCTGTTAGTGTCTTCGGCAAATGTATCGGCAGCTGACGTCACGTTTCCGCAGATGTCGCTGATCGATCTGATACTCTCAGTCTGGGAGTCTATGCCGGATTCGGTACGCTGCATGGCTTCATTGATATCGGAAATACTGTTACTGATATCATCGATCTTACCTGTGGTGGACAGCATCCTGTCTTTAATGATCTGGGACTCGGACTGCGTCTTGTGGATCGCATCTATAAATCTGGTCTCAAGCTCGTTCATCAGATACTCGATCTCTTCTACTTCAGAACGTGCGGATGAAGATGCTTCCTCCCCGATGATCTTGTCGTTGATGAATGCCTTCATCTTCTCCATCGGAACAAGCTGTCTTTTGATGAGCGCAGTCATTATCAATATGGCAGCTATAATGGATACAAGGGCGATCACTGCAGCAAGCAGGATGAGTCTGTTGGTATTGCCCGCAACGTTTGATTTCGGAAGAGCAAGTCCCAGTATCCAGTTGCAACCCTCGACCTTCGAGGTAACGAAATAATTGGTCTCTCCGTCATAATCCCTGGTCAGGATGATCGAAGACCCGGGGGAAGTGACAAGATCCTTCAGATCTCCCATCACATCAGCGACTGCTACGGCAAAATCCTCTCCCGGCATATATTCGGCATTCTCATGCATTACATAATTGCCCGAAGCGTCGATCAGAAAACCGTATTCGCCTGAATCATAGGGAATAGTATTGACAATCTCGGAAATATAATCAAGGGTGAAATCCGCACCGAGGACTCCGGCAAGATCACCGTTACGGTATACGGGCGAAGCGATTGTTATGCACATTCCTCCTATAAGGACATCCATATAAGGATCGGTAACGATCGTGGTTCCCGCACTCTGTGCTGCCTTATACCACCCTCTTGCAGTCGGATCATATCCTTCCGGAGCCTCTGCTTCGGGATCTGTCTGGATGAACTGCTTATCCACGGTACCGTAATAAAGGTTGAGAAGTTCACTTCTGCCCTCGGATTCGGTAGTAACGATTCTTTGCATGTTCTCTGCAGTATACTGAGCATCATCTAAAGCTTTGAGTGATGCCGCCGCAGCTATGTTAAGGCCTTTTTCAAGCTCGATCCAGCTGTTGATCGAGTTGGCGTACTTATCCGCGCTTATCTGCTCTTCTTTCGTAAGGTGTCCGGTCAGTGTCTTACTTGATGTACTAACTATGATGGCGGTGGAAATGACCATGACTGCCACGAGAATGATGATAACTGCGGCGGTAAGTTTTGCTACAATTGTTTTTTTCACGTTTTTGCCCTCCCGGCTTAGTAGGTTTAACGAAACAAATTATAGCATATCTCTCAGTTTCTATACACTCCGTGTGAAAAAAAATAGCCCCGAGCGGTCATGCTCGGGGCAAAAAAAAAGGTGCTGAACGGATTTGAACCGATGATCAGGGAGTTGCAGTCCCACGCCTTACCACTTGGCTACAGCACCATATCATATATACACTGTTGTGTCCGCTTCCACAGACACAAACAGTAGTATATATGAATCATAGCGAAAAATCAAATAAAATTTGCGATTTTATCACGTATGATCTATGATCATCGTCAAATGATCACAGCATATTACAGATCATAGTACATCGCGAATTCCATAGGATGAGGAAGCTTCGATACCCTGGATGCAGATGCGCGCTCGCGGGCGATCAGCTGCTGTAAGAGCCTCTCGGGGAATACACCGCCTTCGGTCAGGTAATCATGATCTGCCTCAAGTTCATTTAATGCCTCGTCCAGAGTTGCCGGAAGACCGGTAAGTTTAGCTTTCTCCTCATCTGAAAGAGTATAGAGATTGAAGTCATAAGGTCCCCATCCCATCTTTTCGGGATCGATCTTTTTCTTGATGCCGTCTAAGCCGGCCATCAGGATAGCTGCATATGCATAGTAGGGATTGCATGTCGCATCGGGATTACGAAGCTCGAATCTCTTGGTCTCGGGAGTCTTCGCATATGCGGGGATACGGATGACCGCACTTCTGTTACTCATGGCATATCCGATAGTCACGGGTGCCTCGAAGCCGGGTACCAGTCTCTTGTAAGAGTTGGTTGACGGATTGGTGATCGCACACAGTGAACGTGCATGTGAGAGCAGGCCGCCCATGAACCAATGCGCTTCCTTGCTCAGCTGAGCATAGCCCTTCTTGTCATAGAAGACCGGCTTGCCGCCCTTGAAGAGGAGCATGTGCACATGCATACCACTGCCTGCCTCGGATGCTAGAGGCTTGGGCATGAATGTTGCGGTGATGCCTTCTGACGCGGCTTCGTTCTTGATGACATATTTTGCAGACATGGTATCGTCGGCCAGCTTGAGCATATCGCCAAGCTCGACCTCGATCTCCATCTGTCCGCTGCCGCCGACTTCGGGATGATGATACTTCACATCCACTCCCCACTCCTTCATGACCATGCACATACGACTGCGGATGTCATTACGAATATCGGTAGGCAGCGAATTATGATATCCTGCACCGGGCATCACCTGGTAGCCGTTGTTATTATCGGGGCTGCCGGATGCATATCCTGCCTGTGAAGTGAAGATGCTGGTGAACATATTGAAGTAATCGGTATTATATCTGACTTCGTCGAAGAGATAGAACTCATACTCGGGTCCTATCACCATCTGATCGGCTACTCCGATCTCTTTCATATACTCCAGAGCGCGGATCGCCACATTTCTCGGATACTGATCAAACGGCCTGTTCTTCGGCAGATCGATGACACGTACGTCACCTATCATGGAGAGCGTCGGTACCTCCGCATATCTGTCTATTACCGCAGATTCCAGCACAGGGATGAATACCATGTCGCTGTTCTCTATGGGGGCATAACCGTAATTGGATCCGTCGAATCCGATACCATGCTCCATAGTGCTCTCGGTAAGTCTCTCAGCCGGGATGCTCAAGTGTCTCCATCTGCCGTCGATATCGGTCAGCTTGAAGTCCACCATCTCGATCCCCTGATCCTTGATGAGTTTCTGAATGTCTTTTAACGTTTTAGCCATATTAACCTCCTAAATCAATACCCAAGTTGATATCCGTGAGTGTGTCACGGCAATACCCTCAATAATTATAACCCATCACGAACGCCCAGCCAACGACAACGCCCGCAAATAGCTGGCGCCCGCCAGAGCAGCCACTGTCAGATACATATTATCTTCCTTTCAGATCTTCTGTTTAGCTGCTTCCAGTGCATCGATCACCCTGTCACACCATGCGTCAAACTCGGGATCCGGAGTCTGGCATTCGGGATGAGACATGATATAGTCAAGCGCAATCCTCACACCGCGTTCAAAGGGTACGTTCGTTGTCATATAAGGCACTATCTTTTTCAGCTTGCTGTTATCGAACACTACCGATACGGATTTGTCGCCTGTCAGACTTCCGTCGTAATCGTAGCCGTATTTGTCCCCGACAGCCGAGAGGAAATCCGAAGCCACATGATAGGCTTTAAGCTCTACTCCGAGAGCATCGGCTATCGTGGCATATATCTGATCCCAGGTAAGAGTCTCATCGGATGTGATCTGGAATGCTTCGCCGATGGCATGACGGTTACCCATCAGTCCGGTATATCCTATCGCAAAATCCGTATTAAAGGTCAGAGTCCACAGAGATGAGCCGTCTCCCTGGATGATGACCGGTTTGCCTTCCTGCATTCTCTTTATAACCTGCCACGACCCGCCGTTGCCGTGCACGCCCATCGGTATCGAACGCTCATCATATGTATGGCTCGGTCTGACTATGGTGACCGGGAAGCCGCTCTCGCGATACTCTTTCATCAGGATCTCTTCACACGCGATCTTATCTCTCGAATACTGCCAGTGGGGATTGGACAGAGTCGTACCCTCGGTGATCCGGTAATCGGCTGCGGGTTTGTGATACGCCGATGCGGAGCTCGTAAACAGGAACTGTCCGGTCTTCCCCTTAAACAGACGTATGTCTCTCTCGACATCCTCTGTATGGAAAGCGATGAAGTCACTTACCGTATCAAAGTACATTCCCTCGAGTTTCTTCGCCACATCAGCCTCGTCATGTATATCCGCGACTATAGTGTGAACCCCTTTGGGAAGCCCATCGTTACGGTTGCCTCGGTTGATGAGCCACACCTCCCAGTCAAGTTCCTCAACCAATCTCTTAACGATAGCCATGCTGATAGTGCCTGTACCGCCAATAAATAAAGCTTTCATATATATACCCCCTTTGTCACGATTGCAGAGATATCCGATATCTCATTAACGAAATTGTATTATCTATGAATGTCAAAATCAACAGCAAGGAATCATGCCTGTCCTGTCATGAAGTATCCGGACAACCGGTCTTGAGATATACCTCCGCAATCACTACAATGTATCTATGCTTATACTTGCCAAGGAATATATGAATAACGGTAAACTGACAGAGTACATCATTCCGCCCGGTACGGAATGCGTCGGAGAATGGGCTTTTGCCAGATGTCGGAATCTGCGGAGCATACACATACCTGCCGGATGCGATGTCTCAAACAGGGCTTTTGAGAACTGTCCCGCTCTCTCTGAAGTATATATATACCATGATTCGCCGGAGGAAACCGTAACAGGTTACCCACATCTTCTTGCACTGGCTCTGCGCACCTGGGATCATGAGGCTGCCGTGCTCATAGATAATGCCCAGGATCCCTGTACTTTTACGGACTATTTCGACAGCAGGCTCCTAAGATACATAAACACCCCCGACGATGACGGGTTTGACCCCTTTCTCGCCGGAGGTGAAGAAGACTATGACAACACGACTGCTCTGAACGATCATCTCAGAAAGGTCCGTATGGCCAAAGCCGAATTGATATATGAAAGGCTGAGCATCGCCACACCCGTCACTGAAGAATTGAAGGCCTCCTTCACGGATCAGCTTGTCGGATCCAATCCCGAAATATCTTTTGCGGTACTGACACCCCCGTCGGATCACAACGAAGCATACAGAAATCTGTACTTCGAACTGGGTCTGAACAAGCTGACCGACACGGAGTCCCTGCTCAGTATCGCCGGTAAGGACACCCGACTTCGTGCCATGGTCCTCGACCACAATCAGGGATGCAACAGCCTGATCGATAAAATGATGCTGTGAAAAGTCAAGTAGTATTTTTATAATTTCGGCCACGATTAACCGAATATCGTTCTTTTTATTCTTGACAGGCAGTCCGGTGTGATGGTATTTTAGGTTCACAGAACGATATTCGGTTTATGGAGGTATGGGATATGACACAGACAAATATGAACTTTCCTGTTGGATATTATACTTTTCACGAGGATGAAGGACTTAACTTTCAGATGAACCGCTTCTATACATACGGGGCTTTTTCGTATGATGAGATGATGGATATCGGTAAGAGGATCGACAGCTTTGAACAGTGGATATCCGTATTCATGGGCGAAGGTGAGATAGCGGAAAAAAACGGAGAAACTATAAAAGCTGCAATCTGTTACCGTGCTGCCCAGTTCTATACCCTGAGCGGTGAAAAAGACGGATCCGGCAGGAGCCTCAAGCATATACTGTATGACAGGTGCGTCGCCCTTTTTGACTCTTATTTCTTCAACACCTATCCGGGGCTCAAACTCGTCAGGATACCGTTTGAAAACTATGAGCTGCCTGTATATTATTCGGAATGCGATGATGCAAAAGGTACGATCGTGATCCACGGGGGATACGACAGCATATGTCAGGATTTCCTCATGATGGTGCCTTACTTCATGGAGCGACACTATAATATCTATTTCTTCGAAGGGCCCGGGCAGGGAGAAGTCCTGATGCATCATGACGCAAGGATGACACCCGAGTGGGAGCACTGTACCGGTGCGGTTCTGGATCACTTCGGCCTGAATGATGTTACTCTGATAGGGATCTCCCTCGGCGGATATCTGGCCACCAGAGCAGCCGCATACGATAAGCGTATATCCCGTCTGGTAATGTACGATCTGATATACGACTTCTACGGCGCGATACTGAACAGGATGGGATCTTTCGGAAAAGTCTTTGATTACCTGACACGTCATCCGAAAAACATCCTGTGGAGATCATTGAATAAGAAGTTTGACAAAAAGTATTTTACAAAATGGCTGTTACTGCAGGGCTATTCGATCTATGATAATATACATACACCATGTGGGTATTTTAACCATATAAGAAAGTACAACACCCGCGAGATTTCCAAAATGGTAACTCAGGACACACTCGTGCTTGCAGGGGCCGCTGATCTGTACACGGTATTTTACCGGGATCAGCTGGATGCGCTGGTAAATGCGAGAAGCGTGACCGGAAGACTGTTTACAGCAGAGGAAAACGCCGATCATCATTGTCAGGTAGGAAACATGGGATTGCTGCTTGACACGATCTCCGGGTGGCTGGAGGAAATAAACAATGGCCAGAAAAGCCGTGCTTACGGGCGGAAAACGAGATGAAATACTCGACGTCGCCATGCATCTGTTTTTTGAACACGGATACGAGGCGACTTCCGTTCGAATGATAATGAACGAAGTGGGCGGCGAGATTGGGATGTTCTATCACTACTTCAAGTCCAAGGATATGCTCTTTGACCGGGTCGTCGACCGGTTCTTTGAGAAATACAGGGAACAGTTCGCGGAACTGATACGGTCAAGCGTGAATCCGTCCGATCTGATAGAAAAGCTGATGCCTCTGTATGAAAGATCCATGGGAGAATTCGGACAGATACAGGGCAACATGCACTGGACCGTGCAGATCGCAATGCATGAGAGGACGCTGATGGAGCTGCGGCCGCTCATAGCGTCCGTGATAGAAAAGTGGAATATAAAAAGTAAGCGGCCTGCGGATATTATCGCAGGCCAGCTCCTGTATGGTATATCCGCCACGATCCATTCACCCGAATTCGAAAAAATGGATCCGGCAGATAAGAAAGAATGCATCATGAGTTTTATGGGCAGAGTGCTCGAAGGGGCGCAGGATTAGCAGATTCTCGGTTGCCTTTATGAATGCCTTTTTAGTGACGATCTCTCCTTCTTTTACTCCGATATATCCGTTTATACGGCGGAAATTTCAAATAAACAAAAAATCCCCCTGCGTAACGTATTGCTTGTTACGCAGCGTCATGTAGTAGGATACGTGGCGAAAGGAGGTGAGAGCTATGTCAAAATACACAACGGGAGAGCTTGCAAAGCTCTGCGGAGTCACAGTCCGGACAGTTCAATATTATGATACCCGCGGAATCCTGATCCCCAGCGATCTGTCCGAAGGCGGGAGAAGGCTCTATTCGGAAGACGATCTGAAACTTATGAAGATCATCTGTTTCTTAAGAGAACTCGATATTCCGATCGATGCCATCTCACAGATACTTAAGGAAGAACATCCCGAGAAAGTGATCTCACTGCTGATCGGACAGCAGGAGAAAGCCCTTACGGATGAGATCTCTGATAAAGAGGAAAAGCTGGATAAGCTGCGCGAACTGAAAAACGGGCTCAAAAACAAAACGTCATTCTCTCTCGAATCCATCGGTGACATAGCCTTATTAATGGAAAGCAAGAAAAATCTTAAAAAAATGCGCATGATGATGATCCTGACCGGAATCCCGGTTACGGCACTTCAGTGGTTTTCGATCATTTTCTGGATCGTCAAAGGTATCTGGTGGCCGTTCGTCATCTGGGTACTGGTGGCCATTCCCTGGGGTATACTGGTCACCCGATACTACTTTGGTCACGTAAAATACATATGTCCCGAATGCCACGAAGTATTCAAACCCTCTCTGAAAGATGCCTTCTGGGCAAATCATACGCCGACCACCCGCAAACTGACCTGCACTGCCTGCGGTCACAAAGGGTTCTGCGTAGAAGTCTGGGGAGGTGATGAGAAATGAAAGAACTGGAAAATATCGTTATAGGAAAAAGCAGCGTTCCGTCGCTTGTCATCACGATCATCCTGATGATCGCGATCCCGGTCGCCTTCTTCATCTTCTGGAGAAAAAATCATAAAGAGCAGACGAATATAAGCTGGGTGATCGCCGGTGCCGTCGGATTTATCGTTTCCGCCCGGGTACTGGAGCTTGGGGTACACATGCTCTGTATCGTTTCAGATAATCCGGTTTCACGGTTCATTAATGGAAATACCGTCGTTTTTGTGTTATACGGAACCGTTATGGCCGGTATTTTTGAGGAGTGCGGAAGATATATCGTCCTTAAATTCATTATGAAAAAGAACCGCACACGTGAGAACGCCATAATGTACGGAATCGGTCACGGGGGAATAGAGATACTTGCCGTGCTGATCCCCTCAATGATCAGTTTTCTGCTTATAGCTGTCATGTTTTCCGCCGGTGATATGGAAGCTGCGTTCAGTACTCTCGGCATTACAGAGGAGAATTCCGCTGCCGTACTTCCATCCGTTCAGACTGTCGCCGCATTCGATTACGGGATGATGGCCATGAACGTCTATGAACGTCTGATCGCGATGTTCTGCCATATCGGACTTACGGTCATCGTATATTACGGCGTCACTTGCGCAAAGAAGATCTGCCTGCCCAGTGCTATCCTTCTGCATATGCTGATGGATACCTTTCCGGCACTTTATCAGCGTGGTGTTGCACCGTTATGGTCGGCGGAGATCTGGGGAACCGCTTGGATGATCATAATCATGTTCATTGCCATAAAGCTGTACAGAAAAATGTGATAATAGTAAACTTATTCTCATGAAAACGATCAAAGCAGTACTTACAATTGATGACATCGCAACAGGCAATACCCCCTTACTGGTTGATTATCTTACAGAAAGGGGGATAGTTGACCTGATGTTTGCTCAGGGTGACCGTTTGGAGAAATATCCCGAAAACGTCGTTTACGCGCTGAAGCAAGGGATGATCGTCGGCAATCACAGTTATTCTCATCCGAATTTTGCGGAGATTTCTTTCGAGGATGGCACAGAAGAGATCAAAAAGACCGAAGCGCTTCTTGATGATATCTATATCCAGGCCGGGGTAGTGCGAAAATACCGCCCTTTCAGGTTCCCCTATGGGAGCAAAGGCGGCGACAATAAAGACAAATACGAGCAGTATTTCAAGGATCAGGGGTTCAGCAAGCTCGATGACAGGAAGATTCCGTATCCCTGGTGGAAGGAAAACGACTTGGACAAAGATATCGATACGCTCTGGACCTTCGATTTCGCGGAGTATCAGATGATCCGCCCCGGAAGCGGCTTCACGATGGAGGATGTATTCAAGAGAATACATGACGATGATCCCCCGAGTGGAGGAGTTCTCCTCGAAGACGGATCGCATCACATAATCCTTATGCACGACCACGAGGAAACTCTGGCCATGGTCCCGGATTACTACAGGATAATGATCGACCACCTTCTCGAAAACGGGGTTGAGTTTGTAAAACCGGAGTTTATATAACTTCCTATCGGCAATATTCATACGAATCGAGAACGAAAAAAGACACTCCGTTTTGGAGTGTCTTTTGAGTGACCCGGACGGGAATTGAGGCACCGCAGGTTGCCGATACGAGCGAAATACGCTTTTCGAGAACGCAGTTCTCGAAAGAGGTTTTTACGAGCAAAGCGAGTAAAACAGCGGGGTTCGCGAGTCGAACCAAGTAACGAGATTAGCCAAAACAGGATAAAATATGAAGGGAGGTTGTGCTATATCATCATCCTTGGCTGGCAAAGCCAGACTTACTGAACGCAAACTGAACGCAACTCTCTCGCAGGTGATGATAAACGACTAGTAATCGACTAAATCAAAACCAAAGTAGTCGTTTATTAGTCGTTTAAATCCTTTATTTTCGGGGAATAACCGATTATCAGTTTTAATGGAAACGACTAACTAGAAAGATTAATTAGCCTATTAGTCGTTTATTCAATATAAAACCATCGTGCCCCGCGCCCGTTTCCTTCACTACCGATTCTCCCCAACTCTTTAAGCGAAGCTAATATATTGGAGATCTTTTTTATCTTCTGCTTGTTATCAAGGCTTTCTGGAAGCGAACTGCCAACCACTTCAACTATCTCTGCTCTGCTTGCTGATTTCAGATCCCTGACGGTAGTTAAAACTATATCTTTATATATATCATCCCCAAAGCCCTTTGTCTTCATATATTCAGTCCGGCTTCCGGTAATATCGGCGATCCTGTAAGAAACAAACACCTTGGGATATCGGCCTTCTATCAGCTCAAGTTTGCGTAACCGCAAAGCATCTGCCTTATCAATGGCAAGACCCTTCTGCACCCGGTCTAATAAGAACACAGTCTGAAGATCAAGATCACGGCGTTCATACAGGATATGCATATATGTATCATCAAGTATCTTTCCATATACTGTCACTTAAGATCGATGAATGCCGGCGCAGAGAGGAGTTCATGGAAGTCCTTGAGGAATATGTGGATTTCTATAACAAACACCGTCCCTGTTATGCTCTGGGCTATGACACACCAGTAAACTATCGGAAGCGATTTTTTAAGGGTGAATTGGAGAGAAAAAATACATTCGAGAACAGAGTGCTCTCCGAGGAACTGAAGTTTGTTCAGAAACGCCGTAAACAGGCGCATTCAGGGGATGTGTCTACTTTTGAAAAGGAAAACGAGTGAAAAAAAAGCTCCGTGTCTACTTTTGAAAAAATAAAATGCTTAAAAAAGTGGCCCATGTCCACTTTTGAAAAATAAAACAACAAAAAAACATTTTTCGTGTCTACTTTTCTTGACTGGTACA